>DATLDQ010000112.1:0-71611 GCA_035525785.1 Steroidobacteraceae bacterium | reverse complement strand
CAGGTTGGAGGGTTCGAGCACGTCGGCGTCGACGATGTCGATGTGCCCGACGCCGGCGCCCGCGAGATATTGCAGCACCGGCACGCCGAGCCCGCCGGCGCCGACCACCAGCACCGACGCGCGGCGCAGCTTGTCCTGGCCCGCATGGCCGACTTCGCGCAGCGCGATCTGGCGCGAGTAGTCAGGCGTGGCGCCCGGGGATGCGCCTCGCGGTGGGCCAGCGTGATGCGCGTGGTCGCCGGGGTCGTGATCGTGGTCGTGGTCGTGCCCGTCCGGACCACCCGCAGCTTCACCGGGCGCCACCGCGCAACGCTCGCAGTTGACCCAGCCGGAGTCGCCGTTGACGTAGTGCTCCTTCTTCCAGATGGGCAAGCGGTGCTTCACCTCGTCGATGATGAAGCGGCAGGCGCGGAACGCTTCGTCGCGATGCGCGGCGCTGACGCCGACCCATACGGCGACGTCGCCGAGTGCCAACGAGCCGATGCGATGCACGCACGCGCCGCGCGTCACGCCAAACTTCTCGATCGCAGCCTGCACGATGCGGGTGCCTTCCTTTTCGGCGAGCTCGGTGAAAGCCTCGTATTCCAGCCGCGTGACGGCGTGACCCTCGTTGTGATTGCGCACCCAGCCTTCGAAGGCCGCGAAGCCGCCGCAGGTGACGTCGCGGATTTCATCCTGCAACGCCGCCGTATCGAGCGCGCTGGCGCTGAAACTGAACGTTTTCATCCGCCGGCCACCGGCGGGATGAACACGACGGCGTCTCCCGCCTCGAGCGGCTGGTTCCATTCGCCGAACTCGGCGTTGATCGCGACACGCAGCATCTCGGCCGGCAGCGTGAACGGGTAGCGCGACTTGAGTTCGCCATACAACTCGCGCGGCGTGCGGGCGCGGGTCGTGAGCTTTTCATCGCTGCGCCCGGCCTGCTCGCGCAGCAGCGCGTAGTACTGCACGCGAATCTCGCGGGCGGGCGATTCGATGGCGGACATGGCGCTCGCATAGTCGTCCAGCGTGTTCACGTTGTCGAGGGCGCGCGGGTTGGGCTGGTCGAGGAGTCGCGTGGATGCGTTGAGGAGTAATTTGCGCGGGCAGTTCCTGCCCGCCGCGATCTGCGCCGCGATCTTCTCCGCGGCACGCGGCTCGTATATCGCGCACAGCGGTTCGGGCAGGCCATCATGTGCGGACCGGAATGCCGTGGCATCACCGTCGGGCGCGCGCGAGGAGATCAGCAGATCGAGCGTCCGCGCATCGAGGAAAGGCAGGTCGCAGGCCAGCACCAGCCACGCCACACCCGGGTGCTCCGCGAAGGCGGCGCTGATGCCGGCGATCGGGCCCTCGGTACCACCACGATCCACGATCTGTGGATGGGCTGAACGCACGCGGTCCTCGGACTGGTCGGCGCGCACCGAGACGAAGGCACGCACGACTCGGCCCGCGAGCAGCTTCATCGCCGCGTCGATCTGCGTTTCGCCAGGACGGTACTCGAGCGCGGCCTTGTCGCGCTGCATGCGCGTGCTGCGGCCGCCCGCGAGCACCAGTCCGTACAGCGCCGGCGCGGAGATGATCATGTCGCGCGTTTCCGCGCGCCGGATGAAACACCCCGTTTTGCCGCGCGCGAATAGTCCCGCTTGCCCCCGCTCTTGTCGAGCAGCCGCACGCGCGAGATCTCGATGTCATGCGACATGGCCTTGCACATGTCGTAGATCGTGAGCGCCGCGGCGCTCGCGCCCATGAGGGCTTCCATCTCGACGCCGGTCTTGTGATGCACGGCCACGCTGCAGACGATGCGGATGCGGCCGCCCGCCACGGCGCTGATGTCGACGTTGCAACGCTCGAGCGGCAGCGGATGGCAGAACGGGATGATCTCGTGAGTCTTCTTCGCGGCCATCACGCCCGCGACGATGGCGGTGTCGAAGACGGGGCCCTTCTTCGTGCGGTGCCCGGTGCGCGCCAGCTCGCGGGCCACGTCCGGCGGTAGTTTGACCCAGGCCTCGGCGGTCGCCTCGCGCATGGTGGCCTGCTTGGCGCCCACGTCGACCATGGCCGGGCGATTCGCCGCATCGAGATGCGTGAGCTTCGAGCGTCGCGCCATGTGCCTAACCACCGATGTGATTCATCTCGACCTTGCGCAGGTCGGGAGTGTCGCGCATGGAGGCGCGCAGCTCGCTGTAGCGGTCGCCGCGCCGCTGCCACACGCCGCGGATGACGTCGAACAGCTCGTCGTCGCTCGCCCCGGCGCGCAGCGGCGCGCGCAGGTCGGTGCCCACGGTCGCGAACAGGCAGGTGTAGAAAGAGCCGTCGGAGGAGAGGCGCGCGCGCGAGCAATCGCCGCAGAAGGGCTGCGAGACGGAGGAGATGAAACCAACCTCGCCAGCGCCGTCGTCGTAGGCGTAGCGCTCCGCCACCTCGCCCGCGTACTCGCGGCCGCGCGGCGAAAGGGGCCAGCGTGCGCCGATGACGTCCGCGAGCTCGCGCGACGACACCACCATCTCGGGCTTCCAGTGGTTGCGCGTGCCGACGTCCATGTATTCGATGAAGCGAACGATCACGCCGGTGCCGCGAAAATGCGCGAGCAGGTCCATCACGGTGTGATCGTTCACGCCGCGCTGGACGACGGTGTTCAACTTGATGGGCGAAAGGCCGGCGCGCCGCGCATGCTCGATGCCGTCGAGCACCTCGGCGACGCCGCCGAAGCCGCCGCTCATCTTTGCGAACACGTCGGGGTCGAGCGTGTCCAGGCTCACGGTGATGCGATCGAGGCCCGCAGCCTTGAGCTCGCTCGCGTACTTCGCGAGCAGCACGCCGTTGGTGGTGAGCGCGATGTCCTCGATGCCCTGGATGGACGTGAGATCGCCGATGAAGTCCGCGAGGTTGGGGCGCAGCAGCGGCTCACCGCCCGTGATGCGCAACTTCTTCACGCCGGCGCGCACGAACACGCGCGTGAGTTGCAAGAGCTCGGCGAAGTCGAGTCGCTCGCTCGATTTCAGAAAACGATAGGAGTCGTGGAAGGTCTCGCGCGGCATGCAGTACGGGCAACGGAAGTTGCACCGGTCCATCACGGAGATGCGCAGGTCGTGGAGCGGACGACGATGCGAATCGAGTACACGTCCCTGCAGCAGCGAGGCCAGTGGCACCACTTTTTCCATGCGCGTCACCAGCGGAAGAAACGCGCGACGAAACCCTTGGGAAGCGTGCCGGGCCCCGGCGGCAGCTCGACGAAACCGTCGGTGCCCGCGAGCGAGGTGAAATCGCCCGAGCCGTTCGTTGGCCGGGGCTCGGCGGAGGTTCGGCCCCAGTCGTCGGACTGGAGCTTCACCGGCAGGTAGTAAGACAGCGGCACCTTCACTTCCACGGGCCCGGTGAGCGCGATGCGCGGTGGCTCGCCGGGTGCCTCCCCCATGGCGGCGCGCAGCGCGGGCAGTACGTAGCGCGACAGGCACACCAGCGTGGATACCGGGTTGCCGGGCAGCGCGAACACGGCCGGGCCCGACTGCGATACGCCAAACCACATGGGCTTGCCGGGCCTTTGCGCGACGTGGTGGAACACCAGCTGCACGCCCAGCGCTTCGAGAACCTTCGGCACGAGGTCGAGCTTTCCCATCGACACGCCGCCCGACAGGATGAGCACGTCGTGGGTGCGCAGGTGGAAGCCCAGCCGTTCGGTGAGCTGGCCCTCGTCGTCACGCACGTGATCGTCGGCGACGCGGGTGAAGCCATGCTGGCGCAGCGCCGCGGTGATGCCGTACGCGTTCGATCGCCGCACCTGGTGCGGCTCGATGAGCTCGCCGGGCTCCACGAGCTCGTTGCCCGTCGAGATCACGACGATCATGGGTTGCGCGCTCACGCGCACGCGTGCCATGCCGGCGCCGGCGGCGATGGCCACCTCGGGTGGCGTCAGGCGCGTGCCCGCGCTCAGCAACAACGCGCCCTGCCGGCAATCGGACCCGCGGCGGTGGACGTTCTGCCAGGGCGTGAGCGCGCGGCGGCCGATCTCGGCGAAGTCGCCGTCGCGCTCGATCTGCTCCACGGGCACCACGGCATCGCAGCCCACGGGCAGCATGGCGCCCGTCA
Organism: Steroidobacteraceae bacterium; assembly: GCA_035525785.1. Lineage (GTDB taxonomy): Bacteria > Pseudomonadota > Gammaproteobacteria > Steroidobacterales > Steroidobacteraceae > CADEED01. Next base: position 67,543 of record DATLDQ010000112.1, on the reverse strand, counting down.
TGATCTCGATGCATTCACCGGGGTCGCCGAGCTGCCGCGGCGGATCGCCCGCATTCTGCGTGGCACTGACGCGCAGTCTCCCGAGATTGCCGGCCGCGCCGGCAGTGGCCAGCGCAATGCCATCCATTGCGACCCGGTCGAAGGGCGGATGGTCACGTTCGGCGTAGACGTTTTCGCGAAGCACCGCGCCCGCGGCTTGCGCCAGCGGCAAAGACTCGATGGGCAGGCACGTGAGGTGCTGCTCGATGAGTGTCTCTGCCTGCGTTGGCGTGAGCATACCCGGGCTCAGGAGGGCTTCTTCTCCGCGTCGTTCTTGGCCTTCCAAGCCTTGAGTTGCTCGTTGAAGCGGGCGACCACGTCCTGCACTTCGGCGAGCGCGGCGTCCTCCTTCTGCGCATGCATGCGCTCCATCTCGGCCTTCTGCTCGGCGGTGGCGTCGGCCTGCTTGGACAGCTTCGCTTCGTATTCGCCGCGAATGCAGACGAGATAGGTGTTCATGTCGGCGTCGTACTTCACGACTTGAGCCTTCGCGGTCTTCATCTCGTCGCGCGAGGCCACGGTGCCATCCGGAAATTTTCCGGGAGCGATGGGATAGTTGCAGGCCGCGTGAGCCTGCGAAATGGCAACCAGGCCGCCCAGCAACAGGGCCGCCGAAAAAATCGTCTTCATGGAAAGTCCTGAGTGTCGATCTGGAATGCCCGTAGCTTACAGCGACCGCGGCTATTCGTAGTACTTCGGATACTCGGGGGTCAACCCTTTGAAACGCCGGTGAATCCAGAGGTATTGCGCCGGCATGCGCCGGACCTCGGCTTCGACGATGTGGTTGAAACGCTCGGCGTCGGCCACGGCGTCCCTGGTCGGGAAATCATCGAGGGGCGGGTGGATGACGCCCTTGTAGCCGCCGCCCGGAAGCCGCTCGAAGAAATAGGGCAGCACCAGCGCATTGGTCATGCCGACGATGCGCGAGGTGGCGGTATTGGTCGCCGCCGGGATGCCGAACAGGCGCACCATTTCAGCGCCCTTTTTCCGGAAGCTCTGGTCCGGCGCGTACCAGACCACCTCGCCATCCTTGAGCGCCCGGATCAGGGTGCGCGCATCGTCCCGCGGAATGGCGCGCTTCGTCTGCACCGCGCGCCGTGAATGCACGAACTCGCCGATCAAGAGGTTCTTGGTCGGCCGGTACATGATGTTCAGCTCCATGCGCGCGGCCAGCGCCCGACACCCGATCTCGATGGAGTTGAAGTGAGCCGACAGCAGCAGCACGCCGCGCCCGGTTTCCTGCGCGGCGCGCAGATGCTGCATCCCGTCCATGTAGGTGATGTGGCGGATGCGTTCGTCGGACGACCACCAGCTGATGGCGGTCTCGAACAGCGCACAGCCCAGGCCGGCGAAGTGCTCGCGCAGGATGCGGCGGCGTTCTGCCTTGCCGAGCCCCGGCAGGCACAGCTCGATGTTGCGCCGGGCGATGCGCTTGAAGGGAGTGGGCAGCAGGTACACCAGCAGCCCCAGCCCGCGGCCGAGTAGATAGAGCAGCCGGTGCGGCAGCGGCTCGAAGAGCCGGAGGAAGCCGAGGCCCAGCCACGTTGGCCAGTACCTGGGATGAAAATAGGCGGCTTTCACGCGCGGCGATGATACCCGGTAAGCTGGCGGGCATGTTCGCGCGCCAGATGATGCTGACGATGTTCGCGCTCGCCACCGCCGTCCCGGCGGTCGCCGTCGATTGTCAGCGCCGGGACTACGGCGGTATCGGTTACGTGGTCTGCCGGGTGACGGAGACGGAGAAGCTCACTCTGCATCTCACCGATGAACGGGGGGCGATCTATGGTGACCTCCCGGCATTGCGCGATGCGCTGGCGAATCGCGGACGGACGCTCGACTTTGCGATGAACGCCGGGATGTTCCGCGCCGATCAGCGCCCCGTGGGCCTGCTGGTCATCGACGGCCGGGAGCTCGCGCCTATCAACCGCGCCACCGCGTCGGGGAATTTTTACATGCAGCCCAACGGCGTGTACCTGGTGGATGCGGGCGGTCCCCGGGTCGTGGCCACGCATGACTACCGCAACCTCACGCCGACGCTCGCCACGCAGTCAGGCCCGATGCTGCTGTACCGCGGCGTGGTCCCCGACCTCCCGGCGTTCCGTGAAGGCTCGCGTTCACGGCACGTGCGCAACGGCGTCTGTGTGCCGACCGGCCGTGTGACCGCGCTCGTGATCAGCGAGAAGCCGGTGAATTTCCGCGAGTTCGCGCTGTTCTTCCGCGACGCGCTCGGCTGCCGGGATGCACTCTATCTCGACGGTTCGATCTCGAGCCTGTACGCGCCGTCGCTGGGACGTGCGGACTACGGTGCGCGGCTCGGCCCGATTTTCGCCGTCATCCGCTAGCGAATCGGCTACTTCTTCTTGGTGCGCTTGTAGACAAGCTTGCCGTTGTGGCGGATCTGCTCGATGGCCACCTGGTCGCGCGTGAAGACGCCGAGCTCGGTGCCATCCGCGAAGCACCAGATGAACTGGCTGATGCGCGTGCCTTGCGAGGCATCCGGCGGGCCGACCTTCGCGACCAGTTGTTCATAGGTCGTCTCGTCGTTGACGAACGCGAAGTCCTGCGCGGCCACCGGGCGAATCGCGCCGTCGGGCACCGCCAGCTCGATGAATGACGGGTCGCGGCTGCGTTTCTCCTTGCAGGCGGCACCGGCCGGCAGGGCGTGTATCGCGACCAGCAAGGTAACGGCTAACAAGGGGCTGCGGGTTCTCATCGGCTGGCTCACGCGCTGAATGTGAAACTCATGAACGACTTGTGCGTCTCGCCGGGTCGCAGGATGCTGTTCGGGAAATTGGCGTGGTTCGGTGCGTCCGGGAAGTTTTCCGGCTCGACGCAGACCGCATGCCAGCCGGGGTATACCGACTTGAAGTGGTAGGCGCCGTAGATCTGCACGCCCGGCAGATTGGTCTTCACCTGCATGCGCACGCCAGTCTGCGGCGCATACACCTCTGCCGCCACGCGCGCTTTCTCGTCCACGACCCAGCAATGGTCGAAGCCCTGGGTCAGCGCGATCTGCGGGTGCGACGACGGCGGCGGCACGCGCAGGTTGCGCGGCTTGCGGAAGTCGAACGGCGTACCGGCTACGTTCGCGATCTCGCCCGTGGGTACGCGCGACTCGTTGACGGGTAGATAGCGGCTGGCGGCCAGCGTCATCTTCCAGTCGTCGATGGGGATGCGCGGGTCGCCGGCCAGCGTGAAGTAGGGATGCCAGGTGAAGCTGACGGGCGTTGGCGCATCGGTGGTCGCCTCGTACTGCAGAGTGAGCGTGTTCTCGTACACGCTGATCAGCGCGGTGACGTCCAGATTGCCCGGAAAGCCGTTGGTGCCGTCCGGGCTGCGATGCCCGAGCTTGACGTAGTGGCTCTTGCCGCCCCCGGCGCCCAGCACCTTCCACACGTACTTGCCGAAGCCGACTTCGCCACCATGCAGCGTGTTGGGCGGGTTGTTTGGCGTGAGCTTGTACTGCTTGCCGTCGAGCGTGAACGCTGCGCCGGCGATGCGATTGCCATAGCGGCCGACCAACTGGCCGATATAAGAAGTGTCGGCCAGGTACCCGGCGAGATCGCTGAAGCCCAGCGCGAGCTCGACGCGCCTGCCTTTCACGGGCAGCGTGAGTCTCTTGAGCGTGCCGCCCAGCGTGAGGATCTCGGCCTGCAATCCATCCGCGGATCCCAGCGTCGCGATGTCGACGCCTTCGCCTTGCGGCGTGCGCCCGAACGGCTTCACGAGGTCGGCCTGGCCGACCTCGGCCCGGGATATATCGGAGATCGCTGCCGCCATGGGCAGCAGCGCGAGCGCGAAAGTATTGCGGCGGTTCTGGTCCATGGTCCGATCATGCCTGAAGGTTGAGGTCAGTACTTGCGGGTCTGGATGAACTGGCGGGCGTTGTCCTGCGTGAACACCGCCTCGTCGACGATGATGCGCTTCGAGATGGGCCGGCCCGATACCACTTCGGTGACCGAGGTCATGAGCTGTGGGCCCAGGAGCGGGTTGCATTCCACCGAGGCGTTGAGCTTGCCCGCGATCATGGCTTCGAACGCGGCATGAACCGCGTCGATGGAGACGATGAGTATGTCCTTGCCGGGGTGCAGCCCCGCCGCCTCGATGGCTTGGATCGCGCCGAGCGCCATGTCGTCGTTGTGGGCAAACAGCACGTGGATCTTCCGCTTCTCCGCGGCGAGCAAGCGCGCCATCACGGTCTCGCCCTGCGCTCGCTCGAAGCCGGCCGGTTCCGAGTGCAGGATCTTCAGGTTCGGATGCTGCGCAATGATCTCTTCGAAGCCTTTTTTTCGATCGCTGGCCGGCGCTGCACCCACCGTGCCCTCGAGCTCGATGATGTTCACCGGGGTGTCGTCGTCCGCGAAACGGCTGACTACCCAACGCGCGGCCTTGCGTCCTTCCTCGACGGAATCGGACCCCAGGAAGCCGGCGTAGAGCGACGCATCGGCGCTCACCGTACGGTCCGTCAGGATCACGGGTATGCCGGCCGCCTTGGCTTCCTTCAATACCGGTTCCCATCCGGTCGCAACCACGGGCGCGAAGGCGATGGCGTCGACCTTGTCGGCGATGAACTGGCGCAGCGCCGCGATCTGGTTTTCCTGCTTCTGCTGTGCGTCGGAAAATCTCAGGTCGATGTTGCTGGTGGCAGCCGCGGACTTGATGGACTCGGTGTTGGCCAGCCGCCATGCGCCCTGCGAACCAATCTGGCTGAAGCCGAGGACGATGCGCTGGTCTTCATCCTTCGAGGAACAACCCACCGCCAACGCTGACAGGAGGAGGAGCAGGAGTTTCGTGATCCGCATCTTGACTGCCTCCTTGATCCGCGTTCATAGAGCGCGCGTATCGTGCAGCGCCAGTCCGCCCGGCTCGATGACCAACCGGTTGACGAGCGTTGCTCCCAGCGCCGGCAGGTCGACTTCGAAGACATCACCGGCCTGCAGCTGGATGTTGTCGACGAAACTCACGGTGGCGGTGCCGAAGAAATGCAGGTGCACGTCCCCCGGCACGCGGTGCTGCTTGTATTTGAAGTGGTGATACTCGAGGTTCGCGAAGGTGTGGCACATGTTGGCTTCGCCCGTGAGGAAGGGCTTCTGCCAGACCACGGCACCGTCGCGGCGGATGCGGCTGTGCCCCTCGAGATGTGCGGGCAACGTGCCGGTGTTGAGCATGGGCCCCACGCCACACTGGCGCAGCTTGGAATGCGCGAGCAGCAGATAGTTGCGACGCTCGGTGACGTGGTCGCTGAATTCGTTGCCGATGGCGAAGCCCAGGCGCACGGGGCGCCCGTCATCGTCGATCAGGTACAAGCCGACGAGCTCCGGCTCCTCGCCGTGATCTTCCGCGAAGTCGGGCGAGAGCAGCGCGCGTCCACTGGCCACGACGTTGCGGCCATTGCCCTTGTAGAACCACTCGGGCTGCATGCCGGGCGCGTTGCCTTTCGGCTTGCCACCCTCCACGCCCCACTTGAACATCTTCATGGAGTCCGTGAGCTCGGATTCCTGCTTGTCGATCCTCGCGTGCATGGCATCACGCGCCGCTGCGCTGCCGAGATGCGTGAGGCCGGTGCCGGATACCAGGCAGTGCGCCGGATCGGGGTGCGTGAGCGGCGGCAACAGCCGTTCGTCGCGCAGGAGTTCGGAATAGGCCACGGGCGCGTCGACCGGCTCGGCATTCACGAATCGTTCGAGCGGCGTACGTTCGTAGAGCGCGCGGCGCGCGACCTGGTAGGTAGTTTGATGACGCGTCAGCGGGAGCACGACGCCGCCGGCATCGACACGGGCGACACGCTCATGCCCGGCGTCGAGGAACTGCAGGAGTCTCACAGCCATCCGGCATCCACGAGATATTCCTGCGCGGAGCACGCGCGCGCGTCGTCCGAGGCCAGGAACAATGCCATGGGCACCACGTCCTCGGGGCGCACCTTGTCGGGCAGAACCTGGTTGCGCTTGATGTCCTCTTCGCCTTCGGGTGTGAGCCACTTGTCGATCTGGCGCTGGGTCATGATCCAGCCCGGCGTCAGCACGTTGATGCGGATGCGGTGCTCGCCGAGCTCGGCCGCGAGTCCGCGCGTGAGCCCGATCACCGAGGACTTGGCCGTGGTGTACACCGGGAAGTTTCGTCCCTTCGCGCCGTAGGAATTGGAACCGAAGTTGATGATGGAGCCGCCGCCCATTCTCTTCATGCCCGGCACGACCGCCTGGATCGCGAAGAACGCGGGGCGCTGGTTCACGGCGATGCGCGCGTCGTAGTACTCCGGCGTCACGTCCATGAACGAGTGGCGGTCGTCGCTCGCCACGTTGTTGATGAGCACGTGGAAATCGCCGAGCGCGGTAGCCGCATCGCGAATCGCGCTCCGCAGCGCCGGGATGTCGGTGACGTCGGCCTGGCGATACCAGGGTCGCGGCAGGCCTTCCTTGTCGAGCCTCTCCACGAGCGCTTGCGAAGGCGCGTCGGCGATGTCGATGAATGCGACCAGGCACCCCTGTCTCGCGAAGCTTTCGGTGAGACAGGCGCCAATCCCCGAGCCACCACCGGTGATGAAAACGCTTCGACCCCGCAGCGAGGGATAAATGGCTGCGTTCGCGGGGGCGGCGGTGGAATCGCGACGATCGACTGACATCAATCCCCCCAGGAAAATTGAAGAGCAAAATCCAAAAAGCGTTGCATTATAGTGCGCCCCTTCCCGACACGGCGAGACAGCAACGGTGACCAAGCGGCTCCGCAGCCAGGACTGGTTCGGCAAGCAGGACAAGGATGGATTCATCCATCGCAGCTGGCTGAAGAACCAGGGCTACCCGGACGACATGTTCGATGGCCGGCCCGTCATCGGCATCTGCAATACCTGGAGCGAGCTCACGCCTTGCAACGGGCACTTCCGCGAAATCGCCGAGTTCGTGAAACGTGGCGTTCTCGAAGCCGGAGGATTCCCACTCGAATTTCCCGTGATGTCGCTCGGCGAGACGCAGCTCAAGCCCACCGCGATGCTGTTCCGCAATCTCGCCTCGATGGATGTCGAAGAAAGCATCCGCGGCAATCCGATGGACGGCGTGGTGCTGCTCATGGGCTGCGACAAGACCACGCCCTCGCTGGTCATGGGCGCGGCGAGCTGCGACCTGCCGACCATCGGCATCTCCGGCGGTCCGATGCTCACCGGGCATTTCCGCGGCAAGCAGATCGGCTCGGGCACGGGCGTATGGCAGATGTCCGAGGACGTGCGCGCCGGCAAGATGAGCCAGGAGGAATTCACCGCCGCGGAGTCGTGCATGCATCGCTCGAAAGGGCACTGCATGACCATGGGCACCGCGTCGACGATGGCGAGCATGGTCGAAGCGCTGGGGCTCTCGCTGCCAGGCAATGCGGCGATCCCGGCCGTGGATTCGCGCCGCTATCGGCTGGCGCAACTCAGCGGTCGCCGCATCGTCGAGATGGTGCGCGAAGATCTGGTGCTGTCGAAGATACTGACGCGCCAGGCTTTCGAGAACGCGATCAAGGCGAACGCGGCCATCGGGGGTTCGACCAACTCCGTCGTGCACTTGTTAGCCATCGCCGGCCGTCTCGGCGTGCAGCTCGAGCTCGAAGACTGGGACAAGCTCGGTTCGAAGTTGCCCTGCCTGGCCAACCTGCAGCCTTCGGGCCAGTACCTCATGGAAGACTTCTACTATGCGGGTGGTTTGCCCGCGGTGCTGCGCGAGATACAGCACGAGCTGAACACGGATGCGATCACGGTGAATGGCAAGACCATCGGCGAGAACGTCGCGAGCGCACCGGTTTGGAATCGCGACGTCATCAAGGCGTTCAACGATCCGTTCAAGGCGAATGCCGGTATCGCCATCCTGCGCGGCAATCTCGCGCCCGATGGGGCGGTGATCAAGCCGTCGGCCGCCACGCCCAAGCTACTCAAACATCGCGGCCGGGCGGTGGTGTTCGAGACGATCGAGGAGTTCAAGGCAAAGATCGATGATCCGGATCTCGACATCGACGAGAACTGCATCATGGTGCTCAAGGGCTGCGGGCCGAAGGGCTACCCCGGCATGGCCGAGGTCGGCAACATGGCGCTGCCGCCGAAGGTACTGAAGAAGGGCATCACCGACATGGTGCGCATCTCCGACGCGCGCATGAGCGGCACCGCGTACGGCACGGTGGTGTTGCACGTGGCGCCCGAAGCCGCGGCCGGCGGGCCGCTCGCGCTCGTGAAGACCGGGGACATCATCGAGCTCGACGTGCCCGCGCGGCGTCTGCATCTCGACGTGAGCGAGGCGGAGCTCGCGCGCCGCAAGGCCGCGTGGGTGGCGCCCGAGCCGCCGAAGCGCGGCTATTACAAGCTGTACGTGGAGCACGTGCAGCAGGCGGACAAAGGCGCGGATCTCGACTTCCTCGTGGGTGGCAGCGGCACCGCCGTGACGCGCGACTCGCACTGAGCCGTGGGCCGCGGCGGGCGCGAAAGCGCTCGAGCTAGTCGATGCGGGTGAGGTAGCGCCCGCTGCGCGGTAGATAGTAATTCTCGGGATTGAACGAAACGGCCACGCGCGACGTCAGCCCGATGATGTTACGGCGCGGTACGAAGCCGATGTAGCGCGAGTCGGCGCTGTTGTCCCGGTTGTCACCCAGCATGAGATACATGTCCGCGGGCACGCGCACGGGGCCGAAGTATTCACGCGCGCTGGCGATGGGCATGCGCAACAGGGCGTGCTCGGGCAGGACCCCGCCTTCGCGATAGACGCTGGGCTCGTGTTCGCGCGTGCGCGCAAGCAGTGTCGAGACCAATGCCACGTCGCCCGCAGAGTAGTTCGCGTACTGGCCGTTGATGCTGAGCCCCCGCGCGTCGATGGCGACCTCGTCGCCCGGCACACCGATCACGCGCTTGACCAGCGTAGGTCCGTCCGAGGGAGGATCGAACACCACGATCTCGCCGCGCTGCGGGTCGCGACCATCGGTCAGCCGGATCAGCGTCCAGGGGAGGCGGAGCCCGAACACATGTTTATCGACCAGGATGCGGTCGCCTTCGAGGATGGTCGGATTCATCGAGCCCGTGGGCACCGACATCCAGTCGGCCCAGGCCGAGCGAAACATGAGCATGAGGAAGAGGAATGCGACGGTGCTGCGATAGTCGCGCCAGAAGCGCGCGAGCCGCCCGCGCGCCGATGAAACCTGTGTCATGAGACCCTCCAGTGGCCGATTCGACCGGGCAACCCGGGGGCCGGTTCCGTCCCGGGCGCGCCAGATGGAGAAGAATTAAGCCAGTTCGATCTTGTCCGTGGGGAGAATTCCATTCGATACTCCTCGCAGAGGCGCATCTGACCCGACGCAATCGAACAATCTGGGTGCATCTGCTCTCGCTGGCGCTGTTCATGGCCCAGTGGGGCATGCTCGCGCACGCCACCACTCATCTCAAGTCGGATGCGCACGCGGCCCCCACCAAGACCCAGGTTTGCGGTGAGTGTCTGTCGTTCGCGCCCATGCAGAACGCCGTCGGCAATGCGCCCGCGGTTCTCCTCGGCGTAAGGCAATCCGCCGATCTACTCCTCGATGTCGATGCCGCCGCGGCCGTCCCGCCGCGCACATTCGACGCATTCCGCTCACGCGCGCCACCCGTCTCCCGCTGATCGCGATGTAACCATGTCCGCGCTGCGCGCGGCGTGTTTGTCAGCTTCAGAGGAGACAATCCATGTCGAGATATCAGCCCGTGGTGGCGCTGTTGGCGCTGTTCACGTTGCCTGCGATGGCGTCGGGCGCCGATGACGTCACCGCGTTGCGTGCCGAATTGCAATCCCTGAAATCCGATTACGACGCGCGCGTCGAAAAGCTGGAAGCGCGCATCCAGCAGCTCGAGTCCGCCAGCGCGGCCGCGGCGGATGCGGCGGCCGCCATGCCCGCGCCGGAACCCGCGCCACCGCCGTCGCCCGCGAGTGGTGCCGGCGCCGCGGCGTTCAATCCATCGATTTCCGTGGTGCTCGGCGGCTCATACACGAGCGCGCATCGCGACCCCGGAGATTGGAACATCGCGGGGTTTACTCCCGCGGGTGACGAGATCGGGCCCGGTGAGCGCAGCTTCAATCTCGGCGAGTCCGAGATGACGATTGCGGCCAGCGTCGATCCATACTTTTCGGCGCAGCTGACCGCGGCGATCACGGGCGAAAACGAGATCGAGGTCGAAGAAGCATTCGTACGCACGGCCTCGCTGCCTGATGGGTTCACCGCCAAGCTCGGCCGGTTCTTCTCGGGCCTCGGCTACCTCAACGAGGTGCACGCGCATGCCTGGGATTTCATCGACCAGCCGCTGGCCTATCAGGCCATGTTCGGCGGCCAGTTCACGCAGAACGGCGTACAGGTGAAATGGATCGCGCCCACCGACGTGTTCCTCGAGCTCGGCGCAGAAACCGGCAACGGCGATTCATTCCCCGGCACGCGTCGCGACCGCAATGGCCTGAATGGCGCGACGCTGTTCGCGCATGTCGGCGGTGACATCGGCGATGACACGAGCTGGCGCGCCGGCGCTTCGTGGCAGGAGACGCATGCCGACGACCGCAATCTCCTCGTCGATCCTCTGCTCGACTCCTTCACCGGCGATTCGCGCACCTGGGTCGCGGATGCAGTACTCAAGTGGGCGCCAACGCCCAGGCGACAGATCAAACTGCAAGCCGAGTACCTGCGCCGGCAGGAGCGCGGCGAGTTCACGTCCGATCCGGTGTCGATCGCCTCGCCCGTCGCCTACGACAACACGCAGGAGGGCTGGTACGTGCAGGGCGTCTACCAGTTCGCGGCGCGATGGCGCGCGGGTCTGCGCTATGACCGCCTCGACTCCGGCACTCCTGACTACCGTCCCATCGTGGTGAATCCCGCCGATTCGGGTGCGCTCGATGCGGCGCACCCGCAGCGCGTGTCCATGATGCTCGATTGGAACCCCAGCGAGTTCACGCGGCTGCGCGCGCAGTACGACCTCGACGATGCGCGCGACGAGGGTGGCCTTTTTTCGAAGAACGGGGACCGCGTGCTCCGCCTGCAATATCTCTTCGGCATCGGCGCGCATGGCGCGCACAAGTACTAGGAATCCGACATGAAAACTCTTCGCTTGTTGGCTGTGGTGATCGCCATGGGCTCGGCATCGTACGCACAGGCCGCGATCAAGGTCCTCGCTACCACGTCCGACTGGGGTGCGCTGACCCGGGAGCTCGGTGGCGACAAGGTCGACGTGTACGTCGCGACCACCGCGTTGCAGGATGTGCACCGCGTCGAGGCCAAACCCAGCCTGGTCGCCCGGGCGCGCACTGCGGACCTGCTGGTCGCCACCGGCGCCGAGCTCGAGATCGGCTGGCTGCCGGTGTTGATTCAGGAGTCCGGCAACAAGCGAATACAGCCGGGTGCGGCGGGCAATTTCGAAGCGGCTTCGGCGCTCCACCTGCTGGAAGTGCCGGGCCGGGTGGATAGATCGATGGGCGACATCCACCCGCTCGGCAATCCGCACGTGCAGCTCGATCCGCACAACATTCAGGCGGTCGCGCACGCGCTGAGCGCGCGCCTCGCGCAGATCGACGGGGCCCAGGCGGCCTGGTACCAGCAGCGCGAGAAGGATTTCGACGCGCGCTGGAACGCCGCGATCGCGCGCTGGGAAGCGAAGGCCGCGCCACTGAAAGGGTTGCCGGTCGTGATCATGCATCGCGACCAGGCCTACCTGTGCCACTGGCTGGGGCTCAACGAGCTCGCGTCGATCGAGCCGAAGCCTGGCGTGCCGCCGACCGCGGCCTATCTCGGCCAGCTGGTGGCGAAGCTCGGTTCGAACCCGCCCAAGCTCATCCTCGTGAATGCATACAACGACGTGAAGGCCGCGGATTGGCTCTCGGGCCGCGTGAAGGCCCCGGTGGTCACGCTGCCGTTTTCGGTGGGTGGCGACGCCGCGGCCAAGGATCTGTTCGCGCTGTTCGACGACACCCTCGACAAACTACTTGGAGCCGCGAAGTGAACCTGGCCGAGATCGACCTGACCATTCTCTGGCCTGCGTTGATCGCGGGAGTGCTGGTTGCCATCTCGCACGTGCCGCTCGGGCAGCAGGTACTGGCGCGCGGCATCGTATTCATCGATCTTGCGATCGCCCAGGTCGCAGGTCTCGGCGTCATCGCCGCCAATGGCTTCGGCTTGCCGATCGAAGGGTGGGGCGCGCAGGCGGCGGCCGGAGTCGCCGCACTCGCGGGCGCGTTGTTGCTCACGTGGACCGAGCGCAAGCGGCCGGAAGTGCAGGAGGCGCTCATTGGCATCCTGTTCGTGCTCGCGTCCACCGCGCAGATACTGCTGCTCGCCAACGATCCGCACGGCGGCGAGAACCTCAAGGACCTGCTCGCCGGTCAGATCCTCTGGGTGTCCAACGAGCAACTGGTCCGCACCGCGGTGATCACCGCGATCTTTGTGCTGGTGTGGTTCCTGTTTCGAGAGCGCGTCGGTCGCATCGGTTTCTACGTGCTGTTCGCGCTGGTGGTCACCGCCTCGGTGCAGCTCGTCGGCGTCTATCTAGTGTTCAGCAGCCTGATCATCCCGGCCGTGGCGACGTATCGTCATGCGGCGCGCAAGCAGCTCTGGCTGGGTTATGCGCTGGCCGTCGGCAGTTATGTCGCGGGCCTCGCGGTCTCGGTCGTCACAGATCTGCCCTCGAGCCCGGTGATCGTGTGGGTGATGGCCGTGCTGGGAATGCTGCTCCACCTGAGTGGGCGGAACGGTGGGCAGGCCATTCAAAAGCATTGAGAGCGGCGATTCCGGCTAGAATCTCGCCCCACGCGCCCGTAGCTCAGTTGGATAGAGCACTTGGCTTCGAACCAAGTGGTCGGGAGTTCGAATCTCTCCGGGCGCGCCATCCTCTTCCATATCTCCGATAGCGCCCGCAAACACCCCGGCGCACAGTGGCCGCGTCGTTGTCGGAACCCTCCCCATGGCAGAAGACGCCCCGAATCTCACGGCCACTCCCGTGGCCGCGCCGCGCGCAGCTCCCACCAAGATCATCAAATGGTCGATCGTGGGCTTCGTCCTGATTGCCGGCATCGTGGCGGCAATCTACTACTGGCACCAATCGCAGCTCTTCGTCAGTACCGACAACGCCTACGTCAACGCCAACCGGATCGAGATGGCGACGCAGGTTTCCGGCCCAGTCACCCGCGTCTGGGTACGCGACCAGCAGACCGTTCGCGCCGGCGAGGTGCTGTTCGAAATCGACACACAGCCCTACCAGATCGCGGTGGACGCCGCCGAGGCGCAGCTCGAACTCGCATACCAGGGCTCGTCGCAGGAGCGCGCGGCGGTGGCCGCGGCACGCGCGCAGGTCGTACAGCGCACGGCGGAGCTCGCGAACGCGCGTTCCAATGAGCAGCGCAGCCGCGAGCTCACCGGGCAGAAGCTGATCTCGAAGCAGAGTGCGGAGGCAGTGGAGACGCAGGCACGAACGGCGGAAGCCGCCGTCAGCGCCGCGCAAGCCAACCTCCAGCAGGCGCTGGGCGCTTTGGGACAGGCCGGCGAGCGCAACGCCGCGGTGCGTGCGGCGACCGCGCAGCTGGCGCGGGCGCAACTCGATTTCTCGCACACGCGCGTGGTCGCGCTTTCCGGTGGGACACTCGCGAACTTCGATATCCGGCCCGGCACGATGGTGCAGGCCGGCGTGCCGGTGTTCACCATCATCGACGACCGCGAGTTCTGGGTGGACGCGAACTTCAAGGAGACCGAGCTCGAACGCGTGAAGCCCGGCCAGAGCGCGACCATCGAGGTCGACATGTACCCGGGCCATGACTTCCGTGGCGAAGTGCAGAGTCTCTCGGGCGGAGCGGGCCAGGCCTTCTCGCTTCTGCCGGCGCAGAACGCCACCGGCAACTGGGTCAAGGTCACGCAGCGCGTGCCCGTTCGCGTGCGGGTGCTGAACCCCGACCCGAACTACCCGCTGCGCATCGGCACGACGGCCGACGTGCGCGTCGCCGCGCCGGACTGAGTCATGTACCAGAACGTCCTGCTCTGCTACGACGGCACCGCCGAAGGGCGGCGCGCGCTGCGCCAGGGTGCCGATGTGGTGATGGCAATGAAGTCGCGTGCCTATCTACTGGCCATCTGCCGCGACATGCTCGCCACGGCGGTGCCGGAAGCGGTGACACCCGAGCTGGTGCGCGCGCAGCAGGGCACCGCCGAGCAACTGCTCACCGAGGGCGTCCAGTGGTTGCGTGACCGCGGGATGGCCGCGGACGGCCGCCTGGTGTACGGCAATCCGATGGTGCACATCCCCGAGGTGGCGAAGCGCATCGGGGCCGATCTCATCGTCGTCGGCTACCGCTACCGCAGCCCGATCGCGCGCTGGTGGGCCGAAGACGAGGAGCTGACGCTGCTGCACAAGATCTCGTGCAGCATCCTCGTGGCCATCGAGCCGCCGGCCGCGTGAACGCGAACGCGAACGTGGCGTTCGGTGAATTCGCCGCGGCGCAGCCGGCGAACCGCCTGATGATCACGCTCGCGGTGATGTCCGCCACGCTCATCCAGGTCCTCGACACCACCATCGTCAACGTCGCGCTGCCGCACATGCAGGGCGAGCTCGGCGCGACGGCGGACCAGATCAGCTGGGTGCTCACGAGCTACCTGGTCGCGTCGGCGATCATCATGCCGCTCACCGGTCATTTCACCGACATCTGGGGTCGCCGCCGCTTTCTTCTCACGTGCATCGGTGGCTTCGTGGCCGCCTCGGCGCTGTGCGGCATCGCCCAGAACCTCGCGGAAATCGTGTTCTTCCGCATCCTGCAGGGAGTGTTCGGCGCAGCGCTGGTGCCGTTGTCGCAGGCGATCATGGCCGACGCCTATCCACCGCACGAACGCGGCAAGGCGATGGCGATCTGGGGTCTGGGCGTGATGGTCGGACCGATCGCGGGGCCGACGCTCGGGGGCTGGCTCACCGAGGTGGGCAGCTGGCGCTGGACGTTCTACATCAATCTACCCGTGGGACTGCTGTCGTTCTTCCTGGCCTCGCAGTTCGTGCCGGATTCTGCGCGCCGCCCGCGGCGCATGGACTGGTATGGCTTCGCGTTCATGGCGCTCGGCATCGCGGGGCTTCAGTATGTAGTCGACCGCGGCAACCAGCAGGACTGGTTCGACGCCGTGGACATACGGTTCGGCGCGTTCGCCGCGGTCGTGGGTCTCGCCGTTTTCATCGTGCACAGCTTGCGCCACCCGGGGCGGACACTGTTCGACATCCGCATCTTTCGCGACCGCAACTTCGGCATGTCGTCGCTGGTCATCGCGCTCATGGGCCTCGGCATGTTCGGTGGATTGGTGCTGCAACCGATCCTCATGGAAGGGTTGCTCGGCTATCCCATCGTCACCACCGGCCTGCTCATGGCGCCGCGCGGCGTCGCGACGGCCGTCACGATGATCGTAGTGGGCCGCCTGGTTTCGCGAATCGATGCGCGGTACCTCGTGCTGGCTGGCTTCGTGTTCGGCGGGCTCGGCGCCTGGGCCATGACGTTCTATTCGCTCGACGTGAGCCCTTTCAATCTGGTGTGGCCGACGCTCGTGCAGGGCGTCGGGCTTGGCCTCGTGTTCGTGCCCTTGTCGACCGTGGCCTACGCCACGCTCGATCGCGGACGAATGGCCGAGGCCGCCGGCCTCTTCAGCCTCCTGCGTACCATCGGCTCCGCGGTGGGCATCTCCATCGTGACCACGGTGCTCGCGCACCAGTCACAGATCATCTGGAACGAGCTCGGCGCGCATGTCTCGGCGTATCAGGCGGGCTTCGTCGACTACCTCAGCCGGTTGCACCTGCAACCGACGGATCCGCGCGGCCTCGCGGTGGTCGCCCGCGAAGTGGGCCGGCAGGCGCAAATGGGCGCGATGCTGGACGCCTTCAAGGTGATCACCTGGAGCTATGTGCTCATGGCGCCACTGGTTTTCCTGCTGAGACGCAGCCTGCAACGGGGGCCGGCGCCCCCGGCGGCGGCCGATCACTGATTTCCACGCTGTTTTTGGAAGGGGAGGGAACCGGCCGGGAACGGGGAGACACTCACGAGCATTGTCAGGGGATATGACCGCCATGGAACAAATTGCCACTTCCCGTACCGCGCCGCGTCCCGAGGCCTGGCGCCAGCTCAACGACCTGCCCGACGACAGCCTGGTGGAGCGTGCGCGCGACCACGACCTGGCCGCCTTCGAAGCGCTCATGCGGCGCCACAATCGCCGCCTCTTCCGGGTCACGCGCGGCGTGCTCCGCGACAGTGACGAGGCCCAGGATGCAGTGCAGGAAGCCTATCTACGCGCCTACACGCGCCTGGATACCTACCAGCCCACGGGCCGGTTCGGCGCGTGGCTCACGCGCGTGGCGCTCAATGAAGCGCTGATGATTCGCCGGCGGTCGCCCGCCGAAACCGTTTCGCTCGATGACGTCAGCGATGAAGTACTCACGGCCGAGGAGTCCGCGGCGTCCGAAGCGCAATCCGCGGACCAGTTCGTCGAAGCCGCGCATGCGCGCGCGCTGCTCGAGCACGCCATCGACGCGTTGCCCGAAAATTTCCGCATGGTCTTCCTGATGCGTGCCGTCGAAGGGCTGGACGTGCGCGAGACCGCCGAATCGCTCGGCATCAATCCGAATACCGTGCGCACGCGGCTGTTCCGCGCGCAGCGAATCCTGCGTGGCGACCTGTCGCGTCGGTTGCACACCGAAAGCTCGGAAGTGTTCGACTTCGGATCCGAGCGCTGCGACGCGGTAGTCGCCGGCGTATTCGCGCGCCTGTCGTCGTGATCAACCTGCATTGAATCAACCCGCCCTGAATCAAATTGATTGGGGCGCCAGATCCTCGAGCGGAATCACCGGCGAGCGCTTGACGGTCTCGAGCACGATCGACGACCTGACGTCACGCACGCCGGGCACGCGTAGCAGCCGCCGCAGCGTGAATTCCGACAGTGCTTCGATGTCGCGCACGATCACGTGCAGCAGGAAGTCCATCTCGCCCGTCATGGTGTAGCAGGCCAGTACCTCGGGGCGGTCGATGAGCGTGCGGCGGAAGCGCTCGACGATCTCATCGGAATGTTGTTCGAGCTTGATCTGCACGATGGCCTGAATGGTCTGGCCGGCGCGCTTCGGGTCGATGATGGCCGAGTAGCCCTGGATCAACCCCGAGTCCTCGAGCTGCCGGATGCGCCGGGCGCAGGGCGTGGGTGACAGCCCGACGCGTTCTGCGAGGTCCGTGACGCTGATTCGTGCATCGCGTTGCAGCACGTCGAGGATTCGTCGGTCGGTCTTGTCGAGCTTCATACCTGGCGGATTTAACCACAATCACCCGGGAAATTAGCGAAAGGCATCAACAATCACGTCTTTCGCTGACGGAAATTGCCAGTTTCCGGCGTTGCAGTGGATGGAAGATGCGGCATGGCTCGTCCACCCGCAGCTCCGACCCGATCCGCCGTGCAACTCCGCGGCGACTACGCCCAGGCAGGCCCGGATTTCCGGGTCGTGCAGAACTACGAGACCTACACCCCCGACGAGCAGGCCATCTGGCGCACGCTGTACCAGCGCCAGCTCGGCCTCATGAACGAACATGCCGCGCCGGAATTCATGGCCGGTCTTAGATTGTTAGGCGCCGATGCGACGAAGATTCCCGTGCTGGCCGAGGCCAGCGACCGCCTGCGGCGCCTCACTGGCTTCGAGGTGATCGGCGTACCGGGCCTCATCCCCGAGGCCGACTTCTTCGGGCATCTGGCCGAACGCCGCTTCCCCGTGACCGTGTGGATGCGCCGCCGCGATGAGCTCGACTACCTGGTCGAACCCGATCTGTTCCACGATTTCTTCGGCCACGTGCCCATGCTGGCGCACACGGTGTTCGCCAACTTCATCCAGGCCTACGGCGCGCTGGGTGCGCGGGCGCAAGGCCCGGCGCAGCTCAAGATGCTGGCGCGCCTCTACTGGTACACCGTGGAGTTCGGGCTGGTCGCGACGTCGCGCGGACTGCGCGCCTACGGCGCGGGCATCCTCTCCTCGAGCGGCGAAACGGTGTACGCCACGCGCGCCTCGGGCCCTGCTCGCCTCGGGTTCGACCTGCAGCGCGTGCTCCGCACCAACTACCTCATCGATGCGTACCAGAAGACCTACTTCGTGCTCGATGACATCGAGCAGCTCTTCGACAGCGTGCTGGAAGCGGACTTCGACGCGCTGTTCGCGCAGGCGGACCTGCCTGCATACGAGCCCGACGCGCGGCTTCCCACCGACCAGCCGGTGGCTTCCACCGCCACGTTCCAGGCAGCTGGTTCCATTCAACTGGGGTAAGCTCCGGCGCCGATGCCGACACGCGCGCGCGCCGCGAATCCATATCTGTCCGTAACGCTCCGGCGCATCGACCTCGATCGCGGCGGCCGCGCGGTATTGCGCGACGTGGCATGGTCCATCAGGCCCGGTCAGCGCTGGCTCCTCATCGGTGGCAATGGCGCTGGCAAGACCCAGTTGTTGAAGCTGGTCTCGGGCGCGGTGTGGCCCACGCCCACCGATCGCGAACTGCGGCGCTATGGCTGGAAGGGTGAGACCTTCGATCAACCAGCGGGCATCATCGAAGAGATCGCCTACGTGGGCGCGGAGCGGCAGGACCGCTATGAGCACTACGAGTGGAACTTCCTGGCGCGCGAAGTGGTGGCCACGGGCGTGACGCGCACGGACATACCGGTGCGCGACCTGACCGTGAGTGAAGCGAAGCAGGTAGCCAGGATTTTCAAGAGTCTCGACATCGAGGAGCTCGCGGACCGGCGCTTCCTCACGCTGTCGTACGGCGAACGCCGCCTGGTGCTCATCGCTCGCGCACTGGCCAGCCGCCCCAAACTACTGCTGCTCGACGAGGTGGCGAACGGCCTGGACGTGCGCAACCACGCGCGGCTGATGCATTGGTTGTCGGGCACGGGCGCCTCGCAGTTGCCCTGGATCTTTGCCACACATCGCGCTCCCGACGTGCCCGACTCCATGACCCACCTGCTCGAACTGCAACAGGGCCGGGTGCGGCGCAGCGGGGCGCTGCGCGCGGCGGCTGCGCGTGAACTGCTGCGCCAGGATTCCAGCGAGTTCCTCGCCATCGATCGCGCGAAGAAGAAGGCGCGTCGTGGCGCCACCGCCCGGCGCCGCGTGCTGGTCTCGTTGCAGAACGCGCACGTCCACCTGGATGATGCCCACATCCTGCATGGCATCGACATGGAAGTGGCCGCGGGCGACTGCTGGGTGGTGCACGGCGCGAACGGCTCGGGGAAGAGCACGTTGCTGCGGACCCTTTACGGCGATCATGGCGTGGCCGCGGGTGGCAGCATCAGGCGCGCAGGCATAGTGCCCGGCGTGGCGCTGGAGAGATTCAAACTGCGCACCGCCTATGTCGCTCCGCACCTGCAGACCTGGCAGGCGCCGAAGATGCCCGTGATGGAAGTGGTCGCGTCCGGCCGCTACGCCAGTATCGGGCTCAACGATGCGATCACCGCGAGCGACCGCGCTCACGCGGAGCGCGCCTTGCGGCGCTTCGGGTTGCTCGCGCTCAAGGATCGCACCATGGCGGAAATGTCCTATGGGCAGGCGCGCCGCGTGTTGTTTGCGCGTGCGTGGGCGCGCGAGCCGAAGCTGGCGCTGCTGGACGAACCCTTCGCGGGGCTCGATCGCGCCACGCGCGCCGATCTCGCGCGACGGCTGAACGCCTGGCTCGCCGAAGGCGGCAGCTGTGTCATCGCCACCCATCATCGCGAGGAATGGCCGGCGCACACCACGCACGTTCTGGAAATGGCGCACGGATATGGGGTGGCGTCCTCGTACGGAGATGCGCGATGAAACGGGTCTGGTGGTCCATGATTGTTGCGCTGTTGCTCGTCGGAGCATGGGTCGCGATGAGCGGCGGCCACCCCGCGCGCGTGCTCGCCGGCTCGGTTTCCGGGGCGCAGGCGCTGGCCTATCTTCCCCCGCGCCGCGAAATCGAGGTCGTGGCCGGCCCGCCGCAGCCGACGCTCTCGCTCGCGGAGGCCGGCCTCGACCCGATGTCGGTGGAAGAGGCGACGCGTTACGCCGCAGCCCGGAACAGCACGGCGCTCGTGATCGGTGTGAACGGTCACGTCGTCTATCAGAAATACTGGGGGGAATTCCAGGGCGGCGCCGCGCTCGATCGCGATGTGGATCTCTCCGGATTCACGCCGGTGCTGGCGGCGCTGGCGCTCGGTACTGCACAACAGAATGGCGAGATCCGCGATCTCGACACTCCCCTGTCTACATGGATCGCGGAGTGGGCCAGCGACCCGCGCGGCACCATCACCTTGCGCGATCTGCTCACGGGCAACAGCAACCTCGAGAAGCCCGCCGCGCGCACCTGGCCCCGTTCGCTCGCGGCTGGCTACTACGCCGGTGACGATCTCGGCGCAACGCTCCTGCACTGGCCGCAGGCCGAAAAGGCCGACCCTTCCGGATCGCCGCCCGAAGTCGATGCCGACTTGCTGGCGGTCGTGATGTCACGCGCATTCAAGTCCGACTATGCGACGTTGCTGAAAGAACGCATCTGGCAGCCGCTGGGCGCGGGCGGGTTTTCCGTCGGCGTCGATGATGGCGGGAACCTGGCCGCGCACGTACGCGCGGGATGTTGCCTGCGCGCGCACATCGGCGACTGGATGCGCGTCGGCGCCCTGATTACCAACCTGGGTGTATTCGAAGGCAACCAGCTCTCGCCGCCTGCCTATGCGCGGCTCATGGTCACGCCGACACACAAGGGCTCGGCGCGAGCCGTATTCCTGCGAGTGGACGGGCAATTCGCCGCGCACGACGTGGTGCGGCTCGAAGCCGGCGGCAAACAACGCATGTGGATGGTGCCGTCACTCAAGCTCGTGATCCTGAGGACGGGTGGTGAGCCGGCCGCCGACAAGGGCTGGGACGAAGCGATGATTCCCGACAGCATCATCCGCGGCACTCGCGGGTGGGAGCCGGCGAGCCCCGGCGCGGGCGGGAAGGTAGACCCGAACCTCTACGCGCCGCACGGATGAGTGCCAGGAGAAGGTTCGCAACCTCGCGAACCTTCACCTGGCAACCGTCAATCGAAAACCATCTCCGTCTCGAAGATGGACACGGCCTGGCCCACGATCCAGACGCCGTCGAGCTTCACCTCGTTCTTGTCGTTGGGCGCGAATTCGAGCTCGACGTCGATGCGCCCCGAACGATGCAGGTGGTGACCCTGCGCGCCGGTGAACCGGGCGCGGCCGTCGGAATGCTGCAGAAGGCCCTGTTCGGCTAGATAGGCGCCGAGCAGGCCATGCGCGTTGCCGCTGACCGGGTCCTCCGGGATGCCGAGCGCCGGGCAGAACATGCGCGACTCGGTGAGGCAGCCGGGCAGGGCGTGGGTCAGCGTGAAAACGAAGAAACCCGCGGCGCCCAACTGGGCGGACAGCGTGGTCAGGCGCGAGAAATCGGGTTTGAGCTGCTTGAGCTGGTCGGTGCTGCGCACGCCGATGATGAGGCGCGTGCCCGCGCCGCCGACGATGCGCAGCGGACAGCGCGTGTCGATGTCGCCAGTGGAAAGCGCCAGTGAATCGAGCACCGCCAGGCGTTCCCGGTCGTTGAGCTGACGGCCCAGAGGCGGCGCCGGCTGGCGCACTGCGATGCGTCGCGTGGCACCCTCACCGCGCACTTCGACGTCCACCACGCCCGACTTCTGCTTCTGCCGAACGCGGCCGCCGTTGTGGGTCTTCGGCGCGCCGTCGCGGGACAGCACGAAATGCGTGGCCACGGTCGCGTGGCCGACGAAGCTGGCCTCGGTGCGCGGCGTGAAGAAACGGACACGAAGCTCGTGGTCGGGGCCTTCCGGCTTGAGCACGAACGCAGTGTCGGCGTTGTTGAGTTCCCGCGCGATCGCGAGCATTTCGGAGTCGCTGAGCACGTCGGCGTCGAGCACGACGCCGGCCGGATTGCCGGTGAAGCGATCCGTCGTGAAGGCGTCTACCTGGAAGATGCGGATGCGGCGGCTCATGCGGGGCGCGAATTTTACCCGCAAAACCGCGTCACTCAAGCGACAAATTCCGTTAACATGCGCGCGACCTCGGGGTGGCCGGTGCAATCGCGCATCCGGCCTGAGACGCGGATGGGCCGCGAACCCGTAGAACCTGATCCGGTTAGTACCGGCGGAGGGATAGGATGCACTCTTCCTTTCTGCGCGCGTTCTGCGCGTTTCCAATCTTGTTTGTCTCGCTGTCGGCCACCGCGGCCGACGACGCCACTCTCGATGAAGTCGTGGTCACCGCGGACCTGCGCGAACGCCCGCTGATCGACCTGGCCGTCAGCGCCACGGTTCTGGATTCGTCCACGCTTCAACACGCCGGCGTCCAGCATTTCCAGGACGTCATCGGCCTCGTGCCCAACCTCAACTGGTCCGCGGGGACGTCGCGGCCGCGCTTCTTCCAGATCCGCGGGGTGGGTGAGCTTTCGCAATGGCAGGGAGCGCCTAACCCGTCGGTGGGCTTCCTCATCGACGACGTCGATTTCTCGGGCGTCGGCATGCCCGCGAACCTCACCGACGTCGACCGCATCGAGGTGTTGCGTGGTCCGCAGGGCACGGCCTATGGCGCGAACGCGCTTGCGGGACTCATCGCGGTCAACACCAGGGAAGCCCGTCCCGAACCCGAGTTCAACGCCGATGTCACGGGCGGTGACTACGGCACCTATGGGGCGAACGCCGTGTTAGGTGGGCCGCTGGGCCTCGGCGATGGCTCGGCTGAAACCGCGTGGCGACTCGTGGCCGGCGACTACCGCAGCGACGGTTTCCGGCGCAACAGCTTTCTCGGTCGCGACGACACCAACGGCTATCGCGAATCGCAGGCGCGGCTCAAGCTGGGCGCGCAGCCCACCGACGACCTGCGCGCGCGCTTCACTGCCATGTGGGTCGATCTCGACAACGGCTACGACGCTTTCTCCATCGACAATTCGCGCACCACGCTTTCGGACAAGCCCGGCCAGGACACGCAGCTTGTCCGCGCGCTGGCTCTGCGACTCGATTACGACGCCCATGCGTTCCAGATCGTCAGCCGTACTTCGCTGGGGAAGTCGCGCGGTGTGTACTCCTTCGACGGCGACTGGGGCAACGACGTCTCGTGGGGCGCCAACACGCCTTACGACTACTTCCAGCGCTTCGACCGGGAGCACGACACGCTGAGCCAGGACCTGCGCCTGGTGTCGCGCGACAGCGTGGATCGCGGGGCTCGCTTCTCGTGGCTGGCCGGCCTCTACGCGCTGCGCACGGATGAGGACGTCACGCAGACCGACGTCTGGCGCGATCTGCAATTCGGTGACGGTGACCATGTCTTCGACAGCAACTACCGCGCCAGCAACCTTGCCGCCTACGGCGAAGCGGAATGGCGCATCGGCGAGCGTACGGTCCTGTCCGCCGGCGCGCGCGCCGAGCGGCGCAGCGCCGACTACTCGGATTCGGATGCTGCCGAGTTCTCACCCGACGAGACCATGTACGGCGGTTCTTTGTCATTGCGCCATGAGATAGACGCGCGCCACACGCTGTACGCGCGCCTCGCGCGTGGCTACAAGGCGGGCGGCTTCAACATCGGCGACGCGCTGCCCGCCGACCTGCTGACCTACGCGGCCGAGACGCTGCACAACCTCGAAGCCGGGTTCCGCGCGGCGAACGAGGCGGGAACGTTGCACTCCGACCTGGCTATCTTCTACATGCGCCGGTACGACCAGCAGGTCCCGACCGGAGTACAGCTGGTTCCCGGGGATCCCCTGACTTTCGTGCTCTATACCGACAACGCGGCCGGTGGCGAGAACTATGGCCTCGAGGGAACCGTCGCCTGGAATCCCGTCGCCTCACTACTCGTGGACGCGCGACTCGCGCTGTTGCAGACGCGTTACCTGGACTACGTCATCGAAGACCGCGACCTCGACGGTCGCGAGCAGGCTCACGCACCGCAGTATCAATTCGACCTGGGATTGGAATATCGCCAGTCGAAGTATTTCGCCCGCGTGGATTTCGCCGGCGTCGATGACTTCTACTTCGATGATTCGCACGATGAGCGTGCGCCCGCGCGGGTCCTGACCAATCTAAAGGCAGGCTTATCAGGGAAACACTGGCGCGCGGAAGTCTGGGTTAGAAACCTGTTTGATGAGTATTATTCGCAGCGTGGCTTCTGGTTCGGCAACGAGCCGCCGGACTTCACGCCCAAGCGCTACGTGCAGGCGGGCGATCCGCGTCACTTCGGAGTCACCGTGTCGTATGAGTTCCGATAATTGACCTTGGTTGGCGAGTTGACGGAGAACGAATGAACATCGGCGTCGAGATCAGTCTCTATCCCCTGCGCAACGAGTTCATTCCACCGATCCGGGACTTCATCGACCGACTCAACGCCGACGGCCGCTTCAAGGTCATCACCAACGACATGAGCACGCAGATCTTCGGCCAGTACGAAGACGTCATGGGCGCGCTGACCCGCGAGATCCGTCCCACTTTCGAACGCGACGGCAAGGCCGTGTTCGTCATGAAGGTCCTCGGGCCGCTCGGTCAGTGATCTTGTCCGAACGACTGCTCACCGCGTTCGAAGTCATCGCTACGCTTGCCGGGGTTGGCTACGCGGTGCTGGCCGCGCGCCGCGACCGGTTGTGCTGGATAGCGGGAGCGTTGAGCTCGGCGCTGGCGGCGCTGCTCGCAGGGCTGCGCGGGCTGCCGATGCAATCCGGCCTGCAGCTCTTCTTCGTCGCGATGTCGGTGTACGGATGGGTGAGCTGGAGCAAACAACTCAGCCAGGGTGAGCTGCCCGTGGGCCTCTGGCCGTTCCGATGGCACATCATGGGCGCGCTGCTGGTGCTGGCGCTTTCCTTTGGCAGCGCGCAGATCCTCGCGGCACGCACCGAGGCGGCGTGGCCGCTGCTCGATTCCCTCACTACCTGGTTCAGCCTGCTGGCCACCTGGCTGGCCGCGCGCGCGAAGCTCGAGAACTGGCTCTACTGGGTCGCCATCGACGGAGTTCTGGTGTTCCTCTTCTACCAGCAGGAGCTGCCCTTCCTCGCACTGCTCAACGTGCTGTTCATCGGCATCGCGATCGGCGGTTACATAGCGTGGCGGCGCAAGCTGCGCTTGCAGCCGGTGCCCGCATGATCGCCGGCGACCTGCTGCTGCAAGTTCCGGGTTGCGAGGAGGGCGACCCGCCGTACTCGCAGGAGCTCATCGGTGGCGGTCGCGTGAACCGCAGCTACCTCGTGCGCACGCGGCGCGGTCGCTTCGTCGTGCGCCTCAACGACAACACCGCTTCCGACCCCGGGCTCGATCGCGAGCGCGAGCTTGCGCTGCACTCGGCCGCCGCGAGCGCGGGCGTCGCACCACCGGTCATCTATGCGGCGCCGGACCGATCCAGCCTGATCACCGAATTTCTCGACGGCCGGTTGTGGACGCCGCACTACTTCTCGCGCATGCGCGATCTGCGCTCGCTGGGCCAGAGACTGCGCACCTTGCACGCGCTGACGCCACCGTCGATCCCGCGCTACGATCCGCTGGTCACGGCGCGCCGCTATGCCGACCACATCGTGAGTCACGACGGCGACGAGGACGGTCGCATCGCGGTGTTGTTAGCCCATGGCGACGAAGCGCTGGCGCGCAGCGGCTGGGGCAGGCGGCCGTCGAGCGTGGTCCACGGCGATCTGCATCATGGCAACGTGCTCACCGCCGATCGCGTCTACTTCATCGACTGGGAATACGCGCAGGTCGCCGACCCCCTGCACGACCTCGCCTGCATCCTCGCCTACTACCCGCGCGCGGCATCGCACGCCGGGCTGCTGCTCGAAGCCGCCGGACTCGATGAAGCCGGCGCGACGCCCGCGATGCTCGCCGACCTCACCAATGTGTTCGTCCTGGTGAACTACCTCTGGTACCGCGCCCGCCGCGTGGGGCGCACCGTTCCGGCCACCGAACTGCAAGTCGAATCCGCCGCCCTCCGGCGACTGCTGACGCTGGCGCCCGAAGCCCAACCTCGGCACACTAGCGCCGCGAATTAGCGCGAATTTTCAGGTACCGGGACAGGTAATGGCGACGTTGCAGGTGGTTGATCGTGACGGGGTTTCGCACGACGTGGAGTCGAAGCCCGGCTTGAAGGTGATGGAAATCTTGCGGGAACTGGACTACGGCGTCGCGGCCATCTGCGGCGGCATGTGTTCCTGCGCCACATGCCACATCTACGTGGACCCGGCCTGGGCGGAGAAACTGCCGCCACCGATGTCGGACGAACGCGAGCTCCTCACCGAGCTCTCGCACTACAAGGAAAATTCCCGGCTCTCATGCCAGGTGGAATTCACCGCGGCGCTCTCGGGTCTCAAAGTCACCATCGCCGAAGACGAGTAGGCCGTGGATTTCTCCGCCAAGTGGATGTACGCGTTCGCCATCATCGGCGGCGTGATCGCCGCGTGGCGCATCTGGCAGAACCTGCAGAAGCTGCGCCGGCAGCAGAACGACTCCTGGGATGCCCGGCTCATCGACCAGCTGCGCAAGCGCGGGTCCGATCCCTTCAAGCCGCACGACGTGGATTTTTTCCTCGCGTTCCCGACGCCGGATGGCGCCATGGAAGTCGAGCGTACGTTGAAAGGCGAGGGCTTCGACGCCGAGATCGTCGATACGCCGGAGAACGGGGAGCTGCGCTACGTCCTGCACGCGCACAAGTCGATGCAGCTCACGGTGCCCGACATGCAGGAGCTGAGCCGGCGTCTCACCGAGATGGCGACCGAACGCCAGGGCCGTTACGACGGCTGGTCGGCGAAGCAGGTGCCGATAGCGCCGGGCCCCCCGACCTAGCTAGCCCAAGCCGGGCGCCCCGGCTGCCCGACGTTGACGAACGCCGTCATCGCCGCTGCCGCCCGACTCATTTCTTCTTTTCCGTCTGCTTCTTCACGGCTTCAGCCGCCGCCTTGATGGCCTCCGGATCGCCGAGGTAGCCGCTCCGGACCGGCTTGAGCTGATCGTCGAGCTCGTACACCAGCGGCACACCCGTCGGAATGTTGAGCTCGGTGATGTCGGCTTCGCTCACGTTGTCGAGCATTTTCACCACCGCGCGCAGCGAGTTGCCGTGCGCGACCACCATCACGTTCTTCCCGGCCTTGAGTTCGGCGACGATGCGGTCGTTCCAGAACGGCAGCACGCGGGCCAACGTGTCCTTGAGAGATTCGCTGGCGGGCAGCACGCGCGGATCGATTCCGGAGTACCGGCGATCGTTGACCGGGTGACGCGCATCAGTGGTGTCGAGCGGCGGCGGCGGGATGTCATAGCTGCGGCGCCAGATCTTCACCTGCGACTCGCCATGCTTCTCGACGGTCTGCGCCTTGTCGAGACCCTGCAGCGCGCCGTAATGACGTTCGTTGAGTCGCCAGCTGCGCTCGACCGGCAGCCACATGAGGTCGAGCTCATCGAGGATGGTCCACATCGTCCGGATCGCGCGCTTGAGCACCGACGTGAACACCACGTCGGGCACGATGCCGGCCTTCTTGATCTCGACACCCGCGGACTTCGCCTCGTGCCGGCCCAGGTCGGAGAGGTCGACGTCATGCCAGCCGGTGAACAGGTTCTCGACGTTCCAGGTGCTCTGGCCGTGACGTACAAGGATCAATTTGCCGGGCATGCGCGCCTCCGATGAAGGGGGCGACATGTTAACCGCAGGGAGTGCGATTTGCGCGTCCCCGGCCGGGCCGCTGTCGGACGTCAGGTCAGGTGTGCGTCGAGCCCGCGCTCGCACCAGGTGCGCCGCTCCCGCAAAGTCTCCGACAAGACGTTCTGGTTCGCTGGCAGGGCATCGCGGGCCGCAGCCGGATGGTGCAGGTGCACAGCGATGCCGCCGAACATCAGCGTCTGACGTTCGATGCCCGCATGCGTGAGTCGCGCCGCCAGCTCCTTGTCCTCGGGACCCCAGCCCTCAATGGCCTCGTTGAAGCCGTTCACACGCACCAGGTCCGCGCGCCAGAAGGCCTGATTGCAACCCTTGATCGCGATGAACCGGTTGGCCAGCTGCCGCGTGGCCGATGCCAGCGGACGCGAGCGGAGTAGATAGGTACGCCGCAACGCTCCGAGCCCAGGGGTCCAGGCATTCAGAGGCGTGCGCGGGTCGTGGATGAGCTTCGCGGTCAACGCCTCGTCGGCACGCACTCGTACCCCCTGCGTGAAGCAGCGCGCACGCGCGTGGCGGCGGTGATCCGCGACGAAGCCCGTGTGCAGCAGCATGTCGCCGTCGATGAAGACGAGAAAGTCCGCGGTGCAGGCGGCGATCGCGAGGTTGCGCAGGCGCGTGAGGCGAAAACCTGCGTGCGGCTGCGAGACCGCCCGCACGGGCACGCTCGAGCGACGCGTGAAGCGGGTGATGAGCTCGCGCGTGGGAGCGCCCGACCCATCGTCGGCGATGACGATTTCGTCAGGCGCCGCGCGCTGGCGCGCGACGCTGTCGAGCACGGCGGCGAGAGCATCCGGGCGCTCGTACGTGCTGATGACCAGCGCGGTTCTCATCGCGTAGACGGGCGGACACTACCCGGCGGACAGGCTGCGCACTGCGTCCACGCCTACCGTGAGCGTAGCGAAGTCGGCGGTGCCCACGGCGCGCATCTCGGTGAGCGTGCGCTTCCAGCTGGAGAGCGCTGCCTCGCGCTGTGCGCTCCAGCCCGCGAGCCGCTGCGCGAGCGCGCCGCGCTGGCGCAGAACCTGCAAGGTGAGCTCGCGATGCGCGCGCATCGCGGCGTCGCGCAGGCCGGTGCGTGCCGTCGCCTGCCAGGAGCCATCCACCGACAGACCGTCGATCTCGGTATGCAGCCAGTCGAGGCCCAGCGCCACGCCCAGCTCGAAATAGACTCGCGCCACTTCGATGACCGGCGTCTTCTCGCTGGCGGACAACGCCACGATGTCGAGTGCGGGTTCGAGCACCGACAGGCGAGCGATGCGCATCGCGAGCTTCTCCGGCACACCACCGGCGGCGAGCTCCGAATGCACCGCGTCGTGACGCGTACGCGCGATGCCACCGAGGACCGAGTCGATGTCGTTGGCCAGCGCTTCGACGCCGGGGCGCAACGCGTGGACATTGTTCTCGATGTGCAGGTTGCGGCCGCGCTCGCGCAGCAGCCAGTACGAGGTGTGCCGCAGGAGGCGCGCGGCGCGATAGAACATGCCGTATTGCATCGAGGCCGACACCTTGTTGTCGAGCGCTTCGATGTCGAACCACAACGCGCGCATGGCGAAGATCTCGCGCGCGATCGAATAGGCGCGGGCGATGGCGGCCGGATCCGCGCCGGTCTCTTCCTGTGCGCGGGTGACGAACACCGGGCCCATGCGGTTCACGAGGCTGTTGGTCGTCTGCGTGGTGACGATCTCGCGGCGCAACCGGTGTTGCGGTATCGCGCGCGCGTATCGCTTGCGCATCGGTGTCGGGAAGTAGCGTTGTACCTCGCTCGCGAAGTACGGGTCGTCCGGCAGATCGGAATCGAGCAGGTGGTTGCTGAGCCATATCTTGCTGTACGCCAGCACCACGGCCAGCTCGGGACGGGTCAGTCCGAGCCGCTGCTTGCGTCGCTCGAGGAACTCGTCTTCGGTGGGCAGGAATTCGATGACGCGGTTGAGATGTCCGCCGCGTTCGAGCGTGCGGATCACGCTCTGGTATTCGGTCAGCCGCTCGGCGGCCTTCTGCTCCAGCACCGACAGCGCCTGGCTCTGCAGGTAGTTGTTGTGGAGCACGATGTCGGCGACTTCCCTGGTCATGCGCGCCAGCAGCTTGTCGCGCGCGGCGCGCGTGAGGCGGCCCTTGCGGGCCACCTCGGCCAGCAGGATCTTGATGTTCACTTCCACGTCGGAGGTATTGACCCCGGCGGAGTTGTCGATGAAGTCGGTGTTGACCTTGCCGCCACTGGTTTGCGCGTATTCCACGCGGCCTTTCTGCGTGCAGCCGAGGTTGCCGCCTTCGCCGATCACGCGCGCGCGGATTTCGCGGCCGTCGGCGCGTATCGCGTCGTTCGCGCGGTCGCGCACTTCGGCGTGCGACTCTTCGTAAGCCTTGACGTAGGTGCCGATGCCGCCGTTCCACAGGAGATCGACGCGCATGCGCAGGATCGCGCGCATCACGTCGACCGGCGTGGCGGCGCTGCCAGTGATCTCGAGCAGCTTTTGCACCTCTGGCGAAAGGGGTATCGACTTGGCGCCGCGCGGCCAGATGCCGCCGCCACGCGAGATCAGTTTGCGCGTGTAGTCATCCCAGCTCGAACGCGGCAGCTTGAACATGCGCTCGCGTTCGCGGTAGCTCGACGCGGCGTCCGGGTTCGGATCGAGAAAGATGTGGCGGTGATCGAAGGCCGCGACCAGGCGCGTGTGCTTCGAGAGCAGCATGCCATTGCCGAACACGTCGCCCGACATGTCGCCGATGCCGGCGCAGGTGAAGTCCTGCGTCTGGATGTCGAGCCCCAGCTCGCGGAAGTGGCGCTTCACGCATTCCCACGCCCCGCGCGCGGTGATGCCCATGCCCTTGTGATCGTAGCCGGCCGAGCCACCGGAGGCGAAGGCGTCGCCTAACCAGTGTCCGTACTCGATGGAGATGGCGTTGGCGATGTCCGAGAACGTGGCCGTGCCCTTGTCGGCCGCGACCACGAGATAGGCGTCGTCGCCATCGCGGCGGGTCACGTTCGATGGCGGAACAGTCTTGCCCTTCACGATGTTGTCGGTGACGTCGAGCAGGCCGCGGATGAACGTCTGGTAGCTGGCGATGCCTTCCTTCATGACCTCTTCGCGGGTGCCGTTCGCCGGCAGGCGCTTGGGATAGAACCCGCCCTTCGCACCCGCGGGCACGATCACGGTGTTCTTCACGTTCTGCGCCTTCATGAGGCCCAGCACTTCGGTGCGGAAGTCTTCGCGGCGATCCGACCAGCGCAGGCCGCCGCGCGCCACGTACGCCATGCGCAGGTGCACGCCTTCCACGCGCGGGCTGTACACGAAGATCTCGAACTTCGGCCGCGGCAGCGGCAGCTCGGGGATCTGGTGGGGGTCCAGTTTGAAAGACACCCAGCTCTTGGACGAGCCGTCCGGCAATGTCTGGAAGTAGTTGGTACGCAGCGTCGCGCGGATGACGTTGAGATAGCCACGCAGGATCCGGTCTTCGTCGAGGCTCTGCACCTTGTCGAGCGCGCGGACGATGCCGGCGCGGATGCGTTCGGCGGCAGCCTCGCGCGATTTGCCGCGCAAAGCGAACTGCGTTTCGAACAGCCGCACCAGCTGTCGCGCGATGGGCGCTTGCGCGACCAGCACGCGCTCCATGTAGGCCTGGCTGAAGGGAATGCCGGTCTGCAGCAGGTACCGGCAGTACGCTCGCACCACGACGATTTCGCGGGCGCTCAATCCCGCGCACAGCAGCAGACGGTTGAAGCCGTCGTTCTCGACGTCACCGCGCCAGGTCGCGAGCAGCGCCTCCTTGAAAAGCGGCTCGAGGCCGGCCGTGTCCACACGCTTGGCATCGCGGGATTCGAGCTCGAAATCCTGGATGGACACCGGCCGTTCACCCGCCGGGAATCCGTAGAGATGCTCGGCCACCACGCGCAACCCGAAATTCTCGAGCATGGGCAGGATGTCGGAGATGGAAATCGGCTCGCCCGTCTGCAGGATGCGCAGGCGCAGCCCCTGCGGTCTGCCGCCCGGGGCCTTCGGCGCCGTGCGCAGGTTGAGCTGCGGCACGGCGGGGTTCGCCGCGAGCGCTTCGAGATCGGTGATGTCTTCGAGCGCCTGCGCGGGTTCGACATCGGCGCGATAGGCGGGCGGAAAAAGACGCGCATACCGTGCAGCGAGGTCCACGGCGTCGCGCTGCACTCCGCGGGCGATCAGCGCCTGCTGCAGCCGGTCCTCCCAGGTGGCGGCAGCGGCGGCGATGGCGTTCTCGATGGCGCCGACGTCTTCCACGGACGGTGTGCCCTGCGGTGTGCGCACCAGCAGGTGCACCCGCGCCAGCATGGAGTCGGAAATCTGGACCTGGCTCTCGACATGAGTGCCGTGGAAGCGCTCGCGCACGATGCGTTCGATGCGCTCGCGGACCTCGGTGTTGTAGCGGTCGCGCGGCACGAACACGATGCACGAGTAGAAGCGCTCGTAGCTGTCACGGCGCACGAACAGGCGCACGCGGCGGCGCTCGTAGAGGTTCACGATGCCGCGCACGATGGGAATGAGCTCCGCGGCCGGCGTCTGGAACAGCTCGTCGCGCGGGAAGGTGTCGATGACGTT
Source organism: Steroidobacteraceae bacterium (assembly GCA_035525785.1). Lineage (GTDB taxonomy): Bacteria > Pseudomonadota > Gammaproteobacteria > Steroidobacterales > Steroidobacteraceae > CADEED01. The sequence continues at coordinate 35,303 of DATLDQ010000112.1, read as the reverse complement.
GACCACCGACTTGGCATCGTGGCTGTGCTCGGGCAGCCCGAAATGCGCGATCACCGCTTCGAGCTTGCGGCGGAGCAGGGGGATCTCGGCCGGTGGCTTGTGATAGGCGCTCGAGGTCCAGAGGCCGAGGAAGCGGTGTTCGCCCGTGACGTCGCCCTGGTCGTCGAAGGTCTTGATGCCCACGTAGTCGAGATAACTGCCGCGATGCACGGTCGAAGGCGTATTGGCCTTGGTCAGCACCAGGAGCTCCGGTGCGCGCGCCTGGCGGCGCAGGTGCCCCGTGAGCACTATGGGCGCGGGGGACTTGCGCCGTGACTCCGTGCGCAGGATGCCGAGTCCGCTGCCCTCCTCGCGCACCAGCGCGTCGCGCGAGCGGCCGCGGCGCAGCCGGTAATAACGATAGCCGAGGAACACGAAGTGGCCGTCGTGCATCCAGGAGAGCAGGGCCCGCGCCTCGCTGGCATGCGACCGCGGCACGGGTAGTTTGGCGCGCTCGAGCTCGTTGGCCACGGCGCGGATGCGTTCGAGCATCGGGCGGAAGTCCGCGACGGCGCGGCGCACGTCCTCGAGCGCGGCGCGCACCCGGCGCTCGAGCTCGCGGGCGCTCGCTTCGTCCCGCGGCCGGTCGATCTCCATCATCTGCCACGATTCGGCTTGCGTGCTCTCGCCCTCGGGCTCCACGGCCTTGAGCGCGCCGCGCGCATCGCGCTTCACCGCGAGCACAGGATGCACGATGAGATGCACGGCGATGTTCATCTGGGTGAAGACGATGCCGATGGAATCGACCAGGAAGGGCATGTCGGGCGCGACCACGCGCAGCAACACACGGTGCGAGGCGGTGGCTGCCTCCGGGTTCAACGGCGGCGCAAGCTCGACGAGCACCCGGCTGCCGCTGCGCTGACGGCCGAACTCCAGGTGCGCCAGCGCCGCTGACGCCAGGTCACGCGCGCTGTGTGCCCGCAGGTCTTCCTCGGCGACGCCGCGGAAGAACGCGCGCAGGAAGTCCGCGGCGAGCGCGCGCGAGTTCTTCGGCACCTGTCGCGCGGCGCGGGCGACTATCTTTTCGATGAGCGCGAGCCGCGCTGCGGGGATCTTGCCAAGCATCTGGGAGTGAACTCCGGATCGGTTAAGGTGGGAAAAGCCGGTTCATTCAGAGTGCACCGGGCCGAGCTCGATGGCCCGCCCCAGCAGGATTCTCAGGATGCGATCGAGCGTGGCGCGGTCCCTGGCCGACAGCGGCGCGATCAGGTCTCGTTCGTAGTCGAGCGCCATCGGCACCACTTGTGCGTACACGCGTGTCCCTGCTTGCGTGAGCTCGAGATGCGTACGGCGCCGGTCGGTCTTGGGCCTGCTGCGCCGCAGCCGCCCCGCGCCAAGGAGCGTGGCGACGGCCCGGCTGACGGCGACCTTGTCCATGGCTGTCCGGGCCGTGACCTCGGCGGCGGACAGGCCGGGATTCGCCGCCAATACGGCCATGACACGCCATTCGGGGATCGACAGTCCGAAATGGGCGAAGTACGCGGCTGCAATGGCGCTGCTGACGGTATTGGACAAGACCGACAGCCGATAGGGGAGAAAATTCTCCAAGTGGAGTTTCGATGGGGCGCGCATTGGTTACAATTGAAACTAAATCAATTTCGACCCGGAGGCCAGTGATGGCTGCCATTTTCACCAATGCCTTGAACCCCATGGGCACCGATGGGTTCGAGTTCGTCGAGTACACCGCGCCGGATCCGCAACACCTGCGCATCCTGTTCGAACGCCTGGGCTTCCCGGTGGTGGCCCGCCACCGCAGCAAGAACGTGACCCTGCATTCCCAGGGTGACATCAACTTCGTGATCAATGCCGAGCCCGATTCCGTCGCGCAGAAGTTCGCGCAGGCGCATGGCCCGTCGGTCTGCGCGATGGCGTTTCGCGTCAAGGATGCGGCCGCGGCCTTCGAACGCGCCGTGTCGCTCGGCGCCGAGCCGCATCGTGGCAGCGTGGGGCCCATGGAGCTCAACATCCCCGCCATCGTCGGCATCGGCGGCTCGCTCATCTACTTCGTGGACCGGTATGGCGAGCGTTCCATATACGACGTGGATTTCAAGCCGGTGACGCCACAGCCGCTCGAGCGTGCCGGCCTGGCGCAGATCGATCACCTCACTCACAACGTCCATCGCGGCAACATGGACAAGTGGACGGAGTTCTACGCGCGCCTGTTCAATTTCCGCGAGATCCGCTACTTCGACATCGAGGGCAAGAAGACGGGGCTCTTTTCGCGCGCGCTCACCAGTCCCTGCGGCAAGATCCGCATCCCGATCAACGAGTCGCAGGACGACAAGTCGCAGATCGAGGAATACCTGCGCGAGTACAAGGGCGAGGGTATCCAGCACATCGCCCTATCCACCGACGACATCTATCGCACGGTCGACGTGCTGCGCGCCCGGGGCGTGGACTTCCAGGACACGCCGGAGACGTATTACGAGGGCGTGGATGCGCGCGTCGCGGGTCACACGGAGCACATCGAAGAGCTCAGGAAGCGCCGGATACTGATTGACGGCAATGCCGAGAACCACGAGGGTGTGCTGCTGCAGATCTTCACGGCGAACGTGATCGGTCCGATCTTCTTCGAAATAATCCAGCGCAAGGGCAACCAGGGTTTCGGCGAAGGCAACTTCAAGGCCCTGTTCGAGTCCATCGAGCTGGACCAGATGCGCCGGGGTGTCATTTGAGTCTCGAGTTGTACAACTTCTGGCGCAGCTCTGCGTCGTACCGCGTACGCATCGCGCTCAACCTGAAGTCGCTGCCGTATGCCTACCATGGCGTGAACCTCACCAAGGGCGGGGGCGAGCAGTGGAGCGCGGCGTATCGGGCGGTCAATCCGCAGAGCCGCGTGCCGACGCTGGTGCATGATGGCCAGCGATTCTCGCAGTCGCTGGCCATCATCGAATATCTCGACGAAGTGTTCCCGGGCTCCAGGCTGATGCCTCACGACCCGGTCGATCGGGCGCGCGTGCGCATGCTCTCGCAGATCATCGCGAGCGACGTCCAGCCGTTGCAGAACACCAGCACCACGCGCTACCTCAAGGAAGTGCTGAAGCTCGACGAGTCGGCGATCGATGCCTGGCTGAAAGAATGGATCACGCGCGGGCTCGAGGCCTACAACGCGCACCTCGAGAGCGATCATTTGTCAGGCAAATTTTCACACGGCGATTCGCCCACCATGGCGGACTGCTGCCTGGTGCCGCAGATGTACGCCGCCCAGCGTTTCGGCATCGAGCCGTCGCGCTTCCCGCGGCTCGCGCTCATCTGGGAAAACTGCAGCCACCTGTCCGCGTTCGCGGCTGCGCATCCGTCGAAGCAGATCGATGCCGCCTAGTCCTTCGAAGAAGGTATTCGCCGATGCGCAGTCGGCGCTCGCAGGTCTCACGCACGATGGCATGAGCGTGATGTCCGGCGGTTTCGGGCTGTGCGGCATCCCCGAGAACCTGATCCTCGCGCTGCGCGATTCGGGCGCGAAGGGGCTGACCGTCATCTCCAACAATGCGGGAGTCGATGGGTTCGGCCTCGGCCTGCTGCTCGAGACGCGGCAGATCCGCAAGATGGTTTCTTCGTACGTGGGCGAGAACAAGGAGTTCGAGCGTCAGTTCCTCGCGAAGGAGCTCGAGCTCGAATTCAATCCGCAGGGCACGCTCGCCGAACGCATTCGCGCGGGAGGCGCCGGCATCTACGGTTTCTACACGCGCACCGGCGCGGGCACCGTGGTCGCCGAGGGCAAGGAGACCCGCGAAGTGAAGGGTGAGACCTTCGTGCTCGAGACGGGGCTCACCGCCGATCTGTCCATCATCAAGGCCTGGAAAGGCGATACCGAGGGCAACCTCGTCTATCGCAAGACCGCGCGCAATTTCAACCCGATGATGGCGACGGCCGGCCGCGTTACCGTCGCGGAAGTCGAGGAACTGGTCGAGCCGGGGACGTTCGATCCGGATCACATCCATACGCCGGGCATCTTCGTGCAGCGGATCATCCAGGGGCGCGACTACCAGAAGCGCGTCGAACAGCGCACCGTCCGCAAGAGGGGAAGTTAGGCCATGCCGTGGACCCGTGACGACCTGGCCAAGCGCGCGGCGAAAGAGCTGCGCGACGGCTACTACGTGAACCTGGGCATAGGCATCCCGACGCTCGTCGCCAACTACATTGCCGAGGGGATGAGCGTGGTGTTGCAGTCCGAGAACGGCATGCTGGGGATGGGGCCCTTTCCATACGAGGGCGATGAGGATCCCGATCTCATCAATGCCGGCAAGCAGACCATCACCGAGCTGCCCATGTCCGCCTATTTCTCGTCATCGGACAGCTTCGGCATGATCCGCGGCGGACACATCGATCTTTCCGTGCTTGGCGCGCTCGAAGTGGCCGAGAACGGCGACCTCGCCAACTGGATGGTCCCGGGCAAGATGGTGAAAGGCATGGGTGGCGCCATGGACCTGGTCGCCGGGGTGCGCCGCGTGGTGGTGGTCATGGAGCACAACTCCAAGGATGGCTCCCCCAAGTTCAAGTCGCGCTGCGACCTGCCCCTGACCGGGGCCAACTGCGTGGACATGCTCATCACCGACCTCGCGGTGTTCGAACGCCCCGATCGCAAGAGCGCGTTCAAGCTGCTCGAGCTCGCGCCCGGCGTCAGCCCGGATGAAATCCGGGCCAGGACAGGCGCCCGGTTCCTGCCAGGTTCTTGAGCCCGACTTAATGCGCGGGCGTGTCGAAACGGCGCGGCGCCGTTCGACCAGTGAGTGAGATTTCCGAAATCCATTCACCGAGGAGAAAAATATGTCGCGTCCCGCCGCCAAGCCGATTCCAGAGGGCCACCACTCGCTCACGCCGTTCCTGATCTGCAAGGACGCCCTGCAGGCGCTCGACTTCTACAAGCGCGCATTCGGCGCCGAAGAAATTTCCCGGCTGGTCGGCCCGAACGGCCGACTCATGCACGCAGCGCTGCGCATCGGCGACTCCGTGCTCATGCTGACCGATGAATGCCCGGAAATGGGCGCGTTCAGCCCGCAGCATTACGGCGGGAGCGGCGTGACGGTGCACCTGTCGGTGGCAGATGCCGATGCCACATTCGCGCGCGCGACCGGCGCCGGCGCCACCGGGCTGATGCCCGTGACCGAGATGTTCTGGGGCGCGCGTTACGGCGTGTTCAAGGATCCGTACGGACATGCCTGGTCCGTCGCCACGCAGGTCAAGGACCTGACGCCGGAGGAGATACAGTTGGCTTCCGTCAAGGCGTGCGCCGAACATGCCGCCGCCGCGGCGGCCTGAAGCAAGGCCTGGCTGGCGCGCCCTCGCGGCGCGCCGGCCATTCAGGCGGCGTCGTAGCGTCGCGCGCTGCCGGCCATGCGGGTGTAGTTAGTGGACACCCAGTTCTCGATCTCGATCACCAGGCCGGCCAGCGAGCGTCCCAGCAGCGATAGCCGGTATTCGACGCGTGGCGGCACTTCGCCGAAGTCCTCGCGCTCGACGATGCCGTGACGCTCGAGCTCCCGCAGCGTCTGCGTGAGCATCTTGGCGGACACGCCGTCGAGCCGGCGCTTGAGCTCCCCGGTGCGCTTCGGCCCCGACCGCAGCGCGCACAGGATGAGCATCGACCACTTGCTGCCGATCAGGGCAAGGATGCCCTGCGAGGGGCAGTCGACGCTGTAGACGTTGGGCTTTGCCATGGTTACCCGAAGGTGCGTACTTATCAGGAAGAGTCCATGAGATTACCCTGTGACGCATGTGGAAAGACACGGCGGTCAGTCGGCGCCTGAAGCTCGACGCTCCCATCATCCAGGGTCCGTTCGGCAGCGGATTGTCATCGGTGGACCTGGTGGTCGCCGTGAGCGAGAACGGTGGTCTCGGCAGCTTCGGTGCGCACCATCTCGATGGCGCCGGCATTCGCGACGTCGCGGCGAAGATCCGGGCGCGCACCCGCCGCGCATTCGCTCTCAACCTGTGGATCCCTCACCAGGGGTCGGACGATCCGGCGCTCACCCATGAGCAATGGACGGGTGCGCTCGAGCTGCTGCGACCCTGGTTCGATGAGCTGCGCGTGCCGCTGCCCGAGCGGCCGGTCCGCTTCATGCCGCGGTACGACGAGCAGGTCGAGGCGCTGCTGGAGCTCAAGCCGCCGGTTTTCAGTTTCGTCTTCGGCGTGCCTTCGGCCGACGTACTCGAACGCTGCCGCCGCGACGGCATCGCCACCTTGGGCGCCGCCACGACGCCCGACGAGGCCAAACTACTGGCGGATGCCGGCGTCGACATGATCGTGGCGACCGGCATGGAAGCGGGCGGGCACCGCGTCTCCTTCCTGCGTGAGCCCGAAGACTCGTTGACCGGCACGCTCGCGCTCGTGCCTGCCGTGGCGGATACCGTGCGCTTGCCCGTCATCGCGGCCGGCGGCATCGCGGATCCGCGCGGCATCGCGGCGGCTTTGGCGCTCGGTGCGGGTGCGGCGCAGATCGGCACGGCATTCCTGGCCTGCGAGGAGTCCAGTGCCACCCCGCTGCATCGCACGATGTTGTTCAGCGACGCGGCCAGGCGCACGACGCTGACGCGTGCGTTTACCGGTCGGCTGGCGCGCAGCATCCACAATGAATTCATCGAGAGGCTCGCGGGGCAGGAGGCTCGTCTACCTCCGTATCCGGTGCAGGGATGGCTCACGGGGAGGTTGCGGCAGGCTGCCGTGGAAGCGGGCCGCTGGGACATCATCAGCCTCTGGGCCGGGCAGGGTGCGGGCCAGCTGAAGCATCGCCGTGCCGCCGAGCTGATGCGGTTCCTCGCGGCTGGCGCCTGACTACTCGCCGATTGCCGGCGCCGCCAGCCTCCTCCGGCGACGTGCGTCCGTTCAGGCGGCGCGATGCGCGCGCGCCAGATATTCCTCGCTCTGCATCTCAGCCAGCCTGCTGGCCGTGCGCTGGAACTCGAACTTGAGCTTCTCGCCCTTGTAGAGCTCGGCCGGCGGCGCGGCCGCCGAGACGATCACGTTCACGCCGCGGTCATAGAACTCGTCGATCACCGAAATGAAGCGCCGCGCCGCGTTGTCGGCTTCCATGCCGAACACCGGCACGTTGGCGATGATCACGCTCTGGTATTCGCTGGCGATTGATACGTAGTCCGCCGGGCTACGCGGCCCCTCGCACAGCGCCGCGAAGTCGAACCAGATGACGTTCTCGCTCTCGCGCACCACCTTGATCTTGCGGTTGTGGATCGAGATGGTGCCGTCCGATTCCACGTCGTCATCGGAAAGATCGTCGAACAGCTCCTCGAGCCGTTTCTGGGTATCCGCCGCCGAGGTCGGCAGGTAGATGGGCGCGGCCGTGAGCTGGCGCAGGCGATAGTCCACGCCGCCATCGACGTTGACGACCTCGCAGTGACGCTCGATCAACTCGATGGTGGGTTTGAAGCGGTCGCGCTGCAGGCCGTTCTTGTAGAGATCCCTCGGCTTGACATTGGAGGTGAACACCAGGGCAACGCCCCGCTTGAGCAGCGCCTGGAACAGGCCCGCCAGGATCATCGCGTCGGCGATGTCCGAAACGAACAGCTCGTCGAAGCAGATGACGCGGGCTTTCTTCGCGATCTTGTCGGCCACGCCATCGAGAGGCGATTGCATGCCCTTGAGCCGCTTGAGGTCGGCCTGAACTTCCTGCATGAAGCGATAGAAATGCGTGCGACGCTTCGCGGCCAGCGCGAGGCTGGCGTAGAACAGGTCCATGATCCAGGTCTTGCCGCGGCCTACGCCACCCCACAGGTACACGCCCCGCGGCGCGTCGCCGTTGCTCGTGAGCCCGCGCAGGATGCGTTTGCCGAGCGGCGCCGACGCGGCTTCGGCAAGCTCCACGCGCAGCCGTTCGAGCTGACGGATGGCCGCGAGCTGGGCGTCGTCGGCGATGAAGCCGCGCTTGGCCATCTCCCCGGCGTACGAGGCGCCGAGGACGTCTCTGGTCGAATTCACAGCAGCTGGTAGTTGGGGCCGGAGCCGCCTTCGGGCGTGGTCCAGTCAATGATCTGGTAGGGATCTTTGATGTCGCAGGCCTTGCAGTGCACGCAGTTGGCCGCGTTGATCTGCAGGCGTTTGCCGCCCGCGCCATCGTCCACCATTTCGTAGACATGGGCCGGGCAGAAGCGCGTGCATGGGTTGCCGTACTCGGTCGCGCAGCGCGTCGCGCAGATGGTGGTGTCGCGCACCTTGAGATGCGCCGGCTGCACTTCATCGTGCGCCGTCACCGCGTAGAACACCGACGAGAGGCGATCGCGCGGCGGCAGGTCGCGCTGCACCCAGTGACGATCCGGCGAGTGGTACTCGTCGAGTTTCTCGAGCGGCCAGGTCGCCACGTTCTTCAGCGTCCATGGCGTTTTTCCGCCGAGCACGCTCTCGATGCCTGCGTTCAGCAGGCCGAATTTCAGGCCGCGCTTGAAGCCGGGCTTGATGTTGCGCACCTGGCGCAACTCCGCCACCGCCTCGGTCTTGCGCCAGATCGCGTCGAACCCGATCGAGGTATCGTTCTCGGCGAAGTAGTCAGCCGCTGCCATCGCGCAGCGCAACGCCTGGTGGATGCCCTTGATCTTCGGCACGTTGAGCGTGCCGCCGGCATCGCCGACCAGCACGGCGCCCGGCATTTCGAGCTTGGGCAGGGACTGGTAGCCACCGGCCGAGATCGCGCGCGCGCCAGCCGAGAGGATTTCGCCGCCCTTGAGGAAATCGTGCATCGCCGGGTGGTGCTTGAACTGCTGGAAGGCTTCGAACGGGAAGAAACGCGGATCGCGGTAGTCGAGCCCGGCGACGAAGCCTACGTAGGCGCGGTTGTCATCGAGGTGGTAGACGAAGCTGCCGCCGTAGGTTTTGGCATCGAGCGGCCAGCCCACGCTGTGCTGCACCAGCCCGGGCGTGACGCGACCCGCGGGCAGCTGCCAGAGCTCTTTCATGCCGAGCGCGTAGACCTGCGGATCGCAGCCGCCGTCGAGCTTGTACTTGTCGATGAGCACCTTGGCGAGACTGCCGCGGCATCCTTCCGCGATCACCGTCAGGCGCGCGCGTACCTCCGCGCCCGGCGTGTAGTTAGGGCCGCGCGAGCCATCGTGCTGCACGCCCATGTCGCCGATCTGCACGCCGGCCACGGAGCCGTCGTCGTCGAACAGCGGCACTGCGGCCGCGAAGCCCGCGAACACGTCGACACCCAGCGCTTCTGCCTGCGTGGCCATCCAGGCGCAGAGGCCGCCCAGCGAGATGATGAAGTTGCCGTGGTTGTGCAGGTAGCTCGGGATCCATGGCACGCGCGAGGTGCCGCCGCGCGACAGCATGAGGAACTCGTCGCGAGTCACCGGAACCTTGATGGGCAACGGCGCATTGCGCCACTCGGGCAGAAGCGCGTCGAGCGGCCCAGGTTCCAGCACCGCGCCCGAGAGGATGTGCGCACCGATGGTGGAGCCTTTCTCGAGCACGCACACGGTGAGCTCGGGTTTGCGCTGCTTGAGCCTGATGGCGGTGGCAAGCCCCGCCGGACCGCCGCCGACGATGGCGACGTCGTATTCCATGACATCACGCTGAGCCGGACCGACGTTCATGCGCTACTTCGGCTGCATGCGGATGGCGCCGTCCAGACGGATGGTCTCGCCATTGAGGTACGGCACTTCGAAGATGGTCTGCACCAGGGCGGCGAACTCTTCGGGCCTGCCGAGGCGCGACGGGAAGGGCACCTGTTTGCCCAGCGAATCCTGCACTTCCTGCGGCATCGCTCCCAGCATGGGCGTGGCGAAGATGCCGGGCGCCAGCGAACACACGCGAATGCCGAACATCGCGAACTCGCGCGCGATGGGCAAGGTCATGCCGGCCACCGCGGCCTTGGTGGCCGCGTAGGCGGCCTGGCCGATCTGGCCTTCGAAAGCGGCGACCGACGAGGTATGGATGATCACGCCGCGTTCGCCATCGGCGCCCGGTGGGTTGGCCTGCATGAGCGCCGCAGCCGCCTTGTCGCAGAGAAACGTGCCGATGAGGTTGATGTGCACCACGCGGGTGAAGAAATCGCCCGCCATCGGGCCGTTCTTACCCAGTACGCGGCCCGCGCCGATCACGCCTGCGCAGTTCACCAGCAGGTTGATGCCGCCGAGATTCTTCGCAGCGGTCTCCATGGCCGAGTTCACTTCGGCTTCGGAGGTGACGTCGCACTTGGCGAAACTGGCGTTGGCGCCCAGGGCGGACGCCGCCGCCTGGCCCGGGCCTTCCTGCACATCTAACAAACAGACGCGTCCGCCGGACGCGACGATGTGCCGCGCCACGGCGTGCCCGAGACCGGAGGCGCCGCCGGTGACCACCGCGCGCGCGTCAGATATTTTCATTGTTCACCTGGCGCTTGAGCCTGCGAGAAGGCGCACAGCATAGCGGACCCACGCGGCAGCGTCAGTCCGGTTCCGCCCCGCGTGTTCAGAGAGTCTCGATGGCGATGGCCGTTGCTTCGCCGCCGCCGATGCACAGCGAGGCGATGCCCCTGCCACCGCCGCGAGCGCGCAACGCGTGCACCAGCGTCGCCACGATGCGCGCCCCGGTGGCGCCGATGGGGTGGCCGAGCGCGCAGGCGCCGCCGTTGACATTGGTGCGCGCGTGATCGAAACCGACGTCGCGCATCGCGGCCATGGCGACCACGGCGAAGGCCTCATTGAGTTCGAACAGCGCGACATCGGCGGGCTTCCAGCCGAGCTGGGCGAGCAGCTTCTGGATCGCACCCGCGGGCGCCGTCGTGAACCACTCGGGTTCGCGCGCGAAACTCGCGTACCCGAGGATGCGCGCCAGAGGCGCGAGGCCGCGGCCCTTCGCCGTCGCGGCATCCGCGAGCACGACCGCGGCGGCGCCGTCGGAGATGGACGACGATGACGCCGCGGTGACGGTGCCGTCCTTGCGAAACGCAGGCTTCAGCGTCGCGATCTTCGCGAGGTCCACGGTGAACGGCGTCTCGTCCTTGTCGACGATGGTTTCACCCTTCCGGCCCTTGACCGTGATCGGCGTGATCTCGCTGGCGAAGGCGCCGGATCCCACGGCCCTGAGCGCGCGCTGCGTCGATTCGGTGGCGAAGGCGTCCTGCTCGGCGCGCGAAAACGAATATTTCTGCGCGGTGGCTTCGGCGAACGTGCCCATGAGCTGGCCGTCGAACGGACTCTGCAACCCGTCGTAGAACATGTGGTCGAGCACTTCGCCATGCCCCATGCGCAGGCCGCCGCGCACCTTGGGCAGTAGATAGGGGGCGTTGGTCATGGACTCGAGCCCGCCGGCCACCGACAGCTGCACGTCCCCGGCGCGAATCTGGTCGGCGGCCATCATGATGGCCTTCATGCCGGAGCCGCACATCTTGTTGATGGTGGTGGTCGGCACACCCTGCGGTATGCCGGCGCCGAGCGCGGCCTGGCGCGCGGGCGCCTGCCCCAGGCCTGCGGCGAGTACGCAGCCCATGACCACTTCCTGCACGTCCCCGCCGGCGACCTGGGCGGCCGCGAGCGCGCCCCTGATCGCGGTCGAGCCGAGTTGTGGCGCAGCCACGGGGGAGAGCACGCCCTGGAACGCGCCGATAGGTGTGCGGGTAGCCGCAAGGATGACGACTTCTTTCATTTCATTGCTCCATCACGTGGGACCGCGAAGTCCCTTGTTGAAAACGTCGATGAACCTGTCAGCGATGTCCAGCGGCTTGAGAGAGGCGTCCTCGCGATACCAGTGGCCCATCCAGTTGAGCGCGCCCGCCAGCGCGAAGGCGGTCATGCGCGAATCACAGTCGCGGATCGACCCGTCCGCGATGCCGGCCTCGATGAGCGCGCGCATGCGGCGATCGATGCCCGCCTTGAGTAGTTTGATGCGGCGGCTCATGGCGGCGCCGAGATGCTGATCCTCGGCGCGCAGCATGCACCAGCCGAAGTCGCCGACGATGGCGGCAGCATAGCCGCGGATGAACGCGAACAGCCGCTCGCGGGCCGGGCCGCGCGCCTGTTCGCTCTCGTCGAGCGACGCCTGTATCTGCTCGAGGCCCGCGCGGAAGCATTCGAACAGCATGGCTTCCTTGTTCTGCACATATAAGTAGAGCGTGGGCTTGGTCACCTTGAGGCTCGCGGCCAGGCCGTCGAGCGAAGTGTTGTGGTAGCCGCGTGTCGCGAAAGCCCGCGCCGCAGCAAGGATGACGGCCTCGCGCTTGAGCGCGTGCTGGCGCAGGCGGCGGCCGCCCTCCCAGGGGGAGGCGGCGGCATGCCCCTCCTTGAGGAACACGAGCTTGCGCGGCTTGGTTTTGCTGCTGGCTGCGGGCATGGGTGATGAGTGCGATTCGGGCCGTGTGTTACTCTTCGGTAACCCATCTTACCAGCCAGTAACATGAAGCCACCAGAGCCAGGGCGACCCTTGCGCTTCGTCAGCGCCGCGTCGCTGTTCGACGGGCACGACGCCGCCATCAACATGATCCGCCGCCTCATCCAGTCCGGCGGCGCCGAAGTAGTCCACCTGGGACACAACCGGTCGGTCGCCGACATCGTGGGTGCCGCCATCGCCGAGGATGCCGACGCCATCGCGGTGAGCAGCTACCAGGGCGGCCACAACGAATACTTCCGTTACATGGTCGACATGCTGCGCGAGCAGGGCGCGGATCACATCCGCGTCGTCGTCGGCGGCGGCGGTACCATCAGCCCGGACGAGATCGCGGCGCTCGAGGCCTACGGCGTCACCAAGATCTACACGCCCGAGGACGGACGCCGGCTCGGTCTCACGGGCATGATCGACGACGTGTTCGCGCGCGTGCGCCGCGTGCGCCCGGAACTCGACGTGGCGAAGCTCGGTACTCCCGATCACCCGACCGTCGCACGCGCCATCACGCTGCTCGAAGATGGCGAGATGCCCGACGAATTTTCGCGCCGGCTGCAGGAGTCCTTCGAGAGCAGGCATCGTCCGGGGCATTTCGTGCCGGCCATCGGTATCACCGGGACCGGCGGCGCGGGCAAGAGCTCGCTGACCGACGAACTGCTGCAACGCTTCCTGCGGCAGTTCCCCGACCGCCGCGTGGCCGTGGTCGCCATCGACCCGACGCGACGTCGCTCGGGCGGCGCGCTGCTCGGCGACCGCATCCGCATGAACTCTCTGGCCTCGCCCAACATATTCATGCGCTCGCTGGCTACGCGCCGGCAGCACCTGGCGACCAGCGCGGTACTCGCGGAAGTCATCGCTTTGTATCGCGCCTCGGGCTTCGATCTCGTCGTCGTCGAGACCGCAGGCATCGGCCAGAGCGACACCGAGATCGTCGACATCGCCGACCTCTCGCTGTACGTGATGACGGCCGAATACGGCGCCGCCAGCCAGCTCGAGAAGATCGACATGCTCGACTTCGCCGACATGGTCGTGCTCAACAAGTTCGAGAAGCGCGGCGCGGAAGACGCGCTGCGCGACGTGCGCAAGCAGTGGCGCCGCAATCATCCCGACCGCATGAAGCTCGCGGATGAAGAGTTGCCGGTGTTCCCCACCATCGCCAGCCGCTTCAACGATCCGGGAGTGAACCGGTTGTTCCTGGCGCTCTGTGCCGCGCTCGATCGCGAGGGCGGCCAGGAGGGTTACTGGACCCGATCGAACGGCAGGCCCATCGAAGCCGAGCCGACGCAGTTCCGTTCGCGGGATCCGCTGATCCCGGCTGCCCGCTCGCGCTATCTCGCGGATATCGCGCAACGCGGACGCGAGACGCGCCAACAGGCGGAAGCACGGGCCGAAGCCGCGCGACGCGCGCAGGGCCTCTACCTGGCATTGAAGCAGCTCAACGATCCCGCTTTGCCACCCCCATTCATGCCGTACCCGGTCGCAGAAGCGTCGCCGTCATTCGACGCGTTGCGCTCCGCGTACAACGCGGCAATCGAGCAGACAGGCGCCGAGGCCCTCGCGCAATTGCGCGCCTGGCCGGCGCGCATCGAGGGCGTGAGCAGCGAGGAATACGTCTATACCGTGCGCGGCCGCGAAGTACGCGGCGCCAACTACACCGAATCGCTGAGCCACAAGGCCATCCCCAAACTCGCGCCGCCCAGGTTCGAGGGGTGGGGCGAACTGCTGACCTTCCTGCAGAACGAGAACCTGCCCGGTGCGTATCCGTACACGGGTGGCGTGTATCCCTACCGGCGCGAGGAGGAAGACCCCACGCGCATGTTCGCCGGCGAGGGCGCGCCCGAACGCACCAACCGGCGCTTCCACTATCTTGCGCGCGGCCACGAGGCCACGCGGCTATCCACCGCGTTCGACTCGACCACGCTCTACGGCGAGGATCCCGACCCACGTCCGGACATCTTCGGCCGCACCGGCAATTCGGGCGTGTCCATAGCGACGCTCGACGACATGAAGAAGCTCTACTCGGGCTTCGATCTGATCGCGCCGACGACCTCGGTGTCGATGACCATCAACGGGCCGGCACCCATCATCCTGGCCATGTTCATGAACACGGCGATCGACCAGCGCGTCGAGCGGGCGCTGCGTGAACAAGGTCGTTGGGCCGCAGCCGACGAGGTCGTGCGCAAGCTCGCGACGGGCGACGCGGCTTTTCCGGCGTACCGTGGCGAGCTGCCCGAAGGCCACGATGGCGCCGGCCTCGGTTTGTTAGGCGTATCCGGTCGGCAACTCGCGGAGCTCGGGGTGATCTCGACCGAGGAATATCGCGGTTGGCGCGCCGAAGCTTTGTCCCGCGTGCGCGGTACCGTGCAGGCGGACATCCTCAAGGAAGACCAGGCGCAGAACACCTGCATCTTCTCGACCGAATTCGCGCTGCGCATGATGGGCGACGTGCAGCAGTTCTTCAGCGAAAACCAGGTGCGCAACTTCTACTCGGTGAGCATCTCGGGGTACCACATTGCCGAGGCGGGTGCGAACCCGGTGACGCAGCTGGCGTTCACACTCGCCAATGGCTTCACCATCGTCGAGTACTACCTCGCGCGCGGCATGAAGATCGACGACTTCGCGCCAAACCTTTCGTTCTTCTTCTCCAATGGAATGGACGCGGAATACGCGGTCATCGGTCGCGTCGCGCGCCGCATCTGGGCGCGCGCGATGAAGGATCTGTACCGGGCCGGGCCGCGCAGTCAGATGCTCAAGTATCACATCCAGACTTCGGGCCGCTCGCTGCACTCGCGCGAGATTCAGTTCAACGACATCCGCACGACCCTGCAGGCCATGTACGCGTTGTTCGACAACTGCAACTCGCTGCACACCAATGCCTATGACGAGGCTCTCACCACTCCGACGGAGGAGAGCGTGCGCCGGGCAGTCGCGATCCAGCTCATCATCAATCGCGAGCTCGGGCTCAACAAGATCCAGAACCCATGGCAGGGCTCGTACGCCATCGAGGCGCTGACCGATCTGGTGGAGGAGGCCGTATACAAGGAGTTCGAGTCGATCGCGGAGCGCGGCGGCGTGCTGGGCGCGATGGAAACCATGTACCAGCGCGGCAAGATCCAGGAAGAATCGCTGCACTACGAAACGCGCAAACACGACGGCTCGCTGCCCATCGTCGGCGTCAACACTTTCCTCAATGAGCAGGGTGACGGTGAAAATGCGGCGGCGCCGCTGTTCCGCGCCAGCGAGGAGGAGCAGCAGGCGCAGGTGGATTCAGTGCGCGCCTTCCAGGCGCGTCACGCAACCGGGTCGGCAGAAGCGTTGCGACGTCTGCAGGAGATCGCGGCGTCAGGCGGCAACGTGTTTGCGGAATTGCTCGAGACCGTGCAGACCTGCTCGCTCGGTCAGATCACGCATGCGCTCTACGAAGTGGGCGGCCAGTATCGACGGCACATGTAGCTAGTGGCCGGTACCGGTGGCGCGAACATCCAGGTCGGGTTCGCCAAGCTCCGCAAGGATGGCGGCGCGGGAACGGTCACGCAGCGTGAGCGCGGGGTCTTCGTGCGTGCCTTGCGACGGCGTCGCCATGATCGGCGCTCCATACCGCACTTCGAGCGCTCCGGGCCGCGGCAGCAAGCGCGTCGCGGGCATGTTCCGCCGTGTGCCGAGGATCACGGCCGGCACCACCGGGCAGGCGGCTCGCGCCGCGATCGCGAACGCCCCGGTGTGGAATTTGCCGAGGCCCACCTCGGGCGTGAACGTACCCTCCGGGAAGAACACCAGCGAGTGTCCGCTCGCGGCCGTGCGCAATACGCGCCGCGCGTCGGTGCCACCCTTGTGCCGGTTGAACCGTTCCACGAATTCGGAGCCGATGCGGCGCAGCAGCAGGCCCGCCAGGGGCACCTCGTTCATCTCTCGCTTGATCACGAATCCGAAGCGGGGCGGCAGGGCCGCTGCCATCACGACGCCATCCAGGTAGCTCGAATGATTGGCGACCACCACGCACTGGCCCGCGGGAAGATTTTCGAGGCCGCGACGCGTGAGCGGCATGCCCGCCAGCAGGAAAAACGATCTTGCTGCGATGCGGGCGGTACCGCGGCGCGCCCGCAGCGTCGGCAGCAGGAGCACCCCGGCCAGTGCGAGCAGCACCACCACCAGGAAGAGCGCCGCGGCGTACAGACCATAGACGAGGCGCAGCGGAACCGAGATGAAGGCAGGCCAGGGGGCGGGCACGGAGCCTGGAACGGAAGTCATGAACAGCTTTTTCCCCAGGTCTCGTGTGCATTCATGTGAACTGGTTCTCTTTATGTTAATGGTTTCGCGGAGCTGTGAAGGTGATCACGCTCGGGTGCCACCTTCGAAACTCATACTGCCGTGAAGCGTTAATCCGCATACGTATTAAGGCAATCACGTCTTGGTCAAACAAGCTACAGCCACGAACGAGGCCCCCGCGGCCGACTCCGCCGATGTCACCGTCTCGAAGTTTCTCGATGCGGTCTGGATGGAGCGCGGTCTTTCTGCCAATACGCTCGCCGCTTATCGCGCCGATCTGACCGCGCTCGCGCGCTGGTTGGCCGAGCGCGGCACTCCGATCATCAAGACCACGCGCGCGGATCTGCTGGGTTTCATTGCCTTCCGCGTCGAAGCGGGTGCTCGCCCGCGCTCCACTGCGCGCCAACTGTCTTCCTTTCGTCGATTCTTCCGCTACTTCGTCCGCGAAGGGGTGTTGAAGGACGACCCGACCGCGCAGATCGCGATGCCGAAGATCGGCCGCTCACTGCCCAAGTCGCTCACCGAAGAAGAAGTGGAGTCGCTGCTCGCGGCCCCCGCGATCGCCGACCCGCTGGGTCACCGCGACCGCACCATGCTCGAAGTGCTCTATGCCACAGGGCTGCGCGTTTCGGAGCTCGTGAACCTCAAGTACAACCAGATCAACACCAACCAGGGTGTGATCCGCGTGATGGGCAAGGGCAATCGCGAGCGGCTCATTCCGCTCGGCGAGGAAGCCGTGCGCTGGCTGACGGACTTCGTCCGCGCGCCGCGCAGCGAGATCCTGCTCGACCGCACCACCGACTATCTGTTTCCGACGCGCCGCGGCGATCGCATGACGCGCCAGGCCTTCTGGCACATCATCAAGCGCTACGCCCGCAAGGCCGTCATCGACAAGGAGCTGTCGCCGCATACGCTGCGCCATGCCTTTGCGACGCACCTGCTCAATCATGGCGCCGACCTGCGCGTGGTGCAGATGCTGCTGGGGCACTCCGATCTCTCGACCACGCAGATCTACACACACGTCGCGCGCGAGCGCATGAAAGAAATGCACGGCACGCATCACCCGCGCGGCTGAGACGAGCGATCGAGCGCAGGGCCGGACGGCCTGCACAGACTTCCGGCGGCCCGGGCACGAACCTTCCTGATAGACTGGCTCTGCGTCGCGAACTTCACGGTCCCGACGCGGTCGTAATGCAGGTCCGGCAATCCCGTCTCCCTTGCAAGAGTCCCGCGCGATGCGTCAGTTCCTGATCCGTTCCCTGGTCGTCCTCGCTGTCAGTGCCGGCATGTCCGGCGCCGTTTTCGCGCAGACCACTCCCGCCAAGACCGATCCGCGTGCCGCGATCGCGAAGAAATTCGGCGACCTCAAGCTCGAGGACGTGCGCATGTCGCCGGTGAACGGCATTTACGAGATCACGCGCGGCTCCGAAATCAGTTACGTCACCGCCGACGGCAAGTACGCCATCCTGGGCGACATGCTCGACGTCGATTCCGACGCCAATCTTTCCGAGAACCGCCGTCGCACGATTCGCGCGCACATGATCGAGGCCGTGCCCGAGAACGAGATGCTCGTGTTCTCGCCCAAAGATCCGAAGTACACCATCACGGTCTTCACGGACATCGACTGCGGCTACTGCCGCCGGCTGCATTCCCAGATCGCCGAGTACAACCGGCTCGGCATCCGCGTGCGCTACATGTTCTTCCCGCGCTCGGGCCCGAACACCGAGTCCTGGTACAAGGCCGAAGCCGTGTGGTGCTCGTCGAATCGCAATGAGGCGCTGACCCGCGCCAAGAATGGCGAGAGCGTGAAAGCGGCCAAGTGCCCCACGGACATCATCAAGCGCGACTACGAGCTCGGCCAGCGCCTGGCCGTCGATGGCACGCCCGCGATCTTCCTGCAGAGTGGTGAGATGCTGCCGGGCTATGCGCCGCCGGGCGCGCTCGTGAAGTACCTGAAGTCGGGGAAGATGTAGCCCCCCGACGTCTTCAGGTTTCCAGCAACTTCCGCTTGTCCGCGACGCCTTCGAACTGCTTGGCGTCGAGCGGTGCCGCTTTCTTCTCCGCGATCACCGGCCACTTCTTGGCGAGGTCCGCGTTCAGCTTCTTGAACTCTTCCTGTCCGACGGGCACTTCGTCTTCGGAGAAGATCGCTTCCACCGGGCACTCGGGCTCGCACAGCGTGCAGTCGATGCACTCGTCCGGATCGATGACCAGGAAGTTAGGCCCTTCGTGGAAACAGTCGACCGGGCACACCTCCACGCAGTCGGTGTACTTGCACTTGATGCACTGTTCCGTCACCACGAACGCCATCGATTCGATCCTTGCCCGCTTTGAAGGGCCGCTATTCTAGAAACGACGCGGCATTTCCGCCACGTGATGCCTTTCGACGCCGGCGGCCCGGTCCGCCACGAAATGTCGGAGCGCCGCCTCCGTGCTGGGGAAGGCCAGGTCACTCCAGGGAATCTCCTGCTCGTCGACGAGGCGCACTTCGAGGCTCTCGTGCGTGGGCGCGTACGCCGGGGTACGCATGCGCGAGCGGAAGAACACGTGGACCTGTCGCGCATGCGTCACGTTGGCCAGCAGCAGCAGGCTGCCGATCTCCACGTCGATGCGCGCTTCCTCTTCGGCTTCCCGCGCGGCGCCCGCTTCGAGTGTCTCGTCGTTTTCCATGAAGCCGGCCGGGATCGTCCAGTAGCCGAGCCGCGGTTCGATGCCGCGCTTGCAGAGCAGGATTCGCCCCTCGTACTCGGGCACCGACCCCACCACGAGCTTGGGGTTTACGTAATGAATGGTCCCGCAGTTGTCGCAGACGTGGCGCGGCAGGAGGTCTCCCTCAGGAACTTTGAGGACGACTCGGGTGCCACAGTTACTGCAGAAGTTCATCTAGAAGAATAAGTGGTGCCGGGAGAGGGAATCGAACCCACACGCCTTTTTAGGGCAACGGATTTTGAGTCCGCCGCGTCTACCAGTTCCGCCATCCCGGCGCGGGGGCGGAAGTATAGAGAAACACCGTGACCCGTTGCGACCCTTTTACCGATCCGCGCATCTAGGCCAGGAACATGCAAAGACTGGCGGAAATCAACGTGACCGAGGCCGAGCTGGCCGCCGCCCGGGCAGGCGACCCCGGCATCCGGGCGCAGCTCTTCCAGCGGGTGGCCGGTCCGGCGTTGGGGATCATCCGGCGGCTGGTGAATCATCGCGCCCTGTCGGAAGACCTGCTCCAGGACACGCTGATCGCCATGTTCGAACACCTGGATGATTACCGCGGCGAAGCGCCGTTCGGCATCTGGGTGCGCCGCATCGCCGTGAGTCGCTGCCTGATGACTTTCCGCTCCCCCTGGCATCGCGCGCGCGTGGCGCTCGAGAGTTTCACCGAGCTTCAGCAGTTGACGCCCATCGAGGCCGAGGGACGCACCTCCGATCTCATCGATCTCGATCGCGCGCTCGCCAAATTGTCGCCGGTCACCCGTTCCGTGGTCTGGCTCTACGACGTGGAAGGTTGGTCGCACGAGGAGATCGCCAAAGGCTTCGACCGCAGCGTCAGTTTTTCCAAGTCGCAGCTCGCACGCGGACACGCGCGGCTGCGCAACGAGCTGTCGCCGCCGGCACCGGCCGGATTCGGCGCCTCATTGATGGAGTGAGCCATGACCAGACTTTCAACCGAGGAACGTGACGAGCACCTGGTGGTGAGGCTGCGACAGCTCGATGTCGCAGCCGCGCCGGCGGCGCCAGGCTACGACTACGACGGCTTGCTGACGCGCGATGCCCGCGGCAAGGCGCGCGCGCGGCGCCGGCACTCCATGGCGCGCGGCGCCGCGAGCGCGCTGGTGCTGGCCATGGTGGCGGTGAGCGTTTGGCGGCTGTCGCCAACCGATGAAGTGAAGACGGTCGCCGCGCCCGCGGCCGAGCCGGAACAGTCGGTGTCCCAGCCGCGGCTGGTGCGCGCGGACACCTGGCTCGCGCTCGCGGCCATCGAGGATCACATCGCCACGATAGACGACGCGCTGAGCGACGCGCGCCTGTCCGAACCGCGCGGCGCCGAAGTCGCGCGGCTCGAACGTACGCGCGCCGAATTGATGAATTCCTACGCCAGCGTTCGCTACGCGGAGATGGTGAGTACCAATTTCTGATTTCTGATCTGGAGTTCCCCGATGTCGTACATGAAATCGTTGATCGCGACTTGTTTGCTGGTGGCGGGCGCGACCGCAAGCACCAGCGCCATCGCGCAAACCGCCAAGGATGAAAAAAACAAGGACCGCGCCGAGGAGCAATCACTCAAGGACGCGGCCAAGGTCGATGCCGAAGAGGCGAAGACCCGCAAGCAGCTCGAGGAGGCGCGCGAGCGACTCGACAAGGCCGCGCGCGAAGTGGCCGAGCTCTCGGGAAAGCTCGGCGCGCACGCGCGCCAGGAAATCCGCTTCTTCGACGGCGGCCCGCGCCGCGCAGTGCTCGGCATCCGCATCGACGATGATCCGGACAGCCAGGGCGTGCGCGTACTCGGCGTGAGCCCCGGCGGTCCGGCCGCGGACGCTGGCCTGCGCGATCGCGACATCATCATCGCTCTCGATGGCGAGACGCTGCCCGGCACGGAAGCTCATCGCGCGTTGCTCGACAAGATGCGCAAGGTGAAGCCCGAACAGAAAGTCAAAGTGCGCGTGCTCCGCGACGGCAAGAAGCATGACTACGTCGTGGTCGCGCGACCCATGGTCACGGAGGACCGCATGTTCAACGTGCGCGTGCCCCCGATGGGCGAGGCGGGCGCGTTCGGCAGCATGGGAACCGGCCCTTTCATGCAGCATTTCCGCACGTTCTGGCCGGGCGAGTTCGAAGGGCTCGAGCTCGCGAGCATCACGCCCAAGCTCGGCGCCTATTTCGGTGTCAACGACGGAGTGCTCGTGGTCTCGGCCCCCAAGGACGGCGCCTTCAAACTCGAAGACGGCGACGTGTTGCAGGCCATCGACGGCCGCAAGCCCGACGACGGTCCGCACGCACTGCGCATCCTGCGTTCGTATCGTTCGGGCGAGAAGCTCAGTCTCACGGTGCTCCGCCAGCGCAAGCCCGTCACGGTGGCTGTGACGATGCCGGAGCGACCGGAGATGGGCGACGTCATGTTCGAAGGTCCGGGGCCCATGAGCGTGCCCATGCCCCCGATGCCCGGTGTGCCCGGCGCTCCGCCGGGCCCGGTCATCCACGAGTTCCGCGACGGACCCGCTACGCTCGAATGATTGACTCGATGAGCGGCGCGCGCATGGCGGTAGACTTGCCGCCGTGCGACGCGCCGACTTTGAATACGACCTCCCCGAAGAACTCATAGCCCAGCAACCGCTCGCCGAGCGATCGGCTAGCAGGCTGCTCACGCTCGACGGCGCCACGGGCGCGCTCGCGGACCGGCAGATCCGCGAGCTGCCAGGTCTCCTCACCGAAGGCGACCTGCTGGTCTTCAACGATACGCGCGTGATCCCGGCGCGCCTCTTCGCGGTGAAGGATTCCGGCGGCAAGGTCGAGGTGCTGCTGGAGCGTCCGCTCGACGGAACCGCAGGCAATCTCGCGCTGGTGCATGCGCGCGCCAGCAAGCCGCTGCGTCCCGACATGCCGCTGCACTCGCGTGGCGGCACGCTGCGCGTCATCGAGAAGCGCGGCGACCTCTGGGTCATCGAACTACCCGAGCCGTCGCTGGCCTTCTTCGAGCGCTACGGGCAGATGCCGCTGCCGCCGTACATACGCCGTGAGCCGGATGCTTCGGACGCGCAGCGCTACCAGAGCCTGTTCGCGCGCCGGCAGGGTGCGGTGGCGGCGCCCACCGCGAGCCTACACTTCGACGAGCTGCTGCTCGCGGCCCTCGCCACGCGCGGCGTGGAGCGCGCTTTCATCACGCTGCACGTGGGCGCGGGCACGTTCCAGCCCGTGCGCACCGACTCGGTGGGCGCGCACGTCATGCACGCCGAGTTCGTGGAAGTGGACGAGCAGACCTGCGCGCGCATCGCCGCGACGCGCGCGCGTGGCGGCCGCATCGTCGCCGTCGGCACCACGGTGGTCCGAGCGCTCGAGAGCGCGGCGGGCTCGGGCGAACTGCGGCCGTACGTGGGCGATTCGTCGTTGTTCATCGTCCCGGGCTTCCGCTTTCACGTGGTGGACGCCATGCTCACGAACTTCCATCTGCCTGGGTCAACGCTGCTCATGCTGGTGAGCGCGTTCGCCGGGCGCGAGGCCGTGCTCGGCGCGTATCGTCACGCCGTGGCGAACCAGTACCGTTTCTTCAGTTATGGTGATGCGATGCTGATACATCCCGCGCCGGGGGCGCGTGCCTGACTCATGACCGCCGAATTCAAGTTGTTAGGCCCGTTCCCCGATGCCAAAGGCGGCGCCGCGCGCCGCGGCCGGCTCACGCTGGCGCACGGTGTGGTCGAGACGCCGGCGTTCATGCCCGTGGGCACCTATGGCACCGTGAAAGCCATGACACCCGAGGAGCTCGATGGCCTCGGCGCCGACATCGTGCTCGGCAACACCTTCCATCTCATGCTGCGCCCGGGCAACGAGATCATGCGCGCGCATGGCGGCCTGCACTCGTTCATGCACTGGAAGAAGCCCATCCTCACGGATTCCGGCGGCTTCCAGGTGTTCAGCCTCGAGTCACTGCGCAAGATCACGGAGCAGGGCGTGAACTTCCGTTCGCCCATCGACGGCAGCGCGGTGCGGCTCACACCCGAAGACTCCATGGATACGCAGCTCGCGCTCCATTCGGACATCGCCATGGCGCTCGATGACTGCACGCCGTATCCGGCCACCGAGCAACAGGCGCGCGAGTCGATGGAGCGCTCGATGCGCTGGGCCGAACGCAGCCACAGGCATTACTACTCGAATGGCGGCGCGGATACCGCGGAGCCACCCCCCGGCGAGTTGTTTGCCATCGTGCAGGGTGGCATGCATCTCAACCTGCGGATGGCCTCGCTCGAAGCGCTGTCGAAACTGCCGTGGAAGGGGCTTGCGGTCGGCGGCCTCGCGGTGGGTGAGCCCGAGGAAGACCGACTGCGCATCCTCGAAGGCCTGCTGCCGCACATGCCGATCGACCGTCCGCGCTATCTCATGGGCGTCGGACGTCCCATGGACATCGTCGCCGCCGTATTGCGCGGCATCGACATGTTCGATTGCGTGATGCCGACGCGGCATGCGCGCAACGGCCACCTGTTCACGTCACGCGGCGTGGTCAATATACGCAACGCCGCCCACCAGGCCGATACCGGGCCGCTGGACCCGGCCTGCGCTTGTTACACCTGCAGGAATTTCTCGCGCGCGTATCTGCGCCATCTCGATCGCTGCAACGAAATCCTGGGCGCCCGGCTCAATACCATCCACAACCTGCACTATTACCTCGATCTCATGCGCAACCTCAGGGCCGGCATCGAGACCGGCACCCTGCACGAGGTAGTTCGCCGATATGCCGCCCATGCGGCGGGGGAGCCGGACGACAACCCGCAAGTCTCGGTGGCATTAATTTAGTTTTCCGCCAAAATACGCGCCCCGCGCCGCAACTGCGGCGCCGTTTTTTTGTACCCGCGAGATAACCCCATGAATTCATTGATCCCCGACGCGATGGCCCAAGGCGCCGGCGCCGCCCCCGCCGGCAGCGGCATGATGACCATCGTGATGATGGTGATGTTCGTCGCCATCTTCTATTTCCTGCTGATCCGCCCCCAGCAGAAGAAGCAGAAGGAACACCAGGCGATGATCAGCGCGCTGGCGGCGGGCGACGAGGTGATCCTCGCGGGCGGCATCCTCGGCAGGATCGTCGAGATGGGCGAGCAGTTCCTCACCATTGAAATCGCCGACGGCGTACGCATCAAGGTCCAGCGTTTCCAGGTCACGACCACCGTGCCCAAGGGAACCATCAAGGGAGCCTGAGGGCGCACAGATGCTCGAGTACGCGCGCTGGAAATACCTTCTCGTCGCCGCAGTGTTGCTGGTGGCGCTCTTGTATGCGTTGCCAAACGTGTTCGGTGACGACCGCGCGCTGCAGATCACGCGCAAGGACCGGGCTCCCATAGCGGAAGCCGAGCTCGCCACGATCACGAAGGCGCTGAACGACGGCGCCGTCAAATACAGCAAGATCGCGATCGAGGGCGAGAACGTGGTCGTGCGGTTCACCGACGACGCGACCCAGCTGCTCGCGCGGGACTTCGTGAAGGACGAGAAGCATGGCCTGACGCGGGAATACGTGAGCGCGATGTCCTTCGCGTCGCGCGCGCCGCGCTGGATGCAGGCGATGGGCCTGCGCGCCATGCCACTCGGCCTCGACCTGCGCGGCGGCCTCTATCTACTTTACGAAGTGGACGTCGACGGCGCGGTGGCCAAGCTGCTCGAAAACTACGATCAGGATTTTCGCCGCGCCTTCCGCGAAAAGGGCATCAGCTTCATCGACGTCAGCTCACTGACCGTCGATTCGGACATCCCGAACGGGCTGCGCGTGCTCCTGCCCCCGGGTTCGGATCGCGGCAAGGTGCGCGATGCCATCCGGTCGATCGCCTCCGACCTGCAATGCCGGGATGCCAACCTGTCCAGCGGCGAAGCGGTGGACTGCGTGATGACGCCCCAGCAGGTGAACGAACGACGCGATTTCGCCATCACGGCGAACGTGACCACGCTGCGCAATCGGGTGAACACGCTGGGTGTTTCCGAGCCCATCGTGCAGCGGCAGGGTGTGAATCGCATCGTCGTGCAGCTGCCTGGCGTGCAGAACTCGGCGGCCGTCACCGACACGCTCGGCAAGGTCGCTACGCTCGAATGGCGCCTGGTCGACCCCCGGCCGCCGCTTCCGGGTGGCCGGGCTCCCATTGGCGCAAAGCTCTACAAGGACCGCGAGGGCAGGCCGGTGCTGCTCAAGCGCGAGGTGATCGCCACCGGCGACCAGCTCACCAACGCGGTCAACTCCAACGGACAAGATGGTCCGCAGATCGAGGTAACCCTGAACAGCGCGGGCGGCGACTCGATGCTTCGCACCACCAAGGCGAACGTCGGCAAGCCCATGGCCGTGGTGTTCATCGAGCAGCGCCGCGAGGTCGTGAAGAACCCCGATGGCACCGAGAGCACGCGGACCATTCGCGAAGAGACCGTCATCAACCAGGCAACGATCCGTGGCGTGTTCGGCAACCGATTCCAGACCACCGGCCTCACCGCCAACGAGGCGCGTGAAACCGCGCAGCTGTTGCGCGGCGGCGCGCTCACCGCGCCCATCGCCATCGTCAACGAGCGCACGGTGACGGCGACCCTGGGCGAGCAGAACATCGAGGCCGGCGTGCGTGCGCTGGTCATCGGCATGGCGGCGCTGTTCGTCTTCATGATCGTCTACTACCAGCTGTTCGGCGTGATCGCGGACCTGGTGCTGCTGGCCAACGTCGTCGTGCTGACGGCGCTGCTATCCATGCTCAAGACCGCGCTCACCCTGCCGGGCATCGCCGGCATCATCCTCACCGTCGGCATGGCGGTCGACGCGAACGTGCTGATCTACGAGCGCATACGAGAGGAGCTGCGCAATGGTGTGTCGCCCCAGGCGGCCATCAAGGCAGGCTTCGAGAAGGCCTTCTCGGCGATCGCGGACTCGAACGTCACCACGTTCATCGCGGGCGTGGTGCTCTTCGTGTTTGGTACCGGCGCCATCAAGGGCTTCGCCATCGTGCTGACGCTGGGCATCCTCACGTCCATGTTCACGGCGCTCATGGGTTCACGCGCGCTGATCACCCTGATGTTCGGCGGCAGCAAGAAGCGCGCCAAACTACCCATCGGCTGACCGGCGCCGACGAGACCCGAGGAAACGCATCGTGGAATTCTTCCATAAGAAAACCAGCTTCCCGTTCATGGCCACGCGCAAGGTGTGGTACGCGCTGTCGGCCATCCTCATGATCGGCTCGTTCGCGTCGTTCTTCGCCAAGGGCCTGAACTTCGCGATCGACTTCACCGGTGGCGTGCAGGTCGAAGCGACGTTCACCAGGTCGGTGAGCACCGAAGACGTGCGACACGTGGTCGAGGCCGCGGGCATCAAGGAGCCCGTGGTCAGCCTCCTCGGCAGTACCCGCGAAGTGAAGGTCGAGCTGCAGCACATGGGCAAGACGGCCGATCAACTGCGGCCGGTTTTCCAGGAAGCGCTGACCAAGATCGACCCGGGCATGAAGATCACCAATCTCGAGGTGGTGGGTCCGCAGGTGGGTGACGAATTGCGCAAGGCCGCCATCACGTCGCTGGCCGTCACCCTGGCGCTGATCGGCCTGTACATCATCTTCCGCTTCCACACCTGGCGGCTTTCACTGGGCGCCATCTTCGCCGTGCTGCACGACCCCATCCTGGTGCTCGGCGTTTTCTCGGTGACGCAGACCAAGTTCGACCTCGCGGTGGTCGCGGCCATCCTCGCGGTCATCGGCTACTCGCTGAACGACACCGTGATCGTGTTCGACCGCATCCGCGAAAATTTCGAAAAGAACCGCCGTCTCGCATCCGACCAGACGCTCGACAACGCCATCAACCAGACCCTGTCGCGCACGATCATGACCAAGGTGGTCACGTCCATCGTCGTGGTCGCGCTGCTGGTGCTGGGCGGCGAATCGCTGCGCGGCTTCTCCGAGGCGCTGCTCATCGGCATCATCGCCGGTACGTACTCGTCCATCTACATCTCGAGCGCCATCGCGCTGTCATTCGGGCTCAAGGCGGAACACGTATTCCCGCCGGTTTCCAGGGACCCGCTCGATGAGCGTCCGTAGGGAACCTGAAGCCGGCTGATGATCGAGCTGCTGACCGACCCCAACGCCTGGATAGCGTTTCTCACGCTGTCCGCGCTGGAGATCGTGCTCGGCATCGACAACATCATCTTCATCTCGATACTGGTGAGCCGGCTGCCGCCCGATCGGCGTGAGTCGGCACGCATCACAGGTCTCGCGCTCGCGATGGTCACGCGCATCGGCCTGTTGTTCTCCATCGTCTGGCTGACGCGGCTCACCAAGCCGCTGTTCACGGTGCCGTTCTTCGACCAGGGTTTCTCGGGCCGCGACATCATCCTGTTCCTCGGCGGCCTGTTCCTGCTGGCGAAGAGCGTCACCGAGATCCATGGCACGCTCGAAGGTGCGGAGGACGAGCGCAGGACGAGAGTGTTCGCCAACTTCGCGGCCATCGTCATCCAGATTGCCATCATCGACATCGTGTTCTCGCTGGACTCCGTATTCACGGCGGTGGGCCTCGCGAAGCCGGATCAGTTGCCCATCATGATCGGCGCCATCGTCGTCGCGATCCTCGTCATGATGTGGGTGTCCGGTTCGATCAGCGCGTTCATCGACCGCCACCCCACCATCAAGATCCTCGCGCTGGCATTCCTGATCCTGGTTGGCGTGGTGCTGATCGCGGACTCCTTCCACTTCGACGTGCCGAAGGGTTACCTGTACTTCGCCATGGCTTTCTCGGTGGGCGTCGAAATGGTGAATATCCGTCTGCGGCGGCTCATTGACGCGCGCCGGAACAAGCACGACGAAGGCGAGGGCGGTTGAGCCAGGGTCCTCGAGGGGGACAGACTTGAAGTCTGTCCCCGCGCTTCCCAAGGCTGTCCCCCTGCCGCATAAGTCTGTCCCCGGTCCCGCGGCTCGCATACACTTCGGCCACTACAAAAATTGCGGGGTCCACGATGGGTTGGCGTACCAAGTCCATTGCTCAGGTGCAGACTGAATTCGACCGCGGCGAACTGAAACGAACGCTCGGCCCCATTCACCTGGTCCTGTTCGGCATCGGCTGCATCATCGGCGCGGGCATCTTCGTCCGCACCGGAACGGCGGCCGCGCAGTACGCGGGTCCCGCGGTCATCCTCTCCTTCGTCATTGCCGGTGTGGTCTGCGCGCTGGCGGGCCTGTGTTACGCCGAGCTGGCGTCGATGCTGCCGGTATCCGGCTCCGCGTATACCTACTCGTACACCACGGTCGGTGAGTTCGGCGCGTGGGTCATGGGCGCATTGCTGCTGCTCGAATATGCCCTTGCCGCGTCGGTGGTCGCGGTGGGCTGGTCAGGCTACGCGGTGAGTCTCCTGCATGACATAGGGTGGGACATCCCTGCGCAGCTCACGCAGCCGCACGGCAAGATGGTGGTCGCCGCGCTGTCGTCCCTGGCTTTCACGGACCCCACAGTCGCGTTCAACGGTGTCACCGCGACACTCGCCGACGGCTCATCGGTGCAGTTCTTCTCGAACGGAGTGGGCACCATTGCCGGGAACTTCACGGCGACCATTTCACAGTACGACGTGCTCGACGCGGTCAAGGAGGGCGGCTTCGCGCTGACCAACGCGCTCGATGTCGCGGTGAACTCGGACACCCACGCGACGCTTGCGGCGGCAACCAAGGTGCTCGACCCGGCGACCACCGCGCTGCGTGAGCTGGCGGCAGGCACCGTGATCAACGTGCCCGCCGATTCGATCGTGCAGATCCCGACCAAATCGGTGATCCCGATCGCGGCGAGCGCCGTGGTCCCCGCGCTGTTCAACCTGCCGGCCGTGGTCGTCACGATGGCGGTCACCATCCTGCTGGTGATCGGCGTGTCCGAGTCGGCCACCGTGAACAACATCATCGTGGCCATCAAGGTCGCGGTGATCATCCTGTTCATCATCGTCGGTGCGTTCTTCATCAACCCGGCCAACTGGCATCCGTTCATTCCCGAACCCACGGGAGTGGAAAACCAATTCGGCTTCGCAGGCGTGATCCGCGCCGCGACGATCGTCTTCTTCGCGTACATCGGCTTCGAGGCGGTCTCGACCGCCGGCCAGGAAGCGAAGAACCCGAAGAAGGACATGCCGATCGGCATCCTGGGCTCGCTGGTCATCTGCACCGTCCTGTACATGCTGACGGCGGCCGTGCTCACGGGCGTGGTGTCGTTCACCAAGCTCAACGTCGCGGCGCCCGTGGCCACGGCGGTGGACACCTTCGGGTCGAACTGGGCCTGGCTGGCCAAGCTCATCAAGATCGGCGCCATCGCCGGTCTCTCATCGGTGGTGCTGGTACTGATGTTCGGCCAGACGCGCGTGTTCTATGCCATGTCGCGTGACGGCCTCCTGCCGAAGTCGCTCGGCGTGGTGCATTCCAGGTTCAAGACACCCTGGATCAACACGCTCATCGTCGGCGTGGTGGTGTCGTTCGCCGCCGCGGTGTTCGATATCAACTACCTCGGCGACATGACCTCGGTGGGCACTCTCGTGGCCTTCGGGCTCGTGTGCTTCTCGGTGATCTGGCTGCGCGAGAAGCGTCCGGACCTCGAGCGTCATTTCCGCGTGCCGCTGTACCCGGTGCTGCCGGCCGCAGGCGTGCTCGCGTGCTTCGTGCTCGCGTACATCGGCGTCGAGGCGCATATCCGCTGGTTCTTCCTGAAGTTCCTGCTCGGCGCCATCGCCGTGTACTTCCTGTACGGTTTCTGGAAGAGCCCGATGCGCGGCAAGAAGAGCGAAGAGGGTGCCGGCGCCTAGCTACACCGCGACGCAGGCAATCGAAAGAGCGGCCTTCGGGCCGCTCTTTTTTTTTCGTCGACCTACTGTCGACCTACTTGATGGCCGCCGGGATGTGCGGCGCGAGCACCTGCACCAGTGCGGCGTAAACCTTCGGCGTGCCGCCGATGATGTGGCCGCCCTGTTTGTACTCATCACCGGTGAGCGTGCCGATGCGGCCCCCCGCCTCGGTGATGAGCAGCGTGCCGGCCGCGGTGTCCCAGGGTTTGAGCCCCAGCTCCCAGAAGCCGTCGACGCGGCCCGCTGCGACGTAGGCGAGGTCGAGCGACGCGGCGCCGGGCCGGCGCAGTCCCGCGACCTTGGTCATCACTTCCTTGAGCATGGCCAGGTACTCGTCGATCCAGGGCGAGTCGGAGCGGAACGGGAAACCCGTGGCGATCAACGCGCCTTCGAGCGTGGTTTGTTTGCTGACGCGCATGCGGCGGCCGTCGAGCTGCGCACCGTCGCCACGCGACGCGGTGAAGAGTTCCTGACGCATGGGGTCGAACACCACCGCGTGTTCCATGCGGCCGCGCACTTGCACGCCGATCGACACCGCGAACACCGGGTTGCCGTGCAGGAAGTTGGTGGTGCCGTCGAGCGGGTCGATGATCCACACCACGTCGCCGCTGCCCGAGGCGCCGCTTTCTTCGCCGAGGAAGGCGTGGTCCGGATGCAGCCGCCGCACGGTCTCGATGATGTCAGCCTCGGCGGCGCGATCCACTTCGGACACGTAGTCGTTGCGTCCCTTGGTATGGACTTCCAACGCTTCGAGACGCGGCAGGGCACGGACGATGATGTCGCCGGCGCGGCGCGCGGCGCGGACCGCGATATTGAGCAGGGGCTGCATTGCGTCAGGTAGGTCTCGAAAAAGGGCCGCTATGATACAGCCCGTGCCGCTGACCGCCATTCGCATCGTGCTCGTCGAGCCCTCGCATCCCGGAAACATCGGGGCGGTGGCGCGCGCCATGAAGAACATGGCGTTGTCCGACCTGGTGCTGGTGCGGCCCAAGGTCTATCCGCATCCCGAGGCCAGTGCCCGTGCCTCCGGCGCCGACGACCTCCTGGCGAAGGCGCGTGTCGTGGACAGCGTCACCGAGGCCGTGGCCGACGCCGGTTTCGTCGCGGCTACGACCTCACGCCCGCGTGACCAGAACTTTCGCGCGCTCGACCTGCACGACGCGGCTGCGCGCATTTTCGCGATGAGCGAGCGCGGGCCGGCGGCGGTGTTGTTCGGCGCCGAGCGCACCGGACTCACCAACGAGGAGCTGGCGTTGGCGCACCTGTTGATCCGCATACCCGCCAACCCAGACTATCCCTCGCTCAATCTCGCCATGGCCGTGCAGCTCACTACCTACGAGCTGTTCCGCGCCGCGGGTTCACCCGCGAGCCCGCGGCCATTGTCCGAGCTGACCGCGCCGCTCGCGCCCGGCGCCGATCTCGAGCGCTTCTATGTCCATCTCCAGCAGGTCATGGACGAAGTCGAGTTCAAGGACCGCACCACCGGCGGCACGCATCTCATGACGCGAATCCGCCGGCTGTTCCAGCGCTGCGAGATGGACCAGAACGAGGTCAACATCCTGCGCGGCTTCCTCACGTCGGTGCAGCACAAGAGGCGTCGCGCAGGATGCGCGCAAGACGAAGACATGGCCGCAGCCGCGCAGGATGACGTTGCCGGCGACGACGCATGACTATCTACCTCGACTACGCGGCCACCACCCCCGTGGATCCGCGCGTGGCCGAGGCCATGGTCGCGGTGCTTGCCTCGGGCGAGACGCAGGGCAATGCCGCCTCCGCCACGCATGGCGCGGGATTGCAGGCGCTGCAGATCGTGGAGACGGGTCGCTCCGCGGTGGCCAGGCTCGTCGGCGCGCCGGCGCCACAGATCATCTTCACTTCGGGGGCCACCGAGGCCAACAATCTGGCCATCCTGGGCGTGGCCGCTGCGGCGCGTCGCAGCGCTGGGGCGCTGCCCGCCGGCGAACGAAAACGTCCCCACTTCGTGAGCGCGCGCACCGAGCACAAGTCAGTGCTCGATACGCTCAAGGAGCTGGAGCGGCAGGGCGCATACGTCACGTGGCTCGAGCCCGACGAATGGGGCCGCATTCCGCCGGACGCCGTGCGCACCGCGCTGCGCGATGAAACGCTGCTGGTGTCGGTCATGCACGCCAACAACGAGCTCGGCTGCATCAACGACATCACCGGGATCGCCGCCGCCTGCCGCGAGCGCGGCGTGCTGCTGCATGTCGATGCCAGCCAGAGCGCCGGCAAGATCCCCTGCGACGTCACCGTGCTGGGCGTGGACCTGATGTCGTTCACCGCTCACAAAATGCATGGCCCCAAGGGCATCGGC
Organism: Steroidobacteraceae bacterium; assembly: GCA_035525785.1. Taxonomy (GTDB): domain Bacteria; phylum Pseudomonadota; class Gammaproteobacteria; order Steroidobacterales; family Steroidobacteraceae; genus CADEED01. Next base: position 2,849 of record DATLDQ010000112.1, on the reverse strand, counting down.
GCGTTGTACGTCCGCGAGAGCGCGCGGCCCAGGATTGCGCCCATCATGTTCGGCGGTGGACACGAACGCGGTCTGCGCTCGGGCACGCTCGCCACGCATCAGATCATGGGGTTCGCAGAGGCCAGTGCGATTTGCGCCGGGCAGCTCGCGGATGACGCGCGGCATGCGCATGCATTGCGTGCGCGGCTGACGCGTGGTCTCGAGGGGATTCCCGGGGTCATCTTCAACACCCGGCCTGGCGAGGAATCGCTGCCCGGCATCCTCAATGTCTCATTCGAAGGCGTGGAAGGCGAAAGCCTGGTGACAGCGCTCGATGACCTCGCGGTTTCGACGGGCTCCGCCTGCAGCTCCGCGACGCGGGAGCCCAGTTACGTGCTGCGCGCGCTCGGTCGCGATGCCGAGCTGGCGCAGAGTTCCCTGCGTCTGAGCTTCGGCCGGTTCACCACCGAAGCGGACATCGATCTTGCCGTCGGGGCGATTCGTCGTGAGTTGTCGCGGCTGCGCGTGATCGCCGGCGGACAGGGCGTACCCGGAGCACCGCTCGAGCCCAGCGTCGCCCACCGGATGCCCGGTTACGCCTCGCCACTGAATGGGTTGGGCCAGATCCATTTCCGCCGGGCGCCGCGGCCCCCGGAACACCCCGAAGGTGGCGCGCTCCCGACCGGCATCCGCCAAGGACGGGCCGGACGCCGGTCCGACGGCGCCGAGGTGCTGTTCGAGCTCGAAATCGTCGACGGGTTTGTGAAAAGTGCCCGTTTCAGTGCGTATGGATGCCCCCATACTCTGGCCGTGAGTGCCTGGTTATGTGAGGTTCTGGAAGGCTCCCGGGTCGAGGCCGGACCGCCCGGTACCCCCGCCGAATGGGCGGAACGTCACCAGGTCCCGGCCGAGAAACTCGGTCGCATGTTGATCGTCGAAGATGCATTGCGCGGGGCCTTCGCCGGCTAAAATCGCGCACCAGGATCCGATTCAATGCCCATTTCACTGACACCCGCCGCCGCCGACCGAGTCAAGAGCTTCATCGCCGCCCGAGGAAGGGGCCTGGGCCTGCGCCTGGGCGTACGCAAGACCGGCTGCTCCGGGTTCGCCTATGTCGTCAATTACGCCGATGACAGCCAGCCGAAAGACCTCGTGTTCGAGGATCAAGGCGTCAAGGTATTCGTTGATCCGGACAGCCTGCCGCTCATCAACGGCACCACGGTCGATTTCGTGAAACAGGGGCTCAACGAGGCCTTCCGCTTCCACAACCCGAACATCAAGGGCGAGTGCGGGTGCGGGGAGAGCTTCTCGATATAGCCAGGCGCTCGCGCGCCACTTCGGCTCCCCGTCGAAAGAGCTGGGGTGGGCGTCGAAGCGACCGTCCATGAACTGTTGATTTTCAGCGAGTTATTAGCGATTCGGGGTGCCGACCGGTACAATCGCGCGCCACATTTGCCCCCCACAAGGAATCGATTCATGGCGCTCGAGCGCACTTTCTCCATCGTCAAGCCGGACGGCGTTGCCCGTAACCTCATCGGCCAGGTACTGAGCCGTTTCGAGAAGGCCGGTCTCAAGGTCGTCGCTGCGCGCATGCAGCACCTGTCCCAGCGTGATGCCGAAGGCTTCTATGCCGTGCATTCCGCGCGTCCGTTCTTCAAGGACCTCGTGAAGTACATGACCTCGGGTCCGGTGCTGCTGCAGGTGCTCGAAGGCGAGAACGCGATCGCGAAGAACCGCGAGATCATGGGCGCCACCGATCCGAAGAAGGCCGCGCCGGGCACGATCCGCGCCGATCTCGCCGAGAGCATCGAGGCGAACACTGTGCATGGTTCGGACGCGCCGGAAACGGCGGCGACGGAAATCGCGTACTTCTTCCGGACGACGGAGATCTGCCCGCGAGGGTGATCGCATGTCCGACGTTTCCGACAATGCCCTCGTGAATTTGTTAGGTCTGCCCAAGGCGGACCTCGAGGCATTCGTCGGGCAGTTGGGCAGCAAACCGTTTCGCGCGCGGCAGCTCATGGGCTGGCTGTACAAGCGTGGCGAGGCCGACATCGCCGCGATGACCGATCTCGCCAAGGATTTCCGCGCGCAGCTCGCATTGCGCGCGGAGGTCAAACTACCCGAGATCGTCAAGACCCAGACAGCCTCCGACGGCACGCGCAAGTGGCTGCTGTCAGGCGGCAACGGCCAGGCGTTCGAGACGGTGTTCATCCCCGAGGAGGAACGCGGCACGCTGTGCATCTCTTCGCAGGTGGGCTGCGTGCTCGACTGCTCGTTCTGTGCCACCGCGCAGCAGGGCTTCAACCGCAACCTCACCACCGCCGAGATCGTCGGACAGGTATGGCTCGCCCAGAAAACGCTGGGGAGCGAGCTCGGCTGGAATCCGGGCGACGACCGCATCATCACCAACATCGTGCTCATGGGCATGGGTGAGCCGCTCGCGAATTTCCGCAACGTCATCCCGGCGATCCGCATCTTCCTCGATGACCTCGGCTTCGACATCTCGCGGCGTCGCGTGACGCTGTCCACGTCGGGTCTCGTGCCGCAGATCTACAAGCTCGCCGAAGAAGTGAACTGCGCGCTCGCGGTGTCGCTCCATGCCCCGAACGACGCGCTGCGCAACGAGCTCGTGCCGATCAATCGCAAGCACAACATCGCCGAGCTGTTGGCAGCCTGCTGGCATTACCTCGACGAGCAGAACGGTCGCAGCGTGACGTTCGAGTACGTCATGCTCGACGGCATCAACGACCAGCCGGAGCATGCGCGCGAGCTGGCCAAACTCCTGCGCGACAAGCCGGCCAAGCTCAATCTCATCCCGTTCAATCCGTTTCCGGGTACGCAGTACCGCCGTTCCCCGACGGAGACGA
>DATLDQ010000091.1:0-4472 GCA_035525785.1 Steroidobacteraceae bacterium | reverse complement strand
CGGCCCTGCAGTTCACGGAGGCCGACTGGATCCAGACGTTGCACACGACGCTGCTGATGGACGAGCTGGTGCGCAAGCATTCCGAGGTCATGGACAAGCACGACCCGGACAAGAAGATCGGCTTGTACGTCGACGAATGGGGCGCCTGGTACGACGTCGAGCCCGGCACGAACCCCGGCTTCCTGTTCCAGCAGAACACGATGCGCGACGCGATCATCGCGGGCCTGAACCTCAACGTGTTCCAGGCGCACGCGGATCGCGTGAAGATGGCCAACATCGCGCAGATGATCAACGTGCTGCAGGCGATGATCCTCACGGACAAGGAAAAGATGCTGCTCACGCCGACGTACCACGTGTTCGAGATGTATCAGCCCTTCCAGAACTCGACGCTGCTTCCCAGCGATCTCACTACTCCCGACTACCAGCTCGGCGAAGTGAACATCCCGATGGTGAGCGTATCGGCCGCGCGCGCCGGTGACGGCTCGCTGGTCGTGGCGCTGGTCAACGCCGACCCTAACAAGGGCGCGACGGTTGCGACGAAGTTCACCGGCGCGTCGCCCAGGAAGGCCACGGGCCGCCTGCTGACCGCGCCCGCGATGAACACGCACAACACTTTCGACCAGCCGGCCGCCGTGCAGAGCGCGGCGTTCAACGGCGCGCGTCGCAAGGGTGAGGTATGGTCATTCGAGCTGCCGGCGAAGTCGGTGGTCGTGGTCACGTTGAACTGACGCAGGGGAACCACGATGAAGCTGCCGACGAACCTTCGCACTCTCCTCGCCGCCACGGCGCTGACCCTGCTTGCGGCCCAAGGCCACGCTGACAACCTGCGCAACGGCTTCTCCGTCGAGCGTCTGCAGCGTCTCGACTCGGTGCTCGATGGATATGTGAACGATGGCCGCATCGGTGGCATCGTCGCGCTGGTGTTGCGCGACGGCAAACCGGTGTACGAGCACGCCGTGGGCTGGCGCGACAAGGAAGCCGGCCAGAAGATGACCATGGACACCATCTTCCGCATCGCTTCGCAATCCAAGGCGCTGACCAGCGTCGCGGTGCTCGAGCTAATGGAGGAAGGCAAGCTCACGGTCAACGACAACGCGGGCAAGTGGATCCCCACGTTCGCGAAGACCACGGTTCTGACGCGAGACGGGGGCAACTGGGCGACGGTCGCCGCGAAGCGGCCCATCACCATCCGCGACCTGCTCACGCATACGGCTGGCATCAACTACGGCCAGGAGCCGGAGTTCGCGGTGCAGTACGAACCGAAGGGCCTGGGGCCCGCCGCGGGCTTCGGCTGGTATTTCGCCGACAAGGACGAGCCGATCTGCACGACCATGGAGCGGCTCGGCACGCTGCCTTTCAAGATGCAGCCCGGCGAGCAGTTCGTGTACGGCTACAACACCGACATCCTCGGCTGCATCGTCGAGAAAGCCTCGGGCGTGGCGCTGGATGCATACATACGCTCGCACATCACCGGCCCGCTCGGCATGAACGACACCGCGTTCTATCTACCGCCCGACAAGGCCAACCGTCTTGCCGTCGTTTATGGCAGTGGCCCGGATGGCAAGATCGTCAAGGCACCGGACGGCGCCCGTGGCCAGGGCCACTACGTGACGGGACCGCGCAAGAGTTTCTCGGGCGGCGCGGGCCTGGTTTCGACGGCGCGCGACTACGCCACCTTCCTCGAGGCCTTGCGCAACGGCGGCGCACTCGGCAAGGCGCGCATTCTTGCGCCCCATACCGTAAAGCTCATGACCACGAACCAGATCGGCGATCTCAAGAGCCCGCGCGGCCTGGGCTTCGGCTTCGGCTTCGAGACGCACGACAAGTACGGCGTGACCGGCATGTCATCCGTCGGCTCGTGGGGCTGGGGCGGTGCCTATGGCACCTGGTACCGCGTGGACCCGGAAGAGCGGCTGACCATCGTGCTCATGCTGCAGTTGATCCCGAACGACACCGACGTGCGTGACAAGTTCGACGCGGTGCTATTCCAGGCGTTGGTGAACTGATCGTCGAACGCGTGGGAGGAACATCCCCCCGCGTTGCCGATACCCGGTGTACTGCAGGGCCAGCGGCAGTGCGGTGCCCGGTCAGCCCTGCGTCTTGATCCAGCGGTCGATCTTCGCCTCGAGAACTTCGAGCGGGATTGCGCCATCCCTCAGCACTTCGTCGTGGAATTTTTTCACGTCGAACTTCTTGCCCAGCGCCTTCTCCGCCCGCTTGCGCAGCTCGATGATCTTGAGCTGTCCGATCTTGTACGCCAGCGCCTGTCCCGGGATGGCGGCGAAGCGCTCGGCTTCAGACGTGGCGCGCGTCATTTCCGCGGGCGAGTTCGCGAGCATGTAGTCGAGCGTCTGTTGGCGGGTCCAGCCCTTGAAGTGAATGCCGCTGTCGGTCACGAGGCGAATCGCGCGCCACAGCTCGGCGTCCAGCGCGCCGAAGCGAGCCACCGGGTCCTTGTAGATGCCCATCTCGTAGCCGAGATACTCCGCGTACAGGCCCCACCCTTCGATGTACGCCGTGTCGCGCGAGAAGCGGCGGAACATGGGCAGGTCGCCGAGCTCCCGCTGCAGAGAAATCTGGAAATGATGGCCCGGCGCCGCCTCGTGCAGCGACAGCGCTTCGAGCGCCCAGCGCGGGCGCGCCTTCAGGTCAAAGGCGTTCACGTAGAAGATGCCCGGTCGGCTGCCATCGAGCGGCGGGCCCTGGTATTGACCGGAGGACGCCGATGCCTCGCGGAACGGCTCCACCAGCCGTACCTCGTAGTTGGCCTTGGGACGCAGGTTGAAGTAGTCGGGCAGCTTCGGCGCCACGTTCGCGCCGAAATCCTGGTAGGCCTTGAGCAAGTCCTCGCGCGACTTGAAATACATGTCGTCGCGCGCCTTCACCCAGTCGAAGAATGCCTTGAGATCGGGCAGGGTCTTCACCGGCTTGGGATAGCCCAGCTCCTTTGCCACCTCGCGCATGCCGTCCTGGATGCGCGCCACTTCGTCGAGACCGATCTGGTGCACCTGCGCGGGTGACAGCGAGCGCGTGGTGTTGTCGTGCACCTTGTGCGCGTACCACGCGGCGCCATCGGGCAGCGCGCCCATGCCGAAGGTGTCGCGCGTCTTCGGCAGGTATTCGTCGGCGATGTACGCACGCAGGCGCTGGTACGCCGGCGTGAGCTGCGCCGTGATCATGTGACGGAAGCCAGCGGTGAGCCGGTCGCGATCCGCAGCCGAAAACTCTTTCGGCATTTTGTCGATGGGACCCCAGAAAATGCTCTTCTGCGGATCTGCGACGATGTTCGCATCCAGCTGCGGCAGCACCTTCTCCATGAGAACGCGCGGCTGCACGATGTGCTTCGGGATGGCTTCGCGCATGTTGGCGATTGCCTGGTCGAACAGTGCCGGCGCCTTGGAGGCACGCGACAGCCAGTCGTCGTAGTCCTTCACCGTCTTGAACGGCTGCGCGCCCTCGCCCGAGCCGAGCTGCGCGAACATGTTCGCGATGTTGTAGAACTGGTCGACGGGCAGCAGCCGGTCGGGGAATTGCAGTTCCTCGAGCGCCGACTCACGATTGAGAGTGAAGATGTCGTACGAGAGTCGGTCCTGCCCGGTGAGACCCGACGGCCCGATCGCCTTGGCCGCATCGAGGTACTTCTGCTCGAACGCGCGGTTGTTCTGCTCGAATTCCCCCGAAAGAAAGTTGGGCAACTCGGCGTTGTAGCGCGGGTCGCCGGCGTAGGTGGCACTCAGCGGGTTCAACTTCAGGTTCTCTTCCCAGAAGTCGGCGTACAGCTTGTTCAATCTGGCGGCGGAGCCGGACGAGTCGGCAGCTAGCGCCGGTGACCCGACGGCTGCGAGCACGATCGCCGCGAGCAGGAGCTTCATCTTCATGTCTAACTACCCCACAGGTTCGTTGTGGCCCCAAACAAAAAGACCCGCCCATCGTTCATAGACGGGCGGGTCTTCAGGTTGGCTGGGGGACTAGGATTCGAACCTAGGTAAACGGAGTCAGAGTCCGTTGTCCTACCGCTAGACGATCCCCCAAATTTCTTTGGCCGTCTGGCGCCAGTGTATCGGAGCCCAGTCCGGATGAACGACTAGCGCTTCGAGTACTGGGTTCCGCGACGGGCCTTGCGACGGCCGACCTTCTTGCGCTCGACCTCGCGGGCGTCGCGCGTGACGAAGCCGGCGACGCGCAGCTGCTTGCGCAGTTCGCCGTCGTATTCCATGAGCGCGCGCGTGATGCCGTGGCGGATGGCGCCGGCCTGGCCGGTGATGCCGCCGCCGGCCACCGTGACCGTGATGTCGAACTTGTTGGTCAACTGCACGAGCTCGAGCGGCTGACGCACGATCATGCGGCCGGTCTCGCGACCGAAGAACTCGTCCAGAGGACGATCGTTCACGGTGATGTTGCCGGAACCGGGCTTGAGGAAGACGCGGGCGGCGGCGGTCTTGCGACGACCGGTACCGTAGTTCGACTTGGCT
>DATLDQ010000073.1:0-8858 GCA_035525785.1 Steroidobacteraceae bacterium | reverse complement strand
ATCTGAACGCGGTAGTACTGACGCGGGTCCGTCAGATCGGTCGCGGCGGGCTTGGGCACATAGTAAGTGCGCGTCGCGCTGCTCAAATCTATCGTGGCGCCGGAGTTGTAGAACTGGTCATCGTCATTGGCGCTCGTATAGCTGGCGTCGGCGAGGCGCTGCAGGCTGGTATCGGAGTTGTTCGCCGTGGCCCACGGCTTGTATGTAACCGCCGGATTGTAGGAAAGCGGATTCTTGGTGTAAGGCGCACCCTCGCCGGTACCCAACGACGGCGGCTGATTGGGACACGTCGCGGTGGAACACCAGGTCAGACCGGTATCCAGCACGGAGCCCGTCAGGCTCGTCATCGACAACGAGTCGTCGAGGATGAAGATGATGTTCGGCGCCGGCTGCGACACGCCAGTCTGCAGCGGCAGGGTCGGGAAGGTCACGGCATGGCTCGCGCCGCAGGCCCACCAGCTGAGCAGGCAGACCGCCACTCGCGTCGCAGAGCGCTGCCTCCAGTTGCGGACAGGCGCGGGCTGGTGCGTGAGATTCATGGCTCGAATATTGAAAGTCATATTGCCCTTCATGGCTTACCAACCTGCCGGCTTCGGCACGGCATAAACAGACTGCAGGAGTACCACCGCGCGACCCGCTTCACCGCTGCGCGCGGTGATGCGGTAGCGCAGCCCTTCCGGGCCGGCGTAACACGGCGCATCGGGATCGACGGCGGTGGATTCGCAAACATTCACTTCAGGCATGTCGTCGGCCAGCAATTCGACGAGGAATTGCGGCGGTACCGGCAAATCGCCGATCGAGATGACGTGGCCGTGCCCGTCTTCGGCACTGTGCGCGTTATCCCAGTTGTCTTCCTCCTGCCACGCAGGAGCGTCCGCCGGATCTGGTTTGCTGCAATTTCCGTCGCTGTCGCAACCCGTGGCCGAGGGCTTGGGTGCGTTTTCCAGCACGAAGCGCTCGCCTTCACGCAGCGCAGCTTCCGCGGCCTGGAAAGCCAGGCTGCGGTCGTAGAGATTGGAGGCCATGCGTTCCTGCATCACCGTGCCGCGGACACTGGCCAGGATCAGCATGGTCATCACCAGCAGGAATATCAGCGCCACGATCAGCACGGCGCCACGCTGTTTGCGCGAAGAATGCATATCCGGTTTTGCGGCGATCACAGCTTGTTCCTCAGTGCGATCACGTTCGTCATCTTGCGTTTGATGAGCTGGCCCTCGACGCCGCCCGCGCGGCTGTCGCTCTCTTCCAGTTCCAGCACGACCTGCACGGCGGTCACGGCGTTCCAGCTGGTTGGCGTGTCCGTCCACGCGCCGGCCTCGAAGTAGGTCAGTTGCAGGTCGGTGACATCGTCGACGACTTCCTCGGCATCACCCATCACCGGCGCCGTGCCCGGAAAACTCAATTGCCGCCGGAACAGTGAATTTCCGCCCTGCGCGTTTTCGGCCACGTACCACTCCATGGCCCGCAGACGTCCCAACATGGCATTGGCCGGAAAGACGACGGGCGTCGGGTGCGTGCCATCGGTGAAATCGTCACTGGCATTGCCGCCGCTCGCGGCATGTGTGATTGCGCTGCCGGATTTGCCGGCGCTGAAGATGGCGGCGGTATCGGTCACCGGTTCGGTGGGAGTACTGGGGAAGAAACCGCAGGCCATCAATATCTGTTGATCGGTGATTTTGTCGATGTCGTCGACCGTGAGGTTGCCGGTGGTACCGCCCATACCGGCGGAAGTCACTAGACCGGTGTCTTCGAAAAACTGGATCTGGACGGCATCGGTTCCGGCCGCGCTGCCCGTGAGACCACCGTCGTCAAAGCCGAAGATGCCTGTATCCGTGTCGGCGTCGAAGGTGGCCCACCAGTCGGTCGTGTTGGCCAATACGTTGACCATTTTCATGCGCGTGTCGCACGGGTTGCCGCCGGCTTCGCGGATGTCGCGCGCCATGAGCTCGAACGCAATGCGCCCGCTCTCCTGGATACGTCCCAGGCCTTCGGCAGCACCGTAGACGCGCTTGTTGCTGACGAACACGCTGACGGTGGCCGCGATCAGCAGCAGCGAGAGCAGCATCGCGGTCATCAACTCGACGAGTGAAAAGCCCGCGGCGCGACGGCGTCCGCAGAGTCCGGGGGCAGCGAGGTCCGTGCGCGTCATAGCACCGTCTCCGTCACGAGCTGCTGCTCGTCCGAACCACCCTGGGCTCGGGAATCGTCCCATTGGACGGTAATGGTGCAGTGATCGCCGAGGCATTCGACCTGGGCACAGGATTCTGGCCCGAGTGTGTCGTGCAATTCGCCGAGCCACTTGCGTTGCTCGACCAGCGTCTCCGCCAGGTTCTCCGGATCGCAGGTCATCACCGGTATATCGAGACCGGAAATTTTCGCCGCGTCATAGTTGGCGCGCAAAACGTCCAGGTACGAATAGGTTTGCATGACCGCCTGGCTGCGCTCCATCGAGGAGCCCGTGTTTTTAAGGGCCACAACCTGCAGCGAGGCGATGCCCAGCAGGCCGATGGATACGATGAGCAGTGCAACCAGCACCTCGACCAGGCCGAAACCGGTTTGGCGTATGCGTGCTTTCATCAGCAGGTCCCTTCGCCGTCTTCTGCGGGAGTGGTGATGGCCACGCGGCTGCCCGATGCGATGTTCAGCACGCGCTTGTTCTGCGGCGGGTTGGTCGTCGGCAGACACACCGTGATCTCGCCGGTCAGCAGTGCCTGCGTGACCGGGTCACGCGCGAGACCGTCGGCGGTGAAGGTGATTCTCTCGAGATCGGTGCTGACCGCGAGAGGCTCCTTCACGGTGTACTCGCGCAGTTGCTCCTGCCCGCCCCCGCCCGTGCTGCCGATCACCACCCAATGTGACTGCGCGCCAGCGCCACAATCATCATCCGCGGCCGCATCAGCACTCGACGCACCGCAAAACGTGACCCGGGCATTGGTGCGGATGGCTTCTGTTCGCGCGTATTGAATGGCTCCCAACAGTTCATTCGACTGCCCGGCCAGGCGGTTCCGATTGATCATGTTCGTGAAGGAAGGCACGGCGACGGCAGTCAGGATGCCGAGGACACTGATGCCGACCATCAGCTCCATCAGCGTAAAGCCGCGTTGACCACCGGTTCGATGATCGTGTTTCCCGCGTTTCATTTTGTGTGACCTGCCTGTGCTCATTGCGATGCCGATGTTAGGGATGGGCCCCGCGGCGATTTGTGATGAATGACACAGTTCGGGTCCAGGGCAGGAGCCCCGTCCGACGAGCGGTCGCTACGGGCCTATGAGCGGCCCGAAGGAACGGATTACGCAAAGAGGGAGATGCCGCGATAAGCCGGTTGACAGCGGCCCGCCCGTGACTCACGGCGGGCGCGGCGACGCCTTCAGGGGGCTACACAGATGGGCGGCGGGAGGAAAGAAAGTGCCGCTGGATACGACCCTGCCGGTCGCAGGGCTTTGCAAGGTTCATCAATAGCGGGCGGCCCCGCACCACAAGGCGGGACCGCCCACTCAATAACTCAGACCCGGCGACGACCCGCCAGCAGCAATCCGGCGCCGACGACAATCGCGCCCACTCCGGCCCAGACCGGGACGTTCACGGTCTCCTTGTCCTTCACCGACATCTCGATGGGGCCGATCTTCGCGTCATGCGTTTCCTTGGTGTACGTGAAACTGCCGTACACGAGACCCAGCAGGCCGGCGACGATGAGTACGATTGCAACTAGTTTGGTGGCGTTCATGGTTGTTAGGTTGCCGCGCGGCCAAGCACGCAGCCATCGCCGCGGTTCGCGACCGGAAATAGGATTGTTCCTACAAGAGCCACGCCGCGAGGCGCTCGCGCACGCGCCCAGTGGCGAAATAGTCGTGGTGGTGTACGCCGAAGAGATGCAGCGAATCGTCCACGACGATGCCGGGCTCGTGGCATCCCTGCGTCGGCACGACCAGGTCGTTGGGCAGCGCGTAAAAGTCGTCCCGCACCATGGCATCGGCGGCATGGCCTTCGGACAGCGTGAATTGCGCGCCGACCGTGAGGAGCAACGTGATGCTCGTACCGGGCACCTGCTCGCGGGCTCGCGAACCCGGATGCGCACGCCGGTAGATAGCAGTAGTTGTCGCAGGGCGGCGCGGTGTTAGCGGAAACATGGGGGAAACACGCGCGGAAACATGCGCGCACAACCTCGTGGACATCGCGACGCATCGCGGGACATTTCATATTTTTGCTTGCATTAACGCCGGCGGACGCGCATTTTTCCGCCGCGGCACTGCCGCAAGGACGCGGTTTTCACTTCAGGAGGAAGTCATGAGCATCTGCCATCGCGCGCCGACGCGCATGTTCGACGCACGCGCCATCCGGCGCGCACTCTTGGTTTTCGTTCTCGCATGCCTGCCGCTCGCAAGCCAGGCGGGCTTCTTCATCTCGAACGGCCAGCTGGTCGACAACAACGGCGCGCCGTTCGTCATGCGCGGCATCAACTACCCGTACACCTGGTACGCGTGGCGCGGCGATGCCGCGGTCCAGCAGGATCTCGCCAACATCGCCGCCACGGGCGCGAACGTGGTGCGCGTCGTGCTCTCGACCGGCGGGCAGTGGGCGCGCATCAACGGTGCGCAGGTGTCGCAGGTCATCCAATGGTGCAAGGATCTCAAGATGATCGCCGTGCTCGAGGTGCACGACTCGACGGGCTGGAGCGAGCAATCGACGGCGGTACCGATCTCGAATGCCACGGCGTACTGGCTGAGCGCGGACATCCGCGCGGCGATCAACGGCCAGGAAAATTTCGTGATCATCAACATCGCAAACGAGCCTTTCGGCAATACCACCACCGCGAGCTATCTACCCGACACCATCGCGGCGATCCAGGCGTTGCGCGGCGGCGGGCTCACCCACACGATCATGATCGACGGCGCCACGTGGGGCCAGGATTGGTCAGGCACCATGCGGGACAACGCTCAGGCGCTGTGGAACGCCGATTCGCTGCACAACCTGGTGTTCAGCGTACACATGTACGAGGTCTACCAGAACCTCGCGACCATCTCGAACTACATGCAGGCCTTCGACGACAAGAACCTGCCGCTGGTCATCGGCGAGTTCGGCCCCGTCAACAATGGCCAGTTCGTGGATTCCGAAGACGTCATCGCGCAGGCCCAGACGCGCGGCAACGGCTACATCGGCTGGTCATGGTCGGGAAATGGCGGCGGCGGCACCGGGCTCGACATGACGGTGAACTTCGACCCCGCGCAGCTGACCACCTGGGGCAATCGCATCGTCAACGGCGTAAACGGCATCAGGGCGACGTCGGTGCCGGCCTCGGTGTTCGGAACCAGCACGAACAATCTCAGCGTGTCGCCCACCACGCTCACCCTCGGATCGGCGGCGGCGTCTTCCGCGGTGACGGTGACGGGCAATGTGAGCTGGACCGCGACGGACAACCAGACCTGGCTGTCCCTGACGCCCGTCTCGGGCACCAACAACGGCAGCTTCACCGTGAGCGCGACGGCAAACACGGGTACCGTCGCCCGCACTGGCTTGCTGACAGTCACAGGCAGCGGCATCACACGAACTGTGTCCGTGACCCAGTCCGCACCCGCGGCCAACAGCTTGACGCTGTCTTCTTCGTCGCTGTCGTTCGGGTCGGCGGCCGCGTCGTCGGCAGTGACGGTGACCGCCAACGTGAGCTGGACGGTGACCGACAATCAGACCTGGCTCAGCGCGTCGCCGACGTCGGGTTCGAACAATGGCAGCTTCACGGTGAGCGCAGTCGCGAACAGCGGCACGGCGGCCCGCACGGGTACGGTCACGGTGACTGGCGGCGGGCTCACGCGCACCATCGCCGTGTCGCAATCCGCGCCCGGCACCGGCGGCGGCTGCTCGAACGCGGTCGCGTTCTCGGGCAACACCGGCAACTTCAACACCGCCGGAGGCGCTTGCTACCGGACCAACGCCACGGTCAATGGCTGGGGTTGCTACAACTTCGAGGGACGCACGGTGACGGTGGGCGGCGTGGCGCGCACCTGCGGGCAGATGCCGCTCACGCGTTCGGCGGACGGGTACTACTACTTCCAGGTAACCGGCGGCACGTATCCGTGGGCGGGTCTCTACACCTGGTAGTTAGTTAGCGGTTGCCAGGCGGCGGTGGCGGCACGCTCGCGGGAGCGCCCGCCCCGCCGTCGGCAGGTGCAGACTCCGGGGATGAGCCCGCCGGCGGCCCGGCCGGTGTTCCCTCGGGCACGGATGGACCCGCCGGTGGCGAGGAAGGCGCGGTCGGCGGCGACGCAGGGGTCGCAGATGGCGCAGGTGGACTCACCGGAGGCGGGCAGGGATCCGCCGGCGGTGAAGACGGGCCTGCCGGAGGAGACGAAGGTGCCGCGGGCGGTGAGGACGGCTCTTCCCGTCCGGGGTCTACGGGCGGTGAGTCGCCCGGCGGCCTCGCACTCCCCGGCGCGGAAGGCGTCGATGGAATCGCGGGTGTATTGGCCGGCACCTGCTGCCGCGGCACCGTGGGCGGCGCCACCGGCGTGGCGCTCTGCACACTCACGCGTACATTCTCGACATCAGAGTCGACGAGCTCGACGGAGAAGCCGCGGCTGCGCCGGTCGCTGCTCAACAGGACGTTCGCGCCCTCGCCGGCCTCGACGTTGTAGCTCTGCCCGAGTTGAGTCGACAGGGCGCGCCGGATACTGCTCGCGACGCCCGTCTCATTCGTGCCCGACAACACGAATACCGAGACCTCGACAGGCGCGTTGCCCGCACCCGTCACGCGGAACAGCAGTTCGCCGCTGGATTCCGCCTTGCCGGCGGAGGTGATGTTCCAGGCAGCCGAGATGGGCGGCGTGTTGGCGGCGCGGACCGCACCTCCGGCGAGCAGAGTGGCGCCGACCACGAACGACGCCAGGACCAACGCCCTGTTCATTCATTGCGAGGGTTATTCACCCTCGACCTTGATCGTCACGTTCTGAACGCCGGCCTCGACCAGCTCGACGGCGAAATCAGGCTGACCTTCCTTCTTCTTGATCAGCACGTCCTCGCCATCGTCGACTTCGACCGAGTAGCGCTGCGGGCTCAATTTCGCGGCGAAGGCGTCGCGCACGTCCTTGGCAACATTGTTCTCGGCGCGGCCGCTGCGGATGTTCACGGCCACATCGGTGGCCTCACCCTGGCTCGGCGTGACGCGAAACACGAGCTCTCCGGTAGTCAGGGCCTGTCCCGACAGCTCGATGCGCCACTTGTTGGATGTGGGCGAAGCGTCGGCGAAGGCCATGGCGGCGAGCATCAGCGAGGAAGCAATGGCGGTCGAAATGGCACCCAGTTTCGTCATGGCGGCTCCGTCGGTTTTCTTGGACTGGAGCGCAGTCTGCAGAAGCCGTGCCGTCAGCAGCATCCGACGCCGCCAACAATCGTTGTCGGCGCGGTGGAAACCAGCCGCGCCGCGCGCCTCCTACAGGGGCGGAGGGGCGCGAGACGAACGTGGGAGTCGGATAAAAACGAGGCAGCCCGAAGCTGCCTCGTGGATGCGCTCCGCATTCCCATTCAGGGTGGGCGCAGGCACTTTGATTATCTTGGCCCGCCGCGGCGCGCGAATCTTGTTGTTCTTGCGATTCTTCTTATCGGCTCGTCATCCGCACTTCGAGTCGCCGCAATTCAGGCAGGTCATGCAACCGTCCATCATGACCACGGCGGCGGTGCTGCACTTGGCGCACAGCTGCGCGCCGTCCGGAAAATGCGACTTGGCGAATGCGTCGGTCTGCTTGCTGCGTTGCTCGAACTCGGCTTTCTTCTCCGCGATCAACTTCTGCGCATGTTCGTCGAGCTCCTGCTTCTTGAGCAGACCGATCATCTGCAGGTGCTTCTCGATGACATACCCCAGCTCGGCGATGATCGACGGCATGAACTTGCCGCCCGCCTGCCAGTAACCCCCTCGCGGATCGAACACGGCCTTCAATTCATCGACCAGGAACGTGACGTCGCCGCCTTTGCGGAAGACCGCGGAGATGATGCGCGTGAGCGCCACGATCCACTGGAAGTGATCGAGGTTTTTGGAATTGATGAAGATCTCGAACGGGCGACGTTGCTCGTACGGCGTGTCCTCGTTGAGGATGATGTCGTTGATGGTCACGTACATCGCGTGATCCGACACCGGCGTCTTGATCTTGTAGGTCGCGCCGATGAGGAACTCGGGGCGCTGCACCTCTTCGGTCATGCGCACGACCTTGGACGAGCGGCCCTGGCGGTCGTGGGTCATCTCCACGGCGGGCTCGAATTTCACCGGCACCGCGGGCGCCGCCGCGGCGGCGTCGGCGGCGGCCTTGTCCTCGGCCTTCTGCACGCGGTACTTGGCAATCTTCTTGTCGATCTTGATGGCAGCCATGGCTGTCTCCTGGGCGTGTTCTTCGATTAGCTTGGCCAGCTACTAGAACTTGCCGTAATAACCTTCCTTGAGTGCATCGTAGAGGTTCGCGGCGGTGTGCTTCTCGCCGTCGTACTCGATCTCCTCGTCACCCTTCACGGACACTTCGCTGCCGTCCTCGAGCGTGAACACGTAGGTGGTGTTCTTGAGATCGTCTTCCTTCACGAGCACGCCCTGGAAAGCCTCGGGGTTGAAGCGGAACGTGGTGCAACCCTTCAGGCCCTTCTCGTGGGCGTACAGGTAGATGTCCTTGAAGCTCTCGTACTTGTAATCCGTAGGCACGTTCGCTGTCTTGGAAATGGAGCTGTCGACCCACTTCTGCGCGGCGGCCTGGATGTCCACGTGCTCTTTCGGCGTGATGTCGTCAGCCGTCGTGAAATACCCAGGCAGCTGTTCGGCCGGGCTCGTTGAATTCGGCATCGCACGCGGATTGATGAGCTCGCGATAGGCGAGAAGCTCGAATGAGAAG
>DATLDQ010000065.1:0-17269 GCA_035525785.1 Steroidobacteraceae bacterium | reverse complement strand
AACCCGCACGCGCGCATCTCGGTGAAGCTAGTCGCGATCGCCGGCGTCGGCACGATTGCCGCCGGCGTCGCCAAGGCACACGCTGACGTGGTGCTGATCTCAGGCCACGACGGCGGCACCGGCGCGGCGCCGCTGACCAGCATCAAACACGCCGGCATTCCCTGGGAGCTCGGCGTCGCCGAAACGCAGCAGGTGTTGCGCCTCCACGGCCTGCGCGGCCGCCTCGTGGTGCAGACCGACGGGCAGTTGAAGACCGGGCGGGACGTCGTGGTCGCGGCGCTGCTCGGCGCCGAGGAATTCGGCTTCGCCACGGCGCCGCTGGTCGCTGTCGGCTGCATCATGATGCGCGTGTGCCACTTGAACACCTGCCCGGCGGGTGTGGCCACGCAGGATCCGCGTCTTCGCGAGAAGTTCTCGGGCAAGCCCGAGCACGCCGTGAACTTCATGCGCTTCATCGCGCAGCACCTGCGCGAAATCATGGCGCAGCTCGGCTTCCGCAAGCTCGAAGACATGGTGGGCCGCGTCGACATGCTCGAGCCGCGCGCCGCCATCGATCACTGGAAGGCGAAGGGCTTCGACTTCAGCAACATCCTGTACGCGCCGGACGCGGGTCCCGAGATCGGCCGCTTCCGGCAGATCGGCCAGGACCATGGCATCGACAAGTCGCTCGACGTCACCACGTTGTTAGGCCTGTGCGAACCAGCAATAGCGCGTGGCGAGAAAGTGTCGGCTGAGTTGCCGGTGCGCAACGTCAACCGCGTGGTCGGCACGATCACCGGCAGCGAGGTCACGAAGAAGTGGGGTGTGGACGGCCTGCCCGAGGACACCATCCAGATCAAGTTCAAGGGTTCGGCCGGACAGAGCTTCGGCGCGTTCATGCCGAACGGCATGAGCTTCTCGCTCGAAGGCGACGCCAACGACTATTTCGGCAAGGGCCTCTCGGGCGGCAAGATCGCGATCTTCCCGTCGCCGAAGGCCACCTTCCCGTCCGAGCAGAACATGATCATCGGCAATGTCGCGTTGTACGGCGCGACGAAAGGCGAGGTGTTCGTGCGCGGCATGGCGGGCGAGCGCTTCGCCGTGCGCAACTCGGGCGTGGATACCGTCGTCGAGGCCGTGGGCGACCATGGCTGCGAATACATGACGGGCGGGCGCGTGGTGGTGCTCGGACCGACGGGCCGCAACTTCGCGGCCGGCATGTCCGGCGGCATCGCCTATCTTCTCGACGAGGATGGCCAGGCCACCTCGCGCATCAACGCGCAGATGGTCGAGATCGAGCGCATCGATGATCCGACGGAGGCCGAAGAGCTCAAGGCCCTCATCGAGAAGCACGTGACCGCCACGGGCAGCCCGCATGCGAAATCGATCCTCACGGCCTGGCCCACCAAGCTGTCGAAATTCCTGCGCGTGATCCCGCGGGACTACAAGCGCGTGCTCGCCTGTCTCAAGCGCGCGCACGACCAGGGATTGTCCGGCGACGAAGCCATCATGGCGGCGTTCGAAGAGAACGCGCGCGATCTGTCGCGCGTCGGCGGCAACTAAGAGAAAGAAGAAGATAGAGAATGGGCAAGCCAACTGGATTCATCGAATATCTGCGCGAACTGCCGGTGGATCGTTCACCTGCGGAACGCGTGCGCGACTGGAACGAATTCCACCATCACATGGACGAGAAGCGCCTGCGTCAGCAGGGCGCGCGCTGCATGGACTGCGGCGTACCGTTCTGCCACACGGGCAAACTGATCTCGGGCATGGCCTCGGGCTGCCCGGTGAACAACCTGATCCCGGAGTGGAACGATCTCGTGTTCCGTGGCCTGTGGCGCGAAGCGCTCGACCGCCTGCACAAGACCAACAACTTCCCGGAATTCACGGGCCGCGTGTGCCCGGCGCCGTGTGAAGGGTCGTGCGTGCTCGGCATCAACGCGCCGCCGGTGACCATCAAGAACATCGAGAACTCGATCATCGACAAGGGCTGGGACGAAGGCTGGGTCACGGCCGAACCACCGGCGCGTCGCACCAACAAGAAGGTCGCGGTCATCGGCTCCGGGCCCGCGGGTCTCGCCGCGGCCGCGCAGCTCAACAAGGCCGGCCACAGCGTGACCGTGCTCGAGCGTGCGGACCGTCCGGGCGGCCTGCTCATGTACGGCATCCCGAACATGAAGCTCGACAAGCGCCAGGTGGTGGCCCGACGCATCTCGCTCATGGAGAAGGAGGGCGTCAAGTTCGTGTGCAACGCCACCGTCGGCGAGAACGTCGAGGCCGAGCTCCTGCGCAAGGACTTCGATGCCATCGTCATCGCCACGGGCGCCACGCTGCCCCGCGATCTCAAAGTCGAAGGCCGCGAGCTCGACGGCGTGCACTTCGCCATGGACTACCTCACGGCTTCCACGCAGGCCGTACTCAAGGACAAGGCCGACACGTCTCCGATCCACGCCCGGGGCAAGAACGTCATCGTGCTCGGCGGCGGCGACACCGGCACCGACTGCGTCGGCACCGCGCTGCGCCAGGGCTGCAACGCCGTCACGCAGATCGAGATCATGGCCATGCCGCCGATGGATCGGGCCGCGGACAATCCCTGGCCCGAATGGCCCAAGGTCTACAAGATGGACTACGGCCAGGAAGAGGCAGCTGCGCGCTTCGGCAACGACCCGCGCGTGTATCTCACCACCGTGAAGAGGTTCGTGACGGGCGCGGACGGCAAGCTCGCCGGCGTCGTGACCGTGAACATCCAGTGGGAGAAGAACGACAAGGGCCAGTTCATCCCCGTCGAACAGGCGGGTAGCGAGAAGGAACACAAGGCCGAGCTCGTGCTGCTGGCCATGGGCTTCCTCGGCCCCGAACAGGCGCTGCTCAAGGATCTAAAGGTCGAGACCGACCCGCGCTCGAACGTGAAGGCCGACTACGGCAAGTACGCGACCAGCGTGCCCGGCGTGTTCGCCGCCGGTGACGCGCGTCGCGGCCAGTCACTCGTGGTCTGGGCGATCAATGAAGGCCGCGGAGCCGCACGCGAGTGCGATCGCTACCTCATGGGCTCGACCGAGTTGCCGTAGCGGCACCGCAGCTGCATCCGGCTTCCTGCCCCCGACGTAAACCAGGTAACAGCCTGGTTTCCACCGTTGATCCGGTGGCGGGGCTGGCGCCGTATTAACGGTCCGGCGCCGGCCCCCTTTTTAGTCCGCCGAAGCCTTCTCCATCGCAGCGAGCTTCGCGACCAGACTCTTTCCGAACCAGGCTTGCGGATTCGAGGCACCGACGTTCTCGCTTCGCTCGCGCGCGGCGATGATCGCGCGGGCGTCCTCGAACGCCTTCGGGAGATCCGTGGCCCGCGGCAATGCATCGCGGTAGAACGCCTCGCCAAAATAAGTGAGCTCGCTATCGTCCCCGCAACCAAATGAGGTGCGGTCCGCAGCCGCGGCCGTGATGACGATGGAATCGTCATCCTTTAACGCGTCGATGAAGCTGCCGGCGTAGCAGGCCGAGATGACGATGATCTTCGATCTGATCCCGGCCTCGCGCAGCATGCTCGCGAGGTCGCGCGCTTCGAGGTCGGGCCAATAGCCGAATTCGGACGCCACCGAAATTCTGGCGTCTTTGGATCCGTGCGACGACAGGGAGAGGAACAACACGTCCTCGTCTGGATTCATGCGTGACCCCAACGCCGCCAGCGCGTGACGCAGAGCCGGTGGCGTGGCGAAGGGATGGCGCGAGCCGTCACGCGAATCGTTCACCAGCTGCAGCGAGCGCTTTTCGACTTGGAAACGTTTGCCGACGGTCCGCGCGGCAAGATCGATTTCCTGCGCGAAAACCCGCTGCATGCCGTATCCCGCGAAGCCGAGAAAAAAGAAATTGGACTTGCCGGCAGTGCGTGGCTCCATCGAGGAAACTGCCGCATCGATCCGGCTCGATTGCTCGAACACCAGCTGCTGGTCCTCTCGAGTCGATTCGAAAGAGTCCTCATCGTCGACGTCTGCCGGGAACCAGAAGCCGGTCATCAGGTAAGGCTGCTGCATTCCGTACAGCATGAACGAACCAGCCACGGTGGCGAGCAGCAGCGCCCTGACCTGAGGCGCGCCAGACATCACGCGCAACCCGCGCTTCAAGTACAGGAAAGCCTCGACCGCCAGCACACCAAGCACCACGCATACCGCCGTGTGCGCGAAGTGCTCGAGTACCCAGTTGGCCACCACGAGCGGCGGCGTGATCCCCAGCACCAGCAGCATGCCGCGTCGAAGCTCGAGGCGCGGGGTGCTGAAGCGCGCCAGCAACCAAGCGACGGCCATGATCGCTACGATCGCGCACGCGACTCCGGAGATCCCCCACCAGGACAACGCTACATCCACGTCGAAGTCGACGCGTTGCAGTCCGATGAGCAGCAAAACAGAAAGTCCGCCGAGAAATGCCAGGGTGATCTCGCGACCATACAGGCCGTTGCGATCGACCGTGCCCCAGCCATACAGACGGAACAGCCCGACCAGTTCACCACCCATTGAAGGCACGGTCGGCAGCGGCACCGCTACCGCGGGTAACGTCCCCGCCGGATCGGCTGGCAACTCCGGCGAGGTCGACGCTGAAGTGCTGAGAGCATCTGGTGCAGGCCGCGGGGCGGCGGCGTCGCTCGACATGAGCTCGCGCAGACGAGTCGCCAGCGCACCTGCCGTCAAGGTCAGCGGCAAATCACGGGCGGGCACCAGGTAGGCGGATACGCGGTCGATCCAGATAAAGATGTGCGCGTCGCCTTCCTGGACGTCCCGCACGATCATCCATCGATTCATGGTGTCGCTATGGGAACGTCGCACGCGGAATCCTTCCGCAGAAAACTCGAAACTCTGCTCGCCGAGGAATGCACCGCCCTCTTCGGGCCCGGCGCTCTTCATCCGCCTGCGTGCGACCCACCACCAGAACAGGCCGATCGCGGCCAGGAGTATTGCTGCGCCGAGCGGTCTCACTAGTGGTGGAGTGGTGCTGAACAAGAACACCATCGTCGCCGTGATGATCAGCCATGTGACCAGCGGCGCCGCGCGATCCGCCCAGCCGCGTTTTCCCGCTCTCTCGCTCATCCGCGCACCCGCAGCCATGCACAGCGCCCGCCAGTCGGCCTCGGTGAGCTTCGAGTGGATAGTGATCGTTTCCATCGGCGTCTTCTGCCCGAATTGTCAGCCGGGAAGGGTGACGCAGCTCACAGGTCGGTGGAGTCCAGCGCGGCGATTTCCTCGAGCACACCATCGAACCGCCGCCCGAAGCCCGTGAGCGTGTATTCGACACGCGGCGGCACCTCGGCGAACACGTGGCGCTCGATGATGCCGAACCGCAGCAGCTTGCGAAGCCGCTCATTGAGCACCTTCGCGGTGAGCCCCGGCACGCGCCGCTGCATGGCGCCGGGACGGCTCACGCCCTGGGCGATGAGCCCGAGCACGGTCAGCGACCACTTGCAGCCGATGATGTCCTCGACCATGCGTGCAGCGCCAACGCCCGCGCGAGGGTTTTTCTTTGCCTTCTGCTTTACCAAACTACACCGAAAAGTAACCGACCCACCGTTTTGTGCCGACTTCCGTCGCGAATGCGCGCCGCCTAGCCTGCGTACTCGCCATCATACGGGAGACAGCATGAAGAAGATC
Organism: Steroidobacteraceae bacterium; assembly: GCA_035525785.1. Classification (GTDB taxonomy): domain Bacteria; phylum Pseudomonadota; class Gammaproteobacteria; order Steroidobacterales; family Steroidobacteraceae; genus CADEED01. The sequence goes on along the minus strand of DATLDQ010000065.1, from coordinate 11,657 downwards.
CTCTGGGCGGCCGTCGCGTCCGCCGTGACCACGCTCGCGTTCACGGCCACGCCTGCCGACGTGCCGTATCCATCTAACTATCGCCAGTGGACGCACGTCAAATCCATGCTTATCGGACCGGGGCACGCGCTGCACTCGTCGTTCGGCGGTATCCACCATCTGTACGCCAACGACGAGGCGCTGGCGGGGTATCGCAGCGGGCGGTTCCCCGATGGCGCTGTCATCGTGTTCGACCTGCTGGAAGCGAACGACGCGGATCACGCGGTCACCGAAGGCAAGCGCAAGGTCCTTGGCGTGATGCACCACGACGCCGGGAAGTATGCCGCCACGGGCGGCTGGGGCTTCGAGGGCTTCGTGGGTGACAGCAACACGCAGCGCGCCGTCGGCGTGAACGCCGCGACGGCGTGCTTCGCGTGTCACCAGGCGCGCAAGCCGAACGATTACGTCTTCAGCAGCTATCGCCCCTGACGCCGGGCCGCTTCGATCTCGGCAAGCCGGGACTCGACCACCGGTCCGAAGTACGACTGCGGCTGTGACGCCGTCGCGCGCAGCTTCCGCTCGCGCACACGCACGAGGCCGCGCGTGGTCTTGAAGGCCTCGCGCAAGGTGGACGCACCGGGTAACGCGTCCTGGAACAACGCTTCGCCGAACCACGTGAGGTGCCGGTCGTCCGAGCAGCCGAACGACGAGCGCGACCGGGAAGCGGCCGTGAGTACGACGGTGTCATTGTTGGCGAGCGGCTCGACGAAGGCGCCGGAGAAGCAGGCCGACACGACGACCACGCGCATGCGTATGCCGGCCTCGCGCGTCAGCAGGTCCACGGACGCGGGAGAAAGGCCGAGCGCTTCCATGCCGGTGTTCGATACTTCGATCATGCCGTTGCGCGCGCCGTGCGACGACAACACGAGGAACAGCACGTCGGTCTCCGGGTTCATGCGGCGCGCGAGCTCGCGCAGCGAATAGCGCAGATTGTCATGCGTGGCCAGGGGCATGGTAGTGAGGTCGCGCCGGTCGTTGATCAGCAACAGCGTGCGCGCTGTCGAGCCATAGCGCTCGCCCACGCGTCGGGCCGCGAGCTTGATCTCCTCCGCGAACACCTTTTGCTCGCCATAGCCCGCGAAGCCCAGGAAAAACACGCGGCCCGGCGGCGCCGGGTCGACCACGAAGCGTGACAATTGCTCGTCGATGAGCGCGTGCTGGGCGGGCTGCGCCGCGAGCTCATCGTGCGATGCATGAGTCGATCGGCGCTCTTCGCCGCCGACGCAGGCGCCGCCGAGCAGCAGCAGCGCGACGAGGAGGATTCGGCCGGGGATCATGCGGCGCAGTGTCGCAGATGGCGCGGGGGTTTTCGGTGGAGTAAGAGAGCGGGGAGACCGCCGACGTCCACTATCGGGGGGGGTCGGCAGAGCGCGCCGGCTCGTTCAGCCTGGCCTCGAGTTGCCGACCGAAGCTCGCCTGCGGAAGCGACGGCACGATGCCGCCCGCGCGTTCCTTCTTCTCGAGCGCCGCGCGCGCCGCTTGGAATGCCGCGCGCAACGAGTCCGACCTCGCGAGCGCATCCCGGAAGAACGCTTCGCCGAAATACGTGAGCGCGCGCGAGTCGTTGCATCCGAACGACTTGCGGTCGTGCGCGGCTGCAGTGATCACGATGGTCTGGTCGTTCGACAGCGCCTCGACGAACGACCCAGAGTAACAGGCGGATACCACGATCACGCGCCACAGGATGCCGGCTTCATCCAGCATGTCATCCAGCACCCCGGGATCGATTTGCGTGGTCACGGTGCCCGGGCTCGACACACGCACACCCTCACCGCGGTCGCCGTGCGAGGACAGCACCATGAACAGCACGTCCTCGTCGCCCATATTCTCCCCCAGCTTGCGCAATGCATGCCGCAGCCCGGGTTCGGACGCGATGGGCCACGAGTCGAGGTCCGTCCGGTCATTCACCAGCCGGAGCGATCGCGTGCCGCTGCCGTAGCGCGAGTGCACGACCTGCGAGGCGAGATCGATTTCGCGCGCGAATATCTGTTGATGGCCGTAGCCCGCGAAGCCGAGGAAGAAAACGTCCATCGCCGCGGCATCCTGCGCGTCGAGCCGCGCCACGTCGGCATCGATGCGTGACTGCTGCGCGAACTGCACGCGTGACATGCGCGCCCAGTCGACGCCCGACGCGTTGAATCGGTCCAGGCGGTCCTCGGCGCGCACCCAGAGCCGCGGGTTGGCCTGTAGATAGTCGAAGGACAGCATGAAGAGCAGCGTAGCGGCCGCGCCGGCCAGCAGTGCGATTGGCTGGCGTCGGCCGGTGATCGCCCGCAACGCACGCGCGAAGTAGGCGAGCGCCCACGAGGCCAGTACCACGCCCAGTAACTGCAACATGATGTCCACGAGCTTCCACGACGCAACCGCGCCGAGCATGGCCAGCGGCAGCGCGCCGAGCGTCAACACGAGCGCGCGCCGGAACTCGAGTGGCGGCCGGGAGAGCTTGTGCAGCAGCCACGCGAAGCCGAGAACGCCGGCGGCGACGCCGGCGAGATCGGGCACGCCGTACCAGCTGAACACCAGCTCGCGGGAATGCAGCAGCGGATCTAGGAGGATCCACGCCGCCAGCGCGGTCACGGACAGCAGCGCGATCGTCGAATCGCGACCCACGATGTCGCGGCCATCCACTTTCATGAAAAATGCCAGGCGCAGCAGCGCAAAGACCTCGCGCACGGGGACGCGCGCGCCACGTGGCGCTCCGATGCCTTCGATGGCTGCGAGAGGTGTGTTCAACCGGGCTTCCTCCCTGGTTGGCCTAGCTAACTGCGGCGGCGGCGCTATCGCAAGGGGCACGTCCGGAGAGCAGCGGTGAGGGTTGCACCGACACCCGGGAACGTTGGCTGAGTTGTTGGCGGACGGTGCAGACTGCACAATGCCGGCCGTCCGATAAGAACACCGACCCGGGGAAGAAAATGACCGAACTCGCCGCCCTGTGGCTGCCCATCCTGCTGGCCGCCGTTTTCTGTTTCATCGTCAGCTCCGTCATCCACATGACGCCGCTGTGGCACAAAAACGATTTTCCGCCGATGCCCGATGAAGACGCCGCTCGCGCCGCGAACGGGCAGCTCGACGTGCCGCCCGGTGACTACATGCTGCCGCGCTGCAAGTCGATGAAGGAATACGGCTCGCCCGAGTTTCGCAAGAAGCTCGAGGAAGGGCCCAACTGGATCGTCACCGTGCTACCCAAGGGCACGCACGGCATGGCGTCGAGCCTTTTCTGGTGGTTCGTGTTCCTTCTGCTGGTGGCATTTTTCTCGGCCTACGTGGCGAGCCATGCGCTGCCGGCCGGCGCGCATTACACCGAGGTCTTCCGCTTCGTGGGTGCGACGGCGTTCATGGGCTTCGCGCTGGGGCAAATACCGCAGTCCATCTGGTACAAGCGCCAGTGGAGCACCACGCTCAAGCACGTGTTCGACGGCCTGATCTACGCGCTGCTCACGGCCGGGACGTTCGGCTGGCTATGGCCGAAACTGTAGTTGCCGGGCCAACTCCTGAACCTTCACCTGGCACTACTCGCGGGCACCGCTCGCGTGGCGATCAGCACGCACGCGAACACGAGCACGCCCGACACCAGGTACGGCGCGCCGGGGAACGCCACGGGCGCGTCGTCCTTCGAGTAGTAGCTGAAAAGCTGCGTCATGAAGATGGGCGACAGGATCGCCGCCACGCTCGTGAGGCTGCCGATCGCGCCTTGCAGCTCGCCTTGCGACGATTGGCCCACCTGCCGCGACATCACGCTCTGCATCGCGGGGTTCGCGATGCCACCCAGTGACCCGATTGCGATGGCCGGATAGATCATCCATCCGTACGGCACCAGCGCGTAGGCGAAGAATCCCACGGTCATCAACAGGAAGCCGATGGTGATCGCCCGCCGTTCGCCGAGCCGGGGCACGACCGCGCCCGTGAGGCCGCCCATCACCAGCACCGTCATCACGCCCACGAAGGTCAGCGACCAGCCCACTTCGGCCGGACCCCAGCCGAACTTGAGCTGCGTGTAGAACATCCACACCGCGGGCAGCGAGTCGTGCGCCACCTGGTACAGGAACACGGCGAAGAGTAGTCCGGTCACCGTCGGCAGGTGCGCCAGGCTCTTGAACGCGCCGAAGGGGTTGGCCCGCTTCCACTCGAACGGGCGGCGACGCTCCGGCGGCAGGGACTCGGGCAACGCGAAGAATCCGAACGCTACGTTGGCCAGCGCCAGCGCGGCGGCCGCGTAGAAGGGCGCGCGCGGACCGAGCCCCTCGGCCACGAAACCGCCGATCACCGGGCCCAGCGTGAATCCGGCTCCCCAGGCCGCGCCGATGAACCCGAAGTTCTTGGCCCGGTTGCCGTCGTCGCTGATATCGCCGATGTACGCATTGGCCGTCGCGAACGATGCACCGAACACACCCGCGAACGCCCGGCCGATGAACAGCCACGTCATGGTCGTGGCCATGCCCGTGAGCAGGAAATCCACGCCGAACGCGAACAGCGACAGCAGCAGCAGGGGTCGTCGGCCGAAACGGTCGGACAGATTGCCGAACACCGGCGCCAGGAAGAATTGCAGCAGCGCATACAGCGCCATCAGGTAGCCGCTCCAGTCGGCCGCGGTGCTCACGGACTCGCCGGTGAGCTCCATGATCACGGAAGGCAGCGACGGGATGATGATTCCAAATCCGATGCTGTCAATGAACACGGACAGCAGGACGAAGGTTAGCGCGGCGCGGGAGGTCGTCATGGGGGGCGGCATTCTCCGGCATATGTCAGGTGTCGTGCTAGTCTGGACGCTGCATCCATCAGGCCCGGTTACACGTAGTCACCCCCATGGATCGACTTGAGACCCTCCCGCCCGAGATCGAGCTCGCCCAGCTCCTGCAGCGCTGCGCGGCGCAGGATTCGGCGGCCTTCCGCAAGCTCTACGACAAGACCTCGCCCATCCTGTTCGCGCGGCTGCTTCGCATGCTCCGGCGCCGCTCGGTGGCCGAGGAAGTGTTGCAGGACGTGTACGTCCGCATCTGGCAGCGCGCCGCCCAGTTCGAGATGGGCCGCGGTAAACCGCTCGCCTGGATGGTGACCATCGCGCGCTACTGCGCCATCGATCTCATGCGCCGCGAACGCGTGTCGCTGGTGTCGGACGATCGCCTCGAGGAAGTCGCCGACGATTCGGAAAGCGAGCCGGGCGCCTTCGACAAGCCTAACAACTTCGACCATTGCATCGGCCAGCTCAACGAGAACACGCGAAAGTGCCTCACGCTGGCATTCGTCGAGGGCCGCTCGCACGATGAGATCGCGCGCGTCACGGCCAACCCGCTCGGCAGCGTGAAGAGCTGGATCCGCCGCGGGCTCATGGCGCTCAAGGAGTGCCTGGGCGCTCCCGACCCGACGCAGAAGCAGGCGACATGAAGAGCGCCAACCGGGAACTGGTAGACCGTCTGGCCGCCGAGTACGTGCTCGGCACATTGCGCGGCCGCGCGCGCCGCCGCTTCGAGCGCTGGCTCGTCTCGCCGCAGGTAGGTTCTCTGGTGAAGGCCTGGGAAGTCCGGTTGGCCGGTCTCGAACCGTCGATGGAAAGCGTCACACCGCCGCCCAGCGTGTGGCGCGGCATCGAGGACAAGTTGGACCTGCGCCGCAAGCAACGGCAGCCGGCCCTGCGCTGGCTCAAGGTGGCCGCGGCTGCCGCGTTCTTCGGCGTGGTGGGCTGGTTCGCCGTGCGGCAGTACGTCAACCCGCCCGAAGTTCAGCAGCCGCAGCTCGCATCCACCGAGCGCGCCTTCCTGCAGTCCACGGATGCGAAGACCATCTACTGGCGCGTGGAAGTGCTGGGCGACAGCCAGGAGCTGAGCCTGCACGTCCACGCCGTGCATGACCTGCCGGCCGGCAAGTCGCACGAGCTCTGGGCGCTGCCCGAGGGCGGCAAGCCCGTGTCGCTCGGCCTGATGCCGCACACCGGCGACCATCATCGCGTGCTCACCGCCGCGCAGCGCGCCGCGCTGGCCCGGTCGAAGCAGGTCGCCGTGAGCCTCGAATCCGAGGGCGGTTCGCCCACCGGCGCGCCCACCGTGGTGCTCCTCGCCGCCCCATTGGCCATGGTGTCGGTTGGGGAAAGTGGGGAAAGGGTGTCGGGCTAGGGCGCCGGCGCGCCACGATTCTGAGAGGCAGGCACGGCCTGCTGCGGCGTGACGCCCTAAAGTCAACTTCATGAGAGTGCCGTTCGGTCTCGGCACCCGCGGGAAGAGAGCCCGCGGGTGCCTTCTTGTTCTATTGGCGTGGGCGTCGTTCGGCGCGGCCACGAGCTTTGCACAGGGTATCGGCACCACCCCGTACGTACGTGAGACCGGCCGCGTGAATTTCGTCACGACCGGTGGGAGTCTGCGCAACAGCGCAACCAACACCTGCACGGTCACGGGCTCGAGCACCACCGCGCTGACCGGCCTGCCCACCGTGGGCACCACCACCATCGTGGGGGCGTACCTGTACTGGGGTGGCTCGGGCAGCCTCGACAGTTCGGTGACCTTCAATGGTTCCACAGTCACCGCCCAGCGCACCTTCGCGACTACCTACTCGGGCGTGTCGCCCAGCCTGCCCTTCTTCGGCGCGATGGCGGCCATTCCCGCCAATCTCGTGAACGTCAACGCCAACAACACCTTCACCGGCCTCACGGTGAACACCGTCTCGCCGCATTGTGACGTGAGCGCGGTGGTCAGCGGCTGGTCGCTGATAGTCATCTACTCGAACCCCAACGAGCGCGTGCGTGCGGTCAATCTCTACGACGGCCTCGACTGGTTCCGCGGCAGCTCGGTGACCTTGAATCCCGCCGGCTTCCGCGTGCCCAACACCAACATCGACGGCCGCATCGCCATCTTCACCCTCGAAGGCGACCCGGCGAATTCGAATGCGATGAACGGCGTGAGCGAAGCGCTGCGCTTCAACGGCAACCTGCTCGACGATGGCATCAATGTGGCCGGCAGCGACCCCGTCGTGCAGCAGTTCGACGGCACCATCAACACGCAGGGGATCCAGACCAGCTACGGCATCGACGTCGACCAGTACAACATCAGCGCCTTCCTCTCGCCGGGACAGACCAGCGGCACCACGATCTACTCTTCGGGCGAGGACCTGGTGCTCCTCATGGCGCAGGTGGTGAGCGCCACTTCCGACCCGGGCGTCGATCTCGGCATCACCAAGACGCACACCGGCAGCTTCGTGGCCGGGAGCGTCGGCACCTACACGCTGACGGTTTCCAACTCGAGCGCCGCGCTCATCGAGCGCGAAGACAACACCGTGACGGTCACGGACACGTTGCCCGCCGGCCTCACCTTCAACTCGGCCACGGGCACGGGCTGGACCTGCGGCGCCACCGGGCAGGTGGTCACCTGTACGCATGCGGCGCCGCTCAATGTCGGCGCGTCCTTCCCGCCCATCTCGCTCAACGTGAACGTGCTGGAGACCGCCGCCGCGAGCGTCAACAACACCGCCAGTGTCAGCACGCCGAGCTTCGAGCTCAACGCGGCGAACAACACGGTGACGGACACCACCACGGTGGTGTTCCCGAACCTGTCTACGTCGACGAAGACCGTGCAGGACCTGAACGGCGGCGAGGCGAACCCGGGCGACACTCTGCGTTACACCATCTCGCTCATCGAGTCCGCGGGCTTCGCCATCAGCGGCGTGACCGTGGTGGACCAGATCCCCGCCAACGTCACCTATACCGGCGTGGTGTCCATTCCTTCGGGCGCCAGCAGCAGCTTTTCGCCCGCGCCCAGTGGCGACAACGACACGGGCGTGCTCACCGTCGCCAACATCAGCGTGCCAGCCAATGGCACGCGCACCATCGTGTTCGACGTGGTCGTCGCCAGCGTCTCGCCCGGCGCGTCCATCGACAACGATGCCGTGATCACGAATCCCGGTGGTCCGGACGCGAATCCGTCCGCGCCCACCGTGCAGGTGTCGCCTTCGCAGATTCCCGGCACCGGCACGAAGCAGCTCTATCTCTGGAGCAATTCGCAGCGCCTGTCCCGCACTCAGCCCACGGGCGCGCACGCCGCGCTGACCCTCAACGGCAACAACCAGTCGCAGACGTTCACGTTGAACCCGCCGCTGCAGACCGCGCTGACGCTGAACCCCGGCAACTTCACCGTGAACCTGCTGCTGGCGCGCACCGGCAGCACGGGCAATACCAGCCGCACGGTGACGGTCACGCTCGCGAACTCTGCGCTGGGCAACATCGCCAGCGCTTCGCAGTCGTTTACGTCCACGACGATGACCCTGCGTACGTTCACGTTGAACGCCGCGGGCGTCACGGCGCCCATCGGTTCCACGTTCTCGCTGGTGGTGAACAACAACAGCAACAACACGTCGAACCGCTCGATCTCGCTGACGCCATATTCGGGAGCGCAGTTCTCGCGCGTGGACCTGAACAGCGCCACCGTCATCAACGTGAACAGCGTGACCACCTGGAATGGCGCGTTCAACGGCGGCAGCGCCCAAAGCAGCTTCTTCCCCGGCGCCACCGTGTACGTGCGCGCGCAGATCAGCGATCCGTTCGGCAGCTTCGACATCTCGAGCGCCCGCATCGACATCGTCGACCCGTCGAACGTCACCCAGGTGAATGCCCAGCTCATGACGGCGCAGGGCGCGCCCGCCACGTGCAACTCGCAGAGCGCCGCGACCTGCATTTTCCAGTACGCGTACACCATGCCGGCATCACCGACCACGGGCAACTGGACCGTCCGCGTGACGGGCTTCGAAGGCGTGGAAGGCGTCACCGATCTCGGTGTGTCCACGTTCCAGGTAACGATGCCGCAACCGTCGCTCACCATCCTCAAGACTTCGGTCGTGCTGTCGGACCCGGTCAACAGCACTACGCTGCCGAAGCGCATTCCGAGCGCCCTGGTCCGCTACGACGTGAGCGTGACCAACAGCGGGCCCGGCACGGTCGATGCGAATACGCTCGTGATCACCGATCCGATTCCGGCGAACTCGTCGATGTACGTAGGCACCACGTCGGGCAACCCGGTGGTATTCGTGAATGGCACGACACCCAGCGGCCTCTCGTTCAACTACGCGGCCAACGTCAGTTACTCATCCGCCGGTGTCGCCGGGCCGTGGACCTATACCCCCGTCCCCGATGCCAACGGCTTCGATGCCGCCGTGCGCGCCGTGCGCATCGCCCCCACGGGTGTGCTGAGCGCGGCCAGTGGCGGCAACAACCCGTCGTTCACCGTGCAATTCCAGATCCGCATCGACTGAGGCCGCGGCCTTTGCACCGGTTGGAAGCGTTTTCGCTCCGGGTGCACCGCCCAGGCGCTGTCACAAAGCAGACGGCCCGTCAGGGCGCCGAAATGGTGGCCTGATCCGGCGAATTCCGCCGCGGCGGGTTGGCACGCCGATTGCTTTATCCAGATCGTCTGCGGAATGTTCTCCTCCCCCCTCGTGAGACTTTTTGCTGGACAGACGCGTACGGGAACGGAAGGGCCCGTACGCGTTTTTTTATGCGCGTCATGAAACCCGCATAGGACGATGCGCCGCGCGCTGGTAATGGAATCCGACCGCGCCGCCGCGGGCGCCGATCTAAATGTAGGGACATGCGCAAGACCCTATTTCTGTTCTCGGCTCTGGTCGCGGCCACCGCCTCGGCTTCGAGCTTCTATGAAGTGTCGAAGGCCGTGAACGATGACGAGAAGCTCATCTTCGCGGGCATCGATCCCGAAAGCGTGCTCTCGCGCAAGCAATGCGGCGCGGCGATCCTCGAGACCGACGACGCGCCGAATTCCTTCGACTGCGTGTACGTGCAGACCGAGAAGGACCTGAACCTCCTGAGCCTCGAAGGCGGGTATCTCATGCCGGAGATACAGGCCAAGCTCAACGTCATCGATGGCGTGGCACTGCAGCGCACCAGCCGCTGGGCGCAGGTGCAGATCTTCAATGGCGACAAGATCGCCGCGTTCTACATCTATGGCGACAACTGGATAGACACCGATGAAACGGAGAAGGTCTACCACTGGTTGATCGACCACGGGGTGCCGCAGCGCAATCCGCGGAAGTGGATAGGGCGCTGAATCAAAGGGGGCAGATCTATTTTCCCCCGCAGGCAGAAATAGTCCTGCCCTAGTCAAATCGGGCTTGACAGCCCGTGAACCGCGCCTAGAATGCGCGCCCCATGCCTGACTACCAAGCTAACTACATCCGCATCGGCTAGCTCCCATTCACCGGGGGCTGGCCCGCGCCAGCCCTCCGGACCTTCGACGAGGCCCCGGCAGGCATTGCTTTACGGGGCCTCGTCGTTTGGAAACGAAATGAGCATTCACAAGCTGCAGCCTGAACGTGGCACCGGTGACGGTGCGCGCGAGGATCCGGTCGCGGCAATCCAGGTTTCGCTGACCTCCGAGCTCTACGATCTCGCGGGAGCGGTCGTGCGCGCCCGCGCGATACGCGCCATCGACCTCGAGACGCGTTCGCTGCCGATCTACCGCGTGCTGCGCTGGTCGGTGTCGCGCAAGGTCAATGACCTGTTCGACGAGATCGCCTGCGATCCGCACTTCAACGCGCAGCGTACGGATGCGGGCAACGTGTTGTTGTCCGCGCCGGGGTTGTTCGTGGCCGCCACCGGCCATGACAAGTCGAGCTACTGCTCCTCGGTCTTCCAGCTGTGGGCGGACAGCCGGGCACGGGCGGAAGAGGCCGAGGCATTGTTGCGACAGCTGTCGGGCGAGCTGCGGCCGCGCGAGAAGAGCTTCGTGGTCGACTGGCAGTTCATGGCCGCGAACGCGCTGCGCAGCTCGAGTTTCGAGGAGATCGTCACCGAGGAACTGCTCGACGAGGCCTACCCCTCACTGCCGGGCGGCGTGCAGGTCTTCGTGGAGGGCTTTCTCGCGTCGTCCGATGCCGTGCTCATCCTGCTGGGTCCGCCGGGTGGCGGCAAGACGCGCCTGGTCCGCGAGATCCTCGCGGCGATCTCGCACCGCAAGGGCGAGAACGCCGAGATCATGTACACCACGGACAAACGCGCCATCGCCAACGACGAGATGTTCGTCGAGTTCATCACTTGCGCGCACGACGCACTGGTCATCGAGGACACGGACCATCTGCTCAAGGCGCGCACCAGCGGCAACGAAGACATGCATCGCTTCCTGTCCATTGCCGATGGCATCGCGCGGGCGCAGGGCCGCAAGGTCATCTTCACCACCAACCTGCCCAACGTGAGCGACATCGATCCGGCGCTGACGCGTCCGGGGCGCTGCCATGCGGTGGTGGCGCTGCGTAGTTTGACGCTCGCCGAGGCGCAACGGCTGGCAGGGCGCATCTGCGGGTCCGTGGAAAGGACAGCCACTGCCTGCGCGCGGCTCGAGTCCGAAGGCGCGAAACATTACTCCGTGGCGCAGGTGTACCGCGCGTGCGGCTGATCAGTTGAGGTGCTTGCGATAGAAGACCAGGTATTCGCCTTCGCCCGGGTCGAGTTCGAGGCACCAGCCATTCTCGCTCCTGCTGCGATACAGGTTGGCGGCGATCCAGCCTACGAGCGGCGCGCGCTTGAGCTCGGGCGTGAGCAGCCGGGCGCGCATGTCGCTGTTGCGTGGCCAGGTCAGTGGCTGCAGCCCGGGCGAGGAATCGCGCAGCGCGGAGCTCTCGGTATTGCCCGC
>DATLDQ010000044.1:0-2915 GCA_035525785.1 Steroidobacteraceae bacterium | reverse complement strand
GCCTGATTGCGCTTGGCTGGACCTGGTACGCGCTCGTCTATGCCGCCTTCGGGTTCGTGGATACACCGGCGACACTGATCGCGGTGTTTCTCTCGTACGGTCTGTACTTCGGCCTGGTGGAGGGCAACGAAAAAGCGTGGGTGGCGGACATGGTTCCGTCGCATGCGCGCGGCACCGCTTTTGGTGTCTACAACGCGGCGCTCGGAATCGGCACGCTCGCGGCGAGCCTGGTGTTCGGCGCGATCTGGACCCGAATCTCGCCACACGCCGCATTCCTCACCGGCGCATCGCTGGCCGTCGTTGCTTCGGGGCTGCTGTTCACGGCAGTCTCTGGCGGGAAGCCGGCAACCGCAGCAAAGTAGGGGCTACTTGCTGGAGCGTGAAGCCGCCTGCCTGGCGAGGAACTTTGCGACTTCCTGGTTGTCAGGGAAGTTGTGCGCGAGCTTCTGGGCAAGAACGGTCGCCTCGGCGAACTCCTTTTCGCGCACGTGCAGATCCCAGAGTGCGAACTCCGCCTCGGCACGCTCGAAGAATGCCGCGTCCATCACGCTGGCTTCGCGGACGATGGCGATCCCGCGCTTCTTGTTGCCGCCGCCGAGCACCCAGCGCGTGCCCCACGGCATGCGGGTATTGACGATGTAGTCGATCCAGCCGCGGGCGACTTTGGCGCGAACGTGCTTCGGGTTGAGCTTGAGCACCGCATCGAGAGATTTGCGCGCTTCCCAGTATTCATCCCAACCGGTCTTGTGCCCAAGCAATCCGAGCTCCAGCCACACGTAGTTCAAATCCAGCTTGCCGAGAAAGAAGAGCGCCTCCTGGTCGTCTGCTTTGGTCTTCAGCATGCCGCGAGCGAGCGCCTGACCGTGGTGGAGATCGGTCATAAATGAGGCGAGCAAATCGGCGCACTTCACGCACCGTTTCAGTGCTTCCTTCTTGTCGCCATCGCGGGCGTCCTGACCGTTCAGCAAACCGCGCAGCTGAAACAGCAGGGCGGACGTGCGCACTTCGTCGTTCTCGAGCGTTTGGGTGCCGGACGCGCGCAAGCTCGCCGCCAGCGCCGCCGCTTCCTCGTAGTGCGCGTTGTAGAACAGCCGGTACGCGTCCGTGATCGTCGCCGTCGGCGCCGGTGGAGGGTCGCCTTGGGCCGCCGCCGCGCGCGGCAGTCCAAACACGACGGCGATCAACAAGAGACACGTCAACCGGCGAGCGGCCCATGGCATGCGCCTATTATGACCCCGCGGGGAAGGTATTGGCTGGGTTTCGTCGAGCTGTGGTGCTGCCGCGCACGAAGCGCGCGGCTTCGACTGGTATAATCGCTGTTCGCTCCCCGAGTTCCCACATCCACATGACGCGAATACTCGTAACCAATGACGATGGTGTCCACTCGGACGGCATCCACGTGCTCGCCGCTGCGCTTGGCGCACTTGGCGAGGTGACCGTCGTTGCGCCGCACATGGAAGCGAGCGCCATTGGTCACGCGCTCACGCTTCGGCGCCCACTCCGCATGGCACAGTTGCGCGAGCGGGTCTATGAAGTGGACGGCACGCCAACCGATTGCGTGAACATCGCGCTCACGCAGATCTACACGGCCGCGTCAGCGCCCGACCTCGTAGTGTCGGGCATCAACAAGGGCTACAACCTCGGTGACGACGTGACCTATTCGGGAACCGTATCGGGGGCCCTCGAAGGCGCGCTGCTGGGCATCCCGAGCATCGCCGTGTCACTCGCGCGAGCGAGCGGGCCATACGATTTCGGACCGGCAGCCGCCGCGGCGGCGACGATTGCGTCGATGGCGCTCCGCGGGGAAATGATCGCCGGACGGACGTTTCTCAACATCAATGTTCCCGCCGGCAAGCCGAAGGGATTTCGGCTTACGGTGCAGGCAAAGCGCAATCACATCACCATTGTCGATCCCCGTATCGACCCTCGCGGCCAGGCCTACTACTGGATCGAAGAAGGGGAGAACGACTGGGAGCCGCACGACCGTTCCGACTACCAGGCCGTGCGCGATGGCTACGTGTCGGTCACGCCGCTACAGCCGGACATGACCGATCACCAGGCGCTCGCGAAGCTCGAGTCGCTTGCGATCGAAAAGATGCCCAGCGACTCGTCTGTACCTCGCTGATCGGTCCTGAAGGGTCCTGCTCAGTTTCAAGCGACCCTACCCGCGAGGCGCGCCGCGTCGAGCCTCGGCGAGCTCGGCGCGGCCGGGCTTATCAGCGCGGGTGCAGATCTTCAGGAGCCAACCGTAGTAGCGAGTGGCTGCGGCTCGATCGCCGGCGAGCGACCCTGCGCGCGCGGCGCCGTACAACGCACGGAAGCGGTTTGGCTCTCGTTTGAGCGTGGCTTCGAACGCCTGCTGTGCCGCCGCTGGCTGTTTCGCGAGCAGCAGCATCTCTCCGAGCAGCTCACGCGCCGGAACCAGGGGTCCAGGCGTAACCGCCGCCTTCTCGGTAGCGTCCTCCAGTGCAGCCGCCTCACGCATCAGCGCCACGGCGTCCGGCTCGCGGTGTTCCGCGAAAGCCAGCCATGCGGTCGCGGCACGCATTTGAATGTCCGCCTGCTCGGCCCAGTAGCGTTCCTGCGCGGCGGCGAGCTGCTGCTGGATGTCCTGCAACTTTTCGATCGAGGCGCGGACGGTCGCGCTGTCCCCGATTCGGGCGGCACCGATCGCTCGTGCGTACCAGGTCAGCGCGTCGGTGTAGGGGTACTTGCTCGGACGCGGCTCGAGCTTCGCGGCGTCGGCCCAGGCGCCTCGTTCGAGCGCATAGCGAGCCGGAATCGCCGCGAGCGCGAAGATGCCTGCCGACCCGGGAGCGGCGGAGCCGGTCGCCTCAGGATTGAACCGCGACTGGACCTCCGGCAGCGAGTCGAGCAGTTGACGCGCGCTGCGATCCTGCCCGGTCTGCAAGTAG
>DATLDQ010000036.1:0-3302 GCA_035525785.1 Steroidobacteraceae bacterium | reverse complement strand
CCCCTTCGTCACCGCCTGGATGGGAGAGAACGGCTTCGCGGCAGCGCCGGTCGCCCTCTACGGCCTGGTTCTGCTGATGTGCGCGGTGGCTTACACCATCCTCGCGCAGGCGCTGGTGCGGCGCCAGGGCCGCACGTCGCCCCTCGCCGTCGCCCTCGGCGAAGATGTCAAGGGGCGACTCTCTCTCGCGCTTTACACCGCCGCCGTGCTGCTCGCCTTTGCCAACCGGTGGGTGTCGCTCGCGATCTACTTCGTCGTCGCGGTCATGTGGCTCATTCCCGATCGCCGAATTGAGCGGATCCTGACCGCGCACGACTGATCGGCGCGTGCGCGCTACATCGGTTCATCCGCGCTCGGGCCGTAAATCTGTGGCACCGTCGATCCCATCGGCCGGAGATACGTGCTCAACTGCCCGCGATGGTGGATGATGTCGAAGAAGAATCCCCACGCGTTCGCGTAGCCGGTGTCGCTCATGACCTCCTGCCCCTGGTAAACGAAGGGTACTTTCCGTTCCCATCCCGACACAGGCAGGGCGTCGAGGGCCTTTGTCGCCGCAGCATGATGCTGATCGTAGGCGGCGAGTACTTCTTTGGCCGTCGCCGGTGCAGCCACCTCGGCCCATTCCAGGACGCCCTTCTGCAGACCCTCGGAGAGCACCAGCTCTTCACGCACGATCAGCCACGCAATCTCGCGCGCCGTGCGCGATTTCGGGTCCGGCCGGTAATTAGAATTCTCCGGTATGCGGGAGAGCACCTTCCGCGTTGCCGCCGCCTCTTTGTTCCAGAACTGCATGAAAAGCGCCTTTTCGTCCATCACCTGCTCCTTCGTCCGCGCCGCGGTGCGGCAAGACATCGTTCTTTCGCGCATGGGCCCGCTGCGCTGGAAGGGCTACAATAGGCGAAGCAAAAACGAAAGTCAACGCTGGACAGCGGCCACGCGTTGAGGCAACCTGAGGCTCCCGACTCCTCCATGCGCAGCAGAGATCCATCGCTCGCGACCACGCGAACCGCAAGCTCTATTCACCACGCGGCCGCACACCCTGCGCACCACCTCGCGCCTGGACAGGTGATCGAGAGCCCCGAGAGCGGCCTCCAGTATCGAACCGAACGGCTCATCGGCGAGGGGGGCTTCGGTCAGGTCTATCTGGCAAGGCGTCTGGGAACTTCCGCTCTCGTTCCCGAAACGGTCTGCATCAAGGTGAGCGCTCGGATCGACGGCTGGCTGCGCGAAGCCTACTTCGGCCAGCTGCTCGACGGGCACCCGCGCGCCATCCGCGTCTTCGACACGTTCCCGTTGATGCGCGCCGATGGCCGGGTGCTCTATTACCTCGCCCTCGAATACGCCGAGCACGGTGATCTCAGCGCGTATCTGCACCGCGCCGGCCGGGGGTGGTCCGAGCACGCCGTCCGCCGCGAGATCGCGGGAATCCTGGACGTGCTCAGAAAGCTGCACCGCGGCCAGATGCTCCACCGCGACCTCACGCCGGTGAACGTCTTCGTGTGCGAGGGCCCCAAGCTGAAACTCGGCGACTTCGGCATCGTCCGGCAGCAGAGCGACACCCGCGGGGTCACCGCACACACGATGAACGCGATGACCGCACCCAGCGATATTCTTGCCCGCGCCGCGCCCAAATGGCAGGCCCGCGACGACGTGTATCAGGTAGGCCAGCTGCTCGGCATGCTGGTGAGAGGTAACGCGAAGGAGCGAATTCGTACGCCCGACGTGCGGGCGCTGCCGTGCAGCGATCATCTGAAGGAAATCGTTCATCGCTGCATCGGTGAACGCCGCAAGCGCTACGAGAGCGCCGAGGAGATGATCGAAGCGCTGCGCAACGGGCCGGCGCAGCTCAAACCGGGGATCCTGCGCACGCTCAAGGGAGTCCACCTCGCCTTCACCGGCATCCTGACGAAACCGCGAAGCGAGGCGGTGCGGGCGGCCAAGCGAGCGGGCGCTGTGGTGCACGGCATGCCGTCAGTGCGGACGACAGTCGTGGTCCGCGGCCGGCCCAATGCGCAGCAGGCCGCCGGCCGTGAGGCGGGGCTCAAACTGATGGAGATCAAGCGGCTGCGCGAGAAGGGGCACAGGATCACCCTGCTCAACGAGACACAGTTCTGGCGGCTTGCGGCGAAGCGGTGATGGTAGTGCTCTGATGCCGGCGGGTCGAACCAGACAAGTTGCCGCGCGCCGCGCTCCGGATCGCCTGGATCTGCGCGCGTTGAACCGCGCACTCCTCGCCCGGCAACTGCTGCTCCGTCGATCCAAGGCGGCGCCACTCGCCGCCATCGAACAGTTGCTCGGGCTCCAGGCGCAGGTGCCCAACGGTCCCTACATCGCGTTGTGGTCAAGGCTCGCGCATTTTCAGTTCGACGAGCTCGCGACCCTTCTTACCGCGCGGCGCGTCGTCCGACTGGCGCTGATGCGCTCCACCATCCATCTCGTCTCTGCGGCTGATTGCGTGACGCTCAGGCCGCTGATGCAACCGGTGCTCGTGCGCGCGCTCCGCGGCACGTTCGGCCGGCGGCTCGCAGGGATGAACCTCGAAGAGGTTGCAGCAGCCGGCCGCGCGCTGGTCGAGGCACAGCCGCACACGCTGGGCGAGCTCGGCGCCGCCTTGAGCAAGCAGTGGCCGGGGCGGGAGCCCGAGGCGCTGGGCAATGCAGCGCGGGCGCTGGTGCCGCTCGTTCAAGTACCGCCGCGCGGCATCTGGGGGGACAGCGGCGTCGCCGCGAGCACGTCGGCGGAGAAGTGGCTCGGCCGGCGGGTTGCCGCGAAGCCGTCGATCGGCGCGGTGCTTTTACGCTACTTCGCAGCCTTCGGACCCGCGAGTGTCAGGGACGCGCAAGCCTGGTCCGGACTCACCCAGCTTCGCGAGGTGGTGGAGCGTTTGCGGCCACAGCTGCGGACGTTCACTGACGAAAACGGAGTCGAGCTGTTCGATCTTCCCGACGCACCGCGGCCCAGCGGCGATGCCGAGGCCCCACCGAGATTTCTTCCCGAGTTCGATAATGTGTGGCTCGGCCACAAGGATCGCGCCCGCGTGCTGGCAGCCAAACCGGGACGCGAGCTCGTGGGCAGCGGCGGATTCATGTCCGGGCTCGTGCTCCTGGACGGGTTCGTCGCGGGGCGGTGGAAAATCGCACGCCGGCACCGCAAGGCGACGATGGCGATCGAGCGTTTCTCAGTGATGAAGCGGGACACCATTCCCGTCGCGGAGGAAGCTCTCCGTCTGCTTCGCGTGCTGGCGGCTGACGCGGAGGAGCATGACGTGCAGGTCTGAGCGGCGCGTCGCGAAGCACTCGCGC
>DATLDQ010000013.1:0-19980 GCA_035525785.1 Steroidobacteraceae bacterium | reverse complement strand
CCCGAGAGAAACGACGCTTCCGGCGACAACAGGAACCTGACGGTCCCGACCACGTCTTCGGGTGAACACAACCGGCCGAGCGGGACGCGCGCAGCCTCGAGCTTTCGCGCCCTGGCGTCCGACTGCTCGTTCATGCCCGTAGGGACGAACGAAGGGCAGACCGCATTGATCGTGATCTTCTTGCGCGCGAGCTCGGGCGCCAGCAATTTCACCGTCTGCTCGAGCGCGGCTTTCGAGAGCGAGTAGGTCGAGACCGCCAGCGCGGGTTTGCGTTGACCTGCGATCGAACCGAGCGCGACGAGTCGGCCACCCTCCTCCCCGGTCTTTGCTTGCAGAACACGCGCGAGCGCGATCGTGTGCGTAGTCGCGAAATCCATCTGCCTGCGAATCGTTTCAACCGGCGCGCTCAGAAGGCCCCCGTGCGGCATTCCGGGCCAGGCGGCGTGAACGATGCCGTAGAGCGATCGCGTGCCGATCGCCGCCTCGAGAACGCCGGGCCAATCCGCGGCCCCGAAATCCAGCGCGAGCGCCTCGACGCGCGCATCAGCGGCCAGTGACTCCGGCAGGCTCGTGCGATTGATCACCGCGATGACATCGAAGCTTGCGACCAGTGACTCGGCGATGGCACGGCCCAGGCCACCGCTGGCGCCGGTCACCACCACGACGGGTCGGCCCGCGCCCGATCGAGCGGCGGCCATCGGGGCCGCGGCTTCGGAGCGCGAGCGCTGCTCGTGCAGTGCGAAGCCGGCCGTGACCTCGGTCGTGGTCAGCGCTGCGCGTTCATCCACGATGACCACGCGCAGCTGGCCCGAGCCGGAGAACCGGTTCCAGGCCGTGATTTCGCCACGCACGACCACTCGCGTCGGCAACTGGAGCGGCGCGGGGAATCTCGCCTGTACGGTGGTCAGCAGACAACGCCGGCCGGGCAGATACATGCCGGCAATCGCCGATGCGAGGCCGATTTGAAAGGCTCCATGGGCGATCGGTTTGCCGAACCCCGTGGTGGCGGCGTAGGCGGCATCCACGTGCAGTGGATTGCGATCTCCAGAGTTACGGGCGAAGTCGTCGACGTCGGCCTGCGTGAGGTCGCGGCTGAATTCCGCCGAGACTCCGACGCGCAGTTCGTCCGGGCCGATGTCAGCCGCCTCGTTCACGCGGGAGCAGCCTCGCTGAGGTACTCGAGAACCAGCTCGAAAGAGCCCAGGTCCTCGAAACGATCGGGAGGAATATCGATCCCGAATTCTTCCTCGACCAGGCTTACGAGATTGATGGTGGCGAGCGAGTTCCACGCTGCCACGGAAGCGGGCGATGCGACGCGGATCTCCTCCGGCGTCAGCTCGGGGAATATCGCGGCGAAAATCTTGACCAGGCGATCCGAAACGTCATTCATGGACTTTTACCGATTGATGCAGCTCAGGGCAGTGGGCGTCGAATTGTTCTCGGGTCAGCACGAACGGCGCCGATTTCTCGTCGCCTGCGACCTCCTGGAAAAGTGCGCGGGTCGGCTCGTTCCTCGGCGTCGGCAGCAGGTCGAACCTGATGCTTTGCGCCCCGAACTTCTCGAAGAGGAAGCGCAGGCTGCGATGCTCGATGCGACGCGCGAACGCGCGACAGCTCATGACCCATGTGTCCACGTTCAGCGAATCGCCTTCGCGGCGCCCCGCCAGCACGGCGATGCGGCCCAGTGGGCCGAACCGGTCGCGGTAGCCCACGGTGGTCACGAACGCGCCATCGCCCTGCGCGGCCTCGAGCCACTCGGCACGAGTGTATCGCCGACCATTGAGATTGAACTGATTCGTCTTGTTGACCAGTTCCAGGACGCGGCCGTCCAGGTCGCTCTTGGAAAGATCAAAGGTGATCTCCGCCTGCGCGGTCGCGAGCAATTCATCATTGGTACCCGTACCGGCCGCGGGGAATGCCTCGCCAGCCGCCGCGAGCGACGACGAACGCAACAGGTCCTCTTCGGAAATCGTGTGTCGTCCGAACAGGTCCCGGAGCTCGGCCAGCAAGGCCATCGCCTTTGCGGGCTCTTTCGCGCCCGGGAAGAGTCGGCATTCGATGCCGGGAAACACGGCGCCGATCTCCGCGAGTTCGCGCGGACTGTCGTCGACGAACACGACCGCGTCGGCAGCAATGTTCCAGGCCTGGAGGATCCGGCGGACCGACTCCGACTTCTCCCCCCAGTGCACCTCGCGCGGGAAGAGCTTGGCGGGGTCGATGTGCAGATCCCTGGTGGAGAGCGCCTCTTCGACCACGCGCGCATCGTTGCGGCTGGCGACGCCGACCAGCACGCCCGCATCGGCGAGGCCCGCGAGAAACTGCTGGTAGATAGCGTGGATCTGCGTCCCGCTGTCGAGATCGAATTTCACCTCCGCGGGGCCCACTTCACCGACGAGGCCGCCCCAGAACGTGTCATCGAGATCCGTGATCAGGCCTTTCTTGCGCGGCCTGGGCAGTGCGAGATTCGCCATGGCTTCGCCCATGAAGTCGGCGTGCGCCATTGCATAGGGAAAGCCCGCGACGAGCTCGGACTTGATGTCGAGACGCGAGGATGCCTGCGAGCCGCTATCGATATGCTCGGTGCTGAGGATCCGCACCCCGGGCATGGGCTCGATGCCGGATACGAAATCGATGATGAGACGCCGCAGCTGCAGATCCACGCGGGATGCCTGCGCCCGCTGGGTGAAGGACACCGGCGGTAGCGGCAGCGTCGGCGCGCTGACGATGACCGTGGATGCCTTTGCCGCGAGCTCGATGCCTTGGCGGATCTGCGCGAGGCGCGACGCGACGACCGACAGGACGTCGTCATGCACCGTTCGACCCCAGCCACCGAGCTGTCGGTATCCCAGCCTCGTGTCGAGGTCGCTCCACTCCAGCGCGACGCACACGGTGTCGAACCTGTCGCCTTGAGCCCGCCGCAGCGTTCCGAGCAGGTCGCCATAGTCGCCCGTGTCGATCTGGATCGGCCGACCACCCGCGAGGCCATGCAGATGAGCGGCTAGATAGGTCTGCAGATGCAGCGGCTGGAATCCGCAGCACAGGAGCACGCGCAGCGGCTGGCCGCTGCCCGTCGCGCCAGCCTTGGCGAGCTGAATTGCGTCGAGAAGTTTCAGTGTACGGCGCCCGAAACGAACGCGGCTCTGAACTCCGAGACAGTGGATGGGATCAGCCCCTGGGTCGCGGCGAAGACCTGCTCCATGTCCGAGTAGAGACGCTCGATGGCGTCCTTTGTCTTGAAGGTGGGGCTGCCCCCCGGCATGAACTCGGAGGAATGCAGCATGAATTCGATGTGGGTCGCCCCGGCGGCCTTCTTGGAGCGAATGATCTCGAGCATCGAGTCGAGATTCCTGCCATTGGGCCGAAGCCACTGGATCGGCGGCAGCAGGCGATCGACCGCGGCCCGCGCCCGTGGGGGCAAACCCGAGACCATGGACCGGACGGGCTTCATCGGCGCGACGATGGTCATCGGTACTTCGAGCAGCGAGGAGTTGCCCGGACGGTTCACATCCGCAAGATCGATGAAGTAGGGTTCCTCGGGAGCGCGGCTGTAGTCGGAACCGCCGGCCCCGTTCGGCGCGCCTGGTTTGCCGCGCCACGATATATGAGGTGTGACCGAGCAGTCGGCGACATAGCCGCAGTCGACGAGCGCCTGGGCGTACGTCGCATTGAATGCCCACCGCCCCGCCCGATGGCTGAGCATCTTGGTGCCTACCATCTGTTCCAGGGTGTCGGTCATGAGCCGCACTTTCTTGCGGATCGTCGACTCGGGATAGTCGATCAGGTAGGGCTGATGCCTGCTGTCATCGGCCGTCAGCGGTTCGAAAGGCGGTGTGTCCCAGGCATGCAGATGCATGCCGATTTCGCCGACGTTGCGCTTGGCCACGTCCTGGGCGAATTTGCGGTAAACCGGCGACATCGCCATCTCGTGGTTGGTGAGATAGGTCGGTCGCACTCCGTATTTTTCACAAAGCGCCTGAAAACGCGGCATGTAGGCCGCGTTTTCCGTCTGCACCTGGCTGGGTTTGGCCCAAACATTGTCGCCTTCGACATCGATCGTGATGAGGAAATGCGGAGACATGCGGGGCCCTTGCGTGGATTGCACGCGGCGGAGTTTGCCTGCCCCCTCCGCGCCTGCCTGTAAGAGAAATCCGAAAAATGCAGTGCCGGATTCCTAACAGCCAACCAAGCTCAGTTCTCCGATCGCAGCGCGATGCTCCCGCCCGAAGTGTGTGCATAGATCGAGGGACCGCCGCCGTTGAGCGTGCCCTCGAGACGACCTTCCTTGATCGTCGACGCGGTGACCGGGAGTTCGGACTTGACGTCGCCGCCGCTGGTCGACGCCTCGACATTGCCGGTCGTACCGCGCGGCAGGATCAGCTCGATGTCCCCGCCCGAAGTCGTCGCCGAGATTTCACGATTGGCGCCCACGAGGCTGCAGCGCACGTTGCCGCCGCTGGTGTTCGCCTTGATCTTGCCGTCGATATGAATCACGCGGACGTCGCCACCCGAAGTATCCGCATCGAGGTCGCCGCGAATCGAGTCCGCGATTATCGCGCCACCCGAGGTACGCAGCTCGACAGTGCCGGTCACGTTTCGCGCTTCGACATCACCGCCGGAGGTTCTCAGATCCACCGGACCGACCGTGTTCTTCAACTCGATGCCGCCGCCGCCGGTGCGAACCTTGATCGCGTAACGCTTCGGCACCGTCACGTCGATGCGCTGTTCTCCGCTCCATGACCGCCAGTTGAACCAGCCGGACTTCTGGCCCCGGCGCAGCGTGACGTTCACGCCGCTGCCGCTCTGCGCTGCGTCGAAAGCCGTTTCGGCGAGGTCCTTGTCCGAGCCCCGGGCGCTCATGTGGACGGTAACCTGGTTGGTATCGGCGCCCGACACATACACCGACGCCGAGTCGGCATCGACAGTGAGCGATCCGCCGGGCGAGACCGTGAACGTCCGGTCGAACTTCTTTTCCGCGGCGCTGGCGGAGCCGGCGACCAACAAGACGAGGGCAATGGCTGAAAGACGATTCACGGGCACTCCTTGGGACGGCATCGGGATCGCGCCGCCCGCCATTGAGACGCGTGGGCGACCCGTCGGGTTGCAATCGAGGTGTCGAAAAGAGGAAATGGTCGAGTCACTGAAAAAGACCGGGGGACCTGCATCCATTCGCCATCCACCTGCACCTTGAGGTACAGAGAAGCAATTCACCGGGAGGACATCATGGATGGCGGAGCGGGATTCTGGATATTCATCGCGGCGTTGGTAGTCGGCGGCATGTGGTCGGATGCGCGCAAGAAGGCCGAGAAACACGAAACGCTGCGGCGCATCGTGGAAAAGACGGGGACGATCGACGAAGCCAGGCTGAAGGAGCTCTTCAGCGACGAGAACCCCGAGGTGAAGCCTGGCTACTCGTATCGGGGCTTGCGCGTCGCGGGCACGATCGTGCTCTTCCTCGCAGCGGGCATTGCAACGTTTTTCCTGGTCGCCGCCGGGCTCGGGAAGCTGTTCGGAACGATGGAGATGTTCCGGAATATCACCGGACTGGTCGTCGGCCTGGCGGTATCGGCCGGTATTGCCGTAGTGGGGCTCGGCTTGTTCTTCTCCTCGCGCTTCGCGACCCCACCATCGGCCGCCGGGACAGAGCCGCCAACCAGGTGAACAGCCGTCTCGCGGTCGCCGATCTGCAAAAGGCGGCCGATTCGCTCGTGATCGCCCTGGCGTGCGCCGGAGATGACGACGCCTTCGCCGAGGTGTTGCGCCGCCGACAGGCGCGCGTGCGCAAGTTCATGTACCACCTGTGCCGTCACACGGCCCTGGGCGACGACCTGGCGCAGCAGGTATTCCTCACTGCGTGGCGCTCGATGGCGCAGTTGCGCAGTGCCGTGGCATTCGACGGCTGGTTGAAGCGCATCATGGTGAACATCTGGCTGCAGGAAGTGAGGCGCGGCAAGCTCGCCACCACCAGTGACGTGGAGTTCGCGGATCTCGCGGTTCATCACGACGCCACGGCGGCGCGCATGGACCTGGACGCTGCACTATCTACCCTGCCCGCGGACATGCGCCTGTGCGTGGTGCTCGCGTACAACGAGGGAATGGCGCATCCCGAGATCGTCACGCTCACCGGCATGCCGCTCGGCACGGTCAAATCCCACATCTCGCGCGGCGCGGCGCGCCTGCGCGAAATTCTCGCCGACTATGGAGAACAGTCATGAGCGAAGACAATGGCTTCGATGTGCGGCTGGCCGCCCGATTCGAGCAGGAGCACCGGCATGTCCCGGCCGATGCATTCGTCGCGACGGCGATGAAGAGGATCCTGGCTGCGCGTCGACACAGGGATGTCCTGCGCATCAGCTTTCGCGCCGCGACGCTCGTGGCGATTGTCGCGGCGTCGCCATGGTTGATCGCAGGTGTCGCGCACCTGAACGAGGCGGTCGAATTCTCGCTCACGTGGGCGACGGGGCTGCACGGTGCGTGGGCGCTGGGCGCGCTGGCGGCCGTTTGGGTGGTTGCGACGCACCTGCGCCGCCGGTAAGGCGCGGCGCGCTAACAAGGCTTGCCGTCCTCACTATCGAGTAGTAGAGTCTCCTACGCACGTAGGAGAACGATGTGGCATCACCTGTACTGGGCAAACTCGAACTCAAGATCATGCAGGCGCTCTGGGAGCGCGGCGCATGCTCGGTGCGCGAAATCCAGGAGAGTTTCCCGGCAAAGCTGCGACCGGCGTACACCACGGTGCAGACCGTCGTCACGCGGCTGGAAGCGAAGGGAGCCGTGCGGCGCGCGAAGAAGATCAGCAACGCGCACATTTTCGAAGCCACTCTGTCGCGCGATGCAACGCACGGGAGATACATCGACGAGCTGCTTGGCTTGTTCGGCGGCCGATCTCAGCCCGTCGTGGCGCACCTGGTCGAATCCGGAAAGCTCACGCTCCAGGACATCAAGGACGCGGAGAAGATGATCAACGCCATGGCCAACAAGGAGAGGGCCAAGTGAGCGCGGGGTTCCTCGATCATCTCTGGCAATCCACGCTGTTCGCAATCTGCGCGTGGCTGGTCACGCGGCTCTTGCGCAACAACGGCGCGCACCTGCGTCACGGCGTGTGGCTGGTTGCGTCCCTCAAGTTTCTCATTCCGTTCTCATTGCTGGCGATGATGGGCGAGCAGTTGCAGCCGATCGTGAGCGGCCAAGGCGCCAGCGCTCTGCCCTCCTTCGCTGCGGCCGGCCTGGCTACCCTTCTCACCAGCCCCGGCCAAGCGATGCCTGCGGGAGCCACGGGGACATTCTGGTCAGGCGTCGCGGGCGGCGTCTGGCTACTCGGCTTCCTGGCGCTGGCGGTTCGCTGGCTCATCCGTTGGAACCGCGCAAAGTTGCTTTCGCGCACGGCCACGTCCACCGACTTCGCAGGGCCGGTGCGCGTCATGACGTCACCCATGCTGCGCGAACCGGCAGTGGTGGGGATCTTCCGGCCCGTGCTGCTGCTGCCGACCGGCATCGAGCGATGCCTGAGCAGCGCGCAACTTCGGGCCATCCTCGACCACGAGTTATGTCACGTCCGCCGTCACGACAACCTGACGGCGTCGTTCCACATGCTCGTGGAGGCGCTGTTCTGGTTCCACCCGCTGGTCTGGTGGATAGGCGCGCGGCTCATCGAAGAACGAGAACGTGCCTGCGACGAAGCGGTAGTGCATTCAGGCAACGATCCTCACGTCTATGCCGCAGGAATTCTCGAGGTGTGCCGCTCGTACGTGGCATCCGATCTGGCTTGTGTGTCCGGCGTCTCGGGCGCCGATCTCAAAACCCGTCTGGAGGGAATCATGCAAATCAATGCGCTGAAAGAACTGAATGGCGCCAAGCGATTCACGCTGGGGGTGCTGGCGCTCGCCGTCGTTGCCGCACCGGTTTTCTTTGGTCTGACGAAAATCGCCCGGGCGGAGGCGCCCCCGGCACCGCACGCGGTCAACGCGATCGGCAAGATCTCGCTGCTGCCGGGCAAACGCGTGAGCCTCGACTATCAGAGCGTCGACGTCCGGGCGCTCATCCGCGCGATGGGCGATGCGGCGCAGGTCAACATCCTCGTGAGCGACCAGGTCACCGGTCGCGTGACCGTGAAGCTCGCGGAAACTTCGTGGGAAAAAGCGCTCGACATCATCCTGGACTCCCAGGGTCTCGTCGCGCGCGAGAAGGATGGCATCCTCTTCATCGAACCGGCGCCCGGGAGCGAGTCGGCGGCCCGAAATCAATAAGGGCGTTTGCTGCTTGTAGTTCGCAGCGAACTCGATCTCGCATTCACTTTGCAACGGCCGGCGCCAACGCCGTCGCGTTTTCGTGTTGAACCCTTGCAGGCGCAGGCGTAGCTTCAGCCTCCTTGTTGGCGTCGCCCTCAATGGATTCGGGTGCGACGCCAACTTCAATAACAAGCAGGGAGCTAAAAGCATGAAGGTTCAGAAATTGCCTGTCCGCGGAGCAACGCTCGCGCGGCTCGGGCTTTCGATTGCGATGGCGATTTCGCTCGCGCCGGCGGCGCTGGCGGGCGATGGAACGGCAAAACTCGGTGAAGGACTGAAGCAGCTCGTGGCGCCTCAAGCCTCGGCTCGCTCGCTTGCGCGCAGTGCGGTAAGCGCGGAGCCCGAAGTCAGGGTGACCTCGCCCGTCCAGTTCGACGATGCCAACCGCGCGCTGGTGCGCATTTCGCTCGACGGCACTTCGACCAAGGCGTCGACTCTCGGGTCGCTGCAAAAACTGGGCGGCGTCGAAGTCGTCGCGTCAGATCTTTCCTACGGCCCGGGGCTGGTTGAAGCGTACGTCCCCGTCGAACAGCTCCTGACCGTCGCTGGCACCAAGGGCGTGCTTTCCGTCGTGGCTTCGGGCCCGATGGTCACGAATGTCGGCTCCACCGACAGCCAGGGCATCGTGCAGCACCGCGTGAACAAACTACCCGCGGGCGTCGATGGCTCCGGCATCACCGTGGGCGTCATGTCCGACAGCTATGACACGAACGCGGCGCCGAACAGCGCGGCGCTCGACGTGTCGACCGGCGATCTCCCTGGCGCGGGCAACCCGCTCGGCAACACCGAGCCCGTGGTCGTCCTCGAAGACTTCCCCGGCCGCACCGACGAAGGCCGCGCGATGCTGCAGATCGTGCACGACATCGCGCCGAAGGCGCGCCTCGGCTTCGCAACCGCGAACACCGGGCAGCTCGGCTTCGCGGACAACATCCGAGCGCTCGCGGGCGACCCGACGGCGCCGAACTACCACGCCGGCTTCAAGGCCGACGTGATCGTCGACGACATCATCTATCTCGATGAGCCGTTCTTCCAGGACGGCGTCATCGCGCAGGCGGTCGACGAAGTCGTATCGAAGGGCGTGTCGTACTTCTCGTCGGCCGGCAATCGCCCGGCGACGCAGGCGTACGACTCGAAGATCAACATCGTCCCCGGCACCCCGGCTTCGTGGGCGGGTACGAACCTGAACTTCTCGAACGTCCCAGTGGCGCTGTACGCGGGCGGCTTCCACAACTTCGCCGGTGAAGGCACCGTCGACATCGCGCAGAACGTGCAGTTCACCGTCAATCCGGGGAGCAGCAACAACATCGTCCTGCAGTGGAACGAGCCGTTCGACTCGAAGCAGCCAGAGGCGGTCGGCGCGCCGTTCGCGTCCGGCACCGGCACCGTCCCCACGGGCGGCACCTCGGAGTTCACGTTCACCGGCACGGTGGGCCAGGCGGTCATGGTGTTCGTGGACGCGGACACGTCGAACGGCACGCCGATTCCGGACACCGTGCTCGAACTGTATGCCCCGAACGGCGACCTGATCGCGACGAAGGACACGGGCACGAACCCGGAATTCATCGCGCTGGAGCTGCCGACGACCGGGACGTACCACGTGGTGGTCATCAGCTTCGATGACACGCAGGGCGGCGACTATCTCTATCAAGTCTCCAACGCCGTTCTGCCCGAGCCGGTTCTGTCCGACTACAACCTGCTGTTCTTCCGGGCTACCGGTGAGTTCATCGGTGCGTTGTTCGAGGCGAACACGCTCACGAATCGTCCGCTCGAGCTCGGCGGCATCAATGCCACCATCGGCGTGCAGATCGTGATCGCGCGCGCCAACACGCCGACGCCGGGCCGCAATGTTGCGGATCGCATCCGTTGGGTGGGCTTCGGCAACACCAGCCCGCAGGAATACACCAGCTACATGGATCCGGTGACCTACGGACACAACTCGGCGGCGGGCGCGATCGGTGTCGCCGCCTATCCGTTCTTCGCGCCGTTCGTGCCCGAGGCTTTCACCTCGCCTGGGCCGTCGACCATCTACTTCGACAAGGACAGCAAGCGTCTGCGTCGCACGGAGTACCGGCAGAAGCCTGACATCGCCGCGATGGACGGCGCCAACACGACGTTCTTCACGTCGGATACGGCCAACGACGACGACACGTTCCCGAACTTCTTCGGAACGAGCGCCGCCGCACCGCACGCCGCCGCGATTGCAGCGCTGATGCTGGACGCCGCGGGTGGGCCGGGTTCTCTCAAACCCAAGAAAGTGCGACAGGTACTGCAGGACAGCACGTTCGCGCATGACCTGGATCCGTACTTCTCATGGGGCTTCGCGCTGTCACGCTCGGGCTTCGTGGCAATCGATGCGAACGCCGACCCGAGCGCGATCAGCCAGTTCGATCCCAACGTGTTCACCGTCACGCAGTTCGGCACTCGCGCGCTCGCGAACCTGTCGATCAACGGCGTGGGTGCGAACCCGACGAACTCGGGCGCCATCGTGTTCGACGAGCGGTCGACGCCGGCCCCGGCGCCGGGTCAACCGTTCATCGTAGGTCGCACGGAAGGTCTGACCGCGCTCGATGTGACCGCGTCGTTCTCGCAGCCGGCCGATGCGCCGGGCCTCGCGGGCCAGTGGAAGCAGCTCGACCTCTCATTCCTGCCTGGCAGGTTCAGAAGCGGTGATCTGCTGTCGTTCGGCGTGGATCGCGATGAATCCGATGTCTGGGGCCCCGGCGGCGCAGCGGGCGGCAACTCCGCCGACCTGCTCGGCGGCGGCGTACTGATTCCGTCAGGCAAGCTCGTCCCGGGCGGTGCGCGATTCTTCGGCAAGTTCGAGGGTAACAATCCGTTCAGTGGCGAGTTCATGAACCTGATCGGATATGGCTACAGCCCGCTCGACGGCTACGGCTTCATCAACGCGGAAGCGGCGGTGAAGTCGGTGCAGAAGAAGCATCACTGAGGAAGATTGACGATTCGAAAAGGCCCGCACCCGCAATGGTGCGGGCCTTTTCATTTGCCCAGGGCTACATTGCCCCGAGGCCCATTTGTTCGAGACCTGGCGCGCAGCCCGTGCGTTACTACGCGTATGAACACGACATCCTGGCGCACTCCCCTGCTCACCGGTTTGCTGGTCAGCGGCCTGCTCGCCTGCACGGCACCAGCCGCCGATTCCGAACGTACGGCGCTCGAAGCCGCGATCCATCGCTGGACGACGGCCGTCAATACGCAGAACGTGGCGGCGCTGACCGCGACGATGACCGAGGACGTCGAGCTCCTGGATGCGAATGCGGCGACAGTGTCAGGCCGCGATGCGGCCATCGGCGCACTGCGTCAGGTCGTGACGCGAGGCCGGCTGATCGCGACGAGTCGCGAGATCAAGATAGCCAATGAAGTTGCCTGGCACGTGGTGGGGCTCGCGCAAGCCCAGAAGAATGGGGACGTGCAGGCCCGCGGCCAGTCACTCGAAATCTGGAAGCGCGAGAACGGCGAGTGGAAGCTGCACCGGCGGATGACGACGGGGGTCACCAGCCCGGATGTCTCAGTGACCCGACCTCCGCCTGACGAGCCGGTGCTGGATCGACCGAGGGAGTGATCCGGATCTCGTCCGCGGCAAGGAATTCACCGTCGCGCGGTCCGCTGAACCGGATGGCCGCGATCGACGGCGCGTTTACCGTCAGCTGAAAAAACGGCACGGGATCCTCGGGAGCCTCACGACCGGGTGCGGCCGCGATCGACGCCCGGTCGACGACCGCACCGTTCGCGTCGAGAGCCTCGAGTAACGCGGGGCATCCCGTCGAGCCCCAGAACACGACGGTGACCGAGGAAGCAGCACTGGCAAACGTCGCCTGCACCGGGATGGCCTGTTCGGTCGCCATCGCATTCAGGATGCCCTTGTGATTTGTCGCAAGGTGCGGGAAAAACATGATGCGTCCGACCGCTGTGCTGTTGGCAAGCGGCCGGGCGAGCTTGAATACCACGCCCTTCTCCGTCCACGTGGGCACGGGTTTGCCGATCTGCGCCTGCTCGAAGTCGAGCACGCTCTCTTCCGCGCTCGCCGCGGCAACCGAGCCCACGGAGGCGAGGAGACCTATCGCCACCCAGCGACGCTTCATGTCATCTCGAGCCCGCGCATCGGGCCGGTCGACGAGGCGAAACGTTCCGCCTCGAGACCCATCCGCTGCAGCATCGAAACGAATAGATTGGGCAAGGGGTAGTTCTGCGCGCGATCGAAGGCGAGATGCTGGCCGTGTTGGAACCCGCCGCCGGCGAACAACGTGGGCAGGTTGATGGTCGAGTGCGCATTGGCGTCGCCGAGGTTCGAACCGTAGAGGATCATGGTCCTATCGAGCAGCGTCTCCCCACCCTCGCTCACCGCCTTGAGGTCGGTGAACAGCTGCGCGAGCAATTTCATGTGGAATTGGTCGAGCACCTTGAGTTGCGCGAGTTTTTCCTCGGCTTTCCCGTGATGGGAGAGATTGTGGTAGCTGTCGGTGATCGTCTCGCCTGTCAGCGTGACGACCGGCGTGCCCACGCTGTTCAACATGAGCGTGATCGCGCGCGTCGAATCGGTTTCGAACGAGAGGCGTGCAAGGTCATACATCGCCTTGAGCTTGTCCATGTACTGCGCCGGGTTGGTCAGGTCGGCGGGCGCACTCACGTTCACGACCGGCTTGGGTTTGCGCTCCCATTCACGCGACTCCTGCAGCCGGTGTTCGAGATCGCGGACGCTCGCGAAGTATTGCTCGAGGCGGCTGCGATCGCGCGAGCCGACATCGCGTTCGAGCGCCTTCGCCTGGTCCGCGACCGCGTCGAGGATGCTGCGCCCGGTGTCGAGCCGTCGTATCTGCGCTTCGACCTGCTCGGGCGTGCCTTGCAGGAAGAGCTGGTTGAACACGTCGGCCGCGCGCTCTTCCGGCGGAATTGCGACACCCGCGCCGGTCCACGAAAGGCCACGCGCCGCGCCATTGACGGCGAGTGTCAACGAGGGGAACCGCGTGAGCGTGCCGATGCGCTCGGCGATGTACTGGTCGAGCGAGATGGTGTTGCGGAACGAGCTGCTCGCCGGGTGGGGCGCGGCCGTGAGAAAGCTGATGTCCGCTGGGTGTCCGCCGTCGACGTTCGGATGCGAGACACCGCTCATCACGGTGAAATCGTTGCGATGCGCCGCCAGCAGTTCGAGATAAGGCGATGCCACGTAGTCACGACCGGTGCCCGTCGGAAAGAACAGGTCGGGTCGCAGCCCCAGGTTGTTGCAGATGCCGAGCATGCGACGTGGCGTCGCATCGCGCGTGGCGGCGGCGGTCGCGGCGCGGGCCGACCTCGGCAGCATCGCATCGAGCAACGGCAGAGACATCGCCACACCGACGCCGCGGAGGAACCGCCGGCGCGAAACGGCCTGACGGGTGGCGACGTAGGGAGCGTGGAGTTCTTTTTTCATTTGGTCTGGAACAACTCGCTGCGGATGATTTCCTCGACCAGAGTGCGCACACCATACTGTCGCGCGCGCGCCCGCTCGACGATTTTCTCGAGCTCGGCGCGATCGGTGAAGCGCACCGGCGCCCCCGTGGCGTACGCCACCAACTGCCTCGCAAGGTTGCGCGCCACCGACTGCTCGTCGCGCATGACGAGACGCTTGAATTCCTTGATGTCGCGGAAGGTGCGACCGTCGGGCATCTCGCCGGCGGAGTCCACGGGCAAGCCATAGTGGAATGCGAAAGCCTGGCCGTTCAGCCCGTAGCCCGGCTCGGGCTTCACGTTTTCGGCGACGGCGCGATAACGATCGCGGCGCGCGCCCATGACGTCGAAGCTCTCGAGAGCAAAGCCCGGTGGGTCCATTTTGGTGTGGCAGGCCGCGCAACTCGGATTGTCGCGGTGCTTGGCGAGTTGCTGGCGGATGGTGACCGCGCCGCGGATATCCGGTTCGACGGCCTTCACGGTCGGGGGTGGCGGGCGCGTCTCGATGCCGAGGATGCGCTCGGTGATCCAGTGGCCGCGCAGCACCGGGGACGTGGTGGTGCCGTTGGCGGTGATCTTGAGCACGCTCGCCATCGTCATCAGGCCGCCGCGCTCGCTGTCTCGCGGCAGGTTTACGCGGCGCATCTTCGCGCCCGTCACCCCCGGGATGCCGTAGTGGTTGGCGAGACGCTCGTTCAGGTAGGTGAAGTTCGAGCTGACGACGTTGCGCGCCGGCAGGTTCGCGCGCAGCAGCTCGGCGAAGAACAACTGCGTCTCGTCCAGTGCGGCGAGCTTGAGCGGTTCATCGAGCTCGTAGTCGTTGTAGATGGTCGCCGATGGTGAGGTGTCGTCGATCTTGCGCAGGTCTAGCCAGTAGTCGGTGAAGGCATCGACGAAGCGGCGCGACTTCGCGTCGTCGAGCAGTCGCGCGGCTTCGGCGCGCAGCACCTCGGGCTCGTGCAACTCGCCTCTATCGGCGCGGGCGCGCAGCGCGGCGTCGGGCGTGGAGTTCCACAGGAACAGCGACAGCCGCGTAGCGAGTGCGCGGTCGTCGAGTCTGCCCGGTCGCTCCTCGACGAACACGAACCCCGGCGAGACGAGCACGCCCGTGTACGCCGTGAGCATCGATCGCGCGAATCCGGACCCGAGATCGAACTCGCGCTGGAACAACCCGAGAAAACGTTGCACTTCGGATTCGTCGACGGGCCGCCGGTATGCAACCTGGATGAAACTGCGCAGGAGTCGCTCGGCATCCTGCCGCGGCATTCTGCTGACGACTTCGACTAGCTGGTTGTTCACACTCGGCGCGCGCGGGAATCCGCCGGGCCCGCCGAATGCCGGCGTGTTGACGATCGAGGTCACACGCTCGAGTGGCACGCCGCCTTTCTCGTCCGCGCCGAGGCGTCGCATTGGCAGTTCGCCGAACAGCAGCGCGTAACCGCTCCGGGCCTGGGCATCGTCGAGCGGTCCCGTGACTTCGAGCCACTGAACGGCATAGCCCGGCATGCCCTCCTTCGTCGCCAGCGGATTGACGTACTGCTCGTCGCTGCCATTGACGCGCGTACGGAAGAGTCGCATCGCATCCGACCGGATGCTCTCGCCCACGGCGAGCTGCACTTCGACCTCACCGACGGAGGGTTCGGGCGTGAAGTCCATGACGCCGATGGGCCGCGTCTGGCCCGGGCTCTGCGCGTAGATGCCGATGGGCTCGGCATTGCGGCCGGGCCATATCTCGTCCGCGTTGGGACGGTGCCAGACCGGCAGCCAGTAGACAGGCGCCTTCTCCGCGCCCTGGCCCTCGTAGAACCAGCGACCGATTCCGCCACCGCTGACCCAGACGGAGTAGCCTTTCAAGCGGATGCGGTAGCGCCCAGCAGCTGGCGCATTGAATCCCCAACCGTAGCCGCCGGCGTCGCTGAAGATGCTGGAGACCTTGCCTACGGCCTCGCGCTCGCGCGTCTCCGGGCTCGAGTTGGGGGCGCGACCGGCGCGCACCTCGGGCTGCGCATGAGAGTCGAGCACGGGAAACATCAGTCGATCGGTGAGCGTGCCGTTCTCGGCCGGCCGATAGCGCCGCGGCCCGATCGCGTCTCGCGCATAGATTTTCCACACCGACTGCGCGGGCCGCTCGAACGCCGCGGACATCGCCTGCCGCATCGCGTAGTCCGCCGCCGTCAGGTAGCGCTCCATTTGCACGAAGGAGACGTCGAGCGCCTCACCGCTCTTGTTGAAACGATAGGCTTCGCCGTCGAGCGGCAGTTTGTCCTTCACGGGCGCCCACGGGACGTTCAGCAGATCGCGCAGCGCGTTCTCGTATTCATAGCGATTCAACCGCCGCTGGACCGCGCGGCCGTCGCGTGTCGTGAGCTCCTTCTCGAAGGCAGCGAGAGAAGACGAAACGCTTTTCGTGAAGTTGGCGAGATCCGCTGGCGCCGGCCGTTCCTTGCGCTTCTTCGGCGGCATCTCGCCCGCGGAAACGCGATCGAACACCCGTACCCAGGTGGCGAAATTGTCGCGGTTGCCGGGGTCGTACTGCAGCTCGCTCAGGTCGAGGCCACCACTCTTGTCTTCGTAGTGGCAGTCGGAGCAGTAATGATCGAAAAATGCCGCCGACACTTTCGTCGGTCCCTCATCGGCAGCGGCGGCGCCGCTGAGCAGGGTTGCGGCAACGAAGGCGCCGAGTGCGCCGCCGCGCAAGCGGCGATGTGAATGGATGCCATGCACGGCGCCGACCATATCAAACCGCCGCGACACGACCCATGCCCATCTGTCCTTCGACCGATGCCACTTTGCGGTGACGCAGGATGTCGCGCGGTCGCATCGAATCTCCTGTAAAAGTTGCTTTCATTAGCCGGAGGCTGCGTCGATCTCCTGGAGACGCCTCCCGGGTCGAATTTCCGCTACTACTCTGCAACACCCGGCGCCAGTTTTTTCAAAGCGCGAGGATTCACCTCATGAAGATGATCACGGCGGCGGCATGCCTGGCGATTTCGTTGAGCGCCGCCGCGCAGGCACCGGTGGTCGACCCATTGGCGCCCACCGCCCGCTGGACCGCCTACGCCAAGGGCAGCGCGGCGACTCCACCGATGGGGTGGAATTCATGGAACGCCTTCGCGAGCGCGGTGGACGAAGAAAAGGTGATGGGCTCCGCAAAGCGCATCGTCGACAGCGGCCTCGCGCGCAAGGGCTATCGCTACATCAACCTCGATGACGGGTGGGCGGCGAAGCGCCGGCTGCCGGACGGGCATCTCATGATCCGCGCCGACAAGTTTCCGTCCGCGGTCACGACCGACCAGGAGACGCCCTCGTTCAAACCCTATACCGACAAGCTGCACGCCATGGGCCTTCACGCTGGCATCTATTCGGACATGGGGCGCAACACGTGCGCGCAAGCATGGAGCGCCACCGACGAAGACCTGCCGAAAGGCAGTGCCGCGGAGCGCGCGGTCGGCCTGTACGACCACATCGAACAGGATATAGCGCTCTATTTCGGTGAATGGGGCTTCGACTATCTCAAGGTCGACGGCTGCGGCCTGCGTGATTTCGGTCCGAGCTCCCCAAAGGTGAAAGCCGGTCTCGCTGTCGAGCTCAAGCCCATCATGGATCTCGGCGCCGTCACGCGCACCGAGGTCGCCACCGTGCAGAAGTTGTTCCGCCGCGTCGGGGCGGCGATCGAGCACGAACGGCCCGGCGGCGACTTCATCTACTCGCTGTGCATCTGGGGTGCGGCGAATGTGCGCGCCTGGGCAAAGGACGTCGGCAACACATCGCGCACGAGCGACGACATCTCTCCGGCCTGGGGCCGACTGCTCGTCAACTACGACAGTGCCGTGCATCGCGCGCTCTACGCGCACCCGGGCTCGTGGAATGACCCCGACATGCTCTACATCGGCGCCGGAGATTTCGACGCCAGTCATCTCACCGAGGCGCGCTCGCATTTCGCGCTGTGGGCGATGTTGAACGCGCCGCTCCTGATCGGCGCGGATCTGCGCAAGACACCGGATGCGCTCATGGACATTTTCGGCAACGCCGACATTATCGCGCTCGATCAGGACGCGGCCGGCAACCAGGCCATCGTCGCCTATGACTCGAGCGATCTGCAGATCCTGGTCAAGACTCTCGGCAATGGCGACAAGGGCGTCGCCATCTTCAATCGCGGCTCTGGCGCCTACGACGTCAGCCTGCAGGCGACGCAGCTCAAGTATCGGGACGACGCGCCCGTCGAGTTGACCGATCTCTGGACGAAAAAGAAGGCGACCTTCACGAAGGACACGACGCTGCGAGTCGTGCCGCGCGAGACACTGATCTTTCGTGCGCGCGGGACGCGGGCGCTGGCTGACGGGTTCTATCTATCCGAGCAACCTGGCAAGGTGAACCCCGCCGCCGACGGTGTGACCCGCCCCATCGCCGATCCCACGATCTTCCGCACCGCAGCCGGTTGGGCTGGCACGCACGGCGCCGGCGATCGGCCCCAGTACGCCGGCTGGGGCGGCGCGCGCGCGGACAGTGCGCCCTATGGACAGACGCTGCAGATCGCGCGCCAGACCTATCAATCCGGCATCGGAATACTCGCCAACTCGCGACTCGAGGTGCGCAACGAGGGCTATCGGCGTTTCACCGCAAACGTGGGCGTCGACGATTCCGCGACGGACAAGACGCACGCGGTGACGTTCACGGTGTACGGTGACGGCAAACGACTGGCGGAAACGCGTCCGCTGAAGTGGGGCATGCCTGCGGAGGCAGTCGACGTCGACGTGGCCGGCGCCAAGCTGGTCGAGCTCGTGGCGCGCAGCGCGGCCACCGAGAACGAGGCGCTTTCGGTCACGTGGGGTGAGGCCGCGCTCAGGGGGACCGTCTCGACGCTCCATTGACTTCCGAGCCGCGTGGCAGAACGCGAGGCAAGCGCGATCCGATAACCTCGTAGGAATCGTGCACGCCGATGGCATCGAAGTGCGCGACAGTGCACAGTCGCCGGACAGGAGACTGAAACGATGCCAAGACTGTTAGCTGTTGCCGCGTTCGCCTGGATATTTTCCGCCCACTCTCTGGATACACAGGCCGCCGCCCCAGCCGCGGTGGCTGAAAGCCGCAGCGGCATCAACGACCCCGCGCTCGACGCCCGCGTCGAAGACCTGCTGCGCAAGATGACGCTCGAGGAGAAGGTGGGCCAGCTGGTGCAATACTCCTCGGGTCAGCCAACCGGCCCCGGCACCGGCCGCACTGACTACGAGGACATGATCGCCAAGGGACAGATCGGCGCGCTGTTCAACGTGGCGTCGGCGAAGGAGACCAACCGGTTCCAGCGACTCGCCGTCGAAAAATCCCGTCTCAGGATTCCGATCGTGTTCGGGCTGGATGTCATCCACGGGTTCCGTACCGTTTTTCCGGTTCCGCTGGCGCTGGCTTCCACCTGGGATCCGGCGCTGGTCGAGCAGACCGCCCGCATCGCCGCGCGCGAGGCTGCGGCCACCGGCGTGCGCTGGACGTTCTCGCCCATGGTGGACATCGCGCGCGACGCGCGCTGGGGCCGCATCACCGAGGGCGCCGGGGAGGATCCATTCCTCGGCTCGGCAATGGCCGTTGCCTACGTGCGCGGCTACCAGGGTTCGCGCCTCGACGCGCCCGACAGCGTCGCCGCGACGGCCAAGCACTTCGTCGGTTACGGAGCCGCCGAGGGCGGACGCGACTACAACACCGCCGAGATTTCCGAACACACGCTGCGCGAGGTCTATCTACCGCCATTCCGCGCGTCGGTCGATGCCGGCGCCGCCTCCATCATGTCCGCGTTCAATTCGTTGAACGGCGTGCCCACGTCTGCCAATCCGTTCACGCTGCGGCAGATACTGCGCGACGAATGGGGCTTTCGCGGCGTCGTCGACAGCGACTGGGAGTCGGTGCGCGAGCTGATCCAGCACGGCATTGCCGCGGACCGCGAGACCGCGGCGCTGAAGGGCTTCATGGCGGGCGTCGACATGGACATGGTGAGCAGCGTCTACCACGATCACCTCGCGGGGCTGGTGCGCGCCGGCACGGTGCCGGAGTCGCGCATCGACGAGTCGGTGAGGTACGTCCTGCGGCTCAAGCTCGCGCTCGGACTCTTCGAGCGGCCCTATGCCGACGAAAAGCGTGAACGCGGAGCCATGCTGCAGCCGGACGGCATTGCGCTCGCCAAGCGGGCTGCGGAACGATCTTTCGTGCTGCTGAAGAACGCTCCCGTGCAAGGGGCGCCCCTCCTCCCGCTTGCGACCGGCGC
>DATLDQ010000011.1:0-2091 GCA_035525785.1 Steroidobacteraceae bacterium | reverse complement strand
GCCCCGGCCGTCGCCGAGCTCACGCGCGCGCAGCCGGCCATCGCCGAGGTGCTGGCGAACCAGCGCATCGTCGGGCGCAAGGCCCTGCGCGAAGTGCGCCACGTCGAGCTGGCCATGCCCGGCCTCGGCAACCTCTACAAGGCCGGTGACGCGCTGGGCATCGTGCATCGCAATCCGGACGCGGCCATCGACGCCGTTCTGAAGGCGACCCGGCTCGAGGGCTCCGCCACCGTGACGAGCGACGGCAAGACGCACACGCTGCACGAATGGCTGCGCGACGAGCGCGAGCTCACGCGCATCGCGCGTCCGTTGCTCACGCAGGTGGCGAAGCAGGCCAAGGTCGACATCAGCGAGCTCCTGAGCAACGCCGAGGCCATGGCCCGGCTCACCGCGAATTGCCAGGTGTCCGACGTACTGGCCAGCTACCCGGCCGAGTGGACTCCGGAAGCGCTGGTCGCGGCGCTGCGCCCGGTGCACGGCCGCGTGTATTCCATCGCCTCGAGCCCCACGGCCGTGGGCGATGAAGCGCATCTTACCGTGGCCGTCGTCGGCAGCGACACGGATCGCCGGCTGCTCGCCGGCGCCGCGTCGAGCTTCGTCGTGAACACGCCGGTAGATAGCAACGTCCAGATCTGGATCGAGAAGAACGACCGCTTCCGCGTGCCGGCCGACGGCACCCGCGACATGATCATGGTGGGCCCGGGCACCGGCATCGCGCCGTTCCGCGGCTTCCTGCAGGAGCGCGAGGCCACCGGTGCCACCGGCCGCAACTGGCTGTTCTTCGGCGGACGCTCGCTGTACCACGACTTTTTGTATCAGATCGAGTGGCAGCAGGCGCTGCGGCGCAAGAGCCTGCATCGCGTGGACGTGGCGTTCTCGCGCGACCAGGCGGAGAAGATCTACGTGCAGCACCGCATCAAGCAGGCCGGCAAGGACATCTTCGCCTGGCTGTCGAACGGTGCTCATTTCTATGTGTGCGGTGATGCGACATCCATGGCGCCCGACGTGAACGCGGCCCTGCTGGACGTGGTTCGCGAGCACGGTGGCATGGATGCCGACGACGCCCAGGCCTGGCTGGCCGACCTCACCGCTGACGGACGGTATCTACGCGATGTCTACTGAAGTTCTCGATCGGCCGCCGGCCACCTTGTTGGCCACCGGACCCACGAAGCCCGAATCCGCCGTCGAGGTCATCAAGAAGGCCTCGCGCGGACTGCGCGGCTCGCTCGTGGAGAGTCTCGACGATGCACTGACCGGCGCGATCCGCGACTCGGACACGCAGCTCATCAAGTTCCACGGCAGCTACATGCAGGACGACCGCGACATCCGCGCGGAACGCGAGCACCAGAAGCTCGAGCCTGCCTACAGCTTCATGATCCGCACGCGTTTGCCGGGCGGCGTCGTCACGCCCCGGCAGTGGCTGACGCTGTCCAAGCTCGCGCGCGACTACGGCGTCGGCTCGCTGCGCCTGACTACCCGCCAGGCGTTCCAGCTGCACGGCGTGATCAAGAAGGATCTCCGGAAGACGATGCAGGGCATGAACGCCGCGCTCATCGACTCCATCTCGGCTTGCGGCGACGTGAACCGCAACGTGATGGCCGCCGCGAATCCGGTCGAGAGCCGCGTGCATGAAGAAGTGCACCAGTGGGCCATCAAGGTGAGCGAGCATCTCAAGCCGCGCACGCGCGCGTACCACGAGATCTGGCTGGACGGCGAGAAGCTGGTCGGCGCCGCGGAGGAGGAGCCCCTGTACGGCCCCGTCTATCTGCCGCGCAAGTTCAAGACGGCTATTGTTGTTCCGCCACACAACGATGTCGACGTGTTCTCGCAGGATCTCGGCTTCATCGCCATCCTCGAGAATGAAGGCACCGAAGCAGTGAGGCTCGCCGGCTTCAACCTCACGGTGGGCGGCGGCCTCGGCGCCACGCATGGCGAGCCGCAGACTTTCCCGCGCGTCGGCGACGTCATCGGGTTCCTCACGCCCGACCAGATGCTGAAAGTGTCCGAGACCGTGCTCATGATCCAGCGCGACTACGGCGACCGCAGCGACCGCAAGCACGCGCGCCTCAAGTACACGATCGCCGATCGCGG
>DATLDQ010000005.1:0-14142 GCA_035525785.1 Steroidobacteraceae bacterium | reverse complement strand
CCGCGATGAATCCCGGCTGGTTGCGGATCTTGGCTGCCTGCGTCTCGAAATTGCTCATTGATATCGTCCGGTTTTGTTTGGGGGGCCCGCATGGTAAGGGCCGCGGCAGGGGTAGGCAAACGGCACGCGCGGTTGTCCTGGAGCCCTGTCTGGTGGCTCGGGGGGGTGTCGCGGGGCGGTACATATATAAGAGTGGCAAATGGGCGTCCGGCGACCGGTTTTCAGGGGTAACCGGTTACCCCCACCGCACGACCTTTCGGACCATTCCGACCGCATGCGCTCTCGATGCGGACCGAACGAGCGCGGGCTCGCATGGTCAGCCCTGTATGCGCGCGCTCACGGTCTCCCCCGGCACGAAGGATTCGGGCCGTCTCGATGATGTTCCCGCACCTGCGCGGAACGACGGCGGCGTACTCCTCGCGCCGCTCGCGGTGGGCGTCTGCGGCACCGACGCCGAAATCCTCGCGGGCGAATATGGCTGGTCGCCGCCGGGCCGGGATCGACTGGCTCTCGGACACGAGTGCGCGGCGCGTGTGCTCGCATCGTCATCCGGGTTCGAGCAAGGCGAGCTCGTGGTGCCCATCGTCCGTCGACCCGACCCCGTGCCCTGCCCCGCCTGCGCCGCGGGCGAATGGGACATGTGCCGCAACGGCCGCTATACCGAGCATGGCATCAAGGAGCTCGACGGCTTCTGCGCCGAGCAGCTCCAGCTGCCCGCGGACTCTCTCGTACGCGTGCCGCCGAGTCTCGGGCTGCATGCCGTGCTCACCGAACCCACGAGCGTGGTGGCCAAGGCCTGGGAACACATCGAGCGCATCGGCCATCGTGCGTACTGGTCGCCGAAGAAGGTGCTCGTCACGGGAGCGGGACCGGTGGGGCTCCTCGCAGCTTTGTTAGGCCGGCAGCGCGGGCTCGAGGTGATGGTCTTCGATCGTGTCACCGACGGCCCCAAGCCGCGGCTGGTGAGCGAGCTCGGCGCGCAGTATTCGAACGCGCCGATCGCGGATCTGTTGAAAGCCTCGCCCCCCGACATCGTGCTCGAGTGCACGGGCGCCGCGCCGGTACTCATCGAAGTGATCCAGCACAACGCACCGGGGTGTATCACCTGCCTCGTGGGCGTGTCGTCCGAGGGGCACTCGGTACCCGTCGATCTCGGCGCGCTCAACCGCAGCATCGTGCTCGACAACGACGTGGTGTTCGGCTCGGTCAATGCCAACCGCCGCCACTACGATCTCGCGGCGCAGGCGCTGGCGCGTGCGGATCGCGCCTGGCTCGACACGCTCATCACGCGCCGCGTACCGCTCGCACAATGGCAGAGCGCCTTCACTCGCCGCGCGGACGACGTGAAAGTGCTGCTCGAGATCAACGCATCGTGACTGCCCGCCGCATCGAGGACTACGCGGCGATCGGCGATGGCGAGACCATCGCGCTGGTCTCGCGTGACGGCTCGGTCGACTGGCTGTGCTGGCCGCGCTTCGATTCCGGCGCGTGCTTCGCGGCCTTGCTGGGCACGGAGGATCACGGCCACTGGTCGCTCGCGCCCGCGGGCAGCTCCAAGGTCACGCGCCGCTACCGCGAGGACACGTTGATCCTCGAGACTACGTTCACGACGGACGCGGGCGAAGTGCTGATCACCGACTTCATGCCGCAGCGGCGCAACAACTCCGAGCTGATACGCATCGTGCGCGGCGTGCGTGGCGCGGTGCCGATGCGCATGGATCTCACGGTGCGCTTCGACTACGGCTCTTCACTTCCCTGGGTCACACAGCGGCGCGCGGACGGCGGCGGCGACGACAACGAGCTCACGGCCATTGCCGGCCCCGACCGCGTGATCCTGCGCACGCGCGCGCCGCTGCGCGGCGAAGCGGATCACACGCTCTCCGACTTCACCGTGAGCGCCGGCGAGGAGGTGGCCTTCGTGATGACGTACTCGGCATCGCACCTGCCGCCGCCCGAACGCATCGACGTCGCTGAAGCACTGCGCGGCACCGACACCTGGTGGCGCGAATGGGGCGCTACCTGCCGGTTCGACGGCCCCTGGCGCGAGGCTGTAGTGCGGTCGCTGATCACGCTCAAGGCACTCATCTATCAACCCACGGGCGGCATCGTCGCGGCGGCCACCACCTCCTTGCCCGAAGAGCTCGGCGGCGAGCGCAACTGGGACTACCGGTTCTGCTGGCTGCGCGATGCCACGTTCACGCTGCTCGCGCTCATGGACGCGGGCTACATCGAGGAAGCCGGCCGGTGGCGCGACTGGCTGGTGCGCGCGCTCGCGGGCGCGCCGTCGCAGGCGCAGATCATGTATGGCCTCGCGGGCGAGCGCCGTCTCACCGAGTGGGAAGTGGACTGGCTGCCGGGCTTCGCGGATTCCAAACCCGTGCGCATCGGCAACGAGGCCTATCTACAGCGGCAGATCGACATCTACGGCGAGATCGCCGACGCCATGCACCACGCGCGGCGCGGCGGGCTCGCCACCGCCGATGCCGCCTGGGCCGTGCAGCGCGCGCTCACCGAGCACGTCGAGGAGATCTGGACCCAGGAAGACGAAGGCATCTGGGAGGTGCGCGGCCCTCGCCGGCACTTCACGCATTCCAAGGTGATGGCCTGGGTGGCCGTGGATCGCGCGGTGACGGCGGCCGAATGCTACGGGCTCCAAGGCCCGGTGGATCGCTGGCGCGAGCTGCGCGCGAAAATCCACGCCGATGTCTGCGCGCGCGGCTACAACCACAAGCTCAAGAGCTTCACGCAGTCGTACGGCTCGACGGCGCTCGACGCGAGCCTGCTCATGATGTCACTCGTGGGCTTCCTGCCGCCCGACGACCCGCGCGTGCGCGGCACCGTCGACGCCATTGGCCGCGAGCTCATGGAAGACGGCTTCATCCTGCGCTATCGCACGCATCGCACGGATGACGGCCTGCGCGGTTCGGAAGGCGCCTTCCTCGCGTGCAGCTTCTGGTACGCGGACAACCTCGCGCTCATCGGGCGTCGCACGGAGGCAGAAGAAATGTTCGAGCGTCTGCTCGCCTGCCGTAACGACGTGGGGTTGCTCGCCGAGGAATGGGATCCGCGCGCGCAGCGCCAGCTCGGCAATTTTCCGCAGGCGTTCTCGCACGTGGCGCTCGTGTCCACGGCATACAACCTCGAGCGGCGAGAGACTGCGAAGCCCGCGGAGCAGCGCGCGTCGGGTAAGGCGGAGTAGTCCGCCCCAAGCTGGTATCGGACGTGGCTGACGACTGTTGCAAGACGCGCGCTCTCGGCAATCCGCTCCACAAGGCGCATTCATAGGACTCATTCCAAGGAGCGGTGATGTCCAAAATCGACGAAGTGATGCAGATCTCGAAACGCTGGTCCCCTGTCTCGGTAAAGCCCAGAAAGGACGTGCCCCGTCTCTTCGCGGACCTCGATGACACGAAGCTCGCCGAACGCCTGAAGCAGGTGAACAACCTGGTCACGCTCACCGAGCGTGTGGACCTAAAGTGCCTCGACGGCAACCCCGAGGCTTTGCGCATCCGCGCCATGGCCGAGGAGGACCGCAAGGCCCTGCGCGCGGAATCACTGCGCACCGCGACCTTGCTGCGGGACGAGTTCCGCCGGCGCATGTCTTATTCGGTGAAGGCGCAGCCGTCGGCGTCGGCGAGCGCCCCGGAAACCGCCGCCCCGCCCATCGACTGGCCGCTGCGGGTCAGCGCCCGTGGCTGAGAGGCTCGATCGCACGATGATCGCGCAGCACCTCGCGCTGGCCGAAGCGCACGCCGCGCAGGGAGCGAGACACGTCGCGCGCCAGCGCGAGATCGTCGACGAGCTCGCGCGCGATGGGCACGACAATCGCCTGGCGACGGAGCTGCTTTGGACGTTCGAGACTACGCAGGCCTGTCACGTGTCCGATGTGAGTCGCCTGAAGAAGGAACTCGAGGAATTCGGCTGAGCAGCAGCCGAACCCTCAGCGCAGGTTGAGGAGACTTGCGATGCCGGCGATGACCTCGCGCGGCTCGACGGGCTTCGCGAGGTGCATCTGATAGCCGGCGAGCAACGCGCGTTGACGGTCGTCCGCGCGCGCGTATGCGGTGAGCGCGATGGCGGGGATGTTCTTCAACTTGCCACTGCTCGCGCGGATCTTGCGGATCAGGTCGTATCCGTCGAAATCGGGCATGCCGATGTCGCTGACGAGGATGTCGATGTCCTGCTCGCCCAGTATGCGCAGCGCCTCGGCGCCGCTCTCGGCCAGCGCGCAGTTGCCGCCCTGCTCCTCGATGAGTCGGCACATGAGCGCACGTGCATCGGCCTGGTCGTCGACCACGAGCGCGCGCACGCCCTTGAGATTGGGCAACTCGATCGAGCCCACGTCCACGTCGCTGAACGTCGGTCGATCCGTGTGCTCGGGATCACTGCTGTGGATCACCGAGATGGGCATCGCCACGACGAACGTGGACCCCTGGCCTTCGCCGCCGCTCTTCACGCGCACCTGACCGCCGTGCAGCTCGACCAGGTTCTTCACGATGGAGAGACCCAGTCCGAGCCCGCCGTGACGCCGCGTCGTCGACGCATCGGCCTGCCGGAAGCGATCGAACACGAACGCCAGGAACTCGGGCTGGATGCCGATGCCAGAATCTTCCACCGACACTTCCACGTGCGAGTTCACGCGCTCCATGATCACGTTGATGTAGCCACCGCTGGGCGTGAACTTGACCGCGTTCGTGAGCAGGTTCCAGAACACCTGCTGCAGGCGGTTCGGGTCGCCGCGCAGGCGCCCGGCCGCCGGATCGAGCGTGACCCGCAGGCGCAGCTTCTTCGCCTCGATCGACAGCTTCACCGCATCGATGGCCGCGCTGATGACCTCGCTCAAGTCGATGGCCTGCACGTCGAGCTGCACCTTGCCCGAGATGATGCGGCTCATGTCGAGCAGGTCGCTGATGATCTGGCCCTGCATGCGCGCGTTGCGCTCGA
This sequence comes from Steroidobacteraceae bacterium, assembly GCA_035525785.1. GTDB lineage: Bacteria > Pseudomonadota > Gammaproteobacteria > Steroidobacterales > Steroidobacteraceae > CADEED01. Next base: position 9,198 of record DATLDQ010000005.1, on the reverse strand, counting down.
TGGTCTCGAGCCCGCGCTGCTGATCCTCGCTGCCCGGCGGCAGTCGGCGCATCAGCGTCGACCAGCCCAGGATCGCATTCAGCGGCGTGCGCAGCTCGTGCGACACCGTCGCCAGGAACTCGTCCTTCAATCTCCCGACCCGCTCGGCCTGCTCGCGCGCGGCGCGCTCGGCCTTCAAGGTGTCCTCGCGCTCGGACTGGATGCGCTTGGCCTCGGTGTTGTCCACGCAGGAGCCGATGAATCCGGAGAACGAAGCGCCGGGCCCCTCGAACAGCGGCGCTGCCTGCTCGACCAGCCAGCGCGGCATGCCATCGCTGCGCCGGAGGCAGAACTCGATGCGGAACTCTTTGCGCGAGTCGAACCCCTCACCATAGGCCTGCAGGTAACGCGCAAGGTCGTCTTCGTGCAGGTTCTGCGTCCAGCCGAAGCCCTGTTCCTGCTCGGCCGTGCGGCCGGTGAAATCGAGCCAGCGCTTGTTGAACCACACGCGTGACTTGGTGTGATCGGCTATCCACATGAATACCGGCGCCGAGTTCGCCATCTGGCGGAAGCGCTCGTTGCTCTGCTTGAGCGTCTCTTCCGCGCGCTTCTGCAGCGAAATGTCGCGCGCGATCTTCGACGCGCCGACGATGTCGCCGAGCGCGTTGCGCACGGGCGAGATGGTCAGCGAGATGTCGACCAGTGAGCCGTCCTTGCGCATGCGGATGGTTTCGAAGTGATCGACGCGTTCGCCGGCGCGCAGGCGCTTGAGGATCTGGGGCTCCTCGTCCTGGCGATCCTTGGGAATCAGGATGGTGATGGGTTTGCCGACCACCTCGGCCGCGGTGTAGCCGAAGATGCGGCTCGCGCCCTCGTTCCACGTCACGATGATGCCGTCGAGCGTCTTGCTGATGATTGCGTCATCGGAGGACGCGACGATCGCAGCCAGTCTGCTGCGTAGTTCTTCCGCGTCCCGTATTGCTGGCGCTTCTCTCGTCATACCTCGACCCCTCGTCCCGTGTTTGAATGCCCACGAGGTCGCCTCTGAATGGGGAGACTCAAACTCACGCCGGCAGCGCAGCATATCAACAGTCCCCGTGCGCCTTTAAGAGTGATCCTTGTAAGTATCTTCCGACACACAGAGACTACGTTGCCGATTGCAGTGTAATTTCCGCCGCCCTACTGGGCGCCCCGGCCCCTCATTCGCGTATTTGAGCCTCCGGCGGCGCTGGTTCGCTTCTTGCTGGTTGTTAGCTCGCCGGTCCATGGCAAACAACTATCGGGGGAGTCTCCATGCGTCGCGCTCACCTTTCCTGGTCGAGTCTCGTCCGCGCGTGCCTGCTGCTGTTAGTCACCTCGCCGTTGCTGGCGCAAGGGGCTCCTCCGGACAAGCCGCAGGTCACGGTGGGTGCGAATCTCAAGGAACTGCTGTTCGACTGGGAGCCGGTGCCAGGTGCGGTGCTGTATCGCCTGCTGGTGAAAACCAGCGACAACCCGCGCGTGTATTACCAGCCGCTCGGCGAACGCATCCGGCGCACGAGCGTCGCGATTCCCATCGCCGTGCATCAGCAGCGTTGGCTGACGACGCGCTACATCGTCATGGCCTGCAACCCGGCCGGTTGCACGCGTTCGGATGAGATCTATCCGCGCGACCTGATGCTCGACAGCATCGGCTACTTCAAGGCTTCCAACACGGATGCGGGCGATCACTTCGGCAGCCAGGTCGCGATGAGCGCGGATGGCGGCACGCTCGCCGTGAGCGCCGAAGGCGAGGCGAGCGGCAGTTCCGGCGTCAACGCCGGCGAATACGATGACAGCGCGCCGAACTCCGGCGCGGTGTACGTCTTCCGCCGCACGGGACGCAGCTGGGCGCAGGAGATCTACATCAAGCCGCCGGAGACCGAGGCGGGAGCGCGCTTTGGCGGTGGCTCGCCGGTGAATGGGCACACGCTAGCCCTCAGCGCCGATGGCAACACGATGCTGGTCGGCGCGCCCTCGGCGACGGTGAACAACTCGGTGCATGCGGGCGAGGTGCATCTGTACAAGCGCGACGCGCTCGGCCGTTGGGGTTGGATCTACGCCTTCAGCGCGGTCACGAGCGTCCCGCAGGATTACTTCGGTTACGACGTGGACATCAGCTCGGACGGGCTGACGTACCGCATCGGCTCGATGCTGCCCCAGCTCGCCGATGGCCGGAAGCTGGGGCGTACGCATATCGTCACCTATGACGGCGTCCGCTGGAATCGCACGCTGATCCCGCAGTATTCGGGGACGATCTGCCGGTCCTCGCGCATGAGCGGCGATGGGTTCACCGTGATGCAGTACTGCCAGGACACACTCGAGGGCGGCACCTTCGTACGTACGTGGACACGCCAGACGAATGGCACGTGGCTGTCGAATTCCGCGGACCTGATCGCGCCGGCGACGGATGCCGTGCCGAAGATGGCGATCAACTATGCGGGCACCTGGCTCGCGGTTGATGAGGGAGACAACGGAGTCGGGATGTATCGACGCGATCGGCGCGACCGCAACTGGACGCTCGACACGCACATACTGAGCCCGGGCATGTCGCCCGGCGGCCCCTACAACAGCTGGGCAACGGCGCTCGAGTTCGATCGTCATGGCGATTACCTGGCGATCGGCGATCCGCAGGGTTTCGCGTCGGGAGCTGGAGTTGCTGCGCAGGCCACGTGTTGCGGCCCGCAGCCTGGCGATGGCTTCATCCAGATATGGAAGCATGTGGCGGAGAACCTCCCGCAGTGGGTGTTCATCACGCAGGTGAAGGCGCCGAACCCGGGCTCGGATGACCGCTTCGCGCAGTCGATCGCGTTCGGCGGACTCGGCTGGTATCTCGCGGTGGGCGCGCCGAACGAAGCCAGCTCGATCGGCGGCATCGACGGCAACCAGGACCTGGAGGATGCGCCCGGCGCCGGCGCGGTCTACCTCTACTAAAAGGGGACAGATTTATTTGATGGCGATGCCATCCGCGACAAATAGATCTGTCCCCTTTTTTAGATGGCATCGTCATCAAATAAATCTGTCCCCTTTTAGCCCCTGACGAGCTTGCCGCCGTCGTTGAACCAGAGGCTGCCGTTGGTCGACGACAGCCGGACGCCGGCGGCCCAGTCGTCGATGGGGTTCGCCGGGTAGTTCGATGCCGCACCCTTCAGCACTTCCTCGCCGAAGGGCGTGAGTGCGGCCTCAGTGTTGCGGATGCTCGCCTGGTCACCGCTCAGCGTGAGCAGCGGCTGGGCAGTGCATGACAATCGCAGCAGCCGGCCGAACAGGTACCAGTCGCCGACCACATCTCCCTGCGCGAAAGTCTCCGCCATGGTGAAGCCGATGATGTGCGACACCGCGGGCCCGCGCGCGGCCACGCGCGACAGCAGCGCGTGATCCCAATAGGTGAGCCCGCTGCGCCGGTCGGGAAAGCGCCGCGACATCAGCGGCATGGCGAGCTTGAGCCAACGATGCGCTTCCGGATGCTCGCGCGCGAAAGCGCAGAGATCGGTCGGGTCGGGGGACGTCAGCGCGGCCCACGCGTTCAAGTACTGCTGCGCTTCGTCCACGGTCATGGCCACGGGCTGCGCCGCCGCGCGCATCTGCGCCTCGTCGAGCTCCCCGAGGCCGATGACCCGATGGCCGTCCATGTTCTCGAACTGCACCAGAGCCAGCTTCGAAGTATCGCCACCGACGAGCTGCACCAGGTGCACGACGAAGGCGATGAACAGCTGCTCGCTGACGCCCGTGGCAGCCCAGATGTGCACGCGCTCGGCGTCCTTGAGCTTCTGCGCGTTCTGCACGAGGTTGAACCGCGATGGCACGTGCTCGCCCGAGTAGCCGGGGACGAAGCTGTTCCAGTAGTCCGCGCGCAGGCGCGTCCATTCGGCGAGGTCGCCGCACCGTGGGGTCGGGCCGCAGGACAGCACGTCCTGGTCGATCAGCAGCCGGTCGCGCGCGAAGAACACGCGGGTGAAGATGCCGCCGGCAGAATCACCGAGCAGGACATGCAGACCGGGCGGCAGGAGCTTGATCAACGCCGGACCTCGCGACGAGGGATACGGCCATCCTAGCGCGATTCAGTTGCCGATCCACCTCAGCAGCAGGTGCAGGAGGGACAGCGGCAGCCCGAGAAACAGCATCGACAACGCCACCGAGACGAAAACCAGGAGCGGCAGCAGCACGCAGGTGAGCCCACCCACCACGGCCAGCAGCGCGCCGACGAGCAGCGTTTGTTTGATTGGCACCTGCTTCACCGGTCGCGTCACCGTCGCGCCCAGCTTGCGCAGTGCGCGTAATCGCTGTTCCGCCGAGGGAAGCATCGGCACGAAGGCGCCCGACATCAGCCCACGCGATGCGGGGCCCGCGGCCACGGCGAGATGCGAGGTCCACGAACCGAGTGGTGCGCCGCCGCCCGCTTGGGCGAGCTTGTCGAGCGCGCGGGCCAGCGTGTCCGGGTCGCGCGTCAGCCGCACGGCAGTGGCATCCGCCATGTACTTTCGCTGCCGCCACGCGAACGAAAGCAGCGGCCCGAGCACCAGGAAACTCACCACGCCGCCGAAGAAGCCCAGCATGGCTACCGGGCCGGCGAGCACGAACCTCACGTTGTGTTTCCAGTGGGGCGGCGACGAGGCGGGTGGCGCCGCCGGGTCCGCGGCGAACGATTCACCGATTGCCGTGGCGACATGGCTCATGCGCGCCGGCGTCGGCCAGACCAGCCCGGCGAGAACCCGCGCGAGAGACCTGCCCGCGCCCGCCTCGCTGAGCACCACGGCAAGACGTGAGGCAAGGTTGAAGAACGCCAGCGTGAGCGCCGCTCGTTGGCCCAGCACGAGATCGCCCTGCGCGATGCTCCCCACCAGGTGCGCCGCGACTCCCTGCAACTCCGCGCGATCGAGCTGCGTCAGCAGCGCGCGCGAAATGATGACCAGCGGTTCGGCCTCGGTTCCGAACACACCCGCGCCCGCGCCGCGACCCTCGACGATGAGCACGATCGGCTGGCGGATATTCGCGGCGATGCTCATCTCCGCGATGACGTTTCGCAGTCGCTGCTCTTCGAGCGTGAGTGCGTGCGGGACACGGCCCTGCAGCGCGGCCGTCTCCTGCGCGGCGAGAACCACCAGCGCGCGCTTCAATGTCAGGGCGATGCAACCGACGACCACTGCGCCGGGCAGCGCGGCGCAGGCCAGCCAGAAGATCCAGCGCATGGCGCCTGCCGGGGCCGGCGAGTCTTGCCAGCGGTACGTATAGTCCATGAAATCGCCGAGCAGGTTGCGCGTGGGTGACACGAGGTTGAGCAGGTCGGCGCCGAGCGCGAGCAGCGCATACCACAGCGGCGCGGACAGCAACGCGACCACCAGCGCGGCCGCCGCAAGCGTGCAGACGCTCGCCGCCGTCACTCGCCAGGCCGCCGCGCGATGGCGCGCGATCGCCGCGAGGAAACCCTCACGTTCCTGCGGCGGAATCGTCCATTCGTTCATGGCGGCGGCGGGGTGATCTTCGCGCACAGGCATCAGCGTCTCCTCACGGTGAATACGTGAAGTCGCGGCCATTCTGGACATGCGCCGCACGCCTCGGCGAATCGGGCGCCGGGAGTCGGGCGCAGAATGAATGCGCGCCTGTCCGGCGGCCCGGTGCCTCCGCGTATGTCTTCATGTGAATCTCCCTCCGTATCAGGCGCTGCCAGGCCTTCCGTGAAGCGTGACGCCGCACAGTACGCCGTGCTCTCGCCATTGCTCGACGAGGCGCTACGCCTCGACGACACCGCGCGAGCGGCATGGATGGCCAAGCTGCCCGAGGAGCTCGCGGATTACCGACAGGCATTGAGCCGCATCCTCGGCATGGAGGCCGACCATTCCGGGCTGCGTCTGCAGAACCTGGAATTGCGGTTACGCAGCTGCGTGCGCGGCGTGGGCGTACTGGTGCTCGCGGAATTCGACCGACGCAAACACGATGCCTGATGGCAAAATGCGGCGATGACGTCGAACCCACAGGGAAGCGTAACCGGCATGCTCGAGGCCGCGGGCCAGGGCGACAAGGCGGCCATCGGCCAGCTCTACGGCCTGCTCTACCCCGAGCTGCGCAGCCTGGCTCACCAACGCGTACGCAACCACAACAACCTGCAGATGCTCGACACCACGGCGCTGGTGCACGAGTCCTATCTACGCCTGGTGAAGGCCGGCCGGCTCAACGTCGAGAACCGCAGGCACTTCCTCGCCTACGCGGCGCACGTCATGCGCTCGGTCGTGGTCGATTTCGTGCGCCACGCGCGCACCGAGCGCAACGGCGGTGGCGAGCTGCACGTCACGTTGAATTCCGACGTGCTCGACGGCGTGGCCTCGCCCGCCGATGAAATCCTGCGGCTGCACGAATTCCTCGAAGAGCTCGCGCAGGTGGACGAGCGCCTGGTGAGCGTCATCGAGATGCGTTACTTCGCGGCGCTCGACAACGCGCAGATCGCCGAAGTGCTCGGCGTCACCGACCGCACCGTGCGGCGCGACCTGGAAAAAGCCCGCCTGCTGCTGCTGGACGCGCTGCTGTGAAGCGCGACGCCGCGGAAATCGCCGCTCTCTCGCGGCTGCTGGACGCTGCGCTCGAGCTGCCCGCCGAGCAGCGCGACACCTGGATCGAACAGCTCCCGGCCGACCACGACACGCTCAAGCCCGCGTTGCGCAAGCTGCTCAACATGCCGCCGGCCGGCAACAACACGTACACGCTCAGCGATGTGAGCCGCCAGGTGCACGTGGCGCTGCAGGGCGCCGCGGGCGCGGCGGAGGCGCTGCAGTTCGGGCCAGGCGCGCGCGTCGGACCGTACGAGCTCATCCGCGAGCTCGGCCGTGGCGGCATGGGCACGGTATGGCTGGCGCGGCGCACCGAAGGCCTCACGCGCCGCAACGTCGCGCTCAAACTACCGCACCCCGGCCTGTTGCACGCCGAGTTCGCCGCGCGCATGGCGCGCGAGCGCGACATCCTCGAGAGCCTGACGCATCCGAACATCGCGCGGCTGTACGACGCGGGCGTCACGCAGGCGGGCCAGCCGTGGCTCGCGCTCGAATACGTGGAGGGCGTCCCGCTCAACGTCTACTGCGACAACAAGCGCCTGGGGTTGCGCGAGCGGCTCGCGTTGTTCGCGCAGGTGCTGCAGGCCATCCAGCACGCGCACAGTCACCTCGTCATCCACCGGGATCTGAAACCCGCGAACATACTGGTGACCGACGCCGGTGTGGCGATGGTGCTCGATTTCGGCATCGCCAAGCTCACGGTCGCGGGCGCGACGGCCGAAACCGCGCTCACGCAGTTCGGTGGCCGCGCGCTGACGCCCGACTACGCGTCGCCCGAGCAGATCACGGGCCAGCCTCTCACCACCGCCTCCGACGTCTATTCACTCGCGGTCATCCTGTACGAGCTCTTCACCGGCGAGCGTCCGTACAAGCTGGCGCGCGGTTCGGCCGCGGCGCTGGAGGAAGCCATCCTGGCCGCTGACGTGCGCCGCCCCAGCCAGGCCGTCGGCGACGAAGCGAAGGCGCACTTGCGCGCGGCATCGGCGAAGAAGCTCGCCCGCGAGCTGCGCGGCGATCTCGACACCATCGTGCTCACGGGGTTGCGCGTGAGGCTCGAAGAGCGCTACCGCACCGCCGACGCGTTCGCGCTCGACGTCGACCACTATCTGGCGGGCCGTGCGATCAGCGCGCGTCCGGAAAGCTGGTGGGAAGCCACGCGCCGCTTCGTCGGGCGCCACAAGCTCGCGGTGGGCAGCGCCACGGTGGTGGTGCTGGCGCTGACCAGCGGCATCGCCGCGGCAACCTGGCAGGCGAAGAAGGCCCGCGCCAGCGAGCAACGCGCCATCGCGGCTGCCGCCACCTCGGATGCGGTGAAGCAATTCATGATCCGCATCTTCCAGACCAACACTCTCGCGCAGGCCAACGCCGCCGACGCGCGCGGCAAGAGTGCGCTGCAGTTGCTCGAAGACGGCGCCGATCGCGTCGGCGTCGAGTTCAAGGACAACCCGGTGGTGCACCGGGAGCTGCTCACCGTGATCCTGCGCATGCTCGGTGAGTCGCGCTCCGACAAATACGGCGCTCACGCCCGCGAGCTCATCGCGCTGCTCGACGATGTGCCCGGTGGCGACCTCCAGCAGGCGGAGATCTACAACGAGCTAGCGATCATGGAACAGGGCCGCGATCTCAAGCAGGGCATCGAATATGCGCGCGCGGGCCTCGCGCGACTGCGCGACCGCCCCGAGCCGTCATATCGCAAGGCGCGCGGCATGCTGTTGTCGTCGCTCGCGATCCTGCTTGCGCAGAGCGGCGACGACGCAGGGGCGGAGGCGCCGCTGCTGCAGGCTCGCGATGTGCTGCAGGCCGGCTTCGCCGAAACGGCCGAATACGGACACGTGCTCTCGAACCTGGGCTGGCGCCAGGTGCGCCGCGACGACGTCGCGGGCGCCGCCGATTATTTCGAGCGCGCGATGAAGGCATACGAGGCCGATCCCACGTCTTTCCAGCGCACGCTCGCGCAGGGGCACAACGATCTGTCGGTGGCGTACTCGCTGCGCAAGCGATGGGCGGACGCCGAGCGCGAACTGAAAACCGCGGCGGAACTGTTCCGCAAGGACTACGGCGACGAGGACCCGGAAACGGCGCTCGCCACGGCTCGCGCGGCCAAGGCCGTCGCACAGCAGAATCGCTACGACGAGGCCATTGCGAGCCTGCGATCCATCATCATCGTGCTCGAAAAGCCTTCGGCCAACGCCGTCGAGGACTATGTGGTTGCTGGCTGGGAATACCTGGCCGATGCGCTGGTGCAATCGGGGCGTATCGACGAAGCGGAGCCCGCCGCGAGGCGCGCCGTCGAGCTCGCCGACAAGCTCGGCCCATATCAACAGGTGAACCCGTGCTTCATCATGGCGGAGCTCGCGGCGCTGCGCGGCGACACCAAGCTCACGCAGATCGCCGGGCAGCGCGGCATGCAGCTCATGGCGAAAGTGTTCGCGCCGGATACCCCCCGGTTCCAGAAAGCGAAGAACCGCTTCGGCCGCGCGCTGCTCGACATCGGCAGGATCGACGAGGCTGATGCCCTGTTCAGCGAGGTCATGCAGGCCGATGCGCAGCGCGCCGCGGTGTATGACAGCCCCTGGACATCCGCGAGCATTCTGCACGCGCGCGCGCAGATCGCGCGGGGCCAGCCGTCCGCCGCGGTGCCGGCGCTCGACGCGGCGCT
>DATLDQ010000145.1:0-12859 GCA_035525785.1 Steroidobacteraceae bacterium | reverse complement strand
GTGACGCGCTTGGCCTGCGCGTAGTCCTTGTCGGTGAGCTTCGCGGCGGCGCGAGCCATGCGCAGCCAGTTGCAGCCGAGCGCGGTGAGCGCGAACGCGCGCTGGAAGTCGACCGCGCCCATGCCGCCGTCGTCGGGGTTGGACTTGTAGGCCTGCTGCAGCCACTTCGTCGTGACCTCGAGCTGGTCGAGCGTCTGCGCCAGCGGCTTTTCGATGAAGGCAAGGTCCAGGCCATCGGTATGCGACTTCTTCAGCTCCGCTCGAGCCCGATCAAAAAAGCGCTGCGCCAGGCGGCCGTTGTGCAGCATCAGCTTGCGTCGCACGAGGTCCATCGCCTGGATGCCATTGGTGCCTTCGTACAGGCACAGGATCTTGGCGTCGCGCATGGCCTGCTCGACGCCGTGCTCGCGGATGTAACCGTGGCCGCCATAAACCTGCACCGCGAGCGAGCCGAGGTCGACGGCGGAGTCGGTCAGGTAGGCCTTCACCAGCGGCGTCGTCAGGTCCACCCAGTCCTGCGCGGCTTCGCGCACGGCGGCATCGGGATGCTGCTTGGCGATGTCGACGTGGAGCGCGGTCTCGTAGCCGAGCATGCGCGCACCTTCCGTGACCGCCTTCATCGTCAGCAGCATGCGGCGCACGTCGGCGTGCTCGACGATCGTCGCGCTGCCGTTGGTGGCCTTGCCCTGCTTGCGATCAAGCGCGTAGCGGATCGCGTTCTGCGTGGCGAGCTCGCATACGCCAAGGCCCTGGAAGCCGACCATGATCCGCGCGAGGTTCATCATCACGAACATGTTCTGGATGCCCTGGTTCGGCGCGCCGACGATCCAGCCCTTGGCGCCTTCGAAAGTCAGCGAGCAGGTGCACGAGCCGTGCAGGCCCATCTTGTGCTCGATCGACACGCAGCGAACCTTGTTGCGCTCGCCCGGCGTGCCGTCGGCTTTCAGCAGCAGTTTCGGCACGACGAACGTCGACAGTCCTTTCACGCCGGCCGGCGAATCCGGCAGCCGCGCGAGCACGAAATGGATGATGTTGCCGGCCAGGTCGTGCTCGCCGCTCGAGATGAAGATCTTGCTGCCTTCGATCGAGTAGCTGCCATCGCCCTGCAACGTCGCCTTGGTCTTGACCGCGCCGACATCGGAGCCGGCCTGCGGCTCGGTCATGCACATCGTGCCGGCCCACTCGCCGGAGGCGAGCTTCGGCAGGTAGGCGTGCTTGATCTCGTCGGTGGCGCTCGCATGCAGTGCCTCGAAGCAGCCGGCCGTGAGCCCCGGGTAGAGCGCGAACGCGACACTCGCCGAGCACACCATCTCCTCGACCACTTTCGATGCGATGTACGGCAGGCCCTGGCCGCCGTGCTCCACCGGATGTGACAGGCCCATCCAGCCCGCTTGCGCGTAGAGCTGGTAGAACTCGCGAAAGCCCGGGGGTGTGGTGACCTTGCCGTCGTCGAGATTGCAGCCGGCGTCGGCGCCGGCGTTGAGCGGCGCGAGGCGTTCCTCGACCAGCTTGGCGGCCTCGTCGAGCAACCCGTCGAGCGTGTCGCGGGTGGCATCGGCGTAGCCGGGCAGCTTCGCCAACTGCTCAACATTCAGCACGTCGTGCAGCAAGAACTGGATCTCGCGCAAGGGGGCCTTGTAGCTCGCCATTTGCCGCTCCGCCGACCGCGAATTTGCGGCGGCTAGGCTAGCACGGGCAACACGCCTTTCCGGAGCGCGTCTGGCATACTTCGGCCCCCGCGAAACGGGCGCATCGCCCGCTTCGCGGTTTCATTTCCGATGGAGCTTCACGCCGTGCTCGATTTCCTGGTTTCGCCCGCCTATGCGCAGGCCGCGCAGCAACCCAGCCTGCTGTCCGGCATCTGGCCGCTGCTGGTGTTGCTGCCGCTGTTCTACTTCATGCTGATCCGTCCGCAGCAGAAGCGCGCCAGGGAAGTCCGCGACATGCTCGGCAAACTCGCCAAGGGCGACGAAGTCATCACCAGCGGCGGCCTCACCGGCGTGCTGCGCGAACTCGGCGAGAACTTCATCAGCGTCGAAATCGCCGACGGCGTGACGGTGCGCATGCAGCGCTCTGCGATCGTCAGCGTGCTGCCCAAGGGCACACTGAAGGCGCAATAGGGATGAAACCCTACGCCCGCTGGAAGTACATCGTCCTCGTCGTCACCGCGCTGCTCGGCGCGCTGTACGCGCTGCCCAACGTGTTCGGTGACGAGCCGTCGGTGCAGGTCTCGACCCATAGCGGCGAGCCGCTGCCGGCGGGCTTCGCGCAACAGGTCGGCGAGAAACTCGCGGCCGCCCAGCTCGCGCCCACCGGTACGGGTACCGAGGCCCTGCGGCTGGTGGTGCGCTTTGCCGACGAGACCGCGCAGCTCAAGGCGGCCGAGGTGCTGAAGCGTGAGCTCGACCCCAAGTACGTGGTCGCGCTGAACCTCGCCTCCAAGACTCCGTCGTGGCTGCAGGCGCTCGGCGCACGGCCCATGGCGCTGGGACTCGACCTGCGTGGCGGCGTGCATTTCCTGATCGAGGTCGACATCGAGGACGTGCGCAAGAAGGCGATCGAGGGCTACCTCAACGAGTTGCCCGCCGAGCTGCGCGCCGCCAAGGTCTATTACAGCGGCCGGCGCCTTGCCGGCGACGCCGTGGTGCTCGACTTCGAGTCGGCCGACAAGCTCGACGCGGCGCGCAAGCTGATCGCGAAGAATCACTCCCAGCTCGAGCTGGTGTCGCCGCCCGAGGCGCCGCTGAGCCTGCAGGCGCGCATCTCGCAGGCGGAAGCCAAGCGCATCCAGGAATTCGCGGTGCAGCAGAACCTCACGACGCTGCGCAACCGCGTGAACCAGATCGGCGTCGCCGAGCCGGTGGTGCAGCAGCAAGGCGCCAACCGCATCGTCGTGCAGCTCCCTGGCGTGCAGGACCCCGCGCGCGCCAAGGAGCTGCTCAAGGCCACGGCGACCCTCGAGTATCGCGCCGTCGTCGAGGGCGCTGGCGAGGTGTTCTATACGCGCGAGGACAACCGGCCGGTCACGTTGAGCCGCGAGATGATTGCCAGCGGCAGCCAGCTGGTCGACGCCGCGCCGACGGTGGACCAGGACGGCTCACCGGCGGTGTCGGTGACGCTCGACGGTGTGGGCGGCAAGCGCATGCTGGCGTGGACCGAGAAGAACGTCGGCAAGCCGATGGCGGTCCTGTTCCGCGAGACGCGTTACGACACGCGCTATGACGCCGATGGTCGCGCCATCCGCGAAAAGAAAGAGGTCCAGGAAGTCATCTCCGTCGCCACCATCCGCGGCGTGTTCGGCAAGCGCTTCCAGACCACGGGGTTGTCGAGCAAGGAAGCCCACGACCTGGCCATCCTGCTGCGCGCCGGCGCGCTGGCCGCGCCGGTCGACATCGTCGAGGAGCGCACCGTCGGCCCCTCACTGGGCGCCGACAACATCCGCCAGGGATTCCAGGCCGCGGCGCTTGGCCTGGCGCTGGTCGCGGCGTTCATGGTGTTCTACTACCGCGTGTTCGGCTTGTTCGCCGTCGGCGCGCTGGTGCTGAACCTCCTGATCGTCGTGGCGGTGCTGTCACTGATGCAGGCGACGCTGACCATGCCCGGCATCGCCGGCATCGTCCTGCACATGGGCATCGCGGTGGACGCCAACGTGCTGATCTACGAGCGCATCCGCGAGGAATTGCGCGGCGGCAACACGCCGCACGCGTCGATCCAGGCCGGCTACGACCGCGCCTTCCTGACCATCTTCGACGCCAACATCACGGTGCTGATCGGCACGGTGGTGCTGTTCGCGCTCGGCGCCGGCCCGGTCAAGGGCTTCGCGATCACGCTGGCCATCGGCATCATCTCGTCGCAGTTCACGTCGATCGTCGGCACCCGTGCCATGGCGCAACTGGTGTTTGCGGGCCGCAAGAAAATGACCGACGTGCCGGTCTGGTGACGCAACCATGAAAGCCTTCGCAAAAGTCCCGACGATCAATTTCATGGCCCAGCGCAAGTGGGGCCTGATTATCTCCCTCGCGCTGACGCTCGCCGCGGTCGCGCTGCTGGCGGTGCGCGGCCTCAACTTCGGCATCGACTTCACCGGCGGCGTGCTGGTCGAGGTGGTGTACCCGCAAAGCGTCGAGCTCGACCAGGTGCGCGGCGAGTTGCAGAAGGGCGGTTACCCCAACGCGGTGGCGCAGTATTTCGGCGGCACGCAGAACGTACTGATCCGGCTGCCGCCCTCCGAAAACGCCAGCTCCGCCGAGGTTTCGAATGCGGTGCTGGCGGCGCTCGGCCAGGACGTCGAGCTGCGGCGCATCGAGTTCGTCGGCCCGCAGATCGGCGAGGAGCTGGCCGAGGACGGCAGCCTGGCGCTGCTGGTCGCGTTCATCCTGATCTTCGTCTATATCGCGTTCCGCTTCGAGTGGAAGTTCTCGGTCGGCGCGGTGCTGGCGCTGATCCATGACGCCGTGATGGCGCTCGGCTTCCTGTCGCTGTTGTGGGTCGAGTTCGACATCACCACGGTCGCCGCGATCCTCGCGCTGATCGGCTACTCGAACAACGAGACCGTCGTCATCTTCGACCGCGTGCGCGAGAACATGATCAACATCCGGCGCATGGAGATCCTCGAGGTGGTGAACCTCTCGGTAAACCAGACGTTGCTGCGCTCGATCATCACCCACTTGACCACGCTGCTGGTCTGCACGGCGCTGTTTGTGCTCGGTGGCCCGAGCGTGCACAGCTTCTCGGTGACGCTGATCGTCGGCGTGATCGTGGCAACCTACTCGTCGATCTACGTATCGACCAGCGCCGCGGTGGCGCTCGGCGTGTCGCGCGAGGACCTGCTGCCGCCCAAGCTCGACGAGAACACGGACAAGATGCCGTAAGGGTGGAAATCACTCCGGCCCTCCTGTGGCTTCTTGCCGTTGCGCTCGTCCTCGGCGGGCTGGCTGGTGCGGTGCTTCCCGCGTTGCCGGGTGTCCCGCTCGTCTTCGGCGGCCTGTGGCTAGCCGCGTGGATCGATGACTACGCGAAGGTCAGCGTCTTCACGCTGGTTGTCGTCGGTGTGCTCGGCGCGCTCGCGTTCGCCACCGATTTTGCCGCCACCGCCTTGGGCGCCAAGCGCGTCGGTGCGAGCGGCAAGGCCATCGCGGGCGCGGCACTGGGCACTTTCTTCGGCATGTTCCTCGGTTTGCCCGGATTGATCCTTGGGCCCTTCGTCGGTGCGGTGATCGGCGAGGTCATGGCGTTGGGCAGTTTGGAGCAGGCGATGCGGGTCGGCGTCGCCACCTGGCTGGGGCTCTTGTTCGGGACTCTGGCGAAGCTCGCGATCTCGCTGACGATGGTCGGCGTGTTCGTGGCCGCTTACTTCATTCCCTGAGACCGGCGCCCTTGGTCGAACGCAGCAGCGGCGAGAGCTGCTCGAACATCTTGGGATTGCCGGCGAAGACGTTGCCGGACTTCATCGGGTCGTCCTTGCCGTAGAGGTCGCATACCACGCCGCCAGCTTCCTCCACCATGAGCAGGCCCGCGGCCATGTCCCAGGGTTTGAGGTTCAACTCCCAAAAGGCATCGAGCCGGCCGCATGCGACGTAAGCGAGGTCCAGTGCGGCGGCGCCGGCGCGTCGTACGCCGGCGGTCTTCTCGACCACGACCTTGAGCTGCGGGATGTAGTCGTCGAGGTTGGCGCCAGCGCGAATCGGCACACCCGTGCCGATCAGGCTCTCGTCGAGGTTCGCGGTCTTGCTCACGCGCATCTTGCGGCCGTTGAGGATGGCGCCGTTGCCGCGCGTGGTGACGTACAAGTCCTGCGTGCACGGCGCGTAGATCACGCCGTGCTGCAGCTTGCCCTTGAGCTGGATGCCGATCGATACCGCGAAGTGCGGCAAGCCGTGGAGGAAATTGGTGGTGCCGTCGAGCGGGTCGATGATCCAGAGGTAATCGTGCTTGCCGTCGGCGCCGCCTTCCTCGGCCAGCACCGCGTGATCCGGGTAAGCCTTGCGGATGATGTGGACGATCTCGGCCTCGGCGCCGCGATCGACTTCGGTCACGAAATCGTTGCGCCCCTTGCGCGTGACCTTGAGCGCGTCCGCGCGATCGAGGTGGCGCATGATGAAATTGCCCGCCGCGCGAGCGGCGGTGATGGCGATGTTTTCGAGGGCGAGCATGGGGGCGCCATCATAAGGTATCGGCTAGCATCGCCGCCCATGGAATCGCCCCAGAACCTGCTCGACCGCGTGCGCATCGTGCTGGTGGAGCCACAGCATCCCGGCAACATTGGCGGCGCGGCGCGGGCCATGAAGACCATGGGCCTGCGCGAGCTGGCGCTGGTCAAGCCGGACAAGTTTCCGCACAAGGAGGCGACCGACCTCGCAGTGGGCGCGGCAGACCTGCTGGAGGCCGCGATCGTGCATCCGGACTTGCGCTCCGCGGTGGCGGACTGCGCCTACGTCGTCGGCACGTCGGCGCGACTGCGCTCGCTACCGCACAACACTTCGACGCCGCGCGAGCTCGCGGAGCGGCTGGCCCGCGAGGTCGGCGGCCGCATCGCGCTGGTGTTCGGGCCCGAGCGGGTGGGGCTGTCGAACGAGGATTTCGAGCTGTGCCACGCGCTGGTGAGCGTGCCGGCCGACCCGACGTTCCGCGTGCTGAACCTCGCCGCCGCGGTGCAGATCGTCTGCTACGAGCTGCGCCTCGCCGCGGCGCCGGAGCTGTCCGGCAAGCCCGAGCACGTGCCGGTAGACCAGCGCGAAATGGAGCTGTTCTTCGAGCACCTCGAGCGCGTGCTGGTCGACATCGGCTTCCTCAACCCCAAGCATCCGCGCCAGCTGATGCGCCGCCTGAGGCGCATGTATTCGCGCGCCGCGCCCGACGAGAACGAGATGAACATCCTGCGCGGCATCCTGGCCGCGGTGCAGGGGCACTCAAAACCGCACGGCTAAAAGAAACGGACTTATATACGTGACAAACCCGCCTGAGCGGGAGTAGAGTGACCTTGTCGGGCCATCTAAGCCCGATTGCGGCTTAGAAAACCGCTAAAGGTGCGGTCCCCGTCGGACACAACTGTCTGCCCTGTCGAGCCAGGTAAAACGCGCAAACCAGACAGTTGCCATCCAAGGGATACCCCGTGCTGCCGCCCGAGGCTATTCGCGGTAAGCCAGAGGCAGCGCCGAGCAAGGGCGCTTTACAAATGCCGACCTTTAACAAGCCGGCGTGCACGCCAGCGAGAACATAGGCTCTTGCCAATGCTCAAGCTGACTTTGCAGGTTGGAAAGGAATTCAAGATCACCCTCTCGCTTCCGGTGGGAACGGTGATCCTGGCCCTGACCTTCCTGCTGTAGAAAACGGCGGGCGGGGCGCAAGCTCCGCTTCGCTTAACTATCCGGGGACACCATGAGCACAGACCGCGTTGAAGTGAAATTCACTTGTAAGAAGTGCGGGGGAACCGTTCTGGAACTCCCCGACAACCACACCGATGACTCCATTGCCAAGTGCAAGAGCTGCGGGGTCGAATTCGGGCGCTGGCGCGATATCAAGGCGAAGGCAATGGGAAACCTTAAGACGCTCGCCCGCAAGATCGGGAAGAAGACCATCAAGGGTCGCCGCATCAAATAGGATTCGATGTACGAACATTTTTAGCCTGCCATAACGATCAAGCCCGCCTATTTGGCGGGCTTCTTGTCTTGCTTCTTGGGTTTCTTCGGCTTGGGCGGTGCGGCGAGCATGCGACGTAGAACGTCGTCCATGTACGGTGGCTTTTTGCGATCTTCAGGGACCATGGCTCACCACCTTAAACATTCCTGACTGCCCCGGGGGCACTTCCCATTGTGTCCCCGGCAACGTACTGGCTGCATGTTCCATTATCGGGTTCCACCACCACAGAACATGGGCCGCCTTCGCTTCCATCTTGAACTGGCTAAAGCGTGGCGGCATGTAATAGGCGACGGCCCCGGTTTCATGCATGGCCTTTAGATAATGCGGAACGCTCCGCAATTCTTTCTCGCCAGAAATAATGACTTGGCCGCCATCGGCAACAAAGGGGCGAATCCAAACGAAATCGTCTGGGGCTCCCGTTGGCGGAACATACTTCACGGCGCTACAGACGTCGTGCTTCAGCTGGCCGTCAACGGACAGGCCCGTAATCATCGCTACTAGGAGCGATGGGAGGTTTTCGTCTAGCGCGACCTTCAATGCACCGCGAAGCGCTTCTGGAAGCTATGGGCTTCCTTCACGGCGCTCACGGGCAATTCGTACCAGCGCGCGACCGTATCGAAATCTCCGCGCTCAGCCTTAACAGCATCGAAAAGCGCTCTTGTCGGGACGCGCTCGATAACGGGCTGCCCAAAGGCGACGTTGGGCGCAAGAAACACGTTTGGGGCATCGTCGGGCCGCGGATGCCATTGCTTGGCATAAACCTGACCGTACATCACTGTATTGGTCAGGAACGGCCGCATGATCTCCTCCATCGCAAGATTTCTGCTCCGAAGATTTACCAGCTCCGCTTCCATCCCGGCCCGGACGATCTTCGCGAAGATGGAGCGCTTATCAGTGCTAAACTCTATGTGCCTTGCGAATGGGTGCTCGTCATCCAACAGGCTCCGCGCCTGCACCACCATGTGCCTGATGGCCTGAATGGAAAAGTGCTCGGAAAACCCCTTGATGAATAGGCCCTCAATCAGATTCTTGAAGCTAAGCGCCACTCGGTGCCCAACGACTCCAAGCTCGTTCCTAACGACGGCGGCAGAGTGAGAATGGTGGTAACCGGACACCCAGCCGCGAACCTTCGCCTGAGAGACGCCAAGAAGGCGCGCAGCGACGGGGATCGTGTAAATGCCGGTGTCTAGATAGCTCATCCTGCTACGCCCCCGCGCTGCTCTGACGAGTCCCGGTACATGAGGCGCTTGCCGCCGATCTGACTCATCAGGGCCACAGAGCGCTCCGCGTCGGAGACTTTACGCTGGTTCCAGCGGAAATCGAACTCGTTAACGTAGCGCTGCAAGTGCGCTTCGCTAACCTTATGGAAGGAGCCAACCAAGCCGCGCTTGAGCAGGGCAAAGCTGGACTCGACCGTATTCGTGGTCACGTCGCCGCGAGCATATTCACCGGCGCTGTGGGTCACGATGCCATGCTCCGCGAACTCCTTGCCGACGTGATAGTACGCGCCGGATTCGTCAGTCATGAGGCGGGATTTCTCGTCGATCTGTGCTTTAAGAATCGGGCGCAACGTCTTCGGCGTGATGTTAGCAACGTGGAAAGAACGTTTTTCGCCGCCGCGTTCGACTAGAGACACAACTTTCATCTTGTGATGGTAGGCGCGGGCGCCCTTCGGCTTCTTGCCCTGATTACCCCAGAACGTCTCGTCCACTTCGACGGCCTTGCCGCCACCACCGAGCTTCCCTGTGGGCTTGCTGCTCATGGCCTCGCGGATGCGGTGGGTCATGAACCAAGCCGTCTTGTAAGTGACCCCCAGCATCCGATGTATCTGGTGGGAGCTAACGCCCTTCTTGCTGGCGCACATCAGGTGCGTAGCCAGGAGCCACTTGTTCAATGGAATCTTGGAGCGTTCAAACACGGTGCCAACGGTCACGGAGAACTGCCGGCGACAATCTTTGCACTTCCACAAGCCCACCCGATGAGCCTGTCCCAGAAGCGCGTAGTGATCGCCCACAACGCCACAGTGCGGGCAAACGGGCTGCCCGCCCCAACGAAGCCGCTCAAGGTATTGGCGGGCCGCTTCCGGGCTGGTGAAATGCGGGGCGGTTAGATCGGTCTTATCCATGACCCCAATTTTGGGGGGTCATGCTGGGTTTGTCAAGTATATAAGTCCGAAAAGAAAAGGGGTCAGACCCCTTTTGTTTTCGCGTGGAGCTGGCTGGCGTACCAGAACAGCGGGATCGCGAGCAGTCCCGGGATGCCGGTGAACAGGATCGCCGCGGTGATCGGCTGATCCATGCCGCTCGCGGCAAAGCGGTCGGCGAGGAATCCGGCCAGCGCCGCGCCAAAAGCGTGGCCGATCAACGTCGAGAACAAATTCAGCAGGGCGATGGCCGCGCCGCGCAGGTTCACGGGCACGCATTCCTGCACGGTGGCGTAGGTGGTGCCGTACGGCAGCATGAAGCTCGCGGCGCCGATGAACGCCGCGACATAGAACAGCGGCGAGGCCGGATCGAGGAAACGCAGCGCGAGCCCCACCGGCGCGACGACGATGAACGCCAGCGCCAGGAACTTGAGCCGACCGCCGCGGTTGCGCTTGTACATGGCATCCGCGCCCAGGCCGCCGAGCACCGCGCCGGTGATGCCGCCAAACAGGAACAGCGAGCCGTTAATGCGCTGCGCCTCGACCTCGGTGAAGCCGCGCTCCTGGACCCACCAGACAATCTCGAGCACGGAGGCGCCCTGCACGAAGATCGCGGACGCCGAGCCGCACAAGGTGAGCAGCAGCACCGGCGAAGCCCGCATGGCCTGGACCAGGCCCGCGAGGCTTTCGCGGAACGAGCCGATAGGCTGGGTCTCGGCGCTGATGCCTTCTTTGCCGCCGCGCGGCGGATCCTTCAGCAGCAGCACCAGCAGGGCGCCGAGGACGCCGACGCCGCCGAGGATCATGAAAGTGCCGCGCCAACCGAACACCGGGCCCATCAGCGAGGCAAAGATGAAGCTCGACCCGACGCCGATCGGGATGCCGAGGTA
Source organism: Steroidobacteraceae bacterium (assembly GCA_035525785.1). Classification (GTDB taxonomy): domain Bacteria; phylum Pseudomonadota; class Gammaproteobacteria; order Steroidobacterales; family Steroidobacteraceae; genus CADEED01. Next base: position 2,188 of record DATLDQ010000145.1, on the reverse strand, counting down.
ATAAATCGCCGCGGCGATGCCGTGGCGCGAGCGCGGCAGGCGGTCCGACAACATCGACAACGCGGCTGGCGTCAGCACCGCCTCGCCGACGCCGACGAAGACTCGCGCGAGGCCGGCGTGGAGGAAATTCTTCGCCAGTCCGGTGGCGGCGGTGAGCGCGCTCCACAAAAACAGGCCGGCCGCGATGAGGCGCGGCCGGTTGAGCCGGTCGGCCAGCGAGCCCGCGAACAGGCCGAACACCACGTAGAACACGCTGAACACCAGGCCGGTCAGCAGCGTGAATTGGAACTTGGTGAGCGACAGGTCCGTGATGATCGAGTTGGCGAAGCTGACCAGCAGGAAGCGGTCGGCAAAATTCAGCACGTTCAGCAGCGTCAGGCCGGCGAGCAGGGCCCAACCGGTGCGCACCGGGGTCGTCATTGGTCGTTGCCACTCCTCAATGGCTACCCCGCACCATAAGGTCTAAAATGCTGTTTCGGCAACAAAATTACCATTCTCATGTTCGATCGCATGCGTGAAGACATCCGGGGCGTTTTCGAACGCGACCCGGCCGCACGTTCGACCTGGGAAGTGGTGACGCTCTATCCCGGTCTGAAGGCGGTGTGGCTGCACCGGCTTTCGCACGGGTTGTGGACGCGCGGATTCAAGTGGCTCGGCCGCTTCGTGTCCGGCATCGCGCGCTGGCTGACGCTCATCGAAATTCATCCGGGCGCGAAGATCGGCCGGCGCCTGTTCATCGACCACGGCATCGGCGTGGTCATCGGTGAAACCGCCGAGATCGGTGACGACGTGACGCTGTACCAGGGCGTGACGCTGGGCGGCACCTCCTGGGCCAAGGGCAAGCGCCATCCGACGCTCGGCAATGGCGTAGTGGTGGGCGCGGGCGCCAAGATCCTCGGGCCTTTCACCGTCGGCGACAACGCGCGCGTCGGCAGCAATGCCGTCGTCGTGCGCGAGGTGCCGGCGGGCGCCACCGTCGTCGGCATCCCGGCGCGCGTGGTCGCCGAGCAGCGCGCGCCCTCGGAGAAAGTGGTCGCGATCGCGAAGAAGATGGGCTTCGACGCCTACGGCCTGTCTCGCGACATGCCCGACCCGGTGGCCAACGCGATCGGCGCGATGCTCGGTCACATGAACGAAATCGACGACCGCGTCATCGAGCTATGCAAGCTGCTGCACCGGCTCGACGCGCGCATGCCGGAGCTGGAGCTGAAGAAGCTCGAGCTGCCGGACTTCTGCGCCGAAGGCTTGGTCACCGAGCGCGAGCCCGCATCGCCCGATTCGACGCTGCCGGAGCGCAAAGCGCTTTAAGCGACGCGTCAGCACTCGCATGGTTTACCTGGACCACAACGCCACCACGCCGCTCGACGCGCGCGTGCTCGCGGCGATGCAGCCCTACCTCGCCGGGCCGTATGCCAATCCGTCGAGCTCGCATCGCTACGGCCGCGCGGCGCGTGACGCCATCGAGACCGCGCGCGCACAGGTCGCGGCACTGGTGGGCTGCGCCGCAGGCGAGGTGACGTTCACCAGCGGCGGCACGGAAGCGAACAATCTCGCGATCAAGGGCATCGCTGCGCGCAACACGCCGGGCCGGCTGCTGCATTCGGCGATCGAGCACCCTTCCGTAGTCGAGCCGATGCAGGCGCTCGCGCGCGCGGGCTGGCGCGTCGAGACGATTGCCGTGGACACAGAGGGCCGCATCGACGCCGCCGCGCTGGCACGCCAGCTCGAGGGCGGCGACGTGCGACTGGTGTCGTGCATGCTCGCCAATAACGAGACGGGAGTGCTGCAGGACCTCGCGCGCACCGCCGCGCTGGCGCGCGGTGCCGCCGCGCCGCTGCATGTCGACGCGGTGCAGGCCGCCGGCAAGGTGGCGGTGAATTTCGCCGAAGGCCACGCTGCGCTGATGAGCCTGTCGAGCCACAAGATCCACGGTCCCAAGGGCGCGGGCGCGCTGGTCGTGGACCCGGTGATCGACCTCGAGCCGCTGCTCCACGGCGGTGGCCAGGAACGCGGCTTGCGCGGCGGCACCGAGAACGTCGCTGCGCTGGTGGGCTTCGGCGCGGCCGCCGAGCTCGCACAGCGTGAGCTCGACGCGCGGGCCGCCCACGCGAAGCACCTGCGCGCGCACCTCGAGGCTGCGCTGGTGCGCATCCCGGGCCTCACCCTGTTCAGCGCGCTGGCGCCACGG
>DATLDQ010000144.1:0-2233 GCA_035525785.1 Steroidobacteraceae bacterium | reverse complement strand
GCTGGACGGTGAATCGCGTCTCGGGCGAGACGATTCGCGCCGATCGACGCTCGCGGCTGCCTCAACAACCGTTGCGCATCCTCGTCGAGCTGTTCGATCACGCCGGCGAAGTGGTGACGCGCGATCAACTGGTGAAAGCGCTTTGGCCATCCGGCATCGTCGATTTCGACAATGGCCTCAATGTTGCGATGCGCAAGCTGCGCGTGGCGCTGGACGATGTCGGCGACGAACCGCGTTATATCGAGACACTGCCGAAGGTCGGCTATCGGTTCGTCGTCAACAAGGGCGGCGAGACTGCGGTAGTCGCCGACCCACCGCCAAGGCGGGGGCGGCCGCTTCTGCTGGGACTGGTGCTGCTGGCGCTGGTCGTGGCGCTGGCGCTGGGCTGGTGGTTGAGCTCGAGCGAGCCGCGAAGTCATGTTCCGAGCATTCAGGCGCAGGAGCTGTATCTCGAAGGACTGCACCACCGCTCACGACGGGACATCGACGGCGGCATGCTCGCGCGCGAGAAGTTCGAGGCCGCGATCCATGAAGATCCGGCCTACGCGCAGGCGTGGGCGGCATTGGGCGAGACCATTTCCGTGGCGGTGATCCGCCAGACGTTGACTCCCGCGGAGGGCATTCCGAAAGCGCGTGCGGCGGCCGAACGCGCCGTGGCGCTGGACGATGCGTTGGCCGAAGGGCACTTCGTGCTGGGCCAGATCCACATGGATCACGACAAGGATTTCGCGGGTGCGCAGCGCGAGTACGAACGCGCGATGCGGCTCGATTCGAAGTCGGCGCGCCTCTGGCATCACTACTCGATGTTGCAGGGGCAGCTGGGCCGCATCGACGATGCCTTCACGTCGATTCGACGCGCGCGCGAGCTCGAGCCGATGACGTTGCTGTACGCGGGCAATCATGGGCTGCTGCTGTATGAAGCGCGGCGATATGGGGAGGCCATCGACTTCCTGAAACCCCTGGTGGAATCGAATCCACGCTTCGACCAGGCACGCGCCGCGCTGGCACGCGCCATGATGGCGACGGGCGATCTCGATGGAGCACGCGCTCAGCTGTTGGCGCGCGCATCGCCCGGTTTCGACCGAGGCGACCTCGGCGTGCTGTTCGTGCGGTTGGAGCGGCGCGACGACGCCTTGCGCGAGCTCGCGGCGCTCGAGGAGCGTGCGCGCCAGGGATATGGCGTCGCGTTCGACCAGGCGACTATCTACATCGCGCTGGGTGATCTCGACCGCGGTTGTGAATACCTCATGCGCGCGGTGCGCGACCACTCGATCATGGTCAACTGGATGCGGCTGGACCCGCGGCTCGATCCGCTGCGCGGCCGGCAGTGCTTCGCGGATGCAGAGAAGAAACTGTACGCGTCGATGTGAAGGCGCTAGCGGTTGAAAAGGGCCCGGCAGCAGCCGGGCCTTTCAATTCAAAATGAGCCGTGTCCCCATTTGCTGCAAATGAGGAATGTCCCAATTATTTCAGGGCGTCTGCGAGGCCTGGCACGTTCGCGGCGCCTTCCAGCACCTGGATGCTCGAGCCCTTGAAGTCATTGCCGACGGGCTCGTAACGGCCACCCAGACATTGCGCGAGGAAGCCTTCCGCCACCGCGTAGAACGAAGTGCGATTCGCGGGGCGCGCGAAGCCGTGGCCTTCATCCGGATACAGAACGTAGGTGACGGGAATGTTCTTCTCCTTCATCGCCTTCACGATCTGATCCGATTCGGCCTTGTTCACGCGCGGGTCGTTCGCGCCCTGACCGATGAGGAGCGGCTTGCGGATGTCACCCGCGCGCGTCAGCGGTGAACGCTCGTTGAGCAGCTTCTTGCCTTCTTCCGTGCGCGGATCGCCGACGCGCGTCGCGAGTTCCTCGAAGAACGACTTCCAGTAGGCCGGGATGCTCGCGAGCAGCGTGTTGAGGTTCGACGGACCGACGATGTCCACGCCGCACGCGAAAGTGTCCGGCGTGAACGTGAGCCCGGCGAGCGTCGCGTAGCCGCCGTACGAGCCGCCGTAGATCGCCACCTTGTCGGCGGTCGTGATCTTGTTGTCGACGGCCCATTTCACGGCGTCGAGCAGGTCCTGGTGCATCTTCACGCCCCACTCCTTGTTTCCGGCATTCACGAATGCCTTGCCGAAACCGGTGGACGCGCGGAAGTTCACCGACAGCACCGCATAGCCGCGATTCGCCAGCCACTGGTGCTCGCTGTCGAAGCCGTAGGTGTCACGGCCCCACGGGCCACCG
>DATLDQ010000135.1:0-16118 GCA_035525785.1 Steroidobacteraceae bacterium | reverse complement strand
GTCACCGGGAACGCCACCGGGTTCAATCGCTCCGCTTTCCGCACCATCGCGGTTCCGGTCGAGCGTTATCTGTTCGCGGGTCGCGGCAGCTTCGAGTTCACAGAGAACCACAGCGCGTTCTTCGAGGGCACCTATGCCTCGGCGAACACGGTTACCGAGATCGAGCCGTTCGGCCTGGGCGCCGAAGACATCTACCCCGCCTCGGGCGGCCAGACCCCCGTCGAATTCGACGTGGGTGGCGTGCTGGTGCGTAACCCGACCGTGCCGGACGTTGTCTTCAACAACGCCGAGGACGAAGACGGCGACGGCCTGCGCGACTTCTACTGGACGAAGCGCATGTCCGACTTCGGCAATCGCGGCGCCACCGCGAAGCGCGACACGTTCCGCGTCGTGGGCGGCCTGCAGGGCAGCCTCTTCGAGGACAAGTGGCACTACGAGACTTTCTATTCGTTCGGCCAGACGAAGGAAGCGCAACAGTCGGGCGGCCAGGTCAACGTCCTCAACTTCCGCAATGCGCTCGAAGCAATTCCGGATGCGGATGACGAGGACGGCGACGGCAACACCACTGAAGCCATCTGCCGTGACGCCAACGCGCGCCTGCAGGGCTGCGTGCCAGTCAACGTGTTCGGCTTCAACTCCATGACACCGGGCGCCGTCGACTACATCGAAGCCCCGGGTTCGCTGACCACCTTCACGCGCCAGCGCGTGTTGGGCGCCAACATCTCCGGCGAGTTGTTCGACATGCCGGCGGGCCCGCTGGGCGTCGCCGTCGGTGTCGAGTATCGCGAGGAGTTCAGCGAAGCCGAATTCGATGCACTGACGCAGGCCGGTCTGAACGCTGGCAACGCGATTCCGCCGACCAGCGGTGAGTACGACGTGCGTGAAGCTTACGTCGAAGCGAATGTGCCTTTGCTCAAGGAACTGCCGTTCGTGGAGCAGTTGAATCTGCGCGCCGCGGTCCGCGCGTCCGACTACTCGACCGTGGGTAGCACGCTGAGCTGGAACGGTGGCCTCGAGTGGTCCCCGGTCTCGTCGCTGCGCTTCCGCGCCATCCGCGCACTGTCGACTCGTGCTCCTAACATCAACGAACTGTATTCACCGCCCAGTCAGACCTTCCCGACCGGCGTGCAGGATCCTTGCGTGGGTGTGACGGCATCGTCGACGGGCGCAATCTCCGAAGCTTGCCGCGCGGCCCCCGGCGTCAATGCGAACATCGCTGCCAACGGCGGTACGTTCACGCTGACCCAGGCCGACTTCCAGGGCATCTCGGGGTTCGATCGTGGCAACCCGAGCCTGAGCGAAGAAGAAGGCAATTCGTGGACCATCGGTGCCGTCTGGCAGCCAGAGAACATCGCGGTGCTCGACAAGTTCGACTTCACGGTCGACTACTACCGCATCGACATCAGCGACGCGATCGTGCAGACGGATCGCAACTTCATCCTCAGCCAGTGCTACGGCGGTGGAAACACTTCGTTCTGTAACTTCGTTACGCGCCGCCCGGCGGCCGTCGGAGCGAACAACGCGGGTTCCATCGAGTTCCTCGATGCCGGCGTCACCAACAGTGGCGGCGAGTTCGTCGAGGGCGTGGACCTGACCGTGGCGTATGCGCAGCCGATCGGTCCGGGCCGCTTCAATGCCCGACTGTCGTACACGCACCTGATGGAGCACTACCTGGTTCCGCTGCCTGATGAAGACAAGGACCAGCTGGCCGGCGAAGTGGGCGACTCGAAAGATCGCGCCTATCTCGCCCTGGGCTACCAGATGGGCAAGTTCGGCGGCACGCTGCAGACGACCTACATGTCCGCCGCGGATCTCGACGACGGCTTCCTGGCCGCGTTCGACCTCGCGCCCGGTTCTGTGGGTGTGGGCTCCGCGACCTACGTGGACCTGCAGCTGACATGGCAGCCGACCGAGTCTTACCAGGTGTACCTCGGCGCGAACAACGTGTTCGACGAGGAACCGCCGCTCCTGATCTCGGGCCTGCCGAGCGACGTCACTGGAACGGAAACCGATGCGGGCACGTATGACGCCATCGGCCGCCGCTGGTACGCCGGCGTGCGTCTGAAGTTCTAAGGCGCCGAAGCGACATGTCGCGGAGACGGGGCGGCCGAGAGGCCGCCCCGTTTTTTTTGATCGCGGCCACTCGGCCGCCCCGTTTCTTTTTGGGGCGGGTTAATGTTCAGCCATGAGGCTGTCCTTCGCCGCGCTGGTACTCGCGTCACTCGCGGCGCCCGTCCATCCGCAGGCGGTACCTGGCTCGACGGCGCCCAGCGCCACGACGCCCACCATCGTCGTTCCCGACCTCGAGCTGCCACCTTCCGCCGAGGTGAAGCCCGAAGATTTCGCCTACGTCGCGGCCACGCGCTCCGACCGCATCGGTCGCGTGATGGCGCCGGTGTACGTCAACGGCATCGGCCCCTTCGCGTTCGTCGTCGACACGGGCGCGTCGAGCAGCGTCATCTCGCCGCGCGTCGTCACGCGCCTCGCGCTCGCGGCTGATCCGGCCCGTTCCAAACTACTGCGCGGCATCACCGGGTCCGAAGTGGTGCCCACCGTTACCGTGGAGCGAATCACGGCCGGCGACATCACCCTGCGTGACAACCAGCTGCCCGTGGTCGAGCCGCGCGTGTTCGCCGACGCCGACGGCATCTTCGGCGCCGACGCCTTCGCGCGCGGCTGCCTGTATGTCGATTTCACCGAGTCGCGCGTCTCGATCCTGCGCAATGGCTGTCCCCGCGTGAACGACACCTGGGAGCGCCTCCGCGCGGAACTGCGTTTCGGTGGCTTGCCGGTGGTACATGCCCGGGTGGGCAGGACCAAGGTGCTGGCCATCATCGACACGGGCGCCGAACGTTCGCTGGGCAATCGCGCGCTGCTGGTGGCGGCCGGACTCGAGCCGGCGCTCAAGGACCCGAATTCTCAACGCCAGGTGTTCGCCGCCACCACCCAGGCGGTCTTCGGCAACCTGCTAGCGGCGCCGCCCATCAGTCTGGGCAACATCGAAATCGGCAACCTGCACCCGGTATTCGGCGACTTCGAGGTGTTCCGGATGTGGGGTGTGGCCGAGACGCCCGCCATAGTCGTCGGCATGGACGTGCTGGGCACGGCGCAGGCGTTGATGATCGACTACCAGCGCAGCGAGTTCCGGTTACTGCCGCAGGGTGCCGAGAACACGGTCCGCATGCGTCCGCGCACGACACCCACGCGTATTCCCTGAACGATCAGTGCAGTTGCCGCACCCGCGCGCCCAGGCCCTGCTTGCTGCTGAGCAGGAACGACCCGAGGCTGGCCTTGCGGATCGACACCGTCTCGCCGGCCTCGATCTGCACGCGCGAATCGCGCTCCGACTGGATCCACACCTGCCCATTGTCGAGCGTCAGTACGAACACGCCGTTGCGCCATTCGATTTTCGAAACCACGGCACTGAATTTTTCGGGCACGGCTTCCGGAGGCTTCGCGGGCGGGTCGGCCTGGGGCTTCGGGGCGGTCGGTGTCCCGAAAGTGCGGTCGTAGCAGGCAAGGCGCTCGGCATCGTCCTGGACGCTCGTGCAAGGATGCGGCGCAGCCGCCGGAACGGCGGTGCAGAACAGCACGGGGAACATCAGCAAGGCTGACGCGCGTAGCGTTCGCCCGATGGTCAAGGGTCTTTCGAGCACTGATGATTTGAACATCCACCCAGAGTAGCCGTGTCGTCGCAGGGATCAACGGGTCGCCGCAAACTGCTCCCATCTCGCCGGCTTTTCGGTAACGTCAGCACATGGCCCGCTCGACTCTCATGGCCCTGTTCGCAGCGCTGCCCTTCGCGGCGTCGGCTCAGCAGTCGGCTGTCGAAGCTTCGCTGGTGGCCACGCCGTCGGCAGCCGAGTCGACCGTCGCCGAATTGAAACCCGCCAACTTCGCCTATGTCGCCGCCACGCGGCGTGACCGCGTGGGCCGCATCATGGCGCCGGTATTCATCAACGACGTGGGGCCGTTCGCCTTCCTCGTGGATACGGGCGCGTCGAGCAGCGTGATCGGTCCGCGCGTCGCGGCGCGGCTCAAGCTGCTGCCCGCTCCGGAGAGGACCAAACTACTGCGCGGCATCACCGGTTCCGAGCGCGTGCCCACGGTGGCCATCTCCCGGCTCACGGCCGGACAGATCGAGCTCTCTCCGCGCGATCTGCCCATGGTCGAGCCGCGCGTCTTCGCAGACGCGGACGGCATATTTGGTGTCGACGCGTTCTCGCAGGGCTGCCTGTTCGTGAACTTCTCGGAGAAGCGCGTTTCCATCCTGCAGACGCGATGTCCGCGCGTGAGCGAGCAATGGGAAGTGATGCGCGCGGAGATGCGCTTCGGCGGCCTCGCGGTGGTGCCGGCTAGGATCGGCAAGGTGAAGGTTCACGCCATCATCGACACGGGGGCAGAGCGCTCGCTCGGCAATCACGCGTTGCTGGTCGCCGCGGGTCTCGAAAAGAAGCTCACCGACCCCGAGACGGCGACGGTCGTATCCGCCGCGACGTCGCAACTCGTGCCTGGCAACATCATCAAGACGCCGACGTTCCGCATGGGCTCGGTCGCCATCACCAACATGCGCATCGTGTTCGGCGAGTTCGAAGTCTTCCAGATGTGGGAAGTGAACGACGAGCCGGCGATCGTGCTCGGCATGGACGTGCTCGGCACGACCAGCGCCATGATGCTCGACTTCACGCGCAAGGAGCTGAGCATCCTGCCCAACATCGTTGGCGACATGCTGCCCATGCGCAAGCGCGGGCCGGCCACGCGCATCCCGCGCGACTAGCCCGGTGAATGGGCGCGGCGAAAGTCGCCCGTCTCAGCGATCACGCTTGACGCGCGTCTCGATGCCCTTGGTCGTGGTCAGGATGTAGGCGCCGGCGCGCGAGTGGCGCAGCGTGATGTCGTCGCCGACGGCGACGAGCGCCGTGGGGCGATGCTCGACCTGCGACCAGATCTGGCCGTTGTCGAGCGTGACTATCCACCAGCCGTTCGTGCGCACCGCCAGCTTCACCACCGTCGCCGGCACCACCTGGAGGTGCGGCACCGGGCTCTCGCGGCGCGTTTCTTCGCGGGTCCAGCCATCCAGACCACCATCGGGCTTCTGTGCGAATGCGGGGCTGCCCATGCCGAGTGCCATTCCGAGAGCAATGGTCAGCAAACAGGGGATGGTTTTCATGCCACCGAGAATAGCCCCATCTGGGCTTACAATTCACCCATCTCTTGCAGGGGATTGGGATGCTTTCCATAGAACAAGAAAAGCGCATCCGAGCGCTTCTCGAGCAATCGGAGCGCGCGTATGCGGCGCGGGATGGCGCCACCGCCATGCGCCTGTTGCTGGAGGCCGGGAACGTCGCGCCCGAGCATCCCATGGTGCTCAATGTGGCGGGCATCCGGGCGCTCAACGAAGGCCATGCGGCCCAGGCCCGGGAGCTGTTCGGGCGGGCGCTCGCGCGCGAGGACAAGACGGCGGCGCTCTATGTGAACCTCGCTGCCGCGCTGCGGCAGCTGCAGCTTCCGGACGAAGAAGGCCGGGCGCTGGAGCAGGCGCTCGCTCTCGAACCGCGCAACCTCGTGGCGCTGCTCAACAAGGCCGCGCTGACGGAACGGCGCGGCGACAAGCGCGCCGCGGCCACCATCTATGCGAATGCGTTGAAGACGCTGCAGCCGGGGCAGTCGCTGCCCGAGGGATTGCGCGCGGCGCTGGCCACGGCGCAACAGGCCGTGCTCGCGAATACCGACGCGCTGGAGAAGCACCTGGAGGCGAGGCTGTCCAGCGCCAGGACCACCGCGCCCGGCTCGCAGGAACGTTTCGAGCACGCGCTGGGAGCCTTGTTAGGCCGGCGGCGGATCTACCACCCGCAGCCGACGCAGATGCATTTCCCCAAGGTGCCGGCGCACGAGTTCTACCCGCGAGAGATGTTCCCGTGGCTGGCGTCGCTCGAAGCTGCGGCCGCCGACGTGCGCGCCGAATTCGAACGCGTGTTCGTCGAGGATCAGAATCAGCTCGAGCCCTACATCGCCTACGCGGATGGGCTGCCGCTCGACCAGTGGCGCGACCTGAACCGGTCGCGACGCTGGAGCGCGTATTTCCTGTGGCGCGACGGCAAGCCCGTGGACGCGAATCTCGCGCGGTGCCCGCGCACGGCGGCGCTGCTCGAGCGCATGCCCCTGCACGACGTGCCGCGCCATGCACCCACCGCGTTCTTTTCGATACTGGACGCGCGCACCCAGATTCCGGCGCATACCGGGGTGACCAACACGCGCGTCATCGTCCACCTGCCGCTGGTGCTACCGGGAAAATGCCGTTTCCGCGTGGGCTCGGACACGCGCGAGTGGCGGGCGGGCGAGGCCTGGGTGTTCGACGACACCCTCGAGCACGAGGCATGGAACGACAGCGACAGCCCGCGCGCGATACTGATATTCGACGTCTGGAATCCGTTCATCAACGACGCCGAGCGCGCGTTGATACGCGAGACCATGCCGGCGATCGCGGATTACTATGGCACCGGCACGATGGGCGGTGAGCAAGGCGGGATCTGAATACATGAACATGAAGAAGACCAAGATGATGGGCCTGCTGTTGGCGGGCTGCTGTGGCATGGCGGCAGCGGCGGATTCGCCGCACGAAAAGGTGCCCCCCGAGTTGCGCAGCTGCGTGGGCATCGAGCGCAATACGGAGCGGTTGTCATGCTACGACCGAGGCGTCGCGGCGTTGCTGGGCGCCGAGGGCGCGACCGCGCCTTCCGCCGAATCGAGCTTCGGCCTCGTGGCCCAGACACCGCGCGCTGAAGTAGCGCGCAGCGCGTCCGCAGCGGAAGACGTGCAGAAGATCGGCGGCAAGGTCACCGCAGTCGCCCTCGCCAATGACGGCACGGCGGTGGTGACGCTCGACAATGGCCAGGTCTGGCGCCAGCTGAGCGGCGGTCAATTGCTGATCAAGGTGGGCGACGACGTCGAGATCAACCGCGCCGCTCTGGGCTCGTTCCAGATGAAAGTGCCGAGCGGACGCAGCGGCAAGATGAAGCGCATCCGCTGACTAGCGCGGTTCTTTCGTTCCGAACCAGCAATTGAAGGCGACGGTGATGCGTTCGCCTTCGCCCTCGAAGGGTTTGACGTCGTGCAATACCCACGACGGGAACAGCGCCAGCTGCCCCGCTTCCATGCGCAGGCTGCGCACGCCTCCGGCAAAGGCGCCCGAGAAACGCGCATTGCCGGCGTCCAGGTGCATGGCCGCTTGCAGCACCGGATTCACGAAGCACAGCGCGCCACTTTCCTTGCGGTCCGCATCGGATTGGCCGGGATCCACGCAGTACACGCCAGACCACGACGCGTTGGGATGGTTGTGCAGGCCGAAGAATCCGCCGCGACGGCTCACGTGAAACCAGGCGTCGTTGTAGATCAGGAGTTGTGAGCGCATGGCCTGGTCGTAGCCATTGAGCTCGCAGATCACGCGCAGCATCTCGCTGAAGCAGAAATCCTTGAGCTTCTGGATCGCCGCCGCCGGGTCACGGAACAGGTTGAAGTGGCTCTCGAACGTGGTGGCGTTGCGCTGCGTGATGGGCCGCGGGTTGGCATGCGCGCCGCCCTCGGTTTCTCGCGCCAGCAGGATTTCACGCAGTTCGCGGTTGAGAGGCTCCGCATCCGGCAGCCGGGCGAAGGCGAAGGGCGTCGCGAAGAACGGAACGATGTCGGCCATTCCGCGAGGCTAGCTTCCCCTGGCGCAAAAGAAAAACCGCAGGCAAAAAAAAACGGCGGGCCGCGAGGCCCGCCGTCTTCGTCTTCGCGACAGGGTCGCTTAGAACTCGGCGCCGATGGTCAGGAAGACCTGACGACCCAGGGCGTCGTAGGCCTGTGGCCAGGTGTTGCCACTGCAGGGACCGGTCGGGCAGGTGCTCGAACCGTTCAGCGGCGGATCCTTGTCCAGCAGGTTGTTGGCACCCACACGCAGCGTGTACTTCTCGGCGAACTGGAATGCCGCCGACAAGTCGATCCAGCTGCGCGAACCGAGCAGCGAGTCGGTCGGGAATGCACCGGTCGCCGTACCCAGGAACGCGAGAGCTTCCTGCGAGTCCTCGAGGTCACGGTTGGCCTTGCCGTAGTAGCGCCAGGCCAGCGAGACGTCGAACCCGCTCCACGGCGTGGTCCAGGTGATGTCCGTCTTGGAGCGGAACTTCGCCACGGGGGCGCCGTTCGGCGTGCCCGAGGTGCAGATGCCGCCGTACAAGCCGACGCAGTCGTAGGTGATGCCGGTTTGCGGCGTCACCGAGTACTTGTCGAGCAGCGTGCCGATCACGCCGAGACGCAGCTTGCCGGCATTGCCGATCTCGAAGCTGTAGCTCGCGTCGAGGTCGTAGCCCGCAGTCTCGATACCGCCGATGTTCTGCAACGTGTCGACCACGAAGCCATCGACCGTCTCGAACAGCGAACCGCCCGGGTCACGATGGACCTGGCCGCACAGGTTCGCGGCGCCCGTGAGCGCGCACTGCAGCAGCGTGAAGTCCTGGTTCGGGTTCTGGATCGCGTTGTCGATCTTGATCGAGTACCAGTCGAGGTTGACGCGCAGGCCCGGGGCGAAGTCCGGATGGAATTCGACGCCGAACGAGAACGTGTCCGCTTCTTCAGGCTCGAGACCGGCGTTGCCACCGATGAAGCCGTTGTACTGCGCGGCGGGATTGGCCTCGACCGTGCCGTACTGCGCGCCCGACATGCCCGTGTTGGCGCACTGCGCCGCCGTCAGGATCGGAGCGGCACCGGCGCAAGGATCCACCGTACCGTTCAGACCGACCTGTTGGGTGCCGAACAGCTCATAGATGTTCGGAACGCGCGTGGCGTGCTGGAAGCTCGTACGCAGTCGAACCGCGTCGATCGGCGACCACTCGAGACCGGCCTTGTACGTATCGGTGCTGGCTTCGAGACCGCCCGAGTAGTCAGAGAAGCGATAGCCCGCTTCGGCCGACAGGTTGCTCAGGATCGGTATGCGCGACTCGAGGAAGATTTCCTTCACCTTGTAGCTGCCCGACAGCGGCAGTGTGGCACCACCCTGGCCGGCGCCGTCGCCAGCGATGTAGTTGCCGTCCGGCTGGAAGTCGCTTTCCACTTCGCGATATTCCGCACCGATGTTCAGCTTGACGCCTTCTTCAGCCGAGCCGAACTTCAAGCCGTACTGACCGAGGTCGCCCGTGAAGCTGGCCTGCGCCACGCGCTCGGTGACTTCACCCACGGACACCAGCGGGATCTGCACGTACGTCAGCGCCGCCGGGGTAACCGAATCGGCCGCCCAGATGTTGTACGGCACGCAGTTGGCATCCGTACCGTCCACCACGGACTGGCAGGTCGGCACGCCACCAACGCTCACGACGTCCAGCGCGCGCCCGGAACGGGCGATCGAGAAGTCGTTCTGGTAGGTGTTGGAGATGCGCGAAGTGCCCTGGAAGATCGAGGTGTCGTACTCCCAGGCTTCGCCCAGGCTGCCCTTGAGGCCAATGCCACCGCGATAAGCCTGGTGGTTCAGGTCCTGCTGGCGACCGCCACCTTCGATGTTGCGGCGGTTGAAGCGGATCTTCGTCGTGTCAGTGGCGGTGAGGCCGAACTGGCCGCAGAAGGCCGTGAATTGCGCCGGAGTCCACAACGGGTTCGAGCAGTGCACGGTCGCGTCGAGCGTGAACAGACCCGAGGGGGCGATCTGCGACACCGAGCGGTCCTTGAGGAACATGAACTCGCCGTACACCTCGGACGTCTCGCTCAACTCGAAGTTGAGGAACGTGCCGGCGGTGTAGCGCTCGTTCGGACGCTGGTAGTAGTTGAGCGGGCCGAAATTGTACGCAGGCGCGTTGCCGGCAGCGAACGCGCCGCTGGCGTCCAGCGTGTAGCTGCCCGTGGTGCCGGGGGCACCGGGAGCGAAGGGACGGAAGCGCGCCGGGAACGCCGTGCCCGAGCCACCGCAGGAGAACTCGTCACCGGAGTTGAACGTGCACGAGCTGTAGTCGTAATTGCTCTGCAGCAGCGCGTCGGTGTCGCGGAACGTCGCGTAGAACGTGGCATTGCCACGGTCGTCGGCGAAGTTAGAACCCATCGTGAACGAGAAGGTCTTGTCGTAGCCGCCGTTCTCGTTGCTGTCGGGCAGCGCGTAACCGGCATCTTCGTTCAGTGCCTGCGAAACCGAGTCGTCGTTCTTGTGGTTGTAGAAGCTGTAGCCCGCGCCGACTTTCACACCTTCGAACTTGCGATTGATGATGAAGTTGACGACACCGCCGACGGCATCGGCGCCGTACACCGACGAAGCGCCGCCGGTCAGCAGCTCGACGCGCTCGACGAGCGCGGTCGGAACCATGTTGATGTCGGAGGCGAAGGTCGTGCTGCCCGGGTCACCGGGGCCGAGGCGGCGACCGTTGATCAGGACCAGCGTGCGATTGGAACCGAGACCGCGGAGATTGACCGTCGCGGTACCGTTCGAGCCGTTCGAGATGTTCGCACCCTGGGCGGCGAACACTTGCGGCAGCTCGTTGATGACGTCTTCGATCGTGCTGCGGCCGGTCTTGACGATTTCCTCAGCGGACAGCGCCGTTACCGGGCTGATGGCCTGCAGGTTGGGCGAGACAAGGCGGGAACCCGTGACAACCACGGTGTCCGCCATGTCTTCCGCCGGCGCTGCAGGAGCGTCTTGCGCGAGCGCCGTGCTCACACCGCCCGTGGCGCAAGCGCCCAGGAACAGTGCGCGGCGGATCGCGCGGGAAAGTTCAGTATTGAGAGTCATTCAGATGTCTCCTGAAAGCTTTTCTTAATGAGTGACTCGAAGCGCCTTGTTCTCTTAGTTGCGTTTCGAACACTAACCCCTTAACACCGGGCGACGCTCGAGGGCCACGTATGCACCGATATTTGTGGGGCGATACTATCAGGGTACCGAACGAACAACAGCACTGTGGTATGCAAACGACGTTCGTTTCGGCGCAAAGCCAAGCTCGTTTGCTGCACATGCACCATGACGGAAACGCCGTTGCCAACCTGGGACATTTGCGGTGCATTAACCTGGAGTAATTCGTGACCGCCCAAGCTGCACAGCGTGCGTTGACCCCCTCGGACAAGGAGACTTTGCGGGCCGTCCGGGCGCTTGCGACGCAGGGAAATATGTCTGGCGCGGGAACCGCCGCCCGCGCGGCGCTCGAATCTGGCCTCCAGCACCCCTTTCTCTACAGTGTCATCGCGTTCGAGCTCGAGACTTCGGGCCGATTGACCGAGGCCGTCGGAGTTCTGGATGGGGCGATCGAGCAATTCCCCCACGACCTGGGGTGCCTCCAGGCGCGGGGTCTGTGCCTGCTCAGGCTGGAAAAGCCCGAGGCCGCACGCGACGACTTCGAGCAGGTAACCGAGCTCAAACCGGACTTCGCACCCGGCTTCACCGCGCTTGGTCAGGCATACGAAGCCTCGGGCCAGCTGCCTGCTGCGGAGGCGCGCTATCGGCGTGCGTTGGGCCTCGATGCCGCCAACATCATGGCCGAGGCAGGTCTCGCTTCGGTGCTCGGGCGCCGCGGCGACCACGACGAGGCGCGCGAGCGGGCGCTGCGCGTGCTGGCGCGCGAGCCTAACTATCCGCCGGCAGCCATGGTCGTCGCCGAGGCCGACGTCGCGCAGAAGCGCACCGCCGAGGCGGAGACCCGCATGCGGGCGCTCGCGGCGGATCCACGCGTCTCGGACGTGGAAAGATCGCTGGCATTGAGCGTGCTCGGCGATGCGCTCGACCGGCAGGGCGATGCCGCGGCGGCGTTCGCCGCCTACCGCGACTCGAACGAGTTGCGTCGCACCCACTACGCGCCGCTGTACCCGGACGGGGACCGCACGCTCCACTACGCGCGCTCGCTGCGGCAGTGGTTTCAACAGCACCCCGCTCGCGATCTGCTCGCGGTGCTGCCGCCGGAGATCTCGGACTCACCCGCGATCGGCCACGCGTTCCTGATCGGCTTTCCGCGATCCGGCACCACGCTGCTCGAGCAGGTGCTGGCCTGTCATCCCCTGGTGACCTCGCTCGAAGAACGCGAGACGCTGCAGGACGCGGTATCGGCCTTCATGAAATCGCCGGCGGATCTCGCGCGGCTCGGTCTCGCTTCGGAAGCCGAGATGGTGCCATTCCGGCGCAAGTATTGGCAGCGTGTGACGGAGGCGAGCGTGACACCGAACGGCAAGCTGTTCATCGACAAGCATCCGCTCAACGGTCTCAAGCTGCCGCTGATCCCACGGCTGTTTCCCGAGGCGAAGATCCTGCTCGCCATCCGCGATCCGCGTGACGTCGTCCTGAGCTGCTTCCGCCGACGATTTCGCATGAGCGCGCCTTACTACGAGATGCTGACGCTCGAAACCGCCGCGGCCTTGTACGACTGCGTCATGGAAATCACGCACGACCTCATCGACCAGCTGCAACTGCGCGTGCACACGGTGCAGCTCGAGAGGCTGATCGCCCGCTTCGAGAGCGAGGTCGGCAGCATCTGCACTTTCCTCGAGCTCAGCTGGAATGACCGGATGCTCGACTTTGCGGCGGGCGCGCGCGAACGCGGCGTGGCGACCGCCAGCGGCGCGCAACTCTCCAAGGGTTTGAATGCGGGCGGCGTCGGTGAGTGGCGCCGCTATCGCGATCAGCTCGCCCCCGTGCTGCCCACTCTCGAGAAGTGGGCAGCACGGTTCGGATACGAGCCTGCCGATTCCATCAGTTGATGGTTCAGCTCTTGACGCGCAGAACCACGCGGCGGTTCTGCTGGCGGCCATCGTCGGTGTTGTTGCTGGCCACCGGCTGGCGCTCGCCGTAACCACGCGAGGTCAGCGTGTTAGTCACGCCACCATCCTGCAGGAATTTGAGCACCGTAGCCGCGCGGCGCGCGGAAAGCTCGAGGTTGTAAGCGTCCGACCCACGGCTGTCCGTGTGCCCGGCAACTTCGATCTTCAGATCAGGGTAGCGCTTGAGCGTGGACACCGCGCCCTCGAGCACCGGAATGCTTTCGGGCTTGAGGTCCGCGCTGTTGGTCTCGAACACCACGCCCGGTAGTTTGATCTCGTCCTTGAACGAGCAGCCGACGGCATCCACGCGATCGCCCTTGGGCGTGTCGGGACACTTGTCCTGGCTGTCGACCACGCCATCGGCGTCGCTGTCGAGCTCGCAACCCTTCTCGTCGACCTTGGCGCCGGGCGGCGTGTTCGGGCACTGATCGCGCCCATCGCTGACACCATCCGCGTCGGAATCGAGCTCGCAGCCCGTGGCATCCACCTTGGCGCCAGCGGGGGTGTTCGGGCACTTGTCGACATCGTTGTTGACGCCATCACCGTCGTCATCCTGCGGCAGCGGGCAGCCGACCGCGTTGACCGCGGTGCCGGCCGGCGTGCCGGGGCATTGATCGGCGTCGTCGTTGACACCGTCACCGTCGCTGTCGACCACGCGGGGCACGGTCTTGCCGCCCCAGGCGTACTGGAAGCCGATGCCCGCGACGTAGTCCACGGCGCGGCCGATGCCATCGTCGCTTTCGAGGCCGCGGCGCGCGCCGAGATCGCCGCGCAACTGGAAGACACTGCCGTCGGCGCGTGGCCGCCCGAGGTCGATGGTGATGCCGGCGCCGAACAGCGCGCTCATGTTCGAGTCGTCGGCGCCCGGCTTCTGCAGGCTGTTCACCTTGCCGAGACCGAAGCTCAGGAAGGGGCTGATGCGCGAGTCGCGATAGAAGACGCGATTCAGCCCGATGCCGACGCCCTGCAATTCCACTTTTTCACCGCCCGCGCGATCGTGCTCGGACCCGAAGAATGAAATCTGGGCGTCCCAGTTGGCGCCCAGAGAGCGCCCCAGGGACAGGGTTACACCATTGTCATCGTCCGCGGCGCGGGCGTCGTCGACCCACACGCCATTCACCTGCGGCGCGACGAACCAGCTGCCTTCCGGCGTGCCAGCCATCGCGGTACCCGATGCCGCACCGGAAATGAAGGCGATCGCGAGCATCATGCTGCCGAATCTTTTCATGGGCTGTCTCCCTAGCAAGTGGCCGGAATGATATCCGAACCGCAGCGGTCAGCGCTTTGCGAAGGCGGGGTGATCGACGTGCTGACCCGGCTTGAGCCCCAGGCGCCGGGCTTCGCCGCCGCCTATCTCCAGCACCGCGAGCGCCGGGTCCTTGCTGCGGATGATGTCGAGCGAGTGCGGCGTGGTCTGCGTGACTATCTGCTGGATCCGTCCCCGCGAATCGATGAACACCATGTCGAGCGGGATGTAGGTGTTCTTCATCCACATGCTGACCGGCTTGGGGCTTTCGTGCACGAACAGCATGCCGCGCTGCGCCGGCAGCGAGCGCACGAACATCAGGCCCTGGGACATGCGTTGCGGCGTGTCCGCCACCCAGATGTCGAAGGACAGCGGCTTCTTGCCGACCGTGATCTCGAGCTTCCCGTGGGGGAAGCTGTCGAGGTCTTCGAGGGGCCCGGATTGGGCGAGAAGTGGCGCGGCGAGGACGAAGCCCAGCAACGTGCAGAGCGCCAGCAAGAGGCGGTGCGCCGAGAATAATGCGTGTTCAGGGCTTGTCGGCATTCTTGATCGGTGGGGCATGGCGATCCTCATCACTGAATTCTACGCGGCCCGCGAAATCGAAGCTCGTGATGAACACGCGCTCCTCGCGGGTGAGGCTGGTCGCCGGACCCAGGCAGAAGCCGCGCGCCACCACGCGGTACACCGCGAGCGGATTGCCCAGCGACTCGACGCGCTGCTGGGAGAGCGTGTCCACCATGCACTTGTCGTCGCCCTGGGTGGCGAATACGCGCCGCTCGCCTTCGAACAGCAAGGTGACGTTGGTCGGGATGGCCTCGCCCGAATTGCCTTCGAGTACATCGGCAAGACCGAACACGATGCGGATGCGGCGTCCGTCGCCGCGCAACGGGCCGCCGATGCTGACGCGCACTCCGCGACCGGTGGGCCGCGGGCCACCCGCGCATTCCATATCGGCGTTCTGCCAATCTATGTCGAGGTCGAGCGCGCCCCGCAGTCGTGCACGCAGATAACCGTCACCGGCGACGAAGCAACCCTTGCTGACAGCGGAATCCGCTGACGCGGTTGTCGGTGAGGCGGCCGCAGTGGTCAGCGCAAGACTCAGCGACACCGCGCTCCACGCGGCGATCAATGCACGATGAAACATGCGTCTACGGTAGCACGCACCCTATACTTCAAGGCCTACGAGGACCCAATGGCCAAACGCCCCGCACGAGCTACTTCCGGTCGTTACGTCAGCCGCCTGACCAGTGGAACCCTGGCGATCATCATGGCCGGTGGCCGCGGTGAGCGGCTCAAGGGTCTGACCGAACATCGCGCGAAACCCGCCACGCCATTCGGCGGCAAGTTCCGCATCATCGACTTCGTGCTGAGCAACTGCGTGAATTCGGGCATCCGCCAGATCACCGTGCTCACCCAGTACAAGGCGCAGTCACTGATCCAGCACATCCATCGTGGCTGGGGTTACATGCGCGGCGAGTTCGGCGAGTTCGTCGAAGTCATTCCCGCGCAGCAGAAGACGGGCAACCACTGGTACCGCGGCACGGCCGATGCGGTCTACCAGAACATCGACGTCATGCATGCGCATCGCCCCAAGCACGTATTGGTGCTCGCAGGCGATCACATCTACAAGATGGACTACGGTCCGATGATCGCCTATCACGTGGAGAAGGGCGCGGACATTACCGTGGGAGTGGTCGCAGTGCCGGCCACCGAGTCGCGGCATTTTGGCGTGCTCACGGCCACCGAATGGAATCGGGTGACTCGCTTCACCGAAAAGCCCGCACAGCCGGATACCCTGCCCGGCAAGCCGGACACGATTCTCGCCTCGATGGGAATCTACATCTTCAATACGCGCCTGCTCGAGCAGCTGCTCATCGAAGACTCGGGCGATCCGGCCTCCGCCCACGACTTCGGTAAGAACATCCTGCCCAAGGCGATCGGCGAGCGGCAGGTGTTCGCGTACCCGTTCCAGGACGTGAAGACGCGCGCGCAGGCGTACTGGCGCGATGTGGGCACGCTGGATGCTTACTACGACGCCAATCTCGAGCTGGTGCACGTGCGCCCCGAGCTCAACATCTATGATGAGGACTGGCCGATATGGACCTATCAGCTGCAT
>DATLDQ010000131.1:0-26348 GCA_035525785.1 Steroidobacteraceae bacterium | reverse complement strand
GCGCGCATCGTAGGGATTCACCATGACCGCACCGGTGAGCTCCCGCGCGGCGCCCGCGAGCGTCGAGAGGATGAGCACGCCGGGGTCCGCGGGATCCTGCGCCGCGACGAACTCCTTGGCCACGAGGTTCATGCCGTCGCGAACTGGAGTGACGATACCCACCTGCGCCGAGCGCATGAAGCCCATGAGCACGTCGGGGGGAAAGTTGCGGGGGAGATAGCGGATGGGCGTCCAGTCGGTATCGGCGAAACGCCCGTTGGTGCGGCCGGTGGTCTGCTCGAGATCACGGCGGATCTCCGAGTACGCACGCACGTCCGTGCGCGACAGCGGCGCGATCTGCAGGAACGACACGCGGTTCTGGTTCTCGGGGTGCGTCTCGAGAAATTTCTCATAGGCCTTGAAGCGTTCGACCAGGCCCTTGCTGTAATCGAGCCGGTCCACGCCGATCATGAGTTTGCGGCCCAAAAGGCCTGCCACCATGCGCCTGCTCGCATCGGTGCTCAGCGATTCAACGGCTTCGCGCTGGATGGCATCGACATCCACGCCGATCGGGAAGACTTCGGTGATGACGCGCCGGCCGCCCAGCGTCACCGTGCGCTCGTTCGTCAGCGCACGTTCTCCCCACACATAAGCGACCGCCGATCGGAATGCCTGCGCGTCGGTCTCGGTCTGGAAGCCCAGCACGTCGTAGGCCATCATCGCCTGCAGCAATTCGCCATACACCGGCAGGACGCGCAGGACTTCGATGCTCGGGAACGGGATGTGCAGGAACAACCCCATGGGCGCCTGCACTCCCGCCTCGCGCAGCTTCTGCGCGAGTGGAAACAGGTGATAGTCGTGCACCCAGACGAGATCACCAGGCTCCAGCAGCGGCGCGAGCAGTCGCGCGTAGCGCGCGTTCATGCGTTGGTACGCCTCGTACTGCACGTCCGAGTAGCGGAAGCCGTCGACGAAATAATGGAATAGCGGCCAGAGCGTGCCATTGCAGAAGCCCAGGTAGAACTCGTCGTACTCGACCTTGTCGAAGTCGATGGACGCGTACGTGATCCCATCCTTGCGCGCGATCGCGGGATCGCCCGCGGCGTTCTCGCTGACGTCGCCATCCCAGCCGAACCACATGCCACGGCGCGCCTGCATGGCCGCCAGCAGCCCGACCGCGAGGCCACCCGGAGCGGCGCCACGCTTGGGGATCGAGATCCGGTTCGAGACCGCGACCAGCCGGGTCATACGATTTCTTCCCAGCTGCGCGAGAGTCGCAGAGCGCTGCCGATGACTCCCACCATGCTGTAGGTCTGA
Source organism: Steroidobacteraceae bacterium (assembly GCA_035525785.1). Taxonomy (GTDB): domain Bacteria; phylum Pseudomonadota; class Gammaproteobacteria; order Steroidobacterales; family Steroidobacteraceae; genus CADEED01. Next base: position 25,052 of record DATLDQ010000131.1, on the reverse strand, counting down.
GGAAAGTTTCCCCACAGCTCACCGGTGGTCGGCGAGATGTCTTCGGAAAGGAGCCCGAGGTGGTTGCGGCGCTTGAGGAGCCTGTCGAACCGCTCGCGCGCCTCCTCACGCCGGCCCGCGGCCGCGAGCGCATTCACATACCAGAAGGCGCAGATGGTGAACGCATTCTCGGGCGTCCCGAAGTCGTCGGCATGCTTGTAACGGAACAGCAGATCGCCGGTGCGCAGCTCGGACTCGATGCGCTCCAGCGTCTTCAGGAATCTCGGATCGGTGGCCGGCAGCAGGCCGAGCTCGGGCAGCAGCAGGGCCGTCGCGTCGATGTCGCGGTTGCCGAACGCCGAGGTGAAGCACTGCAGCTCCTTGTTCCAGGCGCCTTCGAGGATTTCCTGGCGCATGAATTCGGAGCGCGCGGTCCAGTCACGCGCGGCGATGTGATCGCCGACGCGCCGCGCGATGCGCGCCAGGCGATCGCATCCGGCCCAGGATATTGCCGCCGAGAACGTGTGGCGCTGCATCTTGCCGCGAAACTCCCACGGGCCCGCGTCCGGCTCTTCGAATGTGGCCACCGCGCGCTTGCCGAGCCGGTAGAGCCGCTCCAGCAGGGTCTGGTCGCCGGAGCGCACCAGGCGCTCGTCGAAGAAGAGCTGCGTGGCCGCCAGGATCACCGAACCGTACACGTCGTGCTGCAACTGCTCGACCGCGAGGTTGCCGAAGCGCACCGGGCCCATGCCGCGATAGCCCGACAGCGTGGTCGCGATCTTCTCCTCGGCCCGCGGGTCGCCCGTGATGCCGTACAGCGGCTGCAGGGAATCCGCCGTCGACGTGGCGATGATCTGGTCGATGTAATGTAGATAGGCCTCCATGGTGCGCGTGGCGCCCAGGCGGTTCAGCGTCTGGATCACGAAGTAGCTGTCGCGCAGCCAGCAGTAGCGGTAATCCCAGTTGCGGGTGCTGTGCGCGGCTTCGGGGATGGACGTGGTGAGCGCGGCCAGCACCGCGCCCGTATCCTCGTACGTGCAGAGCTTGAGTGTGATGGCCGAGCGGATCACGGCCTCCTGCCAGTCGGCCGGCACGGCCAGCGTGCGCACCCACTCCTGCCAGTAGGAGAGCGTGGCGCCGAGAAATTCACGCGTGAGCCCGGCCGGTGATTCCTGCAGCGTCTCGTCGGGGCCGATGATGAAATGAAGCGGACGCTCCAGCACGACCGGTCGGTCTTCCATGAGCGCCGCGAGCGAAGCGTCGGTGGTCACGCGATAGTGCAACCCATCGGCATCGAAACGCAGGTGGTGGCTGCCATTCGTGGACGTGGGCGTGCGCTCGCCGTAGCCCGCGGTGGGGCGCAGCCGCAGGCGCAACGTCGGCCGGCCGGCGAGCGGTTCCACGCTGCGCACGAACATCATCGGCCTGAACACGCGGCCACGGCTGCGAAACCTCGGCGCGAAATCGACGATGCGCAACACGCCGCCATGCGAGTCGTAGAGCCTCGTCTCGATGATGGCCGAATTGCGCATGTACTCCTGCTCGGTGCGCGTGAGGTCGACCATGTCGACGGCGAACACGCCCGCGCGGGATGCGCCGCCCTCCTTCTGCAGCAGCGAGGAGAAGATGGGGTCGCCATCGGGACGCGGCAGGCAGGCCCAGACCATGCGCGCCTGTTCGTCGATGATGGCGGCGACCTGGCAGTTGCCGATGACTCCGTAGTTCAACGCGTGGCTCCGTGCGGGGGTTGAGATAGGGCGAGCTGTTCCAGCCAGTCGCGCACGGCGCGCGGATCGGCCAACCACCACTCCGATTTCACGCGTGGCCCCACCGCGATGGCGAGACCGCCTTCGAAGCGGCGCACCGCCGCGAAGCCACCGTAGTCGGTGACGTCATCGCCGATGAAAATGGGCTGGCGGCCGCGAAATGGCGGCTCTTCCATGAAGGCGGTCACGGCGCTGTCCTTGGTGTGCGCCGCGGGCTTCACCTCGATGACCGCGTGACCATCGAGGATGGCGAACCGCGGCACCAGCGGCGCCGCGAGCAGCGCCACCTCGGCGCGCACTTCGTTCTCGAGCTCGCGGGCCTTGAGGAAATGCAGCGCGACGCCCGCGCCCTTGTCTTCGAGGAACAGGCCCGGGTGACGTGCGACCATGCGCTCGAGACCCGCGCGCACGTCGGCAAGCTGCTCGCGCGCGATGGGCGCCACGTGCAGCGTTCCACGCGCGTCACGGCGCTCGCACCCGTGCAGTCCCGCGGCCGGCAACGATGGATTGCCGAGCAGGTCATCGAGATTCTGGATGGTCCGTCCGCTCACGAGCGCGAGCGCGCCGCCCGCGACCGCGCGCAAGCGTTCGAGCAGGGGCATCAGGCTGGTGTCCACCGCCACGCCGCCGGGAGAATCGGCGAGCTCAAGCAGCGTTCCATCGACGTCAAGAAACAGGCACCACGCATTCGTGGGCAATGGCACTGAATGCACCGCGGCCGTTTCGCGGGGAGCGAGCTGCATCATCCGGCCGAGTATATTGAGCCGGCGAGTTGCCGACGCGGCCAATGTTGTTAGTTAGGCAGAAGAATTTTCCCGCAAGCGGTCGCGCGGCGTCCCGGGTGTCGGAGCCCGCCTACGGACTCGCCCCGATCGGTCAGAGACTTCAGTCGAACGGATGCCGCAGCACGATGGTCTGCTCGCGATCCGGCCCGGTGGAGATGATGTCGATGGGCACACCCGCGAGCTCCTGCAGGCGCGCGAGATACTTCTGGGCGTTTACCGGCAGCGAGCCGTGGCTCTTGATGCCGATGGTGGATTCCTTCCACCCGGGCATTTCCTCGTACACCGGTTCGACTTCGGCGAAAGCGTCGGCGAACAACGGCGGCTCCCGCGATACCTTGCCGTCCGACTTGTAGCCGGTGCAGATCTGCAGCGTATCCAGGCCGTCGAGCACATCGAGCTTGGTCAGGCACAGCCCGGACACGCTCGAGGTGATGATGGATCGTCGCAGTGACACCGCGTCGAACCAGCCGCAGCGGCGCTTGCGGCCCGTGACCGCGCCGAACTCGTGGCCGACGCGCGAGAGGTGCTCGCCGTACTCGTCGAAGAGCTCGGTGGGGAACGGCCCGCCGCCCACGCGAGTGGTGTAGGCCTTCACGATGCCGAGCACGTAGTCGAATACCCGCGGCCCGAGACCGGTGCCCGTCGCCGCGAAACCGCCGGTCGTGTTCGACGAGGTGACGAAGGGATATGTGCCGTGGTCCACGTCGAGCATCGCGCCCTGGGCGCCCTCGAACATGACGTCGGCATTCTTCTCGCGCAGATCCGCGAGCGTCTGCGTGATGTCGCTGATCAGCGGGCGCACGCGCTCGGCATACGAGAGCTGCTCATCCAGCGTCTTCTGGAAGTCGAGCGCCGGCTGCTTGAAATAGTGCTGCAGCGTGAAGTTGTGGAAATCGAGGATCTCGCCGAGCTTGGCGGCGAATTGCTCGCGCTTGAAGAGGTCCTGCACGCGAACGGCGCGGCGCGCGACCTTGTCTTCGTAGGCGGGGCCGATGCCACGACCGGTAGTGCCAATGGCGTTGGCGCCGCGGGCCGCCTCGCGCGCCTTGTCGAGCGCGATGTGCGACGGCAGGATCAGCGGGCAATTCGGCGAAATGCGCAGACGCGCGAATACGTCGATGCCCTCATCGATGAGCGTCTGCGCTTCGCGGAACAGCGCTTCGAGCGACAACACCACGCCGTTGCCGATCAGGCACTGCACGTTCTCGTGCAGGATGCCGGACGGGATCAATGACAGGACAGTCTTCTTGCCGCCGATGACCAGCGTGTGGCCGGCGTTGTGTCCGCCCTGGAAGCGTGCGACTGCGGCGGCCCGTTCGGTGAGCAGGTCGACGACCTTGCCCTTGCCTTCGTCACCCCATTGGGTGCCGATGATGATGACGAATTTACCCATGACCAGATTTGTCCGGCGCCGCGCGATCGCGACGAGTCAAAGATGCGAACGGAGGATTGCCATCAACGCTTTTGCGGCGACGGGCTCTTGAGATAACGGAAGAATTCGCTGTCGGGCGAGACCACCAGCACGTCGCCCTCCCTGCCGAGCGAGTTGCGATAGGCCAGGAGGCTGCGATAGAACGAATAGAACTCGGGGTTCCGGTTGTAAGCGGAGGCATAGAGCGCCGCGGCGGTCGAGTCGCCCTCGCCGCGAATACGCTGCGCATCGGCATTGGCCTTGGCCTTGATCTCGATGGTCTTGCGATCGGCCTCCGCACGGATGATCTGCGCGCCACGGTCGCCCTCGCCACGCAGGGTGAGCGTGATGCCCTCGAAGTGCTGCTTCATGCTCTCGTACACGCGCGCGGCCACGTCTTCGCGCAGGTCGACGCGCTGCATGCGGATGTCCACGAGCTCGATGCCGCTCGCCACCATGGTCTCGCCGGCCTGCGACATGAACTCGCTCGTCACCTGCTGGCGGTCGGAGATGACGATCTCGCGCAACGTGCGTCGCGCCACGGCAGTCTTGATGCCGTCCTGGATCTTCGGGCCGATGATCAGGGCTTCGGCACGCTGCTCGTCCCCGCCTGACGTCGCCTGGTAGAACTTCTCGGGGTCGACGATGCGCCACTTGATGTAGTAGTCGACGCTCAGGCCCTGGCTGTCGCGCGTGAGGAACGACTCGGCGCCGTACTTCTTCGTGATGACGCGCCGGTCGAACTTGAACACGTTGTCGATGAACGGGTATTTGAAGTGCAGGCCCGGCCCGTAGTCCTTGCCGATGACGGACTTGAATTGCACGCGCAGCGCCTGCTCCTGCTCGCCCACCGTGAAAGTGGACGCGCTCAGCAGCAGCAGCGCGCCCAGCACCAGAACCACGATCGTCAGGAAGCGCGGGCCCATCAGCGTTCCACCCGTTGGCGTGTATCGACGTTAGACGGATCGGGTTCGACCGAAGCCGGGGGACGCACGGTGATCGTGTTCGCGTCCGGATCGGTGCGCCGATCGAGCATCTTGTCGAGCGGCAGGTACAGCATGTTGCCATTGCCGCCCTTCGCATCGATGATGACCTTGCGTGAGCTGCGCATCACCGACTCGACGGCTTCGAGATACAGTCGTTCGCGGGTGACGCCGGGCGACTTCTCATAGGCCGTGAGCAGCGAATTGAAATAGTCCGCGTCACCCGTGGCCTGCTGGATCTTGCTCGCCTTGTACGCCTCGGCTTCCTGCACGGTGCGCGCGGCGACGCCTTCCGCCTTGGGAATGATCTCGTTGGAATATGCGCGCGCCGCGAGGACCACGCGCTCGCGGTCTGCCTGCGCCTTCACCGACTCGCTCTGCGCTTGCTGCACGGCCTCGGGCACCTGCACGCCTTCGATGTTCACGGTGAGCACCTCGATGCCCGCGCCATAGACGTCGAGCGTGCGCTGCAGGATGCCGCGCGTGTCCTGCGCGATCTTCAGGCGGTTGACGGCGAGGATGGCCTGCTGGTCGTTGCGGCCCACCACTTCGCGGATGACGCTCTCGCTGACTTCAGCCAGCGTCTCGTCGGGCTGCCGCACGTTGAATAGATAGTCGACCGGATCCTTGATGCGCCACTGCACGGTCATGTCGAGCTCGACCATGTTGGGCTCGGAGGTGAGCACGCGCGATTTGTAGGTGGTCGCCTTCTGGCCGGCGGTGTCCACTTCGGTGACTTTTTCGATGGGCCAGGGGAAACGCCAGCCCCAGCCGTTCGGCACGGTGGCCACGTATTTGCCGAAGCGCTGCACCACGCCCGAGCTGCCCAGGTTGATGGTGTAGAAGCCGGTGAGCATCCAGATGCCCACGGCGACGGCGAGGAGCGCGAGGAACAGGCTGCCGCCCTTGCCTCCGCCCCCGAACAGGGATTCGACGCGCTTCTGGAAATCCTTGAAGGTCTGGTCCAGATCGCCGCCGCCCGCGGCAGGTTTTTTGCCCCAGGGGTTGTTGCTGTTTCCGCCGGGTTGATTCCAGGCCATAAGTCTCTGATTACTTTCCCGCGCGCAGGGCGGGCGTGGATTGTAGGTAGCCCTCCGTACTCGTACAACCAGAGGCTGTAAGAGTGGAGTCACCTTCGAGCGCCAATACCTCGACTCCGGGCTCGCGCGCCCATTTGAGCAGCTCCACTTCGGAGAGTTCAGTGTCGATCTCGAAGGCGCCGTCTTCGGTCACCCGTTCGGCCTGCACCAGGTTCGCGGCGTACAGGCGGGCCCGCACTTCGCCGGCGTAGACCGCCAGCCGCAGGGTCGCCCGGCGAGCCACGCGCGACAGGCGTTCGGCCACCGCCTCGCGCAACAGGTCGAGACCGAGGGATTTCGCCGCAGACAGCCAGACGTGGGTCACGCGCCCGTTCTCGTCGCGCTCCAGCCGGGGCTGGTTCTCGATGCGGTCGATCTTGTTGAACACGAGCACCTGGGGAAGGTCCTGCGCGCCGATCTCGGCCAGCACGCGGTTCACCTCGTCGATGTGTTCGTCGCGACGCGGATCCGACACGTCGACCACGTGCAGCAGCAGCGTGGCCTCACGCGCTTCCGTGAGCGTGGACTGGAACGCCGCGACCAGCTCGTGCGGCAGCTCGCGGATGAAGCCGACCGTGTCGGCCACCACGACCTGTGTGTTGCCCGGCAGCGTGATGCGCCGGACCGTCGGATCGAGCGTCGCGAACAGCTGGTCGGCCACGTACGCATCGGCGCCCGTGAGCGCGCGGAACAGCGTGGACTTGCCGGCGTTGGTGTAGCCCACCAGCGCCAGCGACGGAATGGGGATTTCGGCGCGCTGCTGGCGGCCCGTCTCGCGCTGCTGCTTGATCTTCTCGAGACGCTCGGTGAGCGTCTTCACGCGTTTGCCCAGCAGCCGGCGGTCGGTCTCGAGCTGCGTCTCGCCGGGACCGCGGTTGCCGATGCCGCCACCGCGCTGACGCTCGAGGTGGGTCCAGCCGCGCACCAGGCGCGTGGCGATGTGCTTGAGCTGCGCCAGCTCCACTTCGAGCTTGCCTTCGTGGCTGCGCGCCCGCTGCGCGAAGATGTCGAGGATCAGCCCCGAACGATCGAGCACGCGGCGCTCGATGAGCTTCTCGAGATTGCGCTCCTGCGAAGGAGACAGCGGGTGATCGAACAGCACGACCTCGGCGTCGAGCTCGGCCGCTACGGCCTTGATCTCATCCGCCTTGCCGCTGCCCACGAAGAAGCGTGGATCGGGCCGGTCGCGACGGCCGCCGATGCGTGCGACGGGAATGGCGCCCGCGGACAACGCGAGCTGCTCGAATTCCTGAATGTCTTCGGGATCGGCCGGTGCGCCCAGACCCAGGCGCACGAGTACGGCACGCTCACCTGCGCGTGGTCGCTCGAACAATTTGAACTCTCGAGAAACGGATCGACGAGCGTGACAACGCCGGGCTCACTCGCCTGCGACCGCCTCGATCGTCGTTCCGTCTTCATTGGTGATGCGCACGTTACGCGCCGGGACGACTGTCGAAATCGCGTGTTTGTAAACCATCTGGGACACGCTGTTCTTGAGTAGTACGACGAACTGATCAAACGAATCGATCTGGCCTTGCAGCTTGATTCCATTCACCAGATAGATCGACACCGGGATACGTTCCTTGCGCAATGTATTCAGAAACGGGTCCTGCAGTGACTGGCCCTTGGCCATGACGTTCTCCTTATTTTTCAAGCAAGCAGACGAGGACGAGTCTATCACGCGATTCAGGGGGTCAAGACCTCCGAACGAGGGAGAAACGCGCCTTTCAGGGTTTCGCGGACGCCTACAAAGCTTTGCTCATCATAGGGGTCGAACGACTGGATGTTGGGCATCGATCGAAGCCAGGTCATCTGCCTTTTGGCCAGTTGACGCGTGGCGGCGACCGCGCGCTCGACGGCGGTATCGAGCGAATACTCGCCCGCGAGGTGCGACCAGAGCTGTCGGTAACCCACTGCCCGCATCGCGGGAAGCGAAGCATCGAGGTCGCCCCGCGCCTGTAGACGACGCACCTCGTCCAGAAACCCTGCAGCCATCATCTGATCGAATCGGCGCGCGAGGGCTTCGTGCAGACGTGGGCGGTTGCCGGGGAGCAGCGCGACGACCACGAACTCGCGCGCCAGCGCTGACCGCGTCGTCCGCTGCAACTCGGAGATCGGCTGGCCGCCAGCTTCGTAGACCTCGAGCGCCCGCTGGATGCGCTGGGCATCGTTCGGATGGATGCGCGCGGCGGCCGCCGCGTCGACCCCGGCGAGCCTCGCATGCAGCGCCGCCCAGCCGATGCGCGCCGCGTCGGCGTCGATGCGCGCGCGGATTTCTTCACTGCCTTCCGGCAGTTGCGCCAGACCGGCGATGAGCGCCCGCAAGTACAACATCGTGCCGCCGACGAGCAGCGGCACCCGGCCACGTGATTCGATGTCTTCGATGGCGCGCGTGCTGTCGCGCACGAACTGGCCCGCCGAGTAGTTTTCCGACGGGTCCGCCAGGTCCAGCAGGTGGTGTGGGACGGCGGCGCGGGTGGTGGCGTCGGGCTTGGCGCTGCCGATGTCCATGCCGCGGTACACCTGCGCCGAATCGACGCTAACTATTTCAATGGGCCACTCGTCCGCCAGCCGCAGCGCCATGTCGCTCTTGCCCGTTCCGGTCGGTCCCGTGAGCACCGCGATGGGCAGGGGTGCCGGAGAAGGGTTGGCGGGGTTCACGGGTTGACGGGGTTTACCGCAGGACTCATCGCCCGCGCAGGAACATCCGGTCGAGCTCCTGCAGGCTCACCTGGGTCCAGGTCGGCCGCCCATGGTTGCACTGGTCGGCGCGCGGTGTGCGCTCCATCTGGCGCAGCAGCGCGTTCATCTCGGGGAGCGTGAGGCGGCGATGCGCATGGATGGCCGAGCGGCAGGCGATGGTCCCAAGCAACCGGTCCGTAGCGCCGTCGAGATGGTGTGAGGCGCCGTCTGTCGCGATATCAGAGATGACGTCGTGCACCATGGCCGCGATGTCCTCGCGCGGCATCATCGCCGGCACCGAGCGCACGATCACCGTGCTCGGCGACAGGCGCTCGAGCTCGAACCCGGCATTGGCCCACTGTTCCTGTTGCTCGAGCAGCACGTCGACCTCGTCGACCTTGAGCGTGAGCGTAACCGGCGCGAGCAGCAGCTGCGTAGCGACGCGCCCTGCTTCGGCCTTGAGCTTTTCGTAGAGCACGCGCTCGTGCGCGGCGTGCATGTCCACCAGCACCAGGCCCTGCTCGTTCTGCGCCAGGATGTAGAGCCCGTGCACCTGCGCGAGGGCCGTGCCGAGCGGCTGCGAAGGCGCGCGGGCAGCCTCGGCCTCGACTGCGCGCGTGGCGTCGGCGTGCGCGGCGTACTCATCGCCAGGCGACGCGACTTCCGACACATGCGGACTGAACTCGGAGCTCACACCTCGCAAGGAATCCGCCATCGCCCAGACGCCGGGCACCGTGTCGCGCGACGCCAGTGGCAACGGACTCGTGTACTGCGCGTCGTTGGCCTGCACCGGCGTCACCACGCTCACCCCGGGACGGGTACCGCTCAGTTTTCGTTCCACGGCCCGGAACACGAAGTCATGGATCTGCCGGCTGTCACGGAAACGCACTTCGAGCTTCTGCGGGTGCGCATTGACGTCGACGAGCGACGGATCGATCTCGAGATGCAGCACGTACGCCGGCTGACGCCCGCCGTACAGCACATCGCGATAGCCGAGGCGCACGGCATTCATGAGCAGTCGGTCGCGCACGGCGCGTCCGTTGACGAACCAGAATTGCAGATCGGAAGTGGCACGTGCGGCGGTCGGCAGGCCTATCCACCCGTGTACGCGTACGGGGCCGGCGGAATGCTCCACGTCGAGACTCCGTTCCACGAATTCGCGCCCCACCACGCGCGCGAGGCGCTCGCCGTCGTGCTCGCCAGTGCCGGCCGGCGCATCGAGCAGCGTGCGCGCCGCGGATCGCAGCCTGAATGCCACGTCGTGCCGGGACAGCGCCAGGCGTTCGAGCAGCCGCACGATGTGCCCTTGTTCCGTGACCTCACTGCGCAGGAACTTTCTGCGCGCCGGCAGATTGAAGAACAGGTCGCGCACTTCGATGGTCGTGCCGGTGGGATGCGCCGCGGGCTTGAGCTCGCCGAGCGTTCCCGCGTCGACGATCACGCTCGCCGCACGCTCCGCATCCACGTGCCGTGACGTGATCTCGAACCGCGAAACCGACGCGATAGACGGCAGCGCTTCGCCGCGGAAGCCCAGCGTGGTGATCGCCGCAAGGTCGTCGGCGCAAGTGACCTTGCTCGTGGCATGCCGCGACAGGGCGAGCGCGAGCTCGTGGGCCGGGATTCCCGACCCGTCGTCACGCACGCGGGTGAGGCGCACGCCGCCCGCCTCGATCTCGACGTCGACACACTGCGCGCCCGCATCGAGGCTGTTCTCGACCAGCTCCTTGACGATCGAAGCCGGCCGCTCGATGACTTCACCGGCGGCTATCTGGTCAATGAGGTGATTGTCGAGGACGCGAATGGGCATGGGGCGCGCAGTGTACCGCGCGTGGGGCAGGCCCCCAGCCCGTTACTTGCGCAGTTCGGTCACCGAGCCGGCCGACAATTCGCGGCGCGCAGACGCCAGCCGCGTGCCTTCCGGAGCGTTGCCCTCGAAGTACTGCTCGATGCCGTCGTAGATGGCGTTGGCGAGCTTCTGGCGATGCGCCGGGAGGCCGAGCTTGCGCTCCTCCTCGCGGTTGGAGATGAACGCCGTTTCGACCAGCATCGACGGGATGTCGGGCGATTTCAGCACGACGAACCCCGCCTGTTGCACGCGGGGCTTGCGCACCTCGCCCACGCGGTGCAGCGATTTCAGCACGTTCTCGGCAGCCGACATGCTGGAGGCGATGGACGCGGATTGCGACAGGTCGAGCAGCACGCCCTGGATGACCGGGTCCTTGTCGTTGAGCGCGACTCCACCCTTGAGGTCGGCCGCGTTTTCACTCGCGGCGAGCCAACGCGCGGCCTCCGAAGTCGCGCCGCGCTCCGAGAGTACGTACACCGAGGAGCCAGACACGCTGGAATCGGCGATCGAGTCGGCGTGGATGGACACGAACAGATCGGCCTTGGCCTTGCGCGCGCGGCGCGTGCGCTCCTGCAGCGTGATGAAGTAGTCGCCATCGCGCGTGAGCACGGCCTTCATGCCGGGCTCCTGGTCGATGCGCGCGGCCAGTAGTTTGGCCACGGCGAGCACGATGTCCTTTTCGCGCGAGCCCCTGCGGCCCGAGGCGCCCGGGTCGACGCCACCATGCCCGGCGTCCACCGCGATGATGATGTCGCGGCCGGACTCGCTCGGCGCATGCGCCGGCCGGATCGCGATGGGTTCTGGCGGTGTGGCCGGCGTCACCGCCACCGTTTTCGCGGCGAGGGTCGCGGGCCCGTCGATGTCGAGGATCAGGCGGTGACCCGCCTCGCCCGCCGGCGCGACGCTCGAAGTCTGGATGGTGACCCTGCCCTGCACTTCGAACACCAGCCGCAGACCGTTGTTAGGCAGCTTGCCGGAGCGCGCGCCTTTCACGACACCCTCGGGACCGAGCTTGTCGAGATCCGGAAGCGCTCGCTTGTTCTTCAGCGAGGAGTGCTGCACGTCGAGGACCACGCGGCCCGGGTCATCGAGTTGGAAGGCTTTGTGTTTGACGGGAGCGGAGAGGTCTAACACGACACGCGTGCCGGACTCCGTGGCGGCGATGCGCACCGCGCGTACTTCAGCGGCGAAGAGACTCCCGGAAACTCCCGCGAAGGTCGCGAGCAGCGTCAGCAGTACCGGAACCTTCTTCGAAAAACCCTTCCCCATCATGGAGTTCAGCGCCGTAGTTGCCGGGAAATTTACTTATTCGGCGCAACAAATTCAATCCTCTCGATGCGATGGGCGTCGTTCGCGAAGGAAAAGACGAATCCCAGGTCGGCTGGCGGCAGTCGGCCGCCGCCCCGCTCCGGCCATTCGATGAGCCACAGATAGCCCGGGCGGTAATAGTCGGCGAGCCCCAGGTTCTCGAGCTCGTGCGGATCGTGCAGCCGGTACAAGTCGAGATGCACCACGCATACCGGCGGCAGGTCGTACATCTCGACCAAGGTATAGCTCGGGCTCTTCAAGGTGCCGGTGGCGCCCAGCGCCCGAAGCGCGCCGCGCGCGAACGTGGACTTGCCGGCGCCGAGGTCGCCGGACAGCGTGATCACGCGGCATGGCGAATGCGCGCCGGCTTTGCTTCCCAGGAGCTCCGCGCCCAGCGCCTCGGTCTCCTCGCCGCTGTGCGTCAGCCAGACACCGGTGGATTTCATGGATTCACCCAGCCGCGCAACTCGCCGATCACGTCGCTCGCCATGAGGCCGCGCTGGCCGCCTGCCGCCGCCGAGTCGCCAGCCAGCGCGTGGATCAGCACACCGAGACGCGCCGCGAGCGCGCTCCCTCCCCCGGTGGTCGATCCATCGGGAAGCTGCGCGAGCACGCCGGCAATGACACCGGTGAGCACGTCGCCCATGCCGGCGGTGGCCATGCCCGGGTTGCCGCGTTCGCAGATGGAAATCTCGACCGCGCCGTCGTGGCACCAGGCCACCAGCGTGCCGGCGCCCTTGAGCACGGCGACGGCACCATAGCGCGCATTGATCTCGCGCACCGCGCCCAACCGGTCCGATTGAACGGCCGCGGTATCCGTTTCGAGCAGACGGGCAGCCTCGCCCGGGTGCGGCGTGAGGACCCAGTTGGCCGGCAACCTGACGGGCGCCCGGGCCAGCAGGTTGAGCGCGTCGGCATCCAGGATGACCGGCTTGTCGGAAACCCCGATCACTTTCTTCCAGAGGTCCTGTGCCAAGGCCGAGGTCCCGAGTCCGGGCCCGATCGCGATCACCGCTGCGGCGCGCAGCGCTTCGCCGATTGATTCGGGCGCCAACGTGGGTAGATAGATGAGCTCGGGTCGCGAGGCCGTGACGGGCACGAGATTTTCGGGCGCCCCGGCGACCGTGACGAGACCGGCACCGACGCGCAGCGCCGCCTCGCCGGCGAGGCGTAGTGCGCCCGGCATCCCCGGGCCACCGCCGACGACGAGGACACGGCCGTGCGTGCCCTTGTGCGAATCACGGGCGCGCGGTGACAGGCGCGACGCCAGCTCGGTTTCGGAGATCCGATGCATCAACGGCGAAAACTGCGGCGTCTGGGGTGCGACCACCCCAAGGTCCTCGAGCAGCACCACGCCGGCATGTTCGGGACCTGCGCCGAGGAACAGCCCCGATTTGAATGCGACGAAACAGACGGTGACCTCGGCGCGCACCGCGCCGTCGTGGACGGCACCGGTATCGGCGTCGATGCCCGACGGCACGTCGAGCGCCAGCACGGGTCGATGGGAGGCGTTGGTGGCCCGGATCACGGCCAGAACGTCCGCGCGCAGCGGACCCGCGAGCCCGATGCCTAGCAATCCGTCGACGATGACGTCTGCGCCGCCGAGCACGGTGGCCAGGGGCGACTCGCCGCCTTTTATTGCGGTGGCGAGGACCGTCGAGCCGCCCGCGGCGAGCCAATCTCTCTGCGCGCGGCTCGCGTCGCCGCCCAGCTTCTCGGGCGGTGTGGCCGCCACCACGCGCGCGTCGAGGCCGGACTCGCGGGCGAGACGCGCCAGCACGTAGCCGTCACCACCGTTGTTGCCGCCACCGCAGATCACGACGATGCGGCGCGCCTCAGGCCAGCGCGCACGCAGGATCTTCAGCGCGCTCTCCGCGGCGCGCGTCATCAATGTGAAGGAGGGAACGTGCCGATGCTCGATCTCCAATGCGTCGAGGGCGCGTACCTGCGCGGCGGAATAGATGGCGGTCGGCCGGTTCATGGCGGGGAATTATACTGAGCGCACTGCATGACTCCTTCCAGCGACAACGGCGACTCGGGCACGCTCAAACAAGAGCTGACGGCCCTGGCACGCGCGCGCGGCTTCGAAGACCTGGGTGTCGCCGGCGTGGATCTCGCGCAGGACGCCGAGAGACTCGAGCGTTGGCTCGCAGCGGGGATGCACGGTGAAATGGGGTACATGTCCCGCCACGGCACCAAGCGCACGCGGCCGGATGAGCTCGTTCCGGGCACGCTGCGCGTGCTTTCTGCGCGCATGAACTACTGGCCGCCGGGTTCGCGCGATGCGCGCGAAGTGCTGGCGAATCCGGACTCCGCCTACGTGTCGCGTTACGCGCTCGGCCGCGACTATCACAAGCTCATGCGCAACGCCTTGCAGGCGCTCGCGGACGACATCGTCGCGCGCGTCGGGTCCATGGGCTATCGCGTCTTCGTGGATTCGGGTCCCGTGCTCGAGCGGGCGCTGGCGCGCGATGCCGGCATCGGGTGGATAGGCAAGCACACCAATCTCATCGCGCGCGATGCCGGTTCGTATTTCTTCATCGGCGAGATCCTCACCGACCTGCCGCTGCCCGTGGATGAGTCCGCGAGCGCGCATTGCGGCACTTGCTCGGCCTGCATCCCGGCCTGCCCCACGGGCGCGATCACGGCTCCGTATCGACTCGATGCGCGGCGATGCATTTCGTACCTCACCATCGAGCTGCACGGCGCGATTCCGGTCGAATTTCGGCGCCTGCTGGGCAACCGCATCTATGGCTGTGACGACTGTCAGCTCGTGTGCCCGTGGAACAAGTTCGCGCGCGACGCGGCGCATCCCGATTTCAAGGTGCGCCACCGGCTCGACAGCTCGCGGCTCAGCGAGTTGTTCGCCTGGAAGGAGGAAGAATTCCTGGCGCGCACCGAGGGCTCGGCCATCCGGCGCATCGGGTACGAGCGCTGGCTGCGCAACATCGCGGTCGCTCTCGGGAATGCACCAGCGACTCCCGAAAATCTGGCGGCGCTCGCAGCGCGCGCGGATGATCCTTCAGAATCGGTGCGGGAGCACGTCGCCTGGGCGCGCGCGGAACACGCGCATCGGGCGGCCGCCACTTGACGCGCAGCAAGCGCAGATCACGCCACGAACTGGATGTTGTCGATTAGCCGGGCCTTGCCGAGCCGCGACGCCACCAGCACGACGAAATCGCGGGTGTCGGGCTGCGCCGGCGCGAGCGTGCGCGCATCACGCACGCTGAAGTAGTCGGTACGAAACCCCAGGCCATCGAGCGCCGCGCGGCCGGCGCCCTCCATCTTCGCGTATTCCCGGTCGCCCGCTTTCAAGGCAGCCACCGCCTGGCTCAATTGCCGGTAGATAGCCGGAGCGAGCCGGCGCTGATCGGCGTCGAGATACTGGTTGCGCGAGCTCATGGCGAGGCCGTCGCGCTCGCGCACGGTCGGCGCCCCGACGATCTCCACGCGCAGGCACAGGTCGGCGACCATCCGGCGGATCACGGTGAGTTGCTGGAAATCCTTCTCGCCGAATATCGCGACATCCGGGTCGACGATGTGGAACAGCTTGGCGACGATGGTCGCGACGCCTTCGAAGTGCCCCGGGCGGAACTCGCCACACAGGATGTTCGAAATATCGGGGACTTCGATCCGCGTGGCGCGGTCCGCCCCATTGGGATAGATCTCGCCCACGTCGGGCATGAACATCAGATCGCAACCCGCGGCCTCGAGCATTTTCGAGTCCTGCGTGGGCGTGCGCGGGTAATGCGCGAAGTCCTCGTTGGGGCCGAACTGCATGGGGTTCACGAAGATGCTCGCTACGAAACGGTCGCCGTGCCTGCGCGCGGCCTCGATGAGGCTCACGTGGCCATCGTGCAGGTTGCCCATGGTCGGCACGAACACCACGCGCAGCTTCTGCTCGTGCCATCGAGCCACGTGCTCGCGCACATCGGCAATGGTGGTCACGGTCAGCATGGGCGGTCGGCCTCTCAAGCGTGGAACTCGTGTTCGGGCGCGGGGTAGGACTTGCTCTTGACGGCCTCGACGAAACGCTTCAAGGCGTCGAGATTCGAAGATGCGCCCTCCATGAAGTTCTTGACGAAGCGCGGCTTGCGCCCCGACGTGATGTCGAGCACGTCGTAGAGCACGAGTATCTGGCCGTCCACGTCCGGGCCGGCGCCGATGCCGATGACCGGCACTTCGAGCGCATCGGTGATGCGCTTGCCCAGCTCCGAGGGGATGCATTCCAGCAGCACGATGTCCGCGCCGGCGGACTCCAGTGACTTCGCACTGTCGAGCATGCGCTGCGCCGCGGTCTCTTCGCGTCCTTGCACCTTGAACCCACCAGTCTTGTGGACCGACTGGGGCTTGAGCCCCAGGTGCGCGCACACGGCGATGTCATGGCGCGCGAGGAACTCGACGATCTCGAGCTGGTTGGGACCGCTCTCGAGCTTCACCATCGCCGCGTTGCCTTCCTGCATGAGCCGCACCGAATTGCGCAGCGCGACGTCGCGCGTCGGGTAGCTCGCGAATGGCAGGTCAGCCATGAGGAACGGCCGGTGCAGGCCGCGCGACACGGCCTTGCAGTGGTACACGATGTCGTCCATGGTCACCGGCACCGTGGTGTCATGACCTTGCAGCACCATGCCCAGCGAGTCACCAACCAGCACCAGGTCGGCATCGGCGTTGTCGCAGAGCACCGCGAAGCTCGCGTCGTAGCATGTGAGGCTGGCGATCTTCTCTTTCTCGCGCTTCATCTTCGCCAGCGTGCCGAGCGACACGGGTGGGCGCGTGGAATCGCGCTGCTCGAGATGCGTGTACACGTTGGTCCCCTCGAAAAAACTGCTAGATAGTATGGTGGCGCATGGGGTTGTAGTACATGCGTCCCTTCTTCATTCGGCGTATCGCGCCCACCAGCTCGTCGAAATCCGCCTGGTTCTGGACCGGATCGATGTTGCTGGCATTGACGATCAGCAGCGGCGCGCGGTCGTACTCGTGGAAGAATCGCGCATAAGCGTCGTTGAGCCGGGACAGGTACGCGGCGTCGATACCCGAGGTCTCGTACGAGATGCCGCGCTTGGCGATACGCTGCAGCAGCGTCTCCACCGGCGCCTGCAGGTAGACGACGAGATCGGGTCGCGGCGGATCCACGCCCAGCCGCGATGCCACCTGCTCGTAGAGCGCCATCTCGGCGCTGTCGAGCGTGAGCCCGGCGAACAGCCGGTCCTTCTCGAATAGATAGTCGGCGACGCGGCGCGGCGCGAACAGGTCCTGCTGCTTGAGCGAACCCAGCTGCTGCGCGCGCTGGAACAGGAAGAAGAGCTGCGCCGGCAGAGCGCCAGCCTTGGGATTTCGGTAGAAGCGTTCGAGGAAAGGGTTCTGCGCATCCTGCTCGAGCACGAGCTCGCCTTCGAGCGTCTCGGCCAGACGCCGGGCGAGGCTGGTCTTGCCCACGCCGATCGGCCCTTCCACCACGATGTAGCGCTGCGGCGGAATCTCGACGGCCCCGGCCGTGGCCGGCACGGGGACGATGCGCGGCGGGCCGGCCGCGGATTCTTTTGGCGTGAGAGCCGGCGCGGACGGCAGATCTTCGTCCGGCGTGCTCACAACTTTCTCACGCCGCGATTGTCGACTCGGTCGCGCAATTTCCGGACGACGCCGACCGCCGGCACTTCGAGGTCGGGCGCGATGTCGGCGAGTGGATAGAGCACGAAGTCGCGCGCGGCGATGCCCGGGTGGGGCAACTTGAGGATGTCGGTCGCGCGCTGCTCCCTGCCCAGCACCAGCAGGTCGAGATCGATGACGCGCGGGCCCCAGCGCTCACGCGGGGGTTCGCGTCCCAACACCTTCTCGAGCGCGCGCAGCGCCGCGAGCATGTCTTCGGCCGAGAGCTGCGTGAGCAGGCCGGCCGCGGCATTCACGAAGGGGGGCTGCGTCACTTCGCCAAACGGCGGGGTCTCGTACAGCGGCGAGCGGGCAATCACGAGCGTCGACGGCAGCCGGCCCAGGGCATCCATGGCGCGCATCACCTGCGCGCGCGGATCCTCGAGGTTGCTGCCAACGCCGACGTACGCCGGCACCCAGCGGGACTCGTCCGCGGTCATGAGGCCGCGGGCGCGCGACCACGTCCACGGCGCCGGCGGCGTGGACCCCGTCGGCCGGTACCCTCGCCCGCCGGGCGCGGTTGGACGCCCATCGCGTCGGCCATGCGGTCGCGATCGGTCTGCGAGGCTTCCTGCACGCGCGTCCACCATTGCGCGATGGCCGGATCGGCCAGCCCGATCTCGGCGCGCAGCAGCAGCAGGTCGAAGCCCGCGCGGAAACGCGGCTGCTCGAGCATGCGCAACGCCCTTCGGCCGCGTGGCTGTTCCAGTCGCGGCTGCGCCGCGAACATCTCGCGCACGCCCAGCGTGAATCTCTTCGGGATGGAGATGCGGCCCTGCGCGTTGCGCGCGGCCCGATCCACGGCATCGACAATGGTGCCGATGTCGTGCCACTTCTCCTGCGGCAGCTTCTCGATGATGTCGGCGAACGGTCCGTACAGCAGCAGCGCGAACAGGAAGGTCGGCGTTACCGGCTTGCCGGCGGCCACGCGCTGGTCGGTGTTCTCCAGGCCGCGACGCACCAGCTTCGCCACCAGCCCCGTGGGGTGCTTGTCGAGATAGGCCGCCACCGTGGGCAGCAGCTCGCCTAACAACCCGTGCCGCTGCAGCACCACCAGGCTCATCGCGCCATGCCCGGTGAGGAACAGCTTGAGCGTCTCGTCGAACAGGCGCGCCGGCGGCACGCTGCCCAACAACTCCTTGAGTTCGCGAATCGTGGAGCCGGTCTCGCCGTCGAGCGTGAAGCCCAGCTTGGCCTCGAAGCGCGCGGCGCGCAGCATGCGCACCGGGTCTTCGCGATAGCGCGTCGCCGGATCCCCGATCAACTTCAGCCGGCGCGCGGCGATGTCTTCGACGCCGCCGGTGTAATCCCAGATCGAGAAATCGGCGATGTTGTAGTACAGCGCGTTCGCCGTGAAATCGCGGCGCCATACGTCGTCGTCGATGCTGCCGTACGCGTTGTCGCGCAGGATGCGGCCATGCTCGTCGGTGACGCGATCCTCGTCGTCTTCGTCCGCCGCACCCGCGCCCGCGTGTCGCGAACGGTCGCGTTCGATGATCGGTGTGTGGCCGTGGAAGCCGGTGCGATGCGAGCCCGCCTCGGCGAGCACCGTGCTCTCGTCGGTGCCATCGATGTCGTCGATATCGTCGGCATCGAGGTCGTCCTCGAGATCGTCCTCGAGATCCTCGGGCACCTCGTCGTCGTCGAGGTCGGGCACCGTGCTTTCCACGGGCTCGGCGCCGAGTTCCGGCGCGCTCATCGCGCGGAAAGTCGCGACTTCGATGATGTCGCGGCCGAAGAACACGTGCGCCAGGCGGAATCGCCGGCCGATGAGCCGGCAGTTCCGGAAGGTGCGCTTCACCTCTTCGGGCAGCGCGCTGGTTGCGATGTCGAAGTCCTTCGGCGTGATTCCTATCAGCAGGTCGCGAACGCAGCCGCCTACGAGGAAGGCCTCGTAGCCTGCCTCACGCAGCCGGTACAGAACGCGCAGCGCGTTGGGCGATATCGCGGCTCGCGATATGGAATGTTCGGCTCGGGGAATGACGCGCGCGGCGGGCCGGCGCGCCGAATCGGATTTCGAATTGTCGTTCAGGAACGGATCGTTCAAGACTTGAAAGTTCCACTTGGCATGGGAAAAGCGGCGCATATACTACCGCGCTCGATTCTGGACCAGCCTATTCAGACGCTCCCTTCGTCTAGAGGCCCAGGACATGGCCCTCTCAAGGCCGTAACACCGGTTCGAATCCGGTAGGGAGCGCCAATCAATTTTGCATTAAAAACAACGGGTTGAGGTCGACCGCCCAATCGGTCGCCTACCAATCCCGGCTGGCGCCGAAAGCCTCTCGTTCGGCACGAGCACGCCCCGCGCTCCCGCCTTTCGGCGGTATGGGTTGCCACTTCGACACCGCGACCGGGCGCGATACTGCTGCCCGGAAGCGCTGCGAAATGGTCCGATGAACCCGCGGGGCGGGACCTCGCGCGGGAACCTCTGCGCGGGCGCGCGTCGTGGCCTAACTACCGCACGCAGCGGCGCTACCCTTCAGGGCGACGGCGGTCGACGCTGCGCAGGTTCTCCGCTACGCTCATCCGCCGCAAGCGCGTTCAATCATGGAAGCCCTGCTCGTCTCCACCGGAGTGGTCGCGCTCGCCGAGATCGGCGACAAGACCCAACTGCTCGCCCTGCTGCTGGCCGCGCGCTTTCGCGCGCCCTGGCCCATCGTCGCCGGAATCTTCGTCGCCACCGCCGCGAACCACGCGCTCGCAAGCGCCGTCGGCGCATGGATCGTCCAGCAGGTGGGCCCCGAGCCCATGCGCTGGATCCTCGGCGTTTCCTTTCTGGTCATGGCGGGCTGGACCCTGATACCCGATTCCGCGCCCGACGAATCCATGGCCGCTCCGCGCTACGGCGTATTCCTGGCGACGGTCGTGGCGTTCTTCCTGGTCGAGATGGGGGACAAGACACAGATCGCGACAGTGGCGCTGGCAGCGCAGTTCCACTCGGTGCTGTGGGTGGTGCTGGGCACCACGCTCGGCATGATGCTCGCCAACGTGCCGGTGGTGTTCGCCGGCGATGCATTGCTCAAGCGCGTGCCGCTCGCGACGATGCGGTACGTTGCCGCGGCGATCTTTGCAGTGCTCGGCGCTTACGTCTTGTTGTCAGGCTGAGCGGCGCTGTAGGCCGCCTTACCTCCGCCGGGTGCCGGATACCGACAGAGGCGCCGGCCGTGCCTTCCTAGAATCCGCGGCACTACATGAGTTCATTCGTCTCGAGAGGCGCCGTGCTCGCCAGCGCGCGCCTGCTCAACCAGGCCCTGGCGTTGCTGAGCCCTCTGCTGCTGGTGCGCCTGCTCGAGATCTCCGAGTACGGTCGCTACCGGCAGTTCATGGCGACGGCGATGTTCATCACTTCGCTTGCCGGTTTCGCGCTGGCGGCCAATCTCAACTACCTGATCGCGCGTTCACCCGAGCGGCAGGCAGTCGATATCAGCAACACCTGCCTGCTCATGCTGGGCGTGAGCACCGTGAGTGCCGTGCTGGTCATCCTGTTGCGGCGATGGCTGGTGCCCCCGGAGATCGCGGGATCGTGGCTGTTGCTGGCCGTGTATGTGTTCCTGTTCCTGAATCTCGAAGTGCTCGTGTCGTACTGGCTGGCGCACGGACAATCCGTGCAGATCATGGGATACACGCTCGCGATCACGGTGTGGCGCATCGCAACGCTGCTGGCCGCCACCTATTGGCTGCGCGACGTCGAGCTCATCTTCGTGACGCTCATCTGCGCCGAAGCGGTCAAGAATCTCTGGATCTACGTCTACCTGAGGCGGAATGGCCTCCTGGTGTTCCGCTGGGATTCCGCGGCGATGCGCGAACAGGTGCGGCTGGTGGCGCCTCTCGGCGCGGGCTCGCTGTTCTACAAGCTCAACGACTTCGGCAAGGTGGTCGTCGGCAACCAGATGGGCCCCGTCCCGCTGGCCATCTACACGACGGCGGCTTACCAGGTGCCGCTGGTCAACATCGTGCAGGGCGCGCTCGCGGACGTGATCTTCCCCGACATGGTGCGCCGCTCGAAGCGCGATCCGCGCCAGGGCCTGCTGCTGTGGAAACGCGCGCAGGTGCTGATCTTCGCCGTCATTTGTCCTGCCTGGGCGCTCATGACCTACTGGGCGGAACCCATCGTGCGCACGCTGTTCACCGACACTTATGTGGGCGCGGTGCCGTACTTCCAGGTGTTCCTGCTGCTCATGCTCCGGCAGTGCTTCCAGTTCTCGACGCCGCTGCGCAGTGTCGAGGACAACAAGTCCTTCGCGCACGCCAACATCGTCTCGCTGTTCATCAATGCCGGGCTCATCGTCGCGCTGATGCCCAAATTCGGACTCTGGGGCCCCACGCTCGGCCTCGTGGTCGGGCAGACGTGGAGCTCGTTCTACCTGGGCACGCGCGTGCTCAAGCGCTACGGGCTGCCGGTGTCCGAGCTGTGCCAGTGGAACAAGCTCGGGCTCGCGCTGCTCGCCTCGCTCGCCGGCATCGCCGCCCTGCACGTGGCGATGCTCTACCTACCGGCTTCGCCGGCCGGCATGCTCGCCGGTCTCACGGCCTTCTGCCTGGTCTACCTGATCGCCGCGCGGCTCATCCTGCGCGAGGAGTATGGATACGTGATGCGCGCCATCGTGCGCCGGAAGGTCGCATGAACCAGCGGCCGAAGATATTGATCGTCTCGTTCCACTTCGCGCCGAGTCCGTTGGTGGGAGCGAAACGCTTCAGCTTCCTGACGCGCGAGTTCACGCGCCAGGGCTTCGACGTGCACGTCGTGACCAACGAGATCCGGGACACCTCGCACGGGCGCGAGGACAAATCGCTGCCGCTCCACGGCACGGTGCATCGCGTCGCGGATTCGACCGAATCGTTCCTCAGGCTGCGGGAAAAGGGTCGCGGATGGCGGCGTCTCGTGAACGGCGTGCTTCGCGGCCTGCTGTCGCCGGTGGGCTTCGATTATTTCTGGGCCCGGGCCGCCACTCGCAAGGCGCTGCAAGTCGCGCGCACGTTTCCGGCGGGCGAAGCCGGCATCGTGATCGCCACGTCGCCGCCGCACGCCGCGCTGATCGCGGGCGCGCGAATCGCGCGCCGGCTCGGCTGGCCCCTGGTGCTCGACTACCGCGACCCCTGGAGCGCGTTCGAATGGCCCGAGTGGCATCGCGGCGGCATTTCGAACTGGATGGGAAAACACATCGAAGCGCGCCTGGTCCGCCGTAGCGCGGCGCGCGTGCTCAACACTCCCGACATGCGCGAGTGGTTCGAGGAGACTTTTCCGTCCGCGCCGGTCACGCGGAATTTCGCCATTCCAAACGGCTTCGATGCCGTGCCGCGCCAGTGGGAGCCGCCCGCCGAAGGCCCCATGCAGATCGTGCACGCCGGTGACATCTACGGCAGCCGCTCGCTGGTGCCGCTGTTGCAAGCGATCCGGAACGTGAGCCTGCGCCACCCGCAGAGGCCCATCAGGCTGACCAACTATGGCCCCCTGCCACCGCGCGAGATGCGGAAGATCGAGGCGGCCCAGCTCGGCGAGTTCATCGAGATCCGCGCGCGCATCCCGTTCGCCGATCTGTTCGTCGAGCTGCAACGGGCACATCTGCTGCTCGCCGTGGTCAGCGAGCACATGACCTACTCCACGCCTTACAAGGTGTACGACTACATGGCTGCCGGACGACCCATCCTCGCGCTCGCGCCAAGGGACGCCGCACTGCACGACCTGCTGGCGGAAAGCGGCTCGGGTGAAGGCGTCGAGGCGCACGACGTCGAAGCCATCGAGAGCTCACTGGAGAAGATGCTGTTCGGTCCGCCCGCTTCGAACGCAACGCGCATCGAGCGCTTCCGCTGGGTGAATCTCGCGCAACAGTACCGGGCCGTCATCGACGCGGTTGCCACGCCACCCGAGAAGGCGGCGGTACCCGCCGAGGCGACGCGCGCGCGCGGGTAGTACTCTTCAGGGCATGGCCAACGACCGACTGCCCGGCGAACAGATTGGCCAGCTCGAGTCGCTGCTCGAACGCTGGCAGACCAGTCTCGACCTGCACGCGAAGTACGCGGCGCTCGACGAAGCGCGTTACTGGCATGTGCAGCCCTGGCCCAAGCACGAGCGTCCGCAGCGCTGGATCATCCAGCTCGCGCGAAAACGTATCCTCGCGCTCAAGCGCATCGTTGCGCAGCGCCAGGCCGAAGGGGACCGCGCGTTCATCGAAGGCGTGGAGATCATGGGCTTCCTCGCGACGCTGGTCGGTCTGACGTCCGTCGAACGTTTCATTCCGCTGGCCACGGTCGAGACCGAGCGGCGAGACGTGCTCGACGCCAAACCCGAGCAGTACACGAAGCCTTCGGCGGATACGGCACGTTCGCGCGCAGCCCCCGCGCCCGGGGAAAATCTTTCGCGCACGTCGGAAAACCGGAAGGCGGTCGAGGCCGCCAGTCGTCCGGGCGAGCACCGGCGCACCTCGGAGACCACCCGCCAGATGCCGCAGCTCCCGAACTCCAAGGTGCATCGCCTGCTGGCTGCGCAACGCGCAGGCGTGCCGCTCGATGCGCCCGCCAAGGCGGCCGCGCCCGTGGCGCCGAAGAAACGTGACCCCGCCCGCCCCTCTGCCATCAAGCCCCGCAAGCTCCCGGGCAACATCACGCAGATGGAACACGTGGTGATCGCCGACGCCGTCCGCTTGTTAGGCTGGGGCAGACAGTGGCACGAGCTCGCGGAGATGATCGCGCGGCTGGCCGAAAGGCCGGCGCCCTCCGAAATCCGCCGCATCCTGCGCACCTACCGCGACCAGATCGATGCCGTAGCCCTGAAGCGCAAGGAATGACCGCCTCGGGACGACGTCGTCGGGATCGCATTACAGCCATTTAATGCGACGCACGTCGGCCGGAGTCGCGCGAGCGCTCGCACGCCTTGCGCGCGGCCATTCCCCTTTGCAAAATCGCGGACATGATCAAGACACAGAACCTCAGCAAGAATTTCGAGGACATCCAGGCCGTCGACGACCTGAGTTTCTCGGTGGAGCCCGGCGAAGTGCTCGGCTTCCTCGGGCCCAACGGGGCTGGCAAATCGACCACGATGCGCATGATCGCGGGCTTCATCACGCCGACCAGCGGCTCGGCCAGCATCTGCGGCCACGACGTGGTGCAGGATCCGATCGCCGCGCGCTCGCAGCTTGGCTATCTACCGGAAGGCGCGCCGCTGTACGCGGAGATGACCGTGGGCGGCTTCCTGAATTTCATCGCCGACCTGCGCGGCCTCAAGGACGCGCATCGCAAGGCGCGACTCGACTATGTCATCGGCCGCCTGCAGCTCGATGGCGTCATCGCGCAGTCCGTCGAGACCCTCTCCAAGGGTTTCAAGCGGCGCGTCGGACTCGCGCAGGCCATCGTGCACGACCCCAAGGTGCTGATCCTCGATGAGCCCACCGACGGCCTCGACCCGCTGCAGAAGCATGAGGTCCGCACACTCATCGGCGAGATCGCGAAGGAGAAGACCATCGTCATCTCCACGCACATCCTCGAGGAAGTGGATGCCGTGTGCACGCGCGCGCTGATCATCGCGAAGGGCAAGCTCCTCGCCGATGACACGCCCGCCGGGCTGAAAGCC
>DATLDQ010000130.1:0-58260 GCA_035525785.1 Steroidobacteraceae bacterium | reverse complement strand
CTCGGTGCGCGGCGTCCAGCCCACGCAGCCATTGAGGCGGGGCGCGGCCTGCGCCAGTTCCACCTCGTACGCGTCGCAGGCGACGAGGGCATCCTCGTAGAACACCAGGCCGAGTTCGCCTTCGCCGGGGCGCGCGTCGAGATCGCGCAGCACCTTCACCGGCACGCCGGCCTCGGAGGCCAGGTAGCGGATGAAGAACTCGCTCTCGTTGAACTGCGAGGCGGCGAGCGTCTTGCCGGCCAACGCGTTGACCGAGGGGATGCCCTTGTCCACGACCACCATGTCGGCGCCGCGCGAATAGCCGATCTGCACCGGGATCACCGCGTCGAACTGGCGGCCGAGCACGGCGAGGGCATCGGTCGTCGTCGCGGTCGCGGCGAGCTTGCCGTTGTTGAGCGCCGACCAGGTTTCATCCTCGCTGACCGAGATCTGCACCTTGAAGCCATATTGCTTGGCGAACACCGAGTTCTCGTTGGGCTCGAGGCCGCCGTTGGCGACGATGAGACCGCCATAGCCCGCGTACTCGCTGATGTCGATGCGGATGGTGTTGTCCTTGGGGACGTAGGCGTTCGCCATCTCGAGCGTGGGCGTGCCCACGACGGGTTCGATGGGCGCGGGCGCCTCACCCTCGGGCGCCGCGACGCCGGTCTCGGCTTTCTTGCCGGATTCCTGACCGCCCGGCTGCGCCTGCGTCTGGGGCTCGGAAGCCGATCCGGACTTCTTGCCCAGCCACAACCAGGCGCCGAGGCCGACGACGCCCAACAACAGCACCAGCGTGATGATGTTGCCGGCGGCGCTGCCGCGTGAATGATGGCGAGAAGTCATGATCGGCTCTCCTTAATCTCAGGATTGTCTTCGGGGAAAAAAAGGCTATTCGGAAATCTTGGCGCGCTTCTGCGTGCGCCGCGCTGCCATCAGTTCGGCGGGCGGCGGCTCGTCGTTGAAAGGGTCCAGCCCCGCGAAGAGCTCACGCTGATCCTTGAGCCAGCGATTGGCTTCGTTGAGCGAGGCGCTGAGTGCGTCGAGTGAATGCGCGATGCTGTTCTCGTCGGTGGCGAGCAGCGCCTGCTCGCGCACCAGCGACACCTGCTGGCGCAGGCGATTGAGCTCGGCGTCGAGAAGTTCGAGCCGGCGCTCGGCATCGGCATGAGCCTGGTGGCGCGATTCGATGACCGCGAGCTGCTGCTCGAGACTGCGGCGCAGCTCCTCGTCCGTGTCGGCCTCGGCGATGCGCGCGCGGCAACTGCGTTCCTGTTCGTCGAGCTTCTTGCGCTCGCGCTCGGCCACTGCGACCACTTCCTGGATCGACGAGCGCGCGGCCAGCATCCGCAGGTGAAGCCAGGCCATCTGCCGCACGTCACCGATCTGCGAACCCATCGCGTCGGACCGCTGCAGCAGGCCGACGATCTCCGTGGCCTCGCGCTCGATGTCGTACTGCTGGGACTGCGCGGCACTGTCGAGGTGCGCAAGCAATGTCTCGTAGCGCGAGGTGCTGTCGTTCACTCCCGCGGCCGCGTCGACGGTATTGCGGAAGCGCTCGTTGCGCGACAGCGACCATAGATAGAGGCCCTCGATCCCGAGGCCGATGAGCCACAGGCCCGGATTGACCAGCGCGCCCAGCAGGCCGAAGGTCGCGATGCCAAACCAGTTCGGCGGGACCGGCATGCCCAACGGACGGGCATTGAAAGCCGCGGCCAGGTAGGAAGGCTTGTCCTTGCTCATGTCGGCGACGCAAGGCCGCGGAAGGCCGGCGGCACGAACCCGAGGTCGGTGGCTTCGCGCACGGCGATGCGCATCTGGAAGTCGAGCACGTCCGCGGGCACGGGGTTCTGATAGCCGACGAGGCTCGCCTCGAGCGCTTCGCCGCCCATGACGTGCGCGGTCTTCGAATGCCGGTAGGCTTTCACGACGAGCGCCTCGGCCGCGCCGGGCGTGAGCAGGGTGGGCATCTTCGGCCCGAGACGCGTCAGATCGTCGGGCGTGAGTTCGAGGCCGTAACGCCTGGCGAGCAACGCGATGAGCTGCGCGCTCTCGGCAGTGGTGCTCGTGGGCAGCAGCGGCACCTTCACGTCGACGCGGCCGGGGCGCTTCAGATCGACCTCGATGAGATCGGGGCGCGAGGAAGCCAGCAGCCACAGCACGCGGCCGCGGTTGCCGCCATCCGACATCTCCTGCGCGATCATCGAATAGATGCGGCCCGAGAGGCCGGAGTCGCCGGAACCCGAGTCGCGCTTGCCCAGCGTCTGGTCGGCCTCGTCGATGAACACCATGCAGCGGCCGAGCGCGCGGATCAGCCGGAATATCTTCTCGAGGTTGCCTTCGGAAGAGCCCACCCACCGGTCGCGGAAGTTCTTGAGCTTGACCACGGGCACGCCGGCCTCGCCCGCCAGGCACTCGACCAGGAAGGTCTTGCCGGTGCCCACCGGGCCGCAGAGTAGATAGCCCATGGGCAGCGCCTTGAGATCGCCGGCGCGCCATAGCGCGATGTCCTGGCGCAGCCAGCGCTTGAGTGCGTCCTGTCCGTGGTAGTCATCGAGCGTGCGTTTCGCCTCGATGAATTCCACGAGCCCGGCGGAGTCACGCTCCACGAGCTCTTTCTTGAGCCGCGACAGGTCGGCGTCGCCGAGCGGGCGGCTCTCGTGATGCCGGATGCGCGCCAGGTTGTCCATGCTGGAGACGGTGACGCCAGCCAGCGCGCCCGCGATCTGCGCCAGGTCGGCGTCGTCGGTGAAAGCCCTGGGAGATTGCTTGCGGATGATGCCGAGCGCGCGTTCGAGCGCGGCGGTATCAGGCAGCGGCACGCGCACGCGCGTGGCGTTCGCGGAATTCGCGATGAGCGGCTCGACGTCGTTGAGGTTGTCGGCGATGAGCAGCGAGGTGAACGGCAGATCGGCGAACGGCGAGTCGCTGGCCCAGGCGCGCAACATGCTGGTGATGCTGCCATGCTCGAAGCCCGAGCCGTCGGCGGGTGCGAACTGGTCCACGTCACGCAGGATCACCGCCACCTGGGGCGGCCGGTCCTTGCTGCCCTTGTCGGCGAGGCCCAGCGTGCGCAGGTTGCCGAGATAGCGCAGGTAGCTGCCGATCCACTTGATGGCCGGCTGCGGCTCGCGGATCTGCCGGCGCAGCTCGGCGCCCTGCCATTTCTCGACGATCTCGCCACCGCGTTCGATGGTGAGCCCGTTGCCGAGGTCGTACGACAGCACCACGCCGAAGCTCTTGAGCAGCGTGTCTTCGAGATAGTCGGCGAGGTTCACCAGCCGGTCGGCCACGGCCACGCGATCATGGACATTGCCGTACAGGATGAACTGATTGGCAGCGCGGCTCTCGTAGGCGAGAACCAGTTCGCTCGCCCAGGCCGGTGACGGGTTGGGCACGGAGGTGGCGTCCAGCTAACTACAGCCGGGCGGGCCGCGGCTGGTGGTGATTGCCGGGGGTCGCTGCGGGGATCACTGGGGCTTCTCTGCCTCGCCCATGCTGCGCTCGACCGGCTGCGCCGGGGCCGCGCCCTTGATGGTGATACCTTCGCGCGCCGCGAAGTCCGCCAGTGCCTGGTCGGCGAGCGCGGTCATCTCGGCTTCCTTGATCTCGACCTGCGACATGTCCACGGCGTCGCGCGCGACCCGCGCGCGGCCGGCGGCCTTGTCGCGCTCTTCGGTGACCATGGTCTCGAGCCGGTTGAGCGTGTCGCCCGCACCGCCGATGGTCGTGATCATGCCGGCGGACATCTCGTGGATCTCGGCCATGGCCTGCTTCATGCGCATGTCATTGATGGCGCCCTTGAGGCTTTCGATCTTGGCGCGCGCGGTCTGCACGGCGACGTCGCGGGCCTTCACGAGATCCTTGTAGGTCTTCTCCGCCTGCTCGAGCTGGGTGCGGTTTTCGGTGAGCTGGTTCTCGACCGACTGCAGGCGCAGCGCGTACTGACCGGCGGCGGCATTGTTGCCGGCGCGAACATGCGCCGTGGTCTTGGCGCGCAGGTCTTTCTGTTCGGCTTCGAGCTTGCGAACCTGGCTCATGAGACGCTCGCACAGGCCGGCGTGCGACGCCAGCCCCTGGTTGAACTGGCCGACCTGCTTGCGCAGGTTCTCCTGTTCGAGCTCGAGCAGGGCTTCGGGATTACGGCGTTCGATGCCGGACACGAATAGCGACAGGAAACCTTTGAACAGGTTGGCGATGCGTCCGAACATGAACCCTCCCAGGAGTCGTGCGAGCTCGCGCCAAATGACGAGAACCGCGCGACAGACGTGAAGAATAAAGGTGATTGCCTGCAATGCAAGGGCCGCGACTAGGTAAGATTCTGGCCATCGTTTTTCGGGGTGTCACATGACCAAGATCCCAGTGAGACAGATTTGTGCGTTCGCCGCCGGCCTGGCGCTGGTCGCTGCCGCCGGAGCCGCCACCGGCACCCCGCCGGGGCCCATCGACGCGAAGTCGCGGGAAATCCTCGCCAAAGTCATCTCCATCCCCACGCAGCTGGGCAAGGCCAAGGTGCCCGAGATGGCCGAATATCTGGCGGGCGAATTCCGCGCCGCCGGCTTCCCGCCGTCGGACGTGACCATCACGCCCTTCAAACTACCGGACAACGACACCGCGACACTGGTCGTCCGTTACCGGGGTGACGGCACGGGCGGCAAGCCGATCGTGCTGCTCGCCCACATGGACGTGGTCACGGCCGAGCGCGCGGACTGGGAGCGCGATCCATATACGCTGGTCGAGGAAAACGGCTTCTTCTTCGGCCGCGGCACCGCGGACAACAAGGCAGGCGTCACGCATCTCACGGCGCTGTTCCTGCGACTCAAGGCCGAGAAGTACGTGCCCAAGCGCGATCTCATCATCTACTTCAGCGGCGACGAGGAAACTTCGCAGGCCACCACGCAGCTGATGGCGAAGCAGCACCGCGAGCTCATCGACGCGGAATTCGCGCTCAACTCCGACAGCGGTGGCGGCAACCTCGACGACGAAACCGGCAAGCCCACGATCTATGCGGTGCAGGCGGCCGAGAAAACCTACGCGGATTTCACGCTGACCGCCCGCAATCCCGGCGGACACAGCTCCGCGCCGCGCGCCGACAACGCGATCTACGACCTGTCCTCCGCGCTGCTCAAGGTGGGCGCTTTCCGTTTCCCGGTCATGTGGAACGACATCACGATCGCGAGCTTTCGCGAGAGCGGCAAGACGACACCAGGCGCCTTGGGTGAGGCCATGAAGAAGTTCGCCGAGAACCCGCGCGACGAGGCGGCCGCGAAGGTGCTGGCTGACAATCCGGGCACCATCGGCCAGACGCGGACCACCTGCGTGGCCACGATGCTCAATGGCGGCCACGCCGAGAACGCGCTGCCGCAGCGCGCGACCGCGAACGTCAACTGCCGCATCTTCCCCGGCGTGAAGATCGAGGAAGTGCGCGGCACGCTGGCCAAGGTGGTGGGCGAGGGCGTGGAGGTGACGGTGAAGTCCGATCCGCTGTCGAGCGACCCGTCGCCATTGCGCAAGGACGTGCTGAACGCGGTGACGCGCGCCGTGCACAAGTTCTATCCCGGCACTCCGGTGGTGCCGTACCAGGGCTCGGGCGCCACCGACGGCCTGGTGTTCCGGTCCATCGGTATCCCGACCTATGCCACCGACGCGATCTTCATGCGCGACAAGGATTCCTTCTCCCACGGACTCAACGAGCGCATCCCCGTGAAGTCGTTCTACGAGGGCAACGAGCTCTGGTATCTCATCGTCAAGGAGCTCGCGGGCACCGGCAAGGCCGCGCGCAAGTAGGCGGTAGCTAGTCCGTGGACGCGTCCGAGCCCACCGGCACGCTCGACGTCGCGCTGGCGAACGCGGTACGGCTGCTCGCGGGCGCGCCGGCGGAAGCCGCGGACCAGGCCGCGGAAATACTCAAGGCGGTGCCCGACCAGCCGAACGCGTTGGCGCTGCAGGGCCTGGCGTTCGGCAGGATGGGCCGTGGCGAGGATGCCATCGCGTCGCTGCGGCGCGCGGTCGCGCTCAAGCCGGCGCTGCCGGATGCCTGGCGTGCGCTCGGCGATCACTACACCGCGCTCGAGATGCGCGAGGCGGCCGACGGTGCCTATGCCGAGTCCATCCGCCACTCCACGCGCGATCCGCGGCTCATGGGCGCGGCACTGGCGCTGGTCGAAAACCGCATACCCGATGCCGAGGCGACGCTGCGCGAGTTCCTCAAGCGGCAGCCCACCGATGTCGCCGCGATCCGCATGCTCGCGGAAGTGGCGGCGCGCATCGGTCGTTACGCCGATGCCGAGACCCTGCTGTCGCGCTGCCTCGAGCTTGCTCCCGGCTTCAGCGCGGCGCGCCACAACTATGCGCTGGTGCTGCACCGGCAGAACCGGCCCGAAGCCGCGCTGGCACAGGTGGAAATGCTGCTGGCTGAAGAGCCGCGCAACCCCGGCATGCGCAATCTGCGGGCGGCGATCCTCGGGCGCATCGGCGAGTACGAAGCCTCCATCGAGCAGTACCGCGAGGTGCTCGCCGAGTACCCCAACCAGGCCAAGGTGTGGATGAGCCTCGGGCACGCGCTGAAGACCGCCGGGCACAACGCCGAGAGCATCGCCGCGTACACGAAGACCATCGAGAAGGCGCCGCATCTGGGCGAGGCGTACTGGAGTCTCGCGAACCTCAAGACCTTCCGCTTCACGGCCGAGCAGACCGCCGCGATGCGTGTGCAGCTGGCGAGCGCAGGCCTGTCCGCGGACGACCGCCTGCACTTCGAGTTCTCGTTGGGAAAGGCGCTGGAGGATGCGGGCGACTACGAAGAGTCGTTCCAGCACTACCTCGAGGGCAACCGGCTGCGGCGCGAGATGATCCGCTACGACGCCGACGAGAATCACGCGCACGTCGAGCGCAGCCGCAAGGTCTTCACGCGCGATTTCTTCGCCGAACGTGCCGGGTGGGGCAGCAATGCGCCCGACCCGATCTTCGTGATCGGGCTGCCGCGCGCCGGGTCGACGCTCATCGAGCAGATCCTCGCCTCGCATTCGCGGGTCGAAGGCACCATGGAGTTGCCGGACGTCATCATGCTGTCGCGCGTGGTCGGCATGCGCACCACCCGGCCCGGGGTCAACGCCTATCCACGCGCGCTCGAGAAGTACTCCGCGGACGAGATGCGCGCGCTCGGCGAGCGCTACCTCGCGCAGACGCGCATTCAGCGCAAGACGGCCGCGCCGTTCTTCATCGACAAGATGCCTAACAACTTCGCGCACGTCGGGTTCATCCACCTGATGCTGCCGCGCGCCAGGATCATCGATGCGCGGCGGCATCCGCTCGGCTGCTGTCTCTCCGGGTTCAAGCAGCAGTTCGCGCGCGGCCAGAATTTCACCTACGACCTCACCGAGATCGGCCGCTATTACCGCGACTACGTCGAGCTCATGGCGCACTTCGACGCCGTGCTGCCCGGGCGCGTGCACCGCGTGTTCTACGAAGACATGGTCGAGAACACCGAGGCCGAAGTGCGCCGCCTGCTCGCCTACTGCGGTCTCGAATTCGAGCCCGCCGTGTTGAAATTCCACGAGAACCAGCGCGCCGTGCGCACCGCCAGCTCCGAACAGGTGCGCCAGCCGATCTATCGCTCGGGAATGGAGCAGTGGCAGCACTTCGAGCCCTGGCTGGATCCGCTGAAGCGAGCACTGGGTGCGGTGCTCGACCGTTACCCGGACACGCCGCAGTTTTGATTCCGTGGCGAAGGGCATACACTTCGCAGAACGATGGGGACAGTTTTCAGATCTGTCCTGATACAACACGAACCGGGGAGTCACCATGACACGCAGCAAACTGCGGAAGATTCGGCGTCTCGAGTCCAAACGGTCCAAACTGCTTTTTCATGGCGCGCCATTGGCAGGCGCGATCCTTGCGGCCACCGGCGTCGCTCAGGCACAACAAGCCGATGAAGAACGCGGCCTCGACGAGGTCGTCGTCACCGCGCTGAAGACCCAGCAGAACCTGCAGGACGTACCTCTGTCGATGCAGGCCATCGGCACCGAGCGACTGGAGCAACTCGGTGTCAGCGGCTTCGAGGACTACGTGAAGTTCCTGCCGAGCGTGTCCTTCCAGCAGGCCGGGCCTGGTTTTGCGCGTGTGTTCATGCGCGGCGCGGCATCCGGCGACAACGGCAACCATTCCGGTCCGCAGCCGAGCGTCGGCCAGTATCTCGACGAGCAGCCCATCACCACCATCCAGGGCGCGCTCGACATCCACATGTACGACATCGCGCGCGTGGAAGCGCTCGCGGGTCCGCAGGGCACGCTGTACGGCGCGAGCTCGCAGGCGGGCACCATCCGCATCATCACCAACAAGCCTGACAAGTCGGGCTTCGATGCGGCCTACAGCCTGCAGGGAAGCTCGGTCACGGACGGCGACGTGGGTTATCTCGCCGAAGGCTTCGTCAACGTTCCGATCGGCGAGAGCGCCGCGATCCGCCTCGTCGGATGGGCGCGACACGATGCGGGCTACATCGACAACGTCGCGGCGACGCGCACGTTTCCCACTTCAGGCATCTCGATGTCCTCGCGCGCCGAGGATGACTACAACGACGCGGACACGATTGGTGCGCGCGCCGCGCTCAAGATCGATCTCAACGACAACTGGACGCTGACACCCACCATCATGGGTCAGCAGCAGAAGTCGAACGGCATCTACGCGCAAGAGTCGGGTTTCGGCGAGCTTCAGGTGGCGCACTGGCATCCCGAGAACAGCGACGATCGCTGGATGCAGGCGGCCATGACGCTCGAAGGCAAGTTGAGCACCTTCGACATGACCTTCACGACCTCGTACCTCAAGCGCGACGTCGACGTGAATTCCGACTACTCCGACTACTCCTTTTTCTACGACACCTTGAACGGCTCGGGCCAGTGGTTCTACGACAACGACGGGGATCTCATCAATCCGTCGCAATACATTCGCGGCAAGGACGGTTACACCAAGGCCAGCCACGAGCTGCGGTTCAGTACCGACCCCGAGAAGCGCACGCGCTTCGTCGGCGGTCTGTTCTATCAACGGCAGACGCACGACATCCAGCAGGACTATCGCGTCGATGGCTACACCGATGAGGGCAATGTCACGGGTTGGGATGACACGCTCTGGCTCACCAAGCAATGGCGCGTCGATCGTGACTACGCGGTGTTTGGCGAACTCAGCTTCGACATAACCGACCGGTTCACGCTGATGGGAGGCTTTCGGCAGTTCAAGTACGAGAACTCGCTCGAAGGCTTTTACGGGTTCGGAATCACCAACACGCTCGGCTCATCGACGGGCGAGGCATCCTGCGAAGACACCGGCCACGTCTTTTCGACTGCACCTTGCACGAACCTCGACAGGACCGTGAAGGATGACGACCACATCTTCAAGTTCAACGCGACGTTCCATGCCACTGACGATGCGATGTTCTACGCAACCTACTCGGAGGGGTTCCGACCGGGTGGCGTGAACCGCCGCGGAAGTTTTCCGCCGTATGGCGCGGACTTCCTCACCAACTACGAGATCGGCTGGAAGACTTCATGGCTGGGCAACCGGCTGCGCTTCAATGGCGCGGTGTACAAGGAAGTCTGGGACGACTTCCAGTTCTCGTTCTTGGGCGAGAACGGTCTGACCAACGTGGCGAATGCCAATGGTGCGGCGGATCTGCGTGGCATCGAGATGGACTTGCAATGGGCCGCCGCAGAGGGGCTCACGATCTACGGCGGTCTCGCACTCCAGGAGTCGGAGATGCAGGGCACGTTCTGCAAGCTGCTCGGCACCGACGGGAGGCAGCTCGAGGAAGCGGAGTGTCTCGACGACGACGGTCTGCCGACCCCGTTCGCTCCCAGCGGCACGAGCTTGCCGACCACGCCGAAGTTCAAGGCCAACATCGTTGCGCGGAAGGAATTCAAGCTCGGCGGATATGATTCGCACCTGCAAGGATCGGTGGTCCACAACAGCACTGCCCGATCGGCGCTGCTGCCGGCGGAGTCCGCGATCCTGGGCGACCAGGACGGCTACTCGATCTTCGACTTCTCCTTCGGGTTGGCCAAGGAAAGCTGGGAAGCCGAACTGTTCATCAACAACGTGTTCGATGATCGGGCGAGCCTGTATCGCTACGTCGAGTGCGACACCAAGATCTGCGG
Source organism: Steroidobacteraceae bacterium (assembly GCA_035525785.1). Lineage (GTDB taxonomy): Bacteria > Pseudomonadota > Gammaproteobacteria > Steroidobacterales > Steroidobacteraceae > CADEED01. The sequence continues at coordinate 48,139 of DATLDQ010000130.1, read as the reverse complement.
CCCCATCGTCTACTCGGTCGTGAATAGGCCGCGCACCATCGGGTTGAAGTTCAGTCAGAAGTTCTGACGCGAGGGGACTCATTGCCCGACGGCAGAGAGCGCACGGACATGTCCTCATGCTGACCTGCAGCGCGCCATGCGCGCTGCTCCGGCACGTTGTCGTCGAGCAAATAGGCCTATCTATTAGCGTGCGCGGCGATGTCGAGAATCTGTGCATTCGGCGCAGAAATGCGACTTGATTTGCCCGAATCCCAATAAGATTCAGTAGGTTAAGTCGAGCCAGGCAATTCTTGCGAGCGAGCCGCGTCACGTGGCTAACTCCCGATCGGAACTCATCTTCGGAGTTCCGAAACAGGGAGAGTTTTCATGTTGAACCGAGTTGGCCGGGCATTGACGTTCGCAATCCTGGCATCGAGCGCGCTGGTCCACGCACCCAGTGCCGTCGCTCAAGTCAGTGGTCAGGTCATTGACCTGCCGGTGGTCACGGTGGGAAACGGCATACCGCCTCGTTACCTTACGGCCGGGTACTGCACCAGTAGTGCTTCGTTTTGCCTGGGGCACACACTCGGTTCCATCACGCCGGCGACTTCGCCCGATGGATTGACTGTCGTAGCCTTCGCGGACCAGCCCGGGACATTGAAGGCGGGAGACGTCTACCAGCGCACGTCACTGAATATAGCGGGTTTCACCTCGGATCCTGGTCGCACCTGGCTGGCGTCGGTCAATTGCGATGGCATCACGTACCAGGGATCGACAGCTTCGAGCTATTCGTTCGAAAGTGGGCAGGCGAAATGGTCATGGGGCAGGCCAGACGGCGCTCAACCCGCCTTCCAGGGACGAACCAGCGTTTCCTGCGCCATCCATCGCACTGGCGTATCTGGCTGGGTAAGACCGAAATACCAGGTGGTCGGCCTGACATATGCTCCTCCCGGTTCACGCAGTTCAGCTAACTACGCGAACGCTTTCATGAACGGCACGAGCACCTCGCATTCGTCCAGCTTCACGACTGGAATAACGCAGACTGTCTCGGTCACCACGGGCTTCAACCTCTTCGGCGTCTTCAACGGGCAAACCACCCAGTCATATTCGGCAGGCTGGAGCCAGCAACGGGACAGCAGCAACTCGTTGCGCATCAGTCAGCAAATCTCGAACGAGTTGATCGTGCCCGGTCCGGCTTCCTCATCGGCGGGTGTCGATCACGACTACGACACGGTCTATGTGTGGCTCAATCCGATGATTTTCACCATGGTGTTCCCGTCGACGGTGACCGTGGGGGGCTATGGCTACGACACTCGCGACACTATTACCGGGATGGACGTGCTACCTCTCACGGTCGGCCAATTGCGAGGAGTCCAGCCCATTCCGCTGCAAGCGTGGGCGAGATTGAACCGCACCTGGGATACGGCGTTGGGCGGGCTGACTTCCGTGGATCTGCTGGCCATTTCGCAGGCTGATCCCTTTGCCGGGAATCCGGGGTACAACCCGAACTCTGACCCCACCCACCGATTCGAGCTGCCTCTCAGTGGGAATCCGCCACTTCCGGCCAACTTGATCATGAACTTCACACCCGTGCCTCCGGGTGGGCAACCGACCGGGCAGGTCTATTCGACGAGCTATTCGAGCACGTCGGAATCGGGAAGGACGGCAAAAGACACCTACAAGGTCAGCCATTCTCTCGAAGGTAGCGCCAGCTTCCTTACTGGTTGGAGCACCAAACTGAAGACGCAAGCGGAATTGAGCTCGTCGAATCAGTGGAGCAGCACGATCACGAACCAAACTACGCAATCTGCGAGATTCACGATCTTTCCGCCGCTCGCCTCTGACAACTACACCGGACCGACCGCAATGCAGGTCTGGAAAGACAACGTCTACGGGACGTTCATGTTCTTCCCGCAGAATTGAGACGAACGAAGGCGCGCGTCAGCATAGGACGCGCGCCATTTTTTACAGCACCGCCGATACCGCGTCGGCCACCGAGTCCGCCGTGACGTGCCGCGCCCGCTGCTTCACGATGTCGAACGCCGCAATGCGGTAGGCCTCGGCCATCGTCGGAAAATTGAAGACATTGTCGACGTAGGCATCGACGTCGAGCTCGGCGGCGAGGCCGAGCTGCCCGATGTGCACGAGCTCGGTGGCGCCATCGCCGGCGATCTGCACACCCACCACGCGCCGTCCGCCGGGGTCGGCGACCAGCTTGAGCAACCCGCGCTGGCTGCCGTTGATCTGGCCGCGCGCGATCTCCTCGAAGCGGGCGCGACCGACGACGCATCCGCCGAAGTGGCGCCGCGCCTCGTTCTCGTCGAGACCCACGGTCGCGATCTCGGGGATGGTGTACACGCCGGAGGGCAGGCGCGACACCGGGTCCTGCGGCACCATCAGTCCGAGCGCGTGGCAGGCGGCGCGGCGGCCTTGTTCCATGGACACGGAGGCGAGCGCTGGCGGGCCGATGACGTCGCCGGCGGCGTAAACCCCGGCGGTCGTGGTCTGCAGGCAGTCGTCGACCTGGATGTGTCCGCGCGCAGTGAGCGCGATGCCGGCCGAATGCAGGTGCAGCCCATCGACGTTGGCCACGCGGCCGAGCGCGACGAGCACCTTGTCGGCGGACAGCACCCTGCCGTTGGTGAATTCCGTGCGCACCTGCGAGACGCCATCCCATTGCGTGGACACCGCCTCGCACTTGGGGACGTATTCCCCGCCGGCGCGGCGCAGCTCGTCCACGTAGAACTGCGTGAGCTCGGGGTCGAGGAAGCCGAGTGGCCGCTCGTACTGGTCGGCCTGCGTCACGTGGCAGCCGAGGGCGGCGAACATGGCTGCGTACTCGCTGGCGATGACGCCGCCACCGAGCACCAGCAGGGAGCGGGGTAGATAGGCCAGCGACAGGATCGAGTCGCTGTCGAGCACGTGCTCGTGGTCCACCGCCAGGTGCGGTGGCGTTCGCGGCCGCGAGCCCGTGGCGATGATGATGAGCGGCGCGCCGACGCGCGTCTGCGAGCCGTCGATGCGGCGCATGGCCAGGGTCTTCGCGTCGAGGAAGCTCGCGCGCCCGCGCAGCAAGGTGACCTGGTTGCGCTCGAGCTGGGCGGACATGTAGGCGTCGTGCGCGGCGATGGTCTCGTTGACGCCATCGAGCAGCGACTGGATGGGCTCGCTCGACAGGTCCACGCGGCGTATTCGTTGCCGCAGCGCGTGCTCGCGCAATGATTTGCTCGGGATGGTGCCCGTGTGCACGCAGTTGCCGCCCACCTGGCGGTCGCGCTCGATGACGGCGACACGCTTGCCGGCCTTGGCGGCCTGGATGGCGGCCTTCTGGCCCGCGGGGCCGGAGCCGATGACGACGACGTCGAACTGCGCCTCTGCTATCGAAGCAGGAGCACTCATGAGAAGCTTTCGGCGGTGGCGTAAATCGCGGCGCGCTGCGCCATGATGGTGAACAGCTCGTCCGGGTAGATGGACAGCTCGTCCATCCAGAGCGAGACGGGCCCGAGCATGGAATCGGGCAGCTCGCCGCCGGCGCCCGGCGTGCGCAGCTCGTCGGAAATCTGGCGGGCCAGCGCCACCTCCATGACCTCGGTGCGGTGTTCGTTGGCTTCCTGCGGATCGCGCCAGTGCGCAATGGCTGCGCTCACCGCTGGCGGCAGGTTCCAGCACGCGGCGAGCAACGTGCCGACGCGCGCCTCGTGCTTGTGCGCGAAGGGCATGATCTGCGCGACGTCGGGCGTCAGCCGGTTCTTGAGCGCCGCGCTGCCGACGCGCGCCAGTACCACGGCATGGCCCACGCGGTGGAGCAATCCGCACAGGTAGGCGGCCTCCACGTTGCGGCGCTTGAGGCGCGCCACTTCCTGGGCGAACAGCGCGGTGATGACCGACTCGCGCCAAAGCTCCGTCATCTCCTTGCGGAAGTAGGTGGACGCGAAGACCTGGCTCTGCACGGCGGCGGAAAACGTGATGGTGCGGATCTCGCGCATGCCCAGCCACGCGATGGCCTGCGGCAGCGTGACCACGGGGGTGCGCCGCGCGTACAGCGCGGAGTTGGCGACGCGCATGACCTGGCCCGCCAGGGCTACGTCGCGCTGGATGAGGTTCGCGAGTTCGGCGGAATTGGCGGCGAGCTTCGCATCATCCTCGACTTCGGAACGCGTGAGGCGCTGCACTTCCACGGCTACCTGCGGCGGTGGCGGCAGCTCGAGGGAATCGTCGGTCATCGCCGCGTGGAGGATGCGGTCGAGTTCCGGGTCTTGAGGCCGGGCAGGTTGGTTCATGGCGCGTCGTTGGAGTGGACTTGTTCGAAGGAGTGGCCCGAACCGTTAACGGCCGCCCCCCGAGTCCCTTGAAGCACCGCGGCAAAGGCTGGCCGCGGTGCCGACGCGCATCACATATTCGGTGTGCTCGAGAGCCGCGCCCGCGGCCCAACTACTTGTCGAGATGCTCGACCGGCGCGCCGGACATGTACACCAGCTCCCAGGTGTGGCCGTCGAGATCCTCGTAACCGTGCGCATACATGAAGCCGTGATCCTGCGCGGTGCGCGGCACTTTGGCGCCCCCGGCCCGGGCCTTCGCGACCAGGTCGTCGATCTCCTGCTTGCTGTTGCACGACAGGCACGTGAGCGTCTCGGTGGCCTTGCTGGTATCGACGATCGCCTTGCTGGTGAAACTGCCGAAGAACTTCTCGGTGAGCAGCATGGCGAACAGATTGTCGCCGAGGATCATGCAGGTCGCATTGTCGTCGGTGAATTGCGGGTTGAACGTGTAGCCCAGCTTCGTGAAGAAGTCGACGGAGCGCTTCAGGTCCTTGACGGGCAGGTTGACGAAAATCTGCGAATGCATGGGCGGGTCCTCGGGCTTCGATGGTGTCAGGGCGCGGCGGCGGCGGCGAGTTTCTGCGGATCCGCCTTCTGTGAGTCGACGACCAGCTCACGCGTCGGGCGTATCTCGATGCTGCCGTACTTGGCGGGCGGTATTTTCGATGCGAGCTGGATGGCTTCGTTGAGATCGCGCGCTTCGATCAGATAGAAGCCGGCGAGCGCTTCCTTGGTCTCGGCGAATGGGCCGTCGGTGATCGTGGCGCGACCGTTGCGCACGCGAACGGTGGTCGCCGTGTGCACCGGGTGCAGTGGCGCGCCATCGATGAAGTGACCACTGGCCGCCATCTCCTGCGAGCAGGCGAAGCAGGCCTCATCCGGAGCCGAGCTCCAGTGTTCGGGCGAGAGATACACGAGGCAGAGGTATTTCACGGCGGTCTCCTTGCGCGTTGATAAGTTGTCGAACGGCCGGTCGCGTTTTCGACAGCCCATGGTGTCAGCTGGGGAAAACGGGAAGCTGCGAAAAAAGCGCCGATTGATCAGCCGGTTAGATGATCGCCCGCCATTTTCCCCAGTTTCCTCACCCGACAACAACCGGCAAAGCCGCGAGCCGCTTCTCGAGGAAACGCCGGGCGGGGCCCTGGGCGGTGAGCTTGATGGCGCGCTCGTAGGACACGCGTGCCTCCGCGTGGCGACCGAGCCGCCGGCAAAAGTCCGCGCGCGCGGCGTGGGCGAGCTGGTACTTGTCGAGTTCGCCGCCGGCCAGCAGCCGGTCGAGGTCACCGAGACCCGCCTCGGGCCCGTCGCGCATGGCGACGGCCACGCTCCGGTTCAGCTGGATGACGGGCGAGGGCGTGATCCGCAACAACAGGTCGTACAGCCCCACGATCTCGTTCCAGTCCGTGGACTCGGCGCTCGGCGCTTCGGCATGCACCGCCGCTATTGCGGATTGCACGGCGTACGGGCCAATCTCCTGCGCCGAGAACGCCGCGCGCACCAGCGAGACACCTTCGTCGATGAGCGCGCGGTCCCAGCGGCTGCGGTCCTGCTCGTCGAGCAGGATGAGCTCGCCGTCCTCCGTGGCGCGCGATTCGCGCCGTGACTCATGCAGCAGCATCAGCGCCAGCAGTCCGCGCACCTCGGCCTCGGGCAGCAGCTGCAGGATCAGCCGGCCGAGCCGGATCGCTTCCGCCGACAGGTCGGCGCGAGTGGCCGAGTCGCCGCTGCTCGCCGAGTAGCCCTCGTTGAACACGAGATACACCACGCGCAACACGCTCTCGAGTCTCTCGGCCAGCTGCTCGCGCGCCGGCACCTCGTACGGGATGTTGGCGTCGCGGATCTTGTTCTTCGCGCGCACGATGCGCTGTGCGAGCGTCGGCGCCGGCGTCAGGAAAGCCGAGGCGATTTCCTCGGTAGTGAGGCCGCAGACTTCGCGCAGCGTGAGCGCGACCTGCGCGTCCGGCGCGAGCGCGGGATGGCAGCAGGTGAACACCAGGCGCAGGCGGTCGTCCTCGAGCAGCTCCTGCTCGTCGAGCGGCGTCGCGCCGTCGCTCATCGCCTCCGCGACGTCCGGGCGATCCTCGAGATGGTCGAAGCGCTTGTCGCGGCGCTGCTTGTCGATGGATTTGAATCGCCCGGCGGATACCAGCCAGGCAACCGGGTTTTGCGGCAGTCCCTCGATGGGCCACTTCTCCATGGCGGCGCGGAACGCATCGCTCACCGCTTCCTCGGCGCGGTCGAAGTCACCGAGCAGGCGGATGAGGGTGGCGAAGATTCGCCGCGACTCCTTGCGGTAGAGCGCGTCGATCTCTTTCTTTACGCGGGCAATCTCGGCAGCTGGCATCCGCGAAGAATAATGGGGTCGGACCCCGATTCATAGAAATCGGGGCCGGGCCTTTGTGAAGAAGTGTGCCGGCGTTACTGCATCGGCTCGGCGCGCCGAGCGGCGATTCGCACCGACGCCGGCTTCACGTTCCAGCCGCGGATGTTGACGCTGGCTCTTGGTCCCAGCTTCGACGGATACGCGATCTCCACGCGCCGCGATTCGCCCGGCAGCAATGTCACATAGTTGTCGGTGTATCGCGCCGGCAGGATGCGCGTGCCCATGTGATCCACGAGCGTCATCTTGATGGCTACCAGCGCCTGCTTGCCTCGGTTCTCGAGCTGCACGAACACCGTGCTTTCGTCACCTCCGACCACTTGCGTGGCGCTCACGTTCGCGCGCTGCTCCCCCAGGTCGCCGAGCTTGCGATAGCTCGCGTCGTCGGCACCCTGAAGGTAGGTGTTCTGCGAAATCGGCTGGTCAGAGGCGTCACGCAACTCGAGCGCGACGATGACCATGCCCTCGGCCCGCACCTGGGCCGCGAGGTCCATGCGCGGCAGCGCCGTGATGTCGTTGGCCGCGGCAGTCACGGTGTCCATGCGGTCCACGAGCGTTCGGCCGTCGAGCGTTAGCGCCCGCGTGCGCAGCTTCAAGCCGTCACGTGGCTGCAGCGTCGTGTTGATCACGCTCACGTCGAGATCGGGCAGGTTCATCTGCGCGTGCAGGGGCTCGGTGGCCTTCTTCACGCCGTAATACGCCGCATGCGTGTCGTAGTCGTGCGTATAGATCTGCCAGTGATTGCTGGGCCAGGCCGGGTGGGTCATCCATAGCAAGCGGCCGGAGTTCTTCGTCCACATGTGGGCCTGCAGGCCCTCGAAAACCGCGCGATACGTCTCGTAGTTCATGAGCTGCGCCTTGCGCTCGAAGTCCGCGAGACTGGTGCCTGCGCCGAAGCGCCGCGCCAGCGTCTCCATGAACGTCTTGACGTCGCCGTTGCCGCCGAAATGCCAGTCGTGGTATGCGATGGTGTCGGACAGCGGCCAGCGATCTTCCTTTGGCACCATCGCCTCGATGGCTTCGAGGGTGGCGAGCGAAGGCGTGCCGGTCTCGACACTGAATCCGCTCGCGAGATCGGTGAAGTAGCCGGCGGGCGGCCGGTAGTTATACGGCCCGGACCCCTGCAGGTTCACCATGTTCGAGCTGCCGGTGAAATGCCGCGTGCCGTCGTACTTCGCGACGACGTCGCCGAGCCCTTCATTGAGGATGGGTTGCGGCACGCCTTCATTGCGGCCGAACCACAGCACGATCGACGGGTGATTGCGATACCTCTGCACGGTATCCACGGCGTTCTGCAGGAACAGCTGCGGATCCTGCGGCTCGACCTGGAAGTCCTGCGTGGATGCCCAGAAGTCGTTGAGCACCATCATTCCGTACTCATCGCAGAGGTCGTAGAACACGTCCTCGGTGTTCGTGCCCATCCAGTTGCGGATGATGTTGAGGTTGGCGTCACGCTGCAGCCGGAAGTAGGGCTCGAGCCGTTCGCGCTGGATGCGCTTGCGCGAATCATCCATGCCCCAGTTGCCGCCGCGCGCGAGGATGCGCACGCCATTCACGCGCAGCGTGAGATGCGGGTAGTCGAGCGGGTCACGCGATTCGGTGACCGCGGGCGATTTCTCGCCGGCCGGCGTCAGCGATGCGGCCCAGCCACGCGGTGACTTCTTGATCTTCTCGTGTGTGTTGTCGATGAGCCGTTCGCCGCGCGCGCTGCCGGCTTGCACGTCGACGGTGACTCGCCGTAGCCGGCCATCGCCGTCGAACAGCGAGAAATCGTACGTGACCTGGCGCATGCCGAAGCGCACGGACTTGCTGTCGGAAGGCCGGCCGCGATCGGCGACATCGAGCTTCAGCGTATGCAGCTCGGGTTTGCCGTAGCCATTCGGCCACCACAACCTGGGGTTCTGCACGTGCAGCTGCGGGAACTCGGCCGAAGTGAAACGCAACTCCGTACGGCCCGGATTCACCGACGCTGTCTTCGTCACCGACACGTCGCCGAAACGCGCATTCACCGTGACTTCCACGGGCGCGATGTGCGAGCTATCTAGCGGCACGACGATGGCCACGTCGGCGCTGTCGGTCTTCGGCAGCGGCAACGTGGTGATGACCTGCGCATCGAGGAGCCGCACGCGCCCGCTCGCGCTGAGCTCGACGTCCTGCCAGATGCCGGTGTTGCGGTCGCGGATGCCCGGGATCCAGTCCCAGCCTTCGGCAGCGGCGAACGTCGGGCCATCGAGTGCCACCCAGCCCCCGTTCTCGCCCGGGCCGGCCGAAATCGACTCCTCGTGCGGAATGCCCGGATGCGGCGGCGGCGAGACGCGCACGGCGATGGCATTGCGCTTGCCCGCCTGGATACGGCCCGTGACGTCGAACACGCCGCGGATGAACGCACCGCGGATGTCGCCGACGCGTCCGCCATTCACCCATACTTCGGCCGCGTAGTTGATGCCCTTGAACGTGAGCGTGAGCTGTTTACCCTCGAGGCTCTCCGGCGCGTCGAAGGCTGTGCGATACCAATAGCTCTGGCGCGCCAGGCTTTCGGGTATCGCCATGTTGTTCAGTCCGTAGTCGTAGTCCGGGTACACGCCGCGATCGATGAGCGTGGTGAGCACGGTGCCCGGCACGGTGGCCGGGTACCACGACGCATCCGCGAAGCTGGTGCGCGATATTTCTGCCGCGCTGTCACGTACCGTTGGCGCCTCGGCGAGGCGCCAGCGATTCAGCGCCCAGGTCTGCGCGTCCACGACGCGCAGTTCAGATTGCGGCAGCAGCGTCTTCGCTACGCCCTTGCTGAAGGGCGCCCGGCCCGCGGGCAGCGTCCACGCATCCTGGGGTTCCTGCAGGCCACGCCATTGCTTCACCTGCCATGGCCAGTGTCCGCCGACTTCGTGGAACACCACGACGTCGAAGTTCGGGCGCGCGGCGAACAACGCCTGCATCTGTTTCGCATCGAGCGCTCGTTCGTGCCACTTCATGCCGGCCATCTGCCCGCCGAAGTGTTCGGCGTCGGGTCTGTCGACCACGGGTGCGACGAACAGGTCGCCGGTCACGGTGCCGCTGGCCAGTTCATCGCCGCCGACTTCGTTGCCATTGACGTAGAGCCGCGCGCGCTTGCCGTCGAAGGCGGCGCCGATGGCAGTCCATCTACCGGCGGGCACTTCGGTGCCGCTCTCCACGGCGCGGCCATCCGCGAACAGCATGAATTTGCCGCCGACGATCATGAGCGCGCGCGCCGACTCGGCCGAACTGCCCACGCCGAACAACACCGCGGCCTTGTCCTGGTTGCGTTTCGGGTTCACCCAGCCCGTCATCGACCAGCTGCCACCTGCCGCGAGCGAAGCCGTACCGTCCGGAAGCTTGCGCGCCAGGCCGTCTCCCCCTTCGAGGATGGTGACGTTGTAAGGCCCGGTCGCGTCGCTTGCCGCCTGCGAGGAGCCCTGCGCGGAAGAGACCGTGGCCAGCGCGCCCAGGATTGTTAGGAGCGAGACCTGATTGAAAAGCGCGCGAGCACGCGCGGCGAAACGCTTCCGCATATTTCCTCCCCCAAGGACGATGCCCTACTATAACTAAAACATCTTGCATTAATAGGCGGGCACTCTTCTTATATATGCTCGAAAAAAGGGGGATAGCGATGACTCAGACGAAGAACCCGGGCTCAGGAAATCTTGCCAACGGAAATCTTGCCAACGGAAATCTTGCCAACGGAAATCTTGGAATAGTGGTCACCGCGAGTCTCGCCGGCCTGCTGTTCGGCTTCGACACGGTGGTGATATCCGGTGTCACCGAATCCGTCGGCAAGGTGTTCGAGTTGTCCAAAGGCGGGTTCTGGTATGGCTTCGCCGTCGCGAGCGCGCTGGTCGGCACTTTGATCGGCGCGCTGGTCGCCGGCATCCCGGGCGATCGCTATGGCTCGCGCGATACGCTGAAGGTAGTCGGCTTCATGTACGTGGTGTCGGCTCTGGGTTGCGCGCTGTGCTGGAACATCGAGTCGTTCTACGTGTGCCGATTCATCGGCGGTCTCGCGATCGGCGCTTCCTCGGTATTGGCGCCCGTGTACATCTCCGAGATTGCGCCCGCGGAGCGACGCGGTGCGCTGACCGGGCTGTTCCAGTTCAACATCGTGCTCGGCATCCTCGTGGCATTCGCCAGCAATGCGGTCGTTTCCGGCGTCGCGGGCGACGATGCGTGGCGCATAAAGCTCGGCATCGCGGCGGTGCCCGCGGTGGTGTTCGCGCTGCTCATCTTCAACATCCCGCAGAGCCCACGCTGGCTTGCGATGCGCGGCCGCAAGGACGACGCTCGCGACAGCCTCGCGCGGGTCGGCGTCGCCGACGTGGAGGCGAGACTCGCGGAGTTCGAGCGCGCCGCGGACGATGCGCGCCGGGAGTCGACGTTCAAACTGTTCTCGGCCGCGAACCGCAAGCCGATCGTCCTGGCCATCCTGCTGGCGATGTTCAACCAGCTGTCGGGCATCAACGCGATCCTGTACTACCTCAACGACATTTTCGCGGCCGCGGGATTCGTTGGCTGGTCCAATGATCTTCAGGCCGTGGCCATCGGCGCGGCCAACCTGATCGCGACCGTCATCGCCCTGCGCGTGATCGACAAGGTCGGGCGCCGCAAGCTGCTGCTCATCGGGGCGATCGGCACGGCAGTGGCGCTGGCGGGCGTCGCACTGATCTTCGCCACGGGCGAGGGCAAGCCGTACCTGCTGCCGATGCTCATCACGTTCATCGCCTTCTTCGCGTTTTCGCAAGGCGCGGTGATCTGGGTGTACCTGGCGGAGATATTCCCGACTCCCGTGCGTTCCCGAGGACAGGCGTTGGGCAGCGCGACCCATTGGGGAATGAACGCCATCATCGCCCAGGCCTTCCCGATGATCGCGTTGCACACCCAGGCGCTGCCTTTCGTGTTCTTTTCGATCTGCATGGTGTTGCAGTTCTTCGTCGTGCTGGCGATATTCCCGGAAACTCGCGGTGTCGAGTTGGAGTCCATGGACAAGGCGTTGGAAGGCAAGGGAGCTGGCACATGAAAATCCGGTCGAGTCTCGTGAATCGTCGTTCGGTGATCGCCGGGTCGATCGGTGCGGGGTTGACGCTGCCGCTCGCGATGCCGGCGCTCGGCGAGGAAGTCTGTGTCAAGAAGCCCGGCACGCCGCCGGCGCTCGAGCCCGAACGCCTGCTCACGGACTGGGCCTGGCTCGCGCGTTATCGCGACGAGAATGCGCAGATCATCGCCAGCAAGACCAAGGTGACTGCAGTGTTCCTCGGCGATTCCATCACCGAGGGCTGGCGCGAGAAGCAGCCGGATTTCTTCGCGAAGGGCAATGTGTGCCGCGGCATCAGCGCGCAGACCACGCCGCAGATGCTGGTGCGCATGCGCGCCGACGTCGTCGACCTCTTTCCCAGGGTGGTCCACATCATGGCGGGCACCAACGACATAGCCTTCAACACCGGGCCGATGAGCGCGGACGACACCAAGCGCAACATCATGGCGCTGAGCGACATCGCGCGTGCCAACAAAATCCGCGTGGTGCTGGCGTCGATCCCGCCAGCGGCGTTTTTCCCGTGGCGGCAGGGGCTCGAGACCGCCAGCACCATCATCGCGCTGAACGGCTGGATCAGCGGGTACGCGAAGGCCACGGGCGCGGTCTACGCGGACTACCACTCCGCCATGTCGAACGGGAAGGGCGGCATGAAGCCCGGCCTGGCCACCGACGAAGTGCATCCGTCAGAGGAAGGCTACGCCGTGATGCGACCCGTCGCCGAGCAGGCCATCGCTGCAGCAATAAAATAGTGGGGACTGACTTCAGTCTGTCCCCACTCGTCATGGACTGACTTCAGTCTGTCCCCACTCGTCCACGACCCGCACTGACCTCGGTCTCCCCCGGTTGCAATCCCCGCTGGCGGCAGCACTATTGACCGATGGCTACCGGCTGGGCGCGCGAAGGCGCGGAACAGGATCAGATCGACGCGACCATCAAGGACGGCATCAAGCGTGCGCAGAGCCGCTTGCCGTCGGGTGAGTCGCTGGAGTCGTGCGCGGGCTGCGGTGCGCGCATTCCGGACGCGCGGCGCGCCGCGATCCCGGGTGTGCGGCTGTGCGTTACCTGCCAGGAAGCCGAAGACAAGGACATCGTGAACAACGCCGGTTACAACCGGCGCGGCAGCAAGGACAGCCAGCTGCGGTAGTCAGGCCGCCGAACGAGTGGGGACAGACTTCAAGCCTGTCCCCACACATCCGAGTCCGCGCTAATTGCAGGCGTGGGTCTTGTCGGCCACGGTGCCGAGCTTCACCTGCGAGAAAGACACGTCCAGCTTGCCGGACGAGGCGATCGCGATCGCGCCGTCCACCTTGCTCACATCCACACCAGCTTTCTGGAAGCACTTGAGCATGATGCCGAGCGTAGTGAACTTGCCGGCCGGCAGGCTGTTGAGGGTGTCGGCGACGGGCAGCGTGCCGCCGCAGTTGGCGCCGCAGCTCATGCCGATGGTGACGTCCTTGGGCGCTTGCGCGTCGCGACGCACGCGCACCAGAAGCATCACGTCGCCATTGGTCTCGCGCGAAATGTCGACCGCACCCTCGCTGGTGATGGAGACGGTCGCGGGACCGCTGCCATCGAACACGAACCGGCGCGCGCCTTCCTGCACCAGGTCATCGACCGAGGTGATCTTCACGCGGCCACCGATGGCTTCGGCGGGCGTCGTGGTGATGCGCGTGGAGTCAGGACCGTTCGACACGCGCAACGACCAGGGCTGCACGGGCAGGCCCTTGTCGAAGTACGAACCCGTGGTCATGAGCTCCGCGGGAATTCCCGGATCTTCCGGCAGTGCCGCGAGCTCTGCGCCCTGCGCGTACGTGAGACCGAAGCCGAACGCGAACAGCGGATCGTAGGGCTCGTGGTTCACGTTGAGCGGTTTGCCCGTGGCGTCACGCGGCCAGCTATACGAGAGCTTGCCCGTGAAGTCGTAGTTGACCGAGCCATCCGCCTTGCGGAACAGCACGTCGGCGATGCCGCCGCCTTCGGTGCCGGGCAGCCAGGCCGCGACATACGCGTTCGCGAGGTTCAGCTCCCGGTTCTGCCAGAGCGGCCGGCCGGAGAAGAGCACGGCGACCACCGGGATCTTTTCGTCCTGCAGCTTCTTCATGATCTCGAGGTGCTGGGTCATCGAACCCGGCAGCGTCTGGACCTTGAGGTCGCCCTGGAATTCCGCGTACGGATTCTCGCCGAACACCACGATGGCGTAGTCGGGCTTCTTCTTGAAGCTGCCGTCGCTGGAGATCTCCGCCGAGCCGCCGCCGGCCTTTACCGCGGCCTTCACACCGCCGAACACCGAGGTGGCGCCGGGGAAGTCCGCGTTGTTGAGACCCGTGCCCTGCCAGGTGATGGTCCAGCCGCCGTTCTGCTTGCTGATGTTGTCGGCGCCGTCGCCCGTGACCAGCACGTGCTTGTTAGCCGCGAGCGGCAGCAGGCCACCGTTGTTCTTAAGCAGCACCAGCGACTGGCGCACGGCGTCACGCGCGATGGCGCGCTGCTCGGGCGAGGCCAGCATCTTGAAGTCGCCGCCCAGCGGGCGCTTCGAGGGCTTCAAGCCATCGAACACACCGAGGCGATACTTCACGCGCAGGATGCGGGTCACGGCTTCGTCGAGACGCTCCATGGAGATGGTGCCGTCCTTGACCTGCTTGAGCGTGTTCTCGTAGAGACCCTTCCAGCTGTCGGGCGCCATGAACATGTCCATGCCGGCGTTGAAAGCCTGCGGGCAATTGTCGTTGGTGCAGCCCTTCACCTGGCCGTGGCCATTCCAGTCACCGACGGTGAAGCCATCGAAATTCATGCGCTTCTTGAGTACGTCGGTGATGAGGCCCTTGTGGCCGCTGAGCTTCTGCCCCTGCCAGCTCGAGAACGAGATCATCACGGTCTGCACGCCGGCCTCGATGGCCGGTACGTAGCCCGCGTTGTGGATGTCGCGCAGCTCGGTCTCCGAAGCCTTGGAGTCGCCCTGGTCGCGGCCATTCTCGGTACCGCCATCGGCCAGGAAGTGCTTGGTCGACGAAATGACGTGCGGACCCTTGAGGAAGTCGGGTGAGGCCGGGTCGCCCTGCAGGCCCTTCACGAACTCGCCGGCATAAGAAGCCACGAGCTTCGGATCCTCCGAGTAGCCTTCGTAGGCGCGGCCCCAACGATCGTCCTGCGGCACGGTCACGGTGGGCGCGAAGGTCCACTCGATGCCGGTGGTACGCACCTGCTCGGCGGTGACGCGCGCGATGTCCCCTAACAACTTGGGGTTGTGCGTGGCGCCCAGGCCCACGTTGTGCGGGAAGAGCACGGCGCCGACGATGTTGCTGTGACCGTGCATGGCGTCGATGCCCCAGATCATCGGTACGCCGACCCCGCCGTTGCTGGTGTCGACGGAGGCGTCGTAGAACTCATCCGCGAGCCGCAGCCAGTCCTTCGCGGGGGAGCGCTCGTTGTTGCCAGGCGAGGAACCGCCGCCGGCGAGGATGGAGCCCAGGTGATACTTCTTCATGTCCTCGGGCTTG
The DNA here is from genome assembly GCA_035525785.1 of Steroidobacteraceae bacterium. Taxonomy (GTDB): domain Bacteria; phylum Pseudomonadota; class Gammaproteobacteria; order Steroidobacterales; family Steroidobacteraceae; genus CADEED01. Next base: position 32,920 of record DATLDQ010000130.1, on the reverse strand, counting down.
ATGCAGCAGATGTCGCCCTGGATCACCTGGCCGACCTTTTCTTCGACCGTCATCTTCTTGAGCAGCGCGGCGACCTTCTCCTCGAGCGCGGCGTCCTTCGCGAACGGCCACTTCGGCGAAGGCCAGACCTCGGGGTGCACGGCTGCGGGATCTTCCGCCTTGGCGGCGGGGGCGGCAGGCTTGTCGTCGGCGGCTTTTTCGCAGCCGTACATCAACAGGATGGGCGCGAGCAGCGTGACGGCCACGCCAGTCTTTCGGACAATGGACAGGGAAGGGGACATCGAAAAACTCCTGTTTTTGGGCGCGGACAGCCTATGCTGTCTTTCGCCGGAATTCGAGCCAAAGTTCAAGTAATGGCGCGCGTTTAATTGACAGGTTTCAGTTCGCACAGCTAGCCTCGCCGCGCCATCGGGCAGGGGGCTCAAAGAAGAATGGAACCGGATCGAAGAATCAGGCGAGTTGCCGTCGTCGGGGGCGGCTCCGCCGGGTGGACTGCCGCCGCCATGTTGAATCGCAAGCTAGGCGGGCACTGCTCGATCCATGTCGTCGACGCGCCAGAGGTGTTGTCTCCAGGACATGCCGAAGCCACCTTGCCGACCGTTCTCGAGCTGGTGCGCTACCTCGGGCTCGACCAGAACGAGTTCATCAACAAGACGCAGTCAACCTACTCGCTGGGCACGCGTTTTCACGACTGGTCCGCGCGCGGGGAGACGTTCTGGCATCCGTTCGGCGCCTTCGGCGCTCTCATCGAACGTCGGCCGTTCTACCATTTCTGGCACAAGGCTCGCACGCAGCCGCCCAAGCTGCGCATCGACCTGTTCAGCCAGGAAATCTCGTTCGGCCAGGCCAACCGTTTCATTTTCCCCGGCAATTCGCTGGGCGTCGCGCCGAACCTGCGTTACGCACTGAACGTCGACGGCGCGCTGTACACGCGCCTCGTGCGCAGCGTCGCGGAACGCGGCGGCGTCATCCGCCTCGAGCGGAAGTTAGTCGGCGCCACGCGCCGCGAAGACGGCCTGGTCGACGAGCTGCAGTTCGAGGACGGCAGCTCGCTGCGCGCCGACCTCTACATCGACTGCACCGGGTCGCGCGCCCAGGTCATCGGCGAGATCCTCGGCACCGGCTGGCAGGACTGGTCGAAGTGGCTGCCCTGCGATCGTGAAGTGAGCGTGCCCGGGTCGCTCGCCGACGTGCGTGCGCCTTATGTGCAGAACACGGCCAGGCCTTCCGGCTGGCAATGGCGCATGGCGCTGCAGCAGGTGGTGAGTCACGGGCAGGTATATTCCAGCGCGCACCAGGGTGACGACGAGGCACTGAAGGAGCTGATGCCGGTGGTCGGCGATCCGCTGGCGGAGCCTCGCGTGCGTCGTCTCGGCAACGGCCGCCGCACGGAATTCTGGCGCGGCAACGTCGTGGCGCTGGGCGCGGCTGCCGGCTGCGTCGAGCCGGTCACCGCCGCGGATCACCACCTCATCATCAACGCATTGTTCAATCTGCTCGATCATTTTCCCGACCGGCAGTTTGACCCGGCCCACGTAGCGAGCTACAACGCGATCATCGGCGACGAGCTCGAGCGCATCCGTGACTTCACTTTGCTGCACTACCGTCTCACGCGACGCGACGACTCGCCGTTCTGGCGAGACTTCGCCGCGCACGACGTTCCGGACACGCTGGCGCAGCGCATCGAGATGTATCGCGCCGCGGGGCGCATCATCCTGCGGCAACCCGAGCTCTTCGGCGAACTCGACTGGTTCTGGATCTTCGAGGGCATGGGCGTGATCCCCCGCGACTACGACCCGCTGGTGGACACCATCGACTATGAGCAGGTCAAACGCGTGATGCTCGCCATCAGCCAGAAGGTCAGCGCCGACACCGCCGCCGCGCCGACGCACGACAGTTTCTTCGCGCAGGCGAATGCCAGGCTCGCAGGCATGCGCCGCGTCCCGAACGCAGCCGCGCCGTCGCCATCGGCGGGCTGATGTCACCCACCACCAAACTACTGGCCGGTGTCGAGTTGGGCGGCACGAAGTGCGTGTGCATCCTCGGCACAGGGCCCGATGACGTGCGTGCCGTGGAACGCCTCCCGACCGCCGAGCGCGAGGAGACGCTGCGCCAGGTCGAGGCAGTGCTCGAGCGCTGGCGCCTCCAATATGGCCCGGCGCGTGCGCTGGGTATCGCATCCTTCGGCCCCGTCGACCTGCGGGCCGGTTCGCCCACCTACGGCCACATCACCTCCACCTCCAAGCCCGGCTGGCGCAACACCGACGTGGCGCAGCGCCTGGGCAAGAAGCTGGCGCTGCCCGTGAGCTTCGACACCGACGTCAATGGGGCGGCGCTCGCGGAAGGGCGCTGGGGCGCGGGCCGCGGCCTCGACGATTTCGCGTACGTCACCGTGGGCACCGGCATCGGCGTCGGCTCGATCGTCCGCGGCCGCTCGATCTTCGGCATGAACCACACCGAGCTCGGCCACGTGCGCGTGACGCGCAAGGCCGGCGACACCTTCCAGGGCATGTGCCCCTACCATGGCGACTGCATCGAAGGCCTGGCCTCGGGCCCCGCCATCGAGAAGCGCACGGGCAAGCCCGCGGCGCAGCTGTCGCCCGACCACCCGGCCTGGGACTACGTCGTGCACGGCCTGGCCCAACTACTGCACACCATGGTGCTGACCACGGCGCCGCAGCGCATCTTCCTCGGTGGCGGAGTGATGGCGGGGCAGTCCCACCTGTTCGAGCGCATCCAGCACGAGCTCAGGCGCAGCCTCAACGGCTACGTCGAAGCGCCGGAAGTCACCGAGGAAATCGCGCAATTCATCGTACCGCCCGGTCTCGGCACGATGGCGGGTCCCCTGGGCGCCCTCGCGCTGGCGGCGGACGCGGAGCATCACGCGGCCGGCAAGCCGCACACCGTGGCCGCGGCGGCATCGAGATGAGCGAGCGTTCGGGCAACACCTCTCGTGGCTCGAACGGCCAGGAGATGCGACTCTCCGGCACCAATCTCGAGCGCGCCGGCGATCACAACCAGCGCGTCACGCTGCACGCGATCCGCGTGAACGGGCCGATAACCCGCGCGGAGCTCGCCACCATCACCGGGTTGACGGCGCCAGCCATCGCCAACATCACCAAGCGCCTGCTGGTCGACAACCTCATCCAGGAAGCTGGCCGCCGGCGCGGTGGCCGTGGCCAGCCCGCGACCAAGCTCGTCATCAACCCCGACAGCTGGTTTTCGCTCGGGCTCAACGTCGATCGCGACCACATCACGCTGGTCGTGCTCGATTTCGAGGGCCGGGTGCGTGCGCGTGCCTCGCGCGAGGTCAACTTCGCGCTGCCGAAGGACGTCGAGCAGTTCTTCGCGAAATCGGTGGGCAAACTACTCGCCAAGGTGGGCATCGGCCGCGAGCGGCTGGTGGGCGTCGGCGTCGCTCTGCCCGACGACATGCCGAGCGCCGCCACCTTGCCGCAACAGCCGGCCAACTACGGCATCTGGGCGTCCACAGACGTCGCCGCGCTGCTCACCAGCAGCATCCACGTGCCGGTGTTCGTCGAGAATGATGCCGCCGCCGCGACCATGGGCGAGATGCAGTTCGGCCTCGGCAAGAAGCACCAGACTTTCTTCTACATCCTGATCACCGCGGCGCTCGGCGGCAGTCTCGTCATCGACGGCAACCATTTCCGCGGCGCGACCGGCCGCAGCGGCGAGCTCGGCATGCTGCGCGGGCGCGACGCGTCAGGCCACGAGCGGCAGATCCAGAATATCGTGTCGTTGTCGGCGCTCTACAGCCGGCTCGCCGCGCAGGGCATCAAGGTGTCCGCGCCGCACGAGCTCACGGAGCTGCCGGACAGCGGCCAGGCCATCATCGATGCCTGGGTGGAGTCGGCCGTGGATGCGCTCATCGACCCCGTGCTCGCGATCAACTGCCTGGTGAATCCCGAAGTGATTCTTATCGGCGGCCGACTGCCGGCCGGCATCGTCGACCAGATCGCCAATGGTTTGAACCAGCGCGTGGCCACCTACGGCACCACCATCCCCGCCACCGCACCGGTCGCGCGCGCCGCGCTGTCCGATGATGCACCCGCCGTCGGCGCTGCCATCCTGCCGTTCAGCCACCGGCTGCTGCCGACCCGCACCGCGCTCATGAAAGTCGCGGCGCTCTGACAGAAATTCCGATTCCCAAACTCCGAGGGCCACGATGAACGTCGACAACAAGTACAAAGGCATGGGCGGTGGTTTCGCCACGGTCACCACGTTGTTCTTCATGTGGGGATTCATCACCGTCTCGGTGGACCCGCTCATCGCGGCGCTCAAGGCGATCTTCGAGCTGAGCTACGCGCAAGCCATGCTCACGCAGTTCGCGTTCTTCATGGCCTACTTCATCGTGTCGCTGCCGGCGGCCGCGCTCATCGCGCGCCTCGGCAACAGCAAGTCCATCATGTGCGCGCTGGGCGTCATGGTGGCGGGCTGCCTCATCATCCCCCTCGCCACCAAATTCGACACCTACTCGCTGGTGCTGGTCGGCCTGTTCGTCATCGCGAGCGGCATCACCATCCTGCAAGTGGTGGCGAATCCCCTCGCGGCGGCGCTGGGCCGTCCGGAGCGTTCGCACTTCCGGCTCACGTTCTCCCAGACGTTCAACTCGTTCGGCACCTGGCTGGCGCCGAAGCTCGTGTCGCCCATCATTTTGGCCGGCGGCATCTTCGCGGTAACGCATGGCGCGACCGTGACGCCGGAGCTGCGCGCCGATTCTTTCCGCCGCATCGACTCCGTGTTCTTCGCGATCGCCGGCGCGCTGGTGCTGCTGGCGCTGTTCATCTTCGTGTTCCGCAAGCTTCTCGACGTGACCAAGCCGGTCGACGAGGGGCAGCGGCCGTCGATCGCGACCGCTTTCCAGTCGCGTTGGGCGATGTTCGGTGCGGCGGCGATATTCCTGTACGTGGGCGCCGAGGTGTCCATCGGCAGCGCGATGACGAACTTCCTCCACGAGCCCGACATGCTCGACATCTCGCTGGCCGAGGCGGGTGAAATGGTCAGCTACTACTGGGGTGGCGCGATGGTCGGGCGCCTCATCGGCAGTGGCCTGCTGTTCCTGGTGAAGCAGCGTGCTCCGTGGCTCCTCGCGGGGTTCGCGCTGGTGGCAGCGTCGTTGTGCCTCGTCGTCTCGCAAACCCACGGCACCACGGCCGCGTACCTCGCGCTGTCGATCGGCCTGTTCAACTCGATCATGTTCCCGGTGATCTTCACGTCGACGCTCGAGCGTTCGACCGCGGCGCCCGCGGCCACGTCCGGCCTGCTGTGCCTCGCGATCGTCGGTGGCGCGATCCTGCCGTTCATCTACGGCACCATCGCCGACAATGCCGGTCTGCACGCGGCGTACTTCCTGCCCGCGGCGGCATACCTGCTGATCGTGGTGTTCGCGGTGGCGGCTACCAAGGCGCGCACGTATGAGCACGGCACCACGGGGGCCGGCGCGGCCCATTGAGCGTTGTAAGATCGAACGTGATGGACGACAAAGCGCGCATTCGTGAATTGCATGGCCGGCTCTCCGGCTGGTTGCTGGATGCCGCCTACCCGCTGTGGTCCACGAAGGGCGTGGATCCGGCAGGCGGTTTCTTCGAGCGGCTCGGCCAGGACGGCAAGCCGCTGGCCGACCGCCGGCGTTCGCGTGTCACGCCGCGCCAGGCGTACTGCTTCGCAATGGGTCCTTCGCTCGGCTGGCGTGGTGACGCCGCGGCGCTGGTCAAACACGGGCTCGACTTCTGGTACGCGAAATTCCAGCGGCCCGACGGGTTGTTCCGCACGCTGATCAACGCGGATTTCTCCGTCGCCGACGACCGCGCCGTGACCTATGACCAGGCGTTCGGCCTGCTCGCCTTCAATCTCGGCGCGACGCTCGGCCCGGAATGGCGCGCCGAGCGCGAGCGGCAGGCGCATGACCTGTTGCAGGCCGTGCTCAAGCACACGAAGCGCGCAACGGGTGGTTTCGAGAACGGCGTGCCGGTAAGCCTGCCGCTGGAATCGAACCCGCACATGCACCTCTTCGAAGCCACGCTCGCGGGTTGCGAGGTGTGTGCGGAAGGCAGCTTGTGGAAATCGCTGTCCGACGAGATCGCCGAATTCGCGCTGGCGCATTTCTTCGACGCGAACGGTCTGCTGCACGAATTCTTCGACCCGGACTTCAAGTTCGCGGCGGGCACGCCGGGGCGCATCGTCGAACCCGGGCACCAGTTCGAGTGGGCCTGGCTGCTGCTTCGCTGGGCCGGTGACCGTCATCCGAAGGCGCGCGCCGTGGCGATGAAGCTCATCGACACCACCGAGGCGCATTGCATCCGGGACGGGCTCGCGCTCCAGCAGGTGCTCGATGATTTCTCGCCGCATGACGCCAGCGCACGGCTGTGGCCACAGACCGAGCGGCTCAAGGCCGCGGCGCTCGCGGCGCGCCTCACGGGCGAGGGCCGGTACGTCACGATGGCGGTCGCCGCGGCCGAAGGGCTGCTTCGTTACCTCGACTGTCCCATCCCCGGGCTTTGGTACGACCGTATCGACGCCTCGGGCAAACTCGTCGACGAGCCGGCTCCGGCCAGCACGTTCTATCACCTCGTCGTTGCAGTAGCCGAAATCAGCGCGCTCGCGCGTCTCTGAAGCCCCGTCGCACTTTTCTGCGTCCGGCGGCACCCGGTCAGATCGGTCCCACCCGATAGTTAGCGCTAGCATTTTGCTGCGCTGCCGCAATGTCACGGTTTTTAAATAAACCAAGTGAATTTATTTATTGACAACGGGAAATGAGACATCGCAAGATCGCCGCGTCCTGGATTTCGGGCGCGGGTTTTCGAGGGCCGGCGCCGTCTAACTACATCGTGGGGGGTTTTCATGTCGCACCGTCAGCAGAAGCGGGCGCGCAGGGTTGCGCGCGCCTCTTTCGCAGCCGCCATTTCCATCGAATTGCTCGCCATCGCCACGCCGGCGACCGCGCAGGATCAGCAGGGAAGCAATGGCGAGGTCATCACCGAGATCACGGTGACCGGCATCCGCGCTGCGCAGCAGCGCGCCATAGACATCAAGCGCAATGCGGCGCAGATCGTCGATTCGATCAGCGCCGAGGATATCGGCAAGCTGCCGGACGTCACGATCTCCGACTCGCTGCAGCGCGTACCGGGCGTGCAGATCCGCCGCGAGGCCGGCGAGGGCAGCGCGGTGAACGTCCGCGGCCTGCCGCAGGTCACGACGCTGCTCAACGGCGAGCAGTATCTCGGCGCCAATTCCATCACGAACGTGCAGCCCAATTTCGGTGACATCCCGTCGCAGCTCTTCTCGGGCGTGGACGTCATCAAGTCGCCGACGGCGGACCTGCTGAGCGGGGGCACCACGGGCACGGTGAACCTGCGCACGCGCCGACCCATGGATCTCGCCGAAGGTTTCTCGGCATCGCTCGCTGCGGAAGCTGCGTATGGCGACGGCAAGGGCAAGACCGAGCCGCTCGCCAACGCGCTGCTCGGCTGGCGCAACGACAAGGTCGGCGCGTTGCTCTCCGTGTCGTACGGTGACGTCACGCAGGCCAACTACTACAACGGCCTGCAAGGCAACTCGGGCTGGACCGGCCTTCCGGGCGAGGGCGCCGCGTGGCCCAACGACGCCGCCAGCGACGTCAACGGCGACGGCGACACCAACGACAAGTTCATCTCCTTCCAGGGGCACTCGGCGTTCAACAAGTTCACGGAGCGCGAGCGCCTGGGCATCAACGCTTCGTTCCAGGTCCAGCTCGCGGACGACGTGCGCCTGACCGCCGATGCGTTCTTCACGGACCAGACGCAATTCGACCGCACGGCCGGCTTCGCCGCCGAGGACAAGTGGCAGCGCTGGGAATGGTGGACCCCGATCGAGAGCACCGGCACGGGTGCCGCGAACGGCGCCAGCGAGATCAACACCACGCAGGTGTTCCTGCTCGACACGCGCCGCCTGAAGTCGTATTCCGATCTCGCGCGCACGGAGTCCAAGTCGCAGAACCTCAACCTGCAGGTCGAATTCGGCAGCTCAGAGGACGCTTTCTCCGGCACGGTGCGCGCGCTCAAGGGCAAGGCCCGGCAGAACCGCGTGAACAGCTACGCGGACATCGACCTGTCGAATGGCACGCAATGGGGCCTCACGACCAACTACTACCCCACGGGCACGCAGAACCCGTACCCGAACGGGTACGCGGGCTTCCCGCAGATCACCGCCGACTACACCGGGGAGCACGTGGGTTTCTCCGGCATCCCGCAGATCGTCGGCGACCTCGACGCGTATTCCATCGGGGCGTTGTCGTCCGAGAACAACTTCGATCGCGACGCGGATCTCACCGTGCTGCGCCTCGATACCAAGTACCACCTCAATGACGCCTTCAGCCTCGATGCGGGCCTGCGTTTCAGCTCGCGCGATGCCAAGAACCTGGCGTACGACTACCTCGCGCCGTTCTACGGCGCGGGCTGCCTCGTGAAGTGGAAGGCGACGGACGTGGTGCTCAACGGCGGCGGCATTGCCGGCGCCTGCGCGGCGGGCGACGCCAACAGCGGCGCCATGCAGTACTACACGGCGCTCGGCCGCCTGCCGTTGTCGAGCTTCGGCGACGACGTCATCCAGATCACGGACTTCGGCGGAGTCGGCGGCGTCCCCGCGATGTACTCGCTGGATCCCGCGGCGATGGACAACCCGAAGGCGTTCCACGACGCGCTGTTCCCCGGCAACGTGAAGGTCTCGAACCCCGGCGGCTCGTACGTCGTCGACGTCGACCAGCAAACCGCCTACCTGCAGGGCAACTACGCCGGCGAGGGCAAGTTCCACGCGAACTTCGGCCTGCGCATGGTGAAGACCAAGCTCGACGTCACGCAGAACAACGTCGGCGCGCCGCAGCCCTATGGCGCCGCCAACGTCGACGCCGGCGATACGGTCACGCGCCGGGAGTTCAACGACTATCTGCCCTCGGTGAATCTCGCGTACGACCTGACCGACACGCTCAAGCTGCGCGGTGCCTTCGCGAGGACCATGACCATGCTCGACCTCGAGCAATGGGGCGGCGCGCTGACGCCGTCGTACGCCATCTCCAACGCGGAAGGTGGACGCTTCATCGTCATCGGCGCGAACTCCAATGGCAACCCCGAGCTCGAGCCCTGGCGGTCGAAGAACTTCGACGTCTCGCTCGAGTGGTATGCGGGCGAACAGACGCTGTTGAGCGCCGCGCTGTTCTATGTCGACATCAAGAGCTTCATCGAACGTGGCACGGTGCCCATGGCGCTGCCCGACCAGGACGGCGTGGTCCGGCGCACCGTCAACGTCAACACCAACGTGCAGGGCGACGGCGGCAAGCTCAAGGGCGTCGAGCTCGGCGTGAAGCATGCGTTCACCGAAGGCTGGCTCAACAACTTCGGCGTGGACGCCAACTACACGTATTCGCCCAGCAAATCCGGCGAGAAGGATCTGTCGGGCGACGACGTGCCCTTCCAGGACAACTCGGTGCACCAGGCGAATCTCGCGCTGTGGTACCAGGGTGAAAAGCTGCAGGCGCGCATCGCCCACAACTACCGCAGCAAGCGGGCGGTGGCGCTCGACCAGGTCTGGGGCACGCCGGGCATGACGCTCTACCAGCGGCCGACGAACTACATCGACGCCTCGGTGAGCTACGACGTCAACCCGGACTTCACCGTCTATCTACAGGGCTCGAACCTCACCAACGAGTTCGAGGACTATTACCTCCAGTGGGGTAACCAGTACGCGTACCAGAACATCTACGAGCGCCGGCTCCTGCTCGGAGTGCGCGCCCGGTTCGGTGCGGCCAAGCGGTAGCCGACGTTCCTCCGGCACTCACGCCGCGGGCGGACGTGGAACCGCCCGCGGCGTCTTCGATGGACAGGCGCATCCGTAAACTCGTGATCGTCGGCGGCGGCACGGCCGGCTGGATGGCCGCGGCCAGCTTCGCGCATTACTTCGGCCCGCGCCTCGCGATCACGCTCATCGAGTCGAGCGACATCGGCACCGTGGGCGTGGGCGAGGCGACCATCCCCGCCATCCGCGATTTCCTGCGCGATCTCGGCATCGACGAGTTCGAGCTGATGCGCGCCACGAACGCCACCTGCAAGCTCGGCATCGAGTTCCGGGACTGGTCGAAGCGCGGCGAATCGTTCATGCATCCTTTCGGGTTGTATGGAATGCCCGCGCGCGATCTGCCGTTCCACCAATTCTGGCTGAAGTTGCGCGAGCTCGGCGATGCCGCGCCTTATGGCGACTATTGCCTCGCCATCGAGCTCGCTCGCCACAATCGCTTCACGCGCCCGCATCCCAACCCCACGTCGAGCCTTTCGGTGTTCGACTGGGCGCTGCACTTCGACGCCAGCTTGTTCGCCCGATACCTGCGCGACTACGCAGTCGCGCGCGGCGTCGCGCGCATGGATCGGCGCGTGCTCGATGTGAACCTGCGTGGCGAAGACGGCTTCATCGAGTCGCTCACGCTCGACGGTGGCGACCGCGTCGACGGCGACCTGTTCCTCGACTGTTCGGGTTTCCGCGGGCTCCTGATCGAAGGCGCGCTCAAGACCGGCTACCACGACTGGACACACTGGCTGCCCTGCGACCGCGCGGTGGCCATGCCTTGCGCCAGTGCGGGAGAGCTGCGCCCCTACACGATCGCGACGGCGGTCGAGGCGGGCTGGCAGTGGCGGATCCCGCTGCAGAATCGCACCGGCAATGGCTACGTGTACTGCAGCCGGCACTTGGGCGATGACGAAGCCGCCGCCGCGCTCATCGGGCGGCTCGCAGGCAAACCACTCGCGGATCCGAACTTCCTGCGCTTCACCGCCGGCCATCGCCGCCAGTTCTGGAACCGCAACTGCGTGGCGCTGGGCCTGGCCGGCGGGTTTCTCGAACCGCTCGAGTCGACCAGCATCTCGCTGATCGAAACCGGCATCGAGAAGTTGCGCCGGCTGTTTCCCGACCGCGACTTCGATCCGTCGCTCAGCGAGGAATTCAACCGCAGCTCCACGCTCGAGTACGAACGGCTGCGCGACTTCCTCGTCTTTCACTATTGCGCGAATGCGCGCGACACGGGCGAGCTGTGGCGCGAGTGTCGCGAAATGTCCATCCCGGACACCTTGGCTTACAAGCTGCGTATGTTCCGCTCGCGCGGCTTCCTGGTGCGCTATGAATGGGAGACCTTCGCCGACCCGAGCTGGACCGCGCTGTACACCGGCTTCGGCTATCTACCCGAACGCTGCGATCCGCTGGTCGACCACTTCGCGTTGGACGAGCTGCACGCGCGGCTCGCGCGCATGCGCCAGAACATCGTGCAGGCGGCTTCGCAGGCGCCGCGGCACGAGGAATTCATCGCGCGTCATTGTGCGGCGGAGGCGGTGGCGTGAACACGTCGGCGCGTCCGATCGACAGGGCGGTCATCGTCGGCGGCGGCACTGCCGGCTGGATGGCGGCGGCGAGCCTGGCGCACTTCTGGCGCGGGAAGCCCGGCAAGAGTGTCACGGTGGTCGAGTCCAGCGATGTGGGAACGGTGGGCGTGGGCGAGGCGACATTGCCGGCCATCCGGCAATTCAACGGCATGCTCGGGATCGACGAGCTCGACTTTCTGCGCCGGACACAGGCCACGTTCAAGCTCGGCATCGAGTTCGTGGACTGGCATCGGCGCGGTGAAAGTTTCTTCCATCCATTCGCGCCCTATGGCGAGCGCGTCGATCTCGCATCCTTTCACCACGCCTGGATCCGGCTGCGTGGCAGGCACGAAACCGGAAGGTTGGAGGAGTACTCGCTGCCCGCCGCCATGGCGAAGCGCGGCCGATTCGCGCAGCCGCGTCGCCAGCCGCAGCTCGCGCTCGCGAATTTCGGCTATGCCTATCATTTCGACGCCACGCTCTATGCGCGCTACCTGCGCGACTATGCCGAAGCGCGCGGCGTGCAGCGCATCGACGCGAGGATCGTCGCGGTGCGGCGGCGCGAGCCCGAAGGTTTCATCGAATCGCTGAAGCTGGCCGATGGCCGCACGGTGGCTGGCGAGCTCTATATCGACTGCTCCGGCTTTCGCGCGCTGCTCATCGAGGAGACCTTGCGCGCTGGCTACGAGGATTGGTCGCGCTGGTTGCCCTGCGACCGTGCGGTGGCCGCGCCTTCGTCGAGCGCTGGCGCGGCCGAACCGTTCACGCGCGCGAGCGCGCTCGAGGCCGGCTGGCAGTGGCACATTCCGCTGCAACATCGCGCGGGTAATGGCTACGTGTATTGCAGTGAGTACGTCGATGACGACGCTGCCGCGCGGCGCCTGCTTGGCGGGCTCGCTGGTGATGCGCTGGCCGAGCCACGTCACCTGTCTTTCACGGCGGGGCGCCGCAAGAAGTTCTGGATTGGCAACTGCGTCGCGCTCGGTCTCGCCGGCGGGTTCGTCGAGCCGCTCGAGTCGACGAGCATCGCGCTGATCCAGTCGGGTATCGCGAAGCTCCTCACCTTTTTCCCCGACAGCGAGTTCGATCCGGTCGGCATCGACGAAGCCAATCGGCTGATACAGGAGGAGTACGAGCGCATCCGCGATTTCCTGATCCTCCACTACAAGGGGACGCAGCGCGACGACACGGCCTTTTGGCGCTACTGTCGCGACATGGCGGTGCCCGAGACGCTGGCGCGAAAGATCGACGTGTTTCGCGCCCACGGGCAGGTGGTGAGCTACGCGGGTGAATCGTTCGAAGAGGCGAGCTGGGTAACCCTGTTCGCGGGTCACGGCATTTTGCCGCGGCGGCACGACCCGCGCGTCGATGCCCAAGACGAGCTCGCGCTCGTGGCGAAACTCGCGGCGTTACGCGAGGCGGTGCGCGCGGCGGCGGAGCTCGCGCCCACCCATGCCGCGTTCATCGACCGGCACTGCCGCGCAACCTGAAGCAGCCCGGGAGCCGACCCGCGGGCGGCCGCCGTCAATTCGAAGGGCGGGGCCCCGTCGATTCCCGGCACACCATGCGGTACGGAATTTCCAGGCTCTTGGGTGGCTGGTCGTCGCCCATCGAGCGGAACAGCATGTCCGCCGCCTGGTGCGCCATCTCGTAAGTCGGCTGGTGGACCGTGGTGAGCCGCGGCCAGATGACCTGCGCCACGTAGCTGTCGTCGAAGCCGGCGACCGACAGGCGGTTCGGGATCGTGAGGCCCATTTCGTGCGCCGCCATGATGGTGCCGGCGGCCATGTCGTCATTGCTGGCGAACACGGCGGTGGGCCGCGTGGCCCGGCTCAGCAGCCTGCGCGCGGCCGCGAGGCCCGAGTCGAAGGTGAATTCGCCGCGGTCGACCAGCTGCGGATCGACGTCGAGCCCGTGCGATCGCAGCGCCAGCGTGTAACCCAGGTAGCGCTGCTCGGTCACCGGATGTCCCGGCGGGCCGTTGATGAAGCCAATGCGTTCATGGCCGAGGGCGATGAGGTACTCGGTCATCTCGCGTGCCGCGGCCACGTCGTTCATGTAGACGCAGGAATAAGCATCGAGATCGACCGTGGGAGCGATACGCACGAAGCGGATGCGATGTTTCTGCAACTCGGCGAGCACTTCGGTGGAGTCGGACAGCGGCGGCGCGAGCACCACGCCATCGAGGTGCGACTCGAGCACGAGGCCGGCCAGGTCGCGCACGCTCGAAAGATCGTTGCCCTCGCAGGGGTGCACCAGCAGCCGGTAGCCGCGCGTGTGGCAGCGCTCGAGCGCGCCCTTCTGCAGGTCGACGACGTAGTTGGCGCTCGGATTCTGATAGATGAGCCCGATGAGATTCGAGCTGCGGCCCGCGAGGCTCCGGGCGGAGAGGCTGGGGTGATAGTTGAGCTCTTCGACCAGCTTGAGCACCCGCGCGCGTGTCTCGCTGCGGACGTTCGGCTCGCTGTTCAGCACGCGCGAAACGGTCTTGATCGACACGCCCGCAGCCTTTGAGACATCGTGAATCGTTATGCGTCCCATACTGAAGTCCCCCTGTAATGCCAAAAATTGTCTTGTTGTCAGACAGCGTTGTCAAACCCCCCACGCACGTCTGGACGCAATAATTCCCGTTAGGTTAATTGGCTCGCGCTTTCCCCCAGGACAATGGGGGGTCATCGGCTGCCCCGTTGGTTGACAGCGCTGTCTTGCATGCCGCAATCTTCGCGGCTTTCTGGGGTGCCACGAGGCGCTCGGAGGGCCTAAGAGGGCTCTGAAGGGAGAATGGTGGCGGGAACTACGGCGCTTTCCAGCGCGGATTCAACGGGCGGAGAACACTTCGATCACTCCGCGGTGCTGGGGCTCGTGGCTGACGTTGGTGGCACGCACATCCGCTTCGGTATCGCCGTTGGCGGGCCCGACGAACATACCCTCAATGTGCATTGCGTGCGCCGCTACGCGGTCCGCGCCCATGAATCCATCTCGCATGCCGCCCAGCACTATCGCAGCGCCACGCCCGGCATCCCCGCGTCGTTGAGCCGCGCCGCCGTCGCGGTCGCCGGTCGCGTCGATGCCGACCGCGTGCAGCTCACCAACAGCGGCTGGTCGTTCTCGGCCCGCGCGCTCAGCGAGTCGCAGCGTTTTCAGCAGCTGCGCATCATCAACGACTTCGAAGCCGTGGGGCATGCCGTCGGCGCGCTGCGCGGCGCGGATCTCAAGCCCATCGGGCAGCAGCGCATTCCATTGCCGCTGAGCCAGGGTGTCTGCGCCATCGTCGGCGTGGGCACGGGCCTCGGCGTCGGCGGCGTCATCGCGAACCACGGCGCGATCAGCGTGCTCGCGACCGAAGGCGGCCATGCGAGCTTCGCCCCCACCAGTGAACAATCCATAGAAGTGTTGCGCTGGCTGCGCAAGAAATACGGCCGCGTATCGGCCGAGCGCGTGTTGTCGGGCGCCGGCCTCACCAATCTCTATTCGGCGCTCAGCGAGATCGCCGGGCAGCACGTACCCGAATTGCCCGCTGCTGAAATCACCACGCGGGCGGGCAACGGCAGCGACGAGAATTGCGTCGAGGCCGTAGGCCTCTTCTGCGAGGTGCTGGGCGCTTTCGCCGGCGATCTCGCGCTCACGCTCGGGGCCTGGCAGGGCGTGTTGATTTCCGGCGCCATGCTCGCGCATTTCGACCGCGACACGCTCGAACGCCGCGTTCGCCAGGGGTTCGAATACAAGGGGCGGTTCACGCCGTCCATGCGGAATGTCCCGGTGGAAACCATCTCCCATCCGCACGTAGAGTTGCTGGGCGCCGCACGGCTGCTACGCAACTCATGATGAAAAACCCAGTCCAGAAATTCGTACTGTTTGGCGCCACCGGTGATCTGTCGCAGCGAATGGTCTGGCCATCGCTGTATCACCTGTGCCGCGAGAAGCTGGTTCCCCCCACGCTCACGTTCGTGGGCTCGGCGCGCAACGCCATGCCGAACGAGGAATTCCGCAAGTTCGTCGAGGGCGCGCTGCGCAAGTACGTGCCGGCGGAGTACCTCAAAGAGGATGCGCTCCAGGACCTGCTGACCCGCATCACGTACGCGCCCTTCGAGGCCGGCGATGGCACCGCGAAAGGCACCGAGGCGTTGCAAAAGGCGCTGGCCGGCAACAATCGCATTCTCTACTTCATGGCGACGTCGCCGAAGTTCTACGGTTCGACCTGTCTGAGCCTCGCGGCCGCGGGGCTCGCCTGCGATCACTGCCGCGTGATCCTCGAGAAGCCCATCGGCAGCGATCTCGCCTCGAGCGTGGCGATCAACGAGGCGGTGGGCAGCGTCTTCCACGAAGACCGCATCTTCCGCATCGACCACTACCTCGGCAAAGAGGCGGTGCAAAACCTGCTGGCGCTGCGCTTCGCCAACTCGCTGTTCGAGCCGCTGTGGAATTCCTCGAACATCGACAACGTGCAGATCACGGTCGCCGAGACCGTCGGCCTCGAAGGCCGCACGGGTTACTACGACGAGGCGGGAGCCCTGCGCGACATGGTGCAGAACCACGTGTTGCAGCTGGTCGCGCTGGTCGCGATGGAGCCGCCGCACCTGTTCGAACCCAACGAAGTGCGCAACGAGAAGACCAAGGTCATCCGCAGCCTGCGGCCGATCACCGCGGCCACGGTGGGCGCCAACACCGTCAGAGGCCAGTACGCCGCTGGCAGCGCCGGTGGCGTCGCGGTGCCGGGGTACAACCAGGAACCTGGAGCCAAAGGCGGCAGCGACACCGAGACCTTCGTCGCGCTGCGCGCCGAGATCGACAACTGGCGCTGGGCCGGCGTGCCTTTCTACCTGCGTACCGGCAAGCGCATGCAGTCGCGCCGCACCGATATCGCCATCCAGTTCAAGACCGTGCCGCACAACATCTTCGCGGCCGATGAGCCCACCCTGCAGGCCAACCGCCTGGTCATCCGCCTGCAGCCGCAGGAGAGCGTGACGCTCGAGATCCTGAGCAAACAACCCGGCCTCGAAGGCGTGCGCCTGCGCGAGGTGCCGCTCGAGCTCTCGCTGCCCAAGGACGAGAGCGGTGGCCGCACGCGCATCGCCTACGAACGGCTCCTGCTCGATGCGCTCAAGGGCAACACCACGCTGTTCGTGCGCCGCGACGAAGTCGAGGCCGCGTGGAACTGGGTAGACGGCATCCAGAACAGCTGGCGCGCCACGCGCCAGACGGGGAAGACGTATCCCGCCGGCACGTGGGGGCCCACGGCCGCGATCGCCCTGACCGAGAGACACGGCCACAGCTGGTACGAGTAGTTCGATGCGCGCGAGCCAGCTCAACGACGTCATTGCCGAGGTCACCGAGCGCATCGGTGGCCGTTCCGCGGCCGCCCGCGGCGGGTACCTCGAGCGCACGCGCAAGCGGAAGCTGGTCGAGCCGGCTCGGGGCAAACTGGCCTGCGCCAATCTCGCGCACGTGCTGGCCGCGTCGGGTGAGGACAAGCCGCGGCTGCAGCAGGCCATACCCAACATCGGCGTGGTCACCTCCTACAACGACATGCTGTCGGCCCACCAGCCCTTCGAGAACTACCCGGAAGTGATCCGCGCCGCGGCGCGCGGTGCCGGAGCCACCGCGCAAGTGGCGGGCGGCGTCCCCGCCATGTGCGACGGCGTGACGCAGGGTCGTGCGGGGATGGAGCTCTCGCTGTTTAGCCGCGACGTGATCGCGCTCGCGACGGCGGTGGCGTTGAGTCACGAGGCCTTCGATGCCTCACTGTTGTTAGGTATCTGCGACAAGATCGTCCCGGGCCTGTTCATCGGTGCGGCTTCCTTCGGCCAGCTGCCCATCATCTTCGTGCCCGGCGGCCCCATGCCCACCGGCAGCATCGCCAACAAGCAGAAGGCCGAGGTGCGGCAGCGCTTCGCCGAAGGGCTGGCCACGCGCGACGAGCTGCTGGCCGCGGAGATGAACTCGTACCACAACGCCGGAACCTGCACGTTTTACGGCACCGCCAACTCCAACCAGATGCTCATGGAGATGATGGGCCTGCACGTGCCGGGCGCGGCGTTCGTGAATCCGAACACCCCGCTGCGGCACGCGCTCACGGTGGCCGCTGCGCAGCGCGCCGCCACCACCACCGCCCTCGGCAAAGACTATCTACCCTTCGTCGAGGTGATCGACGAACGTTCGTTCGTCAACGCCATCGTCGGGCTCATGGCCACCGGCGGCTCGACCAACCACGTCATCCACCTCGTGGCCATGGCGCGCGCCGTGGGTCTCACCATCACCTGGGATGACATGGCCGACATCTCGCGTGTCACGCCGCTGCTGGCGCGCGTGTATCCGAATGGCGAAGCCGACGTGAATCAGTTCCACGCCGCGGGCGGCATGGCCTTCGTGGTGCGCGAGCTCATCGGCGCCGGCCTCGCGCATGAGGACGTGATGACCGTGTGGGGACCGGGGCTTTCCGCATTCGCGAAAGAACCCTTTCTCGATGGCGGCAGGCTCGTGTGGCGCGACGCCACGGAGAAATCCCTGGACGAGAACATCCTGCGTCCCGTGTCCAACCCGTTCTCGGCCGACGGCGGACTCAAGCTGCTGCGCGGCAACCTCGGCCGTTCGGTCATCAAGACCAGCGCCGTGGATCCCAAATACTGGCAGCTCACTGCGCCCGCGCGCGTGTTCGAGAGCCAGGAGGCGCTGGCGGCGGCGCTCAAGACCGGCATCGACGGCGATTTCATCGCCGTGGTGCGCGGCCAGGGTCCGCGCGCCAATGGCATGCCGGAATTGCACAAGCTGATCCCGGCACTGTCGGGGCTCATGGCCAAGGGCCGTCACGTGGCGATCGTCACCGACGGCCGCATGTCCGGCGCGTCGGGCAAGGTGCCTTCCGCCATCCACCTGACTCCCGAGGCCGTGGCCGACGGTCCCATCGCGCGCCTGCGCGACGGCGACATCATCAGACTCGATGCCGTCGCGGGCGTGCTCGAAGTGCAGGTGGATGCCGCCAAACTGCAGGCCCGCGAACCCGTGAAGCCCGCAGCGCTCGAGACCACGTTCGGCGTGGGCCGCGAGCTGTTCACTCGCCTGCGCGAGGGCGCCTCGCCTGCCGATGAAGGCGCGTCGATCCTGTGATCTGAAGCCGATTGCAATGGATTTCTGCGTCCATCAGCGCGAGGCGCCGTGCCGACACATCGACAAGCTGAAGTTTCCAGGGCCGCATGGATCCTCGATCACTTCCTGGCTCTCGCCACGCTGGGCTCGTTCGTGTACGTCTGGTGGTTGCTGTCGCACTTCGACTTGACCGCGGAGATCGATCCTACGCAGATACCGCTGCGCATCATCACCGCCGGCACCTGGAGCGTCATCGCGGCCATCGTGTTCTGGATCCGCATGTACCGTGATTTCTTCCGCCATCGGCCGCAGCATCATGCGGCGCTCTGGGGCTCGGCCCTCTTCTTCGGCGCGCACCTGGTGGCGTTGGTGTACTTCGTGGTGATCTGGCGCCCGCGCGTCGCGGCGCAATGGCACGGTGGTGGTTGAGCCTGGAGCCCGCCGTCGTCAGACCGCGCGGCACCAGTACATCCGCGTCTCATAAGGCATGCTGACGGCCGATTGGCCGGCGAGCTCAGGCGTGCGGTCGATCAGTGCGCGAACCTGGTCGAGCAATACGCGCTTCTCGGTCTCGGGTAACGCGGCGATGAAGCTGACGGAAGCCATGCGGTCGACGATGACCTGCTCGGCACTGCCCGTATGCAGATGCGGGAGCGATCTCTCGCGCATTACACCGAAGCCTGGCGCCGGGAATTCCTTCCGCCATTCGCCATCGTCGTAGCGCGGCGCGTCGCCTTCATGCCGGTCGATGAGACGGGTCAACTCAGACACCCAGGAAACGGATTGAACGCGCACGTTCCAGATGAGTCCGAGCGCACCACCCGGTCTCAACACGCGACGGATCTCGGCAACGGCCGCCGCCGTCGCGAACCAGTGGAATGACTGCGCGCAGATCGCGCAATCGACCGAGGCATCCGCCAGTGGCAGGCTCTGCGCGCTGGCGCGGAGCGCGCGTATGCCAGGCATTTCCGCGGACAATTGCGCGAGCATGGCCGCCACCGGCTCGACGGCGATGACATCGGTGCCCGTCTTCGCGAGGAGTCTGGTGAACTTGCCCGTGCCCGCGCCGAGCTCCAGGGTGATGCTTCCCGGTCCGATGCCGAGGTCCTGCCGAAGCCACTCGAGCGCCTGGGGTGGAAAGTCCGGCCGGCCGCGCGCATAGATGTTCGCGCCCTGGCCGTAGCCTTGCGCGGCGGTGGGATGGAGGTCGCTCATGCGATGACTATACTGACCGCTCCGATCCTGCACACTGACGGAGTTGTTAGCATGGCGGTGGTGGCGGAATTTGCGGCGGCCGGCGTAGTATCGGCCGCTCCAACGAAGGGGCCTGAACGATGAAGACCCGCGCAGCCGTCGCCTGGAAGGCCGGCCAACCTCTCGAAGTGCTCGAAGTCGACCTCGCGGGGCCGAGAGCCGGCGAGGTGCTGGTCGAGATCAAGGCGACCGGCGTCTGCCACACGGATGAATTCACCCGCTCCGGCGGCGACCCGGAAGGCCTGTTCCCCGTGATCTTCGGCCACGAAGGCGCGGGAGTCGTGGTCGACGTGGGCCCCGGCGTCAGCACGCTGAAGAAGGGCGACCACGTCATCCCGCTCTACACGCCGGAGTGCCGCAACTGCAAGTCGTGCACTTCGCACAAGACCAACCTGTGTACCGCCATTCGCGCGACACAGGGCCAGGGCGTGATGCCCGATGGCACCAGCCGTTTCTCGATCAACGGCGAGAAGGTGCATCACTACATGGGATGCAGCACGTTCTCCAACTACACCGTGCTGCCCGAGATCGCGCTCGCCAAGGTCCGCGAGGACGCGCCGTTCGAAAAGATCTGCTACATCGGCTGCGGCGTCACCACGGGCATCGGCGCGGTGATCAACACCGCGAAGGTCGAGCCGGGCGCGAACGTCGTGGTGTTCGGGCTCGGCGGCATCGGCCTCAACGTGATCCAGGGCGCGCGCATGGCGGGCGCCAACAAGATCATCGGCGTCGACATCAACCCTGCGCGCAAGGCCATGGCCGAGAAATTCGGCATGACGCATTTCGTGAACCCGAAGGAAGTGCAGGGCGACCTCGTGCCCTATCTCGTTTCGCTCACCGACGGTGGCGCCGACTACAGCTTCGAGTGCGTGGGCCACGTGGATCTCATGCGCCAGGCGCTCGAGTGCTGCCATCGCGGCTGGGGTGTGTCGGTGATCATCGGTGTCGCCGGCTCGGGTCAGGAAATCAAGACGCGTCCGTTCCAGCTGGTGACGGGCCGCGTGTGGAAGGGCACGGCCTTCGGCGGCGCGCGCGGCCGCACCGACGTGCCGAAGATCGTCGACTGGTACATGGACAAGAAGATCAACATCGACGACCTCATCACCCACGTGATGCCGCTCGCGAAGATCAACGACGCTTTCGATCTCATGCACAGGGGTGAATCCATCCGTTCGGTGATCACGTTCTGATCGACTGACTACGATGACCCCGGCAAATCGAACCATCGTCGCGACGATCGCGAAGCATGCCTGTCACGGCGGGGAGCTCGGTTACTACCAGCATCCCTCTTGGGTGAACGACTGCGACATGAAGTTTGCGGTGTTCACGCCACCGCAGGCGGCGCAGGGCCTGGTGCCGGTGCTGTACTACCTCGCCGGGCTCACGTGCACCGAGGAGACCTTCGTCACCAAGGCCTGCGCCCTCGAGCACGCGGCGCGCCACGGGCTCATGCTCGTGGCGCCCGACACGAGCCCGCGCGTCCAACTACCCGGCGATCGCGAGAGCTGGGATTTCGGCATCGCCGCGGGCTTCTACCTCGAAGCCACCGAGGCGCCATGGTCGAGGCACTACCACATGTATCGGTACGTCGTGGACGAGCTGCCGGGGATCATCGCCGCGAACTTCCAGGCGGACACCGCACGCAGCGGGATCTTCGGGCACTCCATGGGCGGGCACGGTGCGCTGACCATCGGGCTCAAGAACCCTGACAGGTACCGATCGCTGTCGGCGTTCGCGCCGATCTCGGCTCCGATCCAGAGCCCCTGGGGTGTGAAGGCGTTCTCGGGCTATCTCGGCGCCTATCGCGCCGCATGGTCGCAGTACGACGCGACCGAGCTCGTGAAGACCGGGCACAGGTTCGCGAGCGGCATACTCGTCGACCAGGGCACGGCCGACAAATTCCTCGCCGAGCAACTGAAACCGGGCTTGTTGGAGGCGGCCTGCAAGGACGCGGGGCAGCCGTTCACGTTGAACCTGCGTGAGGGGTATGACCACGGGTACTTCTTCATCCAGACGTTCATCGCGAGCCACCTCGAGTGGCATGCGACGCGGCTGAATGCCTGAAGGTCAGCGCGTTTCGGGATCGTCGTAACGTTCGCGCAGTTTCGCGACCTCGCCCGTGCGTACCAACGGGTCCGGCAACCGATACTTGCGGCGCGACAGTGGCAGGTACAACACAGCGAAGGCGCCCAGGCTGATCAAGAACGCCTTGAGCACGGGCTTGGTGGACAACGCGATCACGGCGATG
The DNA here is from genome assembly GCA_035525785.1 of Steroidobacteraceae bacterium. Classification (GTDB taxonomy): domain Bacteria; phylum Pseudomonadota; class Gammaproteobacteria; order Steroidobacterales; family Steroidobacteraceae; genus CADEED01. The sequence continues at coordinate 10,939 of DATLDQ010000130.1, read as the reverse complement.
CAGAACACCGCGCCGATCACCGCGAGGCCGGTCTCGCCGCGCACGCCCATGCGGCGATACCGCAGCGCGGCGGCACAGGCGCCGAGGTAGGTCAGCAGTGCGAACAGCGTCGACGCTTCGGACAGGTAGCCGAACTGCTTTCCCAGCGTGGGCGCGATCGTGATGACGATGGCCGCCGTGCCGATCAGGCCGGAAATGACGAGCCCGGCGACCGGCGTGTCGCCAGCCCGCGTCCGCGCGAACATCTGCGGCAGGAGGCCGTGGTCCGCGGCCGCGCGGCTCACCTGCGCCGTCATGAGCACCCAGCCGGCAAGCGTACCCAGTGCCTTCAACCCGCCGAACAGCGCCACCAGCGGTCCGGCCGCGGGCCCGAGCATCTTCGCGGCGGCGAGCGCGAAGGGTGCACCGGACGCGGCGATGTCGGCAGCCGGCGCGATGCCGAAGATCGCGATGCTCGCGCCGATGTAGAGCAGCGCCGCGATCAGCACGCCGGCCATCGTCGCGATGGGCACGTTACGCTCCGGATCGTCGACGACCGCCGCGGCGACCGAGGCGCTCTCGAGCCCGGTGAATGCCCAGAACACGAGCGCCAGTGAATTCGGCAGCGCCTTGTAGAGCGGCTCGCCGCTCACGTTCCAGGAGGCGCTGAACTGCGCCGCATCGAACGACGCCCAGCCCACGGTAACGACCAGCAGCAGCGGGATCAGGCCGACGATGAGCAGGAGGCCATCGAACTGCCCGACGAACCGAGGGCTGATCATGTTCACCACGGTTACCAGCCACAGCAGCAGCACGGTGAAGAGCGCGCCTGGGACCGGTCCGGCGTCGAGTCCGAAGAACGTCGCGAGATAACTCGACGCCGCGGTGGCGATGGCCACGTTGCCGATGAGGCACGCGGCCCAGTACCACAGACTCGATTGCGAGCCCCAGAACCGTCCGAACGCATCGAAGGCGTAGGTCGCGGGGCCACCCGCGAGCGGTTTGCGCCGCGCCAGCTTGCTGAACAGCAGCGCCAGGGCGAGCGCGCCGACGGTGCCGATGAGCCAGCCGAGGATCGTGAGGCTGCCGACGCCGGCGAGCGTCGCGGGCAGGAAGAAGATGCCCGAGCCGACCATGTTGCCGGCGACGATCATCGTTGCGAGAACCGGTCCGAGCTTGCGATGACCGGTCATGCGTTGCTAGTCAGCCACCGAGGACCGTGACCAGCCGGTTGCCGGTGCTTCGTGCCGGCTGCTCTCGGGGATCAGCTGGCGAAGCCGTGACCCGAAGCTGCGCAACGCGACTTCGCCCGCGGCGAGCGGGCCCACACGATAACTGCCCGATGCCATGCCGTCCTGCACGCGTTGGATGAGCACGGTGTCTTCCGCATTCACCTGACGGTTGATGCGCCAGTTGCAGTAGCGGGCCACCTTCATCTCGCGCCGTGCGTCAGGCTTGGCATAGCCGATCTCGCGGATCAGGCAGGTGGTCGGCGACACGGGTAGCCACTGCATGATGTCGACCTGGTCCGGGTACACATCGAACGCGAAGTTGGGCCAGAGCTTGAAGTACACCCACGAGCGGCGCTTGTCACCGAGATGCGGCGCGTCGGGCAGGTGTTTCTGGTACATGCGTTCGGCCCAGTTCTTCGACGGCTTGTCGGACAGCTCACCCGACATGCGGTCCACCCATTCCTTCGACTCGACGCGGTAGCTAGCGCCCAGCAACCGCGTGAGACCGGGATGCGCGACCGCGATGTGCAGAGCGTCGGAGTAGTTGTCGCCGACGTTCTTCCAGTTGACGGTGCGCGGGCGCAAGGTCACGCGACCGATGGGCTCCAGCTTTTCGAACTCGTGCGCGGCGATCTCGTCGGCATAGGGGGCGAGCATCTCGCGCACGCTCGGGCTATTGCCCTTTGCCGTGCCATTCGCCGGGCCCTTCACGCGCGCGAATACGAAGCCCGCGTAGATTTCCATCTCGACCGGCACCAGCGATTCGCGCGAGACGTCGAAATCGGGGAAGGCGCTGCGGTCGCCACCCACTGACGCGAGCTTGCCTTCGAGGTCGTACGACCAGGCGTGGTAGGGGCAGATGATGCGGCGGGTGCAGTGCCCACGAGGCCCGTCGAGAAGACGCGCCGCGCGATGGCGGCAGACGTTGTGAAACGCGCGCACCTGGCCGTCGCTGCCGCGCAGGGCGAACAGCATTTCGCCGAGAAAATCGAAGACCTGGTAGTCGCCCGGGAGAGGGATCTCGGATACGTGGCAGATCACCTGCCAGGACGGCTTGAAGATGCGTTCGCGCTCGAGCGCGAGGAATTCAGGGTCCGTATAGGCCCACGACGGCAGGCTGAAGTCGTCGGGATTCGACATGGGCCGAGTCTAGCCCAAGAAGGGCGGACTGGCGGCGAACCCTAGTGGCGTGTCTTCGCCGGCTCGCCGTAGCGCTTGAAATCGCCCGTCGGAGTCTGCACCGGCGCCGGACCGATGACACTGCCGTCTCGCACGCGTGCGATCAGCTGGGTCATGTCGTCGTTCAGCGTGGTGTTGTGCTTGTTGAGGTCGATTCCCTGCTGCAGATAACCGATGCAGGTCGGGAAATCATCGCGGATCAACGCTTCGAGCCCGCGCTTGAACGCCTTCAGCGCGGCGGTCTCGTCGAGTTCTTCGAGCGGCGCCCAGACAGCGAGCGAGTGATCGGGCTGCGACATCGTGAGGTACAGCAAGCCGAGTTGCAGGCGCGCGAAGTGCAGCTTGGGATTGATGTCGAGCGCGGTGTGCATGGCGGCAACCGCTTCCGGGTACTCGCGGCATTGCGCGAGCTCCGCGCCTAACAAGTAACGCAGCTCGGCGTTGGCCGGCTCGCGCGCGATGGCGGCGCGAAGACGCTGCAGTTCGGGGGAATCCACCGTAGAACCCATCGACCTAGCATAGCCCAGGGTTCTCCCTGGCCTGCGAAAGTTTTCCGTTAGCGCCGCGTTATGGAAAGCGGAACGCATCTATGTCGCAAGGCTCTTGGCCTGGCGTGCGAATCCCTCGGCCTCGGCGGTCAACGCATGTTTGTGCGCGACGGACGCGAGCTCTCTGCTGCGCTTCACGGGGTCGATTTTCAAAGTCCACCAGAGCTTCGCCTGGCACTCGGGACAAAACTCGAGCGGCTGCCGGTCGCGCTCTCCGGAATGATTCGAGCCGTTCATGCCGCACTCGTACGCGATGCAGTGCCGGATCCCGAACATGTGCCCGGTCTCGTGCATGGCGGTCTTTGCCGTTCGCAGCGTACACAACCGCCGCGATTCCGCGCTTTCGTCGGGGTCGCCGCTTCTGGCCATGGACCAGACGCCGACCCGATCCTTGAGCGAGGCCTGGCCGAACACGAAATTCCATCCTTCGCCGGGCCACAGGTCGACCGCCGTGATTCCCAGCACCGCGGCATCCGTGGGCCGGCGGCGGCGCATGAGCACATCGTTGAGCAGGTAAGGCGTGAGTAGCTGGCGCTCTTCCCACGGCAGGAGCAGCCGCTGCGCATCCGCCGGTATGCCATCGAGCGGTACGACGTCGTCTTGCGCGAGTGCCAGTCCGAAGAAAGCCGGCAGCAGGTCGCGCACCGCCGCGAGCACAGCTTGCTGACCCGGAGTCACGGGCCCGATGGGTACCAGCCGCAGCGTCGACCAGGTTTCGATCGCCGGCTTCGGCACCTGCTGACGGAATTGCGCAAACGTCTGCCCGGGCTCCTTGTGCTGCGCGAGCCAATCCTGGGGTCCGGGCGCAATCTTGGGCCGCGCCTGCCGGCGGATCCGGTTCATCGCAGCGCGGATGGGATCGCTGGGCGCGCATGCCGGTAGCGTCAGCAGGGGCGCGAGCGCCGACCCGGCCACGAGCGATCTTCGCGTCAGTAGTTCGGCCACGCGGTCAGAATTCCATGGCGACCGGGTACACGCCACGTACCACCTTGACGATGCGCGTGTAGTCGAGCGTGTCGGCGGTGACGCGGCGCATGAGCAGCACTGCCATGGGATATCGCTGGCTGCCGGGCTCATACGGTCAGGCGGGCTTCCAGCCCTCCCGATAGGCACGCTTCAGCAGCGCATCCGAGTCCGCGACGTTGGTGACGCGCATGCCGGCGCCGTCGTACTGGATCCTCTTGCCGGCATTGAGCGCCACGACCCCTAACAACATGATCTCGGTGAGCTTGGCCGAATAGGCGAACGGGCTCGTGGTCTTCTGCGTGCCGCGGATCGCGTCCACCCAGTTCATCTCGTGGCTGGTCTTGATGCGTTCGTAGGTTGGCGCGGGTTTGCCCGTGCTCTCGTGCAGCGCCTTCGGCAGCAGCCGCGGGTTGTAGCCATAGGTGTCGTGCAGCAGCTTGCCCTTCGTGCCCACGAACAGCACGCCGCCGCCCTTGTTGAACTCCTCGTCACCCATCTCCGCGGGCTTCGGCGGCAGCAGGCCGCCGTCGTACCAGGTCATCTTCACCGCGGGGCGCGCACCCTTCGCCGGGAATTCGTAGTAGGTGGTGCAGGCCATGGGATAGGTCTCGTGGTTGTAAGGCGTCGACGTGGTCTCGACCGCGGTCGGATAGTCGAGGTCGAGCGCCCAGTACGACGAGTCGATGAGATGCGCGCCCATGTCGCCGATGGCGCCCACGCCCCAGTCGGTCCACCCGCGCCAATTGAATGGGTGGTAGATAGGGTGGTACTCGACCCAGCGCGAGGGGCCGAGGAACAGGTCCCAGGCGATCTTGTCGCCCGGCGGCGGATAGGTGCCGAACGAGGCCGCCGCGCGCGTCATCACACCATTCATGTTCCACGGCAGGCTCGAGGCATTCGCCGGCAACGGCGCGGGGCGCGGAATGCCCTGTGGCCAGTAGGCCAGCGGTCGGTTGGTCCAGACGTGCACCTCGGTAACAGTGCCGATGGCGCCGGACTGGATGTATTCGTTCACGAGGCGCGCGTCGTCCGACGAGTGCCCCTGGTTGCCCATCTGCGTCTGAACTTTTGTGTCGGCCGCCTTCTTCGTGAGCAGCCGGCATTCCTCGACCGACCAGCACAGGGGCTTTTGCACGTAGACGTGTTTGCCAAGGTCCATGGCGGCCAGTGCCTGCACGGCGTGCCCGTGGTCGGGCGTGGCGATGACCACGGCGTCGATATCCTTCTGCTTCGCGAGCATCTCGCGGAAGTCTGAGTAGCGCTTGGCCTTGGGGAGCTTGGGCTGCAGCGCCAGCCAGCCATCGAGCGTCGCCTGCTGCCGCGCGCGCTCCGCGTCGTCCTTGGCCTGCGCCAGGCGCGCGGGGCCCTGTTCGAGCTGCTTGTCGATGTCCGCGAAACGCGCGTCGACGTAGCCCCAATCCACGTCGCAGAGCGCGACGATGTTCTGGCTGGCCAGGGCATTGAGATTGGCGCGGCCCATGCCGCCGCACCCGATGAACGCGAGGTTGACCCGATCGTTGGCCGAGATGCGTCGGTTCTTGCCGTACGAGCCCGAGGGCAGGATGGTGAAAGCCGCGGCAGCGGCGGCGCCGGTCTTCAGGAAGTCGCGTCGCGGAAGTTGTTTGTCAGTTGGCATGGCTCGTTTCCGTGTTTGTTTCTGTGAACCCCGGACCCAGATTCCGGGCCAGGAAGGCGCCGATGGCATCCCGCGCCAGCGTCTCGGAGTTGTACCATTTCACGAAGGCAGAAAGGTCTGACACGCCGGCGATCGAGACGGCGCAGCGATACAGATCGGGGGTCAGCAGGAAACCCGCGCGCCGCTCACTTGGCGACGGCGACCACCATGGGTGGCGTGGTGATGCCGTGTCCCGGCCCGAGGTTCTTCCAGAGGAATTGGTCGATGGCCCGCAGCACCTTCACCTCGTTGTAAATTTCCCAGCCGCCGTGGCCTTCCTTCTCGAGCTCGATGAGCTCGGTCTTCCGGCCCGACTTGTCGAGCACCTTCTTCATGAGGCGCGATTGCGCGATGGGGACGATGCCATCGTCAGTGCCGTGCACCAGCAGGATCGGGATCCGGATCTTGTCCACCTGCTGCGCGGGAGAGACGGCGCGGATGCGCGCGGCGTCCTTGTCGGGGTCGCCCATGACCTTGTGCACGTACTTGAGTACCTCGGAGTCCGAGCCATAGGTGCGCTTCGACCAGGAGATCATGTCGTCGAGGTCGGAGATGCCGGCGACCGACACCGCGCATTTGTACACGTCGGGCGTGAGCGCGGCGCCGGCGAGCGCCGCATAGCCGCCATAGGACGCGCCGACGATGCAGACGCGCGAAGGATCCACCGTTCCCTTGTCGACGAGCGCCTTCACGCCATCGGTGATGTCGTCCTGCATCGCGCCGCCCCATTGCCCGTAGCCGCTCTCGGCGAACTGCCGGCCGAACCCGGCGCTGCCGCGGAAGTTGGGCTGGAACACCACGTAGCCGCGCGCCACCATGAACTGCACCCAGGAGTCATAGCTCAGGTAATCGCGCACCTCGGGCCCGCCATGTGGATAGACCACGAGCGGCAGCTTGCCGACGCCCGCGGTGTTCGCGGGCATCGTGAGATAGCCGTTGAGGTCACGGCCATCGCGGGACTTCCAGCTGACCACCGAGGCGGTCGGTTTGGCGAGGTCATCCAGGATCTTTCTCTGGCTGCCGAGGAGCTGGATGTCCTTCTTTTCCGTCTGATAATAATAGTAAGCCGGCGGCTCGCCCGGTCCTTCGACCCACAGCAGGAAGTTCTTGCTGTCCTCCGACGAGTCGAAGATGTAGAGGTTGGCCGATTCCGCGAAGTACTTGCGCAGACCGCGCATGTGCGCATTGATCTTCGGGTCGGTGAACTCGCAAATCCGCACGTGCGCGTAGTAGCAATATCGGGTCACGCGCGAGCCATCGCGCGCAACGTGGGCGGATTCGATGTCGTACGTGGCATTCTCGATCACCGGCTCGCCGAACTGCTCCTTCTTGAGGTCGTATAGATAGATGCCCAGCCGGTCGTGGCCCGGCGGATGCGCGAGCACGTAGTACTTGTCAGGTTCACTGGATGGGCCGATGGGGTCGTATTCGGGCGCTTCCTTCCGGTCGCGCTGACGCATGCGGTAGAACTCGCGCCACTTGCCATCTTCCTTGCGGTACAGCCGGACGTCGCGGTTGATGATCGACACGCGCACCACGGGTGCACCGTCCGCATCCAGCCACCAGCCGACGACGCTTTCCGAGGGACGCTCCACCTGCTCCCCACGCCCGCTCTCGACATCCACCTTGTAGAGGCTGCGGCCATTGAAGCCGTCGAGCTCCATGAGGATGTGCTGCGGATCCCTGGGCAGGATGCTCTTCATGGCGCCGAGGTCGAACACGCCTTCCAGCGCCGATGCATTGAGGTTGTCCGCGAGCAAGGCCACGACCTTCGCGGTGCTGCGGTCCACCGAGTACATGCGGTCGCCGAGCTTCGAGATCTTGGTGCTCGATACGGTGAAGAACTTGTTCGCGTCCTCTGGCCGCACGCGCGAACGCAGCAGCAGCTTCTCGTCGGTCTTCCACTGCACGCTGATCATGTAGAACATCAGCCCCTTGCCGGCGTCGGTGAACGCCACCTTCTGCAGCGGCTTGCGTTCGCCGGTCGTCAGATCGAAGTAGAGGAGGATGTCGTCTTTTTCGCGCCGGACGATGGCCGCCACGTAACGCCCGGAAGGAGAGATGGCCGTATCCACCAGCGTGAGCTCGGAGTAGAGCTCATCGAGCGTGGGTGCCCGCGTGGGCTTGCCGGCCGCGTCCTGCGCGAGGCCGGTGGTAGTGAGGCAGACGAGTGCGGCGGCGATGACCGCCTTGTAGTTGGATGTGATCAAACCAGTGCCCTCCCAGACCCAGTTCGATCGCCAGTCTAATCGTTGCCCACGCGCCGTTCGAGCCCGATTCCCGCCACCTCGAAACCGCGACGGAAGTCACGGATGTGCTTGGACATCCAGTCCTCGGCCTGGGCGGCGTCCTGAGCCCGGATCGCCCCCGCGATGCGTTTCTGGGCGATGGCGACCCGGCTCGCCGCCTGGGGCACCTTGCGCATGAGCGTGGCCAACGAAGGCTCGAGCATCTGCACCAGGGGTTCGTGCGCCAGCATGAACACGCCGTTGTGCGTGGCTTCGCCCACCGCGCGGAAGAAATCGCCGGTCTGCGCGACGTCCACGCCGGCCTCGAGGATTGCCGCCATTCGCGCCAGGTCCGCAGGTCTGCGGCGCTGCGCCGCCGCCGCGGCGATCGGTGGTTCGATGGCGGTCAGCGCCTCCCATACGTCGTGGTAGCTGACGTCGTGCAGCGTAAGCGCGCGCGAGACACCGGCGGCCACGGCGCGGCGGGCGGGGCGCGTGACCATCATCAGCTTGGAACCGCGTTCGCGCTTGAGCACGCCATTGGTCTCGAGCTCGCGCAGCGCTTCGCGCACGGTGCCGCGATGAACGCCGAATTGGCGCGCCAGCTCCATCTCGGGTGGCAGCCGCTCGCCGGCGTTGAGCGTGCGTGTGGTGATGCGCTCGAGCAGCGCGGCGGCGACCTTGCGGTACGCCGGCTCGACCCGGATGGGCTCGAACTCGGCGGTAGTTGGGCGCTCCGCCATCAGGACGTGGTCTCGTAGATCTCGCGGCCGATCAGCATGCGGCGGATCTCCTGCGTGCCGGCGCCGATCTCGTAGAGCTTGGCGTCGCGCAGCAGCCGGCCCGCGGCATAGTCGTTGATGTAGCCGTTGCCGCCGAGCGCCTGGATGGCCTGCAGGCAATTCTGCGTGGCGTGATCCGCGCCGAACAGGATGGCCGCGGCCGCATCCTGGCGCGAGCAGCGCCCGGCATCGCAGGCGCGGCCGATGGCATACGAATAGGCGCGCGCCGCATTGAGGCTGGCATACATGTCGGCGACCTTGGCCTGCATGAGCTCGAAGGTGCCCACGGCCTGGCCGAACTGCTTGCGCTCATGGATGTAGGGCAGCACGAGGTCGAGTGCGGCGGCCATGAGGCCCAGCGGCCCGCCGCCGAGCACCGCGCGTTCATAGTCGAGGCCTTTCATGAGCACGCGGACGCCACCGTTCACCTGGCCGAGTACGTTTTCCTCGGGCACGAAGCAGTTCTCGAACACGAGCTCGCAAGTGGACGAGCCGCGCATGCCGAGCTTGTCGAGCTTCTGCGCGGTGGAATAGCCCGCGAAACCTTTCTCGATGAGGAAGGCGGTGATGCCGCGCGGGCCCGCGGCCGGATCCGTCTTGCCGTACACCACTGCCACGTCGGCGTCGGGCCCGTTGGTGATCCACATCTTGCGGCCGGTGAGGGCGTAGCCGCTGCCGTTCCGTCCGTCGTCGACCTTCTGGGCGCGCAGCGCCATGCCGACCACGTCCGAACCCGCGCCAGGCTCGCTCATGGCAAGTGCGCCGACATGTTCGCCGGAGACGAGCCTGGGCAGGTACTTGTCGCGCTGTGCATCGGTGCCATTCAGCACGATCTGGTTCATGCAGAGGTTGGAATGCGCGCCGTAAGAAAGACCCACCGAGCCCGAGGCGCGCGAGATCTCTTCCATGCAGATGATGTGCGCGAGGTAGCCGAGGTTGGCGCCGCCCCAGCGCTCGGGCACGGTGATGCCTAACAAACCGGCCTCGCCGAGCTCGGGCCACAGGTCGCGGGGGAACTCGTTGGAACGATCGATCTCCTCGGCGCGGGGCGCGATGCGCTCGCGCGCAAAACGGCGCGCCTGGTTGCGCACCTCGTCGAGCTCCTCGCCGAGGCCGAAATCGAAATCACACCGGTCGAACACACTCATAAATATGGGCCACTCGTAAATCGCGTCTCGGGCGCTTGCCAGCAAATGTCGGGTTGTACTATTGTCCGACAATCATGCCGGTGCTCGAAACCAAAGTCGATAGGAAAGGAGCCGAGTTCGCGGCCAACGCGGCGGCCATGCGCGCCCTGGTCGACGAGTTGCGTTCCCGGCAGGCGACAACGGGCCTCGGCGGCGGAGACGCGGCGCGTGCCAAGCACGTCGCCCGGGGCAAATTGCTGCCACGCGATCGCGTGGAGATGCTGCTGGACCCGGGTGCGCCGTTCCTCGAGCTGTCGCCGCTCGCCGCCTGGGGCATGTATGGCGATGAATCACCCGGCGCCGGCATCATCACCGGGGTGGGGCGCGTGGCGGGCCGCGAATGCCTGGTCGTCTGCAACGACCCGACCGTGAAGGGCGGCACGTACTACCCGGTCACCATCAAGAAGCATCTGCGCGCGCAGCGCGTCGCCGAAGAAAACCGCCTGCCCTGCATCTATCTCGTGGACTCGGGCGGCGCGCACCTTCCCAGCCAGGATGAGGTGTTCCCCGACCAGGATCACTTCGGCCGCATCTTTTTCAACCAGGCCAACATGTCCGCAGCCGGCATCCCGCAGATCGCGGTGGTCATGGGTTCGTGCACCGCGGGCGGCGCGTACGTCCCGGCGATGAGCGATGAGTCCATCATCGTGCGCAACCAGGGCACCATCTTCCTCGGCGGCCCGCCGCTGGTGAAGGCCGCGACCGGCGAAGTGGTCAGCGCCGAGGAACTCGGCGGCGGCGAGGTCCACGCGCGCATCTCCGGCGTCGCGGATCATCTGGCCGAGAACGACTCGCACGCGCTCGGCATCGCGCGGCGGATCGTGGGCGGGCTGGGGACAGATTCATCGGGGACAGATTTCAAATCCGTCCCCACACCGCCCGAACCCCTCCATCCCGCGGACGACCTCTACGGCCTCATCCCCACCGACACCCGCAAGCCCTACGATGCGCGCGAGATCATCGCGCGGCTGGTCGACGGCAGCGACTTCGATGAATGGAAGGCGCGTTTCGGCACCACGCTCGTCACGGGTTTCGCGCGCATCCATGGGATGCGCGTGGCCATCCTCGCCAACAATGGCATCCTGTTCTCCGAGTCCGCCCAGAAGGGCGCACACTTCATCGAGCTCGCATGCCAGCGGCGCATACCGCTGGTCTTCCTGCAG
>DATLDQ010000124.1:0-5708 GCA_035525785.1 Steroidobacteraceae bacterium | reverse complement strand
GCCTGCTGGACATAGGCCGCGGAAACTTCCGAAACCGGGCGCCCATCAATGTATTCGTAGATGCCGAGGCCGCTTTCGTTGCTGGAGGCGGCGACCTTGGGGACGCACTGGATGCCGAGGGCGGCCGCATAGCGCAGGAATGCCTGCTCGGCGCCCAGGCGATCGCGCGGATCGGACGGGTCGCGAAAGTACTCCTTCACCACGTACCGGCGGCCCTGCTTCGTGGAAAGCACGTACACCCGGTTGTTGCCGCCGCCGCGCGGCTCGAGTCGCAGCGCCGCGGGAATATCGAGCAACCGCGCAATTTCGCCGCTCAGCTGGAAGTGTTTGAGGATGGCCTGCCAGCTGCTCAGGCGCGTGTAGGCCGGTGAATCGCCGTGGTGCCGGTCCGGATCGAACAGGATGCCGGCGGTCTCGCGCGGAAACTCCTCCGCCAGCAGGATCTCGGGCAGGTCGTCGATGTAGTAGTCGCAGGCCGTCGAGCGGATGCGGCCGATCTTTTCCGCCTTTGTCAGCTCGAGAAACACCTGGCCCGGGTCCACCAGCCCGGGGCGGATGCACTGCGCCTCGATCCAGGAGCGCGCCGCGGCATGAAGGTCGTAGGCCGGACCGATGAACGGATGGCGCGTCTTGTGGCTGATGATGCAAACCTGGATTCCATGCGCCCGCGCCCAGCGCAGGAAGTCGAGGACGCCGCCGTAGGCCTCGACGTCCGCCATGCGGGTGCCGTAGACATACCCTTGCAGCTCGGTCCAGAGGTCTTCCTGGCCGGCGCTGCGCAAATGCTCGCGCACGGCGAGCTTGCTGGGCAGCAGGGCCGGCGGGACCAGCGAGCGCTCGAGCGCGACCTTGTGGAACACCGCGTCGTAGCTGACGATGGTGTTGTCGAAATCTATGCCGATGCGCACGCCAGCCGCACCTGCTCGGCAATGTTGTCGGCCGTCAATCCGAACTTGCGTCGAGCATAGTCGGTCGAGCCGACTTCGTGCATGAACGCGTCGTCCGTGCCGAAGGCGAGCAATCGGGCCCGGGCGCGGGTCGGCTGGGAGGCGAGCCACTCCGCCACCGCGCCGGACAGCCCGCCGATCCGGCCGTGCTCCTCGGCGATCGCGACCACGGCATACCGGGCGAACACCTCGCGCAGCACGCGCTCGTCGAGCGGCTTCACGGTATGGAAGCTTTCGACGCGCGCGGAGAGGCCGGACTCCTTCAGCCTGCGGGCGGCATCGAGCATGACCGCCGTCACGACTCCGGTGCCGATCAGGCACACGTCGTCACCGGGCTGCAGCGTGATCGCGCGCCCCAGGGTTAAATCCACTTCCTTCGGATGGACTGCCGGCTCGCCCTTCTTGCCGATCCGCATGTACACGGGCCCGTCGTGCGCCAGCGCCTGGCGCAGCGCGAGCCTCAGCTCCATCGCGTCGGCGGGCGCCACCACGGTCATGCCGGGAAGCGTGCGCAGGATGGCCATGTCCTCGCAGGAATGGTGCGTCGGGCCGAGGTCGGCGTAGGAGAGGCCCGACCCGGTTCCCACGATCACCACCGGTGCCTCGTGGTAGCACACGTCCACGCGGATCTGCTCGAAGCAGCGGGTGGTCGTGAACGGCGTGATCGTGTAGACCACGGGCCGCAGCCCGGAGAGCGCCATGCCGGCCGCCATGCCCATCATGTTGGCTTCGGCCACGCCGCAGTTGAGGAAACGCCCCGGCGCGCGCTCCTTGAACTTGTCGAACAGCTTGTTGCCGATGTCGCCCGACAGGAGCACCACGCGCGGGTCGGCGGCGCCAAGCTTCGTCATCTCGTCCGCGAAAGCGTTTCTCATCGCGCGTTCCTCATCGCACGATCCCCAGCTCGCGATGCGCGGCGCGCACTTCGTCGGCCGTGGGGATGCGATAGTGCCAGTTGTTGTCGTCCTCCATGAACGACACGCCCTTGCCCTTGACGGTATGCGCGATCACGGCGACCGGCTTGCCGCTGCCGTCGGGGACTGCGCTCATCAGCTCGACGAGGCGCGCCATGTCGTGCCCGTCGACCTCGTGCGTGGTCCAGCCGAAGGCGCGCCACATCTCGGGCAGCCGCTTGAGTCCCATGATCTCCTCGCTGCGACCCGTCGCCTGCCACTTGTTGAAGTCGACGAAGACGGCCAGCCGTTCGACGCTTTGCGCGCCGGCGAACATGGCCGCCTCCCAGGTCGAGCCTTCGTTGCATTCCCCGTCGGAGAGCAGCGCGACGACGTTGTAGCGCCGCTGCTGGATGCGCGCCGAAAGCGCCATGCCGAGGCCGATGGGCAGGCCATGCCCCAGCGACCCGGTCGCGGCCTCGATGCCCGGGAGGTCGCCGGGCGCCGGCGGGTGCTCGGCGAAGAGGCCGCCATCCTGTCCATAGGATTCCAGCATCGACTCGGGATAGAAGCCGCGCAGCGCCAGCACCTGGAACAGCGCCGCGGCGCCGTGGCCCTTGCTCAGGATGAAGCGGTCGCGATCCGCATCGCGCGGCTTGGCCGGGTCGAGGCGCAACGCGCTGAAGTACGCGGCAACGAGGATGTCGACGCACGACAGGCACGACCCGAGATGCGGCGTGTTGGTCTTGTGGGAGGTTTCGATGATGCGGGCGCGGACCTCGCGCGCCACATCTTCAAGGCTTGTGGACATAGTCGAGCGGCTGCGATTTCAGCTCCGGGTAGAAACGCTCCACCCAGGCGACGGTCTCATCCAGCCCCTGCTCGAGCGAGACGCGGTCGGTCCAGCCGAGCGTCTTGCGCAGCTTGCCGCTGTCGAGCATGTACGCGGCGTCCTTGCCCGGCCGCTCGGGCGCGACGTCGACACAATCGGCGAACTTGGCCCCCATGCGCGCGCAGATCATCTCGACCAGCTCCCTCACGCTGACGATGCGGTCGGTCGAGATGTGGAACGCCTCGCCGGGCGCGCCCTCGCGCGCGATGCGCAAGGTCGCGTCGGCGACGTCGCGGATGTGGATGAACGAGCGCTTCGACACGCCGCCGCCGTGCAGCTGCAGCTTGCGGCCGAGCTTGATCGAGAGGATGGTGCGCGGGATCACGCGGTAGAGCTGCTGCCCCGGCCCGAACACGTTCGCCGCGCGCGTGAAGACGACCGGGAAGCCATAGTTGGCGTGATAGGCGCGCAGGCTCATGTCGGCCGCCGCGCGCGACACCGCATAGGGCGTACTCGGGTTGAACGGCGCGCTCTCGTCGATGAAGCCGCTCGTGCTGCCGTAGACCTCCGGCGTGGTGACGTGGACGTACTTCCTGACGAACTTGAACGTCCGCAGCCGCTCGTGCAGCCGCACGGTGGAGACCACGTTCGTCATGTACCAGTGGTCGGGGTTCTTCCAGCTCTCGGCGACCATGCTCTGCGCCGCGAAGTTGACCACGTAGTCCGGGCGCTCGGCCTCGATCAGCCGCGCGATCGCGTCGAGGTCGGAATTGAGGTCGAGCGGGTGGAAGCGGAAGCGGCCCGGGCTGCCCGCCCAGCGGTAGGGCAGGAAGGCCGGGTGCGGCTCGGCCGAGCGGCTGACCCCGATGACATCCAGGTCCTGCCGGAGGAGATGGTCCGCGAAGCTTGCGCCGGAGAAGGAGTTGCTGCCGATGAGGAAAAACTTTTCCTGCGATGCCACTACTTCTCCTTGCCCGGACGATCCGCGTAGAGCCACTGCATGACCATGTGGCCGACGACGAGCTGCAGGTCCTCGGCCACCTGCATGTCGTCGATGGCGAAGTGGATCACCACGTCGGCGAGCGCCTTCGCCTTGCCGCCCGAATAGCCGAGCACGGCGAAGCTCGTCACGCCCATCGCTTTCGCCTGCTCTATCGCCTTGACGATGTTCGGCGAATTGCCGCTGCCGGAGAGCGCGATGAGCACGTCGCCCCGGGCAGCCTGCACGGCAAGCTGGCTCGAGAAAATGGCGTCGTAGCCCACGTCGTTGGCGAGGCACGTCAGCACCGCCGGGTTCGCCGGCAGCGCGTTCACGCGCAGGCCCGAGCCGAAGGTCTTCGACACGCCGTACAGGAGATCATTGGCAAGGTGCATCGCGTTGCCGGCGCTGCCGCCGTTGCCGCACAGGAAGACCTGCCGCTTCGAGCGCCAGCAGTCCGCCAGCGCATCCGCGAGGCGCGCGACGCCGCTCCAGTCCGCCGACTGCAGCACGCCGCCGAGGCGATCGGCGTAGCGGGCGAAGAACGCTTCCGGCGCGCGCGGCGGCTGCGTCACTTGACGACCTCTTTCTGCATCCACTTGAGATTGTGGAAGCGCTCCTCGTCGCCGAACGCGCCGCTGCGGTAGAGGTGGGCGATCTCGCGGACCGCATCCTCGACCGTCTTCTTCGGCCGAAACCCGGTGGCGAGCAGCTTGTCGGAGTTCACGCGGTACGAACGTGGATCGTTGGATTCGCTTACCACGATCTCGGCCGGCGCATACTCGACTACGCGCTCGGCGATGTCGAGGATCGACAAGTTCTCGAAGCCGGCGTTGTAGACCCCCGTGTGCTCCGGATGGTCGAGCATGAAGAGATAGAGGTCGGTGATGTCGTCGATGTGGATGTTCGGCCGCGTCTGCTTGCCGCCGAACACCGTGATGCGGCCCTTGGAGAGGGCTTGCACGGTGAGCATGTTCACCGACACGTCGAGCCGCATGCGCGGCGAATAGCCGCACACCGTCGCCGGCCGGACGATCTGGACCGCCATGTCGCCCGCGTAGGAGAGCAGCACGCGCTCCGCGACCATCTTGGTCTTGTTGTACTCCGAGATCGGCACCAGCTCGAGATCCTCGGTGACCTGCGGCTCGCTCTTCACGCCGTAGACGCTGCCCGAGGAGGCGTAGATGAAGCGCTTGACGCCGTGGCGCACCGCCTTGTCGGCGAGCTGCATGGTGGCGAGCGCGCTGATCTCCCAGGTGAGCTTCGGATCGAGATCGCCGCACGGATCGTTCGCCACGGAGGACAGGTGAACGATCGCGTCGATGCCGCGCACGTCGATCTCGTCGATGTTGCGCACGTCGCCTTTGATCACTTTCAGGTTCGGATGCGGCTTGAGGAAGTTGCCGAACCACATGATGTCGAACGCGACGACCTCGCAGCCCTTCGCGAGCAGCTTTGGAACCAGGACCGAGCCCTTATAGCCACAAGCGCCAGTTACGAGTACGCGCATTGCACCACCCTCCAAATGCTTCGTCCGGACGTGCACAACATCTCGTGAGTCCTCATGCGCGGCGGCACCGGCGTTGCGTTAGGTTGGAGATTCCGTCTCCTCGAATCCGCGCTTTCGCGCAGACGCAGTCGGCGGACATTTTACAGGCTGCATCGCCGCTCAACGGTCACCGCGTGGATCAAATGGTCATTCGGGGAACACCGGCAAGGATTGCAGCTCGTCGCGCACGCTGAAAACGAGCCAGGCGTACATGTGGGTCACACCTCTCCGGCGCCACGCAGAGGCAATACGCGACGGCTACAGCCGAGAGTGCGCGGCCGGGAGCAAGAAGTCGCCTTCACCGCAGAGCCGCGAGTCGCAGCGCGCGAGCTTGATGCGAGCTCGACACGGCCCAGGAGATCCTCGTCGCCGACGCCACCAAGATCGCGTTCGCATCCGGCAGCAAGCACAAGGACGACGGCGCCGACCGCAACCTCGACATCTACATGTGAACATCGATGGCACACATCTGCCCGAGCTCACATTCCACCCGGGCGACGACATGCTG
>DATLDQ010000122.1:0-18468 GCA_035525785.1 Steroidobacteraceae bacterium | reverse complement strand
GCGTGTGGAACCGCGTCTACGACGGCGTGAAGTTCAATCATGCCGGCACGCTCAAGGACGTATCCGAGGGAAATGAGGTTGTGTACGTGCCCTGTCATCGCAGCCACATGGACTACCTGCTGATGTCGTACATCATCTACCACCAGGGGTACGCGCTGCCGCACATCGCGGCGGGCATCAACCTCAACATCCCGGTGGTCGGGCGCTACCTGCGCAAGGGCGGCGCGTTCTTCATCCGGCGCAGTTTCGGCGGCAACGCGCTCTACACCGTTGTCTTCATGAAGTACCTCGCGGCCATCATGGCGCGCGGGCATTCGCTCGAGTATTTCATCGAGGGCGGGCGCTCGCGCACCGGGCGGCTGCTCCATCCCAAGACCGGCATGCTGTCGATGACGGTGCGCAGCTTCCTGCGCGACCCGGTGCGCCCCGTGGTGTTCGTACCGGTGTACTTCGGCTACGAGCGCATCGTCGAGGCCAACACGTACCTCTCCGAGCTCTCCGGCGCGCCCAAGAAGAAGGAGAGCTGGTGGGACCTGCTGACTTCATTCAAGGTGCTGCGCGAACGCTTCGGCACGGTGCACGTGAACGTGGGCGAGCCGATCAGGCTCAACGACCTGCTCGATGCCGCGCTGCCGAGCTGGCGCGCGCAGCGCTTCGACGACGACACCCGCCTCCCCGCGGTGAACGCGCTGGTAGGCGACCTGGCGCAATCGATCATGCGCGGCATCAACTCGGCCGCGGCCGTCACGCCCATCAACCTGCTGGCAACGGCGCTGCTTGCCAGCCCGCGCGGCGCGCTGCCCGAGTCCGCGCTGCTGCGCCAGCTCGAGATGTACCTCAAGCTGCTCAAGGCCAACCCGTACAGCGCTCGTGTGACCGTTACCGACGCCACGCCCGCCGAGATCGTCGTGTACGGCGAGTCGCTCAAGATCATTTCCCGGTCGGCGCAGAAGCTCGGCGACATCGTGAAGATGAGCGATCAGAGCGCGCAGCTCATCGCCTACTACCGCAACAACGTGCTCCACCTGTTCGCGCTGCCGTCGCTCGTGGCCTGTGCGTTCATCGGCAATGCCATGCTGCGGACCGAGGACATCCAGCGTCTCGCCTGGCGCGTGTATCCGTACGTGGCTTCCGAGCTTTTCCTGCGCTGGCGCGAAGAGGAGCTGTCCAAGGTCATCGACGGCGTGCTTGCTGCGCTCGCCGAGCTTGGCGTGCTGCAACCGGATTCCACACGCAGCGTCTGGATGCGCCCGCCACCCGACTCGCCGCAGGCCATGCAACTGTCGCTGCTGTCGCAAGCGACCATTCAGACCATCGAGCGCTACTACCTCGCGATCTCGCTCCTCATGAAATCGGGGACCGGGACGATGACGCAGAAGGCGCTGGAGCAGCAGTGCCAGCTGGCCGCGCAGCGCATGAACATGCTCTACGGCTTCAACTCGCCCGAATTCTTCGACCGGGCCCTGTTCGAGAACTTCATCGACCTGCTCCGCGAGCGCAACGTCCTCAAGGCGGGCGAGGGGGGCAACCTGGAGTTCGACGAAGTCCTGATGCGCGTGGCGGCAGACGCCCAGCTAGTCCTGTCCGAGCAGATCCGCCACTCGATCCTGCAGGTCACTCAGGTCTGACGCCCTCCTTGGTAGGGCTAACCCCGCCCGCCCGTCCGGGTCGGCGCGCAGGCATGGGGGGCCAGCTGGCATTGGCCCGGGAACCCGCTGCTATACTCGCGCGCAACACGTCCGCGCCTATGTGTCCGCGAGGGGAGGCAGCAGCGCGGCGAACATCAAGATGATACGGCCAAGCGGTGAGCCTGCTCCCTCCTCGCGACTCGCAGTGTTGCCGCGGTCTTCAGGGGAAATTAATGAGTAACGATCTGATCCGGCGATGCGTCGTGCGTTCGCTTCCCCGCTTTCCATTGATCGCAGCGACGTTGGCCCTGGCGTCGCCCGCTGCCTACGCCTGGGACTTCCAGAACGACGCAGGCACCTTCTCCGGCAGCTGGGACACGACTCTCACGTACGGCCAGGCCTGGCGCATCGAGGGGCGTGACTGCCGCCTGATCGCGATCGCGGACGGTGGCTGCGGCCGCTCGCCCAACATCGATGACGGCGATCTCAACTACGACACGGACATGTTCTCGCGCGCGCTGAAGGCGCTGACCGAGGTCTCCCTCAACTATCGCGGCGTCGGCGCCTTCGTGCGCGCCTCGGCGCTCTATGACGACGCTGCGGGAAACACGCAGCGCACCGAGCTCTCCGACCGGTCCGAAGACCTCGTGAAGAGCTATACCCGCCTGCTCGACGCCTTCGTGTACGCCAAGTTCGATCTCGGCAGCATGCCCGCCGAGCTGCGCCTCGGCCGCCAGGCCGTGAGTTGGGGCGAGAGCACGTTCATCCAGAACGGCATCAACGTGATCAACCATTTCGACGTTTCGGCGCTGCGCGTGCCGGGCTCGGAGCTCAAGGAAGCCTTCCTGCCGCAGGAGATGGTGAACTTCAGCGTGCAGTTCACCGACAACTTCTCGGCGCAGGCTATCTACATCACCGACTGGAACGCGACGGTGCCCGAGCCAGCCGGCTCCTACTTCAGCAACAACGACTTCGCGCCCACGGGCGGCAGCAAGGTGGTACTGGGCTTCGGCTCGTTCTCGGATCAGGGCGTGGACTTCCGTCCACTCGGCGGCCCGTTCATCGAGAACTTCCAGACCGTGAACCGCCTGCCTACCGAGAAGCCCTCGGACACCGGCCAGTACGGCCTCAACCTCAAGTACTTCGCACCCAGCTTCAACAACGGCACCGAATTCGGCCTGTTCTATCTGAACTACCACAGCCGTCTGCCGCTGATTTCAGGCCGCACCGGTACGCAGGCCGGCATCGGCAACGCGTTCGGCGCGCTGAATGCGGTGGGCGCGGCGGCGCAGGGTGTCGCGGCCGGCCTGCAGCCCGCGGTTGCCATCGAGACGGCGGCGCAGCTGGGCTTCGGCCGCGGACTCACCGCCGGCGGCAACTTCTCGCTCGCGCAGGCGCGTCAGTACGCCACCATCGGCGCCAACACCTTCCTCGCTGGCGGCGACGTGACCGCGCAGGCCAGCAACATCGCCACGCACGAGTACGCGCTGACCGCGGGTTACTTCACCGAGTATCCCGAGGACATCAAGCTCATCGGCCTGTCGTTCAACACGCAGCTGCAGTGGGGCGGCATCGCGCTCCAGGGTGAAGTCGCCTATCGCCAGGACGTGCCGCTGCAGTTCGACGACGTGGAGCTGCTGTTCGCGGCGCTCACGCCCTTCGAGCAGGGCCTGGCCACGCTGCGCAACACGCCGCTGCCCACCACCTGCCCCGAGGGCAACCCGGCCGCCGCCACGCTCACGCATTGCGGACAGCTCGGCGGCTTCGGTCTCAACGAAAAGGTGCAGGGCTGGGGCCTTTACGACACCTACCAGGTGCAGTTCACCGCCACCAAGACGTTCGCGAACATCCTGAAGGCGTCCCAGATGGTGCTGGTGGCCGAAGCGGGCCTCACTCAGGTCCAGGACATGCCCGACAAGCTCACCGGCGGCCCGAACGATCGCGGCCTGCGCTTCAACGGCCCGGCCACCAACGTCAGCGGCAACGTCGAGCTGCGCGGCCGTCACTGCCCGACGGTATCGGCGGCTGCCTGCCTCGGCCTCAATCTCGTCGAGCCGCAGAACCGTTTCGCCGATGCGACGTCCTATGGTTATCGCGTTGCGGGAAGGCTCGAATACCCTGGCCTCATGGGGCCCTGGAACATCCTGCCGCGCTTCAACTGGCAGCATGACGTCAAGGGCACGACGCCCGGGCCGGGCGGCAACTTCGTCGAAGGCCGGTACGGCCTCACGCTCGGCGTGGAAGCCAACCTGCAGGCGAAGTGGGCGGTCGACATGTCGTGGACCAAGTTCGGCGGCGCCGGACGGTTCAACGACCTGAACGACCGCGACTATGTCGCTGCCACGCTCAAGTACTCGTTCTGATCCGCGACGAGGTGAAGATCATGAAAAAGAAATTCGTACTCTCCATGCTGGCGACGCTGGCCGGCATCACCATCGGCGCGCAGGCAATGGCCGCCGCCTCGGCCGCGGACGCCGCCAAGCTCGGCGCCGAGCTCACACCGCTGGGCGCGGAGAAGGGCGCCAATGCCGATGGCTCGATCCCGGCCTGGGATGGCGGCCTGACTTCGGCGGCGCAAGCCGGCTTCCCGAACTTCCGCCCGGGGCAGCATCACCCCGACCCGTATGCGAACGACAAGCCGCTCTACACCGTGACCGCGGCCAACATGGGCCAGTACGCGAACAAGCTGACCGAAGGCCACAAGAAGCTGCTCCAGACCTATCGCAACACGTTCAAGATGAACGTGTATCCCACTCATCGCAGCGGCGCGGCGCCACAGCGCATCTACGACGCAACCAAGCGCATCGCGAGCACGGCGCAACTGGCGAAGGATGGCAACGGCGTGGTGAACGCGGGTGAAGGCATCCCCTTCCCGATTCCGAAGTCGGGTGTCGAGGTGTTCTGGAACCACGTGCTGCGCTATCGCGGCGACGTGATCGTGCGCCAGATCGGCCAGGCGCCGGTCACGGCCAGCGGTTCGTACACGATGGTGAAGTTCCACGACGAGACCATGGTGGCGTACAGCCTGCCGGGCGCGAAGTCGGAGAACCTCAACAACACCATCGCCTACTTCATCCAGGAGACGGTCGCTCCGGCGCGCCTCGCCGGTGAAGTGCTGCTGGTGCAGGAGACGCTGGACCAGTCCGTCGAGAACCGACGCGCCTGGGTCTACAACCCGGGTCAGCGCCGCGTACGCCGCGCGCCGAATGTGGCCTTCGACAACCCTGGCACCAACTCCGACAACCTGCGCACTTCCGACCAGTTCGACATCTACAACGGTTCGCCGCAGCGTTACGAGTGGACACTGGTGGGCAAGAAAGAAATCCTCGTGCCCTACAACTCGTACAAGCTGGGCTCGAACACGGTCAAGTACGACGACGTGCTCAAGAAGAACCACATCAACCCGGATCTCGCGCGCTACGAGCTGCACCGCGTGTGGGTGGTGGATTCGAAGTTGAAACCCGGTCAGAGCCATCTCTACAAGCGACGCACGCTGTACGTGGACGAGGACAGCTGGCAGATCCTCGCGGTCGATTGCTACGACAGCCGCGACCAGCTCTACCGCGTCCAGGAAGGCCACGTCATCAATTTCTACGACGTGCCCACGATCTGGACCGTGCTCGAGACCGTCTATGACCTGAGCAATGGCCGGTACCTGGCGCTGGGCCTCGACAACGAGGAACCGCGCAGCCGCGACTTCGCGCAGAAGCGCACCGTCGCGGACTACCAGCCGGCGGCCTTGCAGCGGCGGGGAGTCCGCTAACTTCCGCCCCGTCAAAAGTAAATATAAAAACGCATCGCACGGGCCGGTGGACGCAATCCACCGGCCCGTTTACTTTTGAGCCAACAAGAATCTCACCGGGGGAAGGGCATGAGGCGTGGTTTCGGCCTCGCGCTGGTCGCGGCGCTGATGACGGGTGGCTTTGCACCCGACGTGCGCGCACAGGTCGATCCGAAGGATGCGGCCAATCTTCCGGCGGAGCTCGAGCCCCTGGCCGCAACCTCGCTGCTGCTCGATCTGGGCATGGCGGGCAAGCGCATGGTGGCCGTGGGTGAGCGCGGGCATGTACTGCTCTCCGACGACCAGGGCGCAATCTGGCGGCAGGCGAAGAGCGTTCCGACGCGCGCCATGCTCACCGCCGTGTACTTCGTCGACGCGGACTACGGCTGGGCGGTGGGCCATGACGAAACCATCCTCAAAACGACGGACGGCGGTGAGACCTGGGCGCGCACTCATTTCGCACCGGAAGCGCAACAGCCGCTGCTCGATCTGTGGTTCGCCAACCGCGTGAGTGGTATCGCTGTCGGCGCATACGGCGCGTACTTCACCACCAACGACGGCGGCCGCACTTGGTCCGGCGCGAAGTTCTCGCCTGCGCCTCGGCCCGCGGCCGAAGCCGGCAAGTCCGCGACGCCCGCGCCGTCCGACGAATCCGCTTTCGCGGAGGACGAGCTGCCGCCTGACTACCATCTCAACCGCATCGTCGGCGTGGGCAACCGGCTGTACATCGCTGCCGAGGGCGGGCAGCTCTACCGCTCCGACGATCGCGGCGCCAATTGGCGGGCGCTGCCATCGCCGTATGAAGGCAGCTTCTTCGGCCTCGTGCCGATCCGCGGCGACGGTCTGCTGGCCTTTGGGCTGCGCGGCAACCTGTTCAAGTCCGCCGACGCGGGCGGCAGCTGGACGAAACTCGAGACCGGCACCACTGCCATGCTCACCGACGGCTATGCCATCAACGATCTTCGCGTGGTCATTGGTGGCCTCACGGGCGTGCTGCTCGTTTCCGGCGACGCGGGCGAAACCTTCCGGCTCACGCAGCAGGACGATCGCAAAGGCGTCTCGGCGTTGCTGCCCGGGCCCGCGGGCACGGTGGTCGTCGCGGGCGAGGGCGGCGTACGCACCATCCGGCTGGATGAAGCAAAGGCAGGGTCGTAGTCCATGGCAGGCAGCAGCAGACCCGGCGATAGCGCGCTCGCCTCGGCGCTCGAGAAATACATCTTCGGCAACCGCGCGCTGATCGTCGCGGTGTTCGCGCTCGTGACCGTCGTCCTGGCGACGATCGCCGTGCGTGGACTGCGCATCGACGCCTCGTTCACGAAGCAGTTGCCGCTCAAGCACGAGTACATGCAGACCTTCGTGAAGCATCAGGCGGAGTTCGGCGGCGCCAACCGCGTGCTGATCGCGCTGGTCGCGCGCGACGGCAACATGTTCACGCCCGGCTTCTTCGATGCGCTGAAGAAAGCCACCAATGAAGTGCTGGTGATGGACGGTATCGACCGCACGCGCGTGCAGTCGCTGTTCACGCCCAACGTGCGCTACATGGAAGTGACCGAGCAGGGCATCGACGCGGGCAACGTGGTCGATTCCGAGTTCCTGCCCACGCGCGAATCGCTCGAGCGCGTACGCGAGAACATCCTCAAGGCGGGCATCCGCGGGCGGCTCGTGGCCAACGACTTTTCCGGCGCGCTGATCTCGGCGATCGTGCTCGAGAAGGACGCGCAGGGGCGGCCCATCGATCCCATCGAGGTGGCGCGCCAGCTCGAGGAGAAGGTGCGCGACCAGCTCCAGGGCGACGAGGTGGTCGTCCAGGCCCATCCTTCGACAGCAATGGGCTCACCGATCGACGTGCACATGATCGGGTTCGCCAAGGTGGTGGGCGACATCGCCGACGGTGCGATGTCGGTCATCGTGTTCGCCATCGTCACCATCCTGCTCACGCTGCTCGCCGTCTGGTACTACGTGCAGTCGTTGAAAGTGGCGGTGGTGCCGATCGTCTGCTCCATCGTCGCGGTGCTCTGGCAGCTCGGCACGCTGGTCATACTCGGGTACGGCATCGATCCGCTCGGGCTGCTCGTGCCATTCCTCATCTTCGCGATCGGCGTGTCGCATGGCGTGCAGAAGATCAGCGCGGTCAAGGAATCCGCGGTCGCCGGGCTCGGCAGCGAGGAGGCGGCGCGCCAGACGTTCCGGCAATTGCTCATGCCGGCCATCATCGCGCTGCTCGCGGACCTGGTGGGCTTCATCACGATCCTGCTGATCCCGGTGCAGGTGGTGCAGGAGATGGCCATCACCGCGAGCATCGGCGTGGCCATCGTCATCCTCACCGATCTCATCCTGCTGCCCGTGCTGATGTCGTGGGTGAAATGGGACGAGCACTACCGCGCGCGCGTGGAGTCGCGCCAGAAGAAGCTGATGAGCCACTGGCGCCGCATGGCGCGCATCACCGAGCGGCGCAATGCGCTGATCATCGTCGGCATCGCGGTGCTGCTCGCGGTATTCGGTGTGTGGAAAGGCCGCGGCACGCCCATCGGCGACACCCAGATCGGCGTGCCGGAGCTGCGCCCGGACTCGCGCTACAACCAGGACAGCAACGTCATCACGTCGAAATTCTCCATCGGCGTCGACATCCTCACGGTCATCGTCGAGACGACAGAACCGGTGTGCACCAGCCACGCGCTCATGACGTCCATCGACACCTTCGCGTGGAAGATGCGCAACGTCGACGGCGTGCAGGAGGTCATGGCGCTGCCGATCGTGGCGAAGATCGCGATCGCGGGCTGGAACGAAGGTAGTTTGAAGTGGCGCAACATCCCGCGCGAGCCCAATCAGCTCACGCAGTCCACGCGCTACATCGAGACCAGCACCGGGCTGCTCAACGCCGACTGCAACGTGATCCCCGTCATGCTGTTCCTGCGCGACCACAAGGCCGCGACCATCGAGCGCGTGGTGAGCGAGGTGAAGGCCTGGCGCGCGTTGAACACGCCCCCGAACGCCACGTTCAACCTCGCGACCGGCAATGTGGGCGTGATGGCCGCGACCAACGAAGAGGTCGAGGCCAAGGAATATCCCATCCTCGGTTGGGTGTTCGCGGCCGTGATCCTCATGTGCCTGCTGACGTTCCGGTCGCTGCTCGGCACCGTGCTCGTGTTCCTGCCGCTCGCGCTGGTGTCGGTTCTGGTGTACGCCGTCATGGCCATCGTCGGCATCGGGCTCAAGGTCAATACCCTGCCCATGGTCGCGCTGGGCGCGGGCATCGGCGTCGACTACGGCATCTATCTATGGAGCCGCATGCAGGAGTTCCTGCGTGCCGGCGACAGCGTGCACGACGCCTATCTCAAGACCATGCGCGTCACGGGCGCGAGCATCATCTTCACGGGCATCACGCTCGCGATCGGTGTGGTCACGTGGGTGTTCTCGCCGCTGCAGTTCCAGGCGGACATCGGCATCATGCTGACGTTCATGTTCTTCGTGAACATGCTCGGTGCCATCCTGCTGCTGCCCGCCCTGGCGTCCTTGTTCGTCCGTAAGGTCGCGGCCACCATGCCGGTCTGATGATGGCCGGCCAAGGGCAAATGACGGAAACCCGGGGATCACGCATCACAGGGTTGGTTAGACTGGCTCGAGCACCGGGTTGACATCGTCCAAAGGCAAAGGGGAGCAATACGTGAACGGCATCCGCAAGATCATCTTCGTCACCGCCATGCTCACCCTGGGTGGCACCGCCTTCGCGCAGGCCCAGCCCTCGCCCCAGCAGGCTCCACCGCCGCCGATGCCCCCGCCGGCGGACGTGAAGATCGAAACCACTGAGCTGGCGCCCGGCATCTACATGCTCATGGGGCGCGGCGGCAACGTCGGGCTCACGGTGGGAGCGGATGGCGCGGCCATCATCGATGACCAGTTCGACGACATGGCGCCCAAGATCCGCGCGGCGGTGTCGATGCTCAGCGCGTCGCCCGTGAAGTTCGTGATCAACACGCATCTGCACGGCGATCACACCGGCGGCAACGATGCCTTCGGCAAAGCCGGCGCCGTGATCATCGCGCAGGAAAACGTACGCAAGCGCCTGGGCACGCCACAGGTGAATCCGTCGACCAACCAGTCCATCGCGCCGCGCGCGCGTGAAGCGCTGCCCGTGGTCACGTTCGAAGATGCCGCGACGCTGCACTTCAATGACGACGATCTCGAGTTCAAGCACCTGCCGAACGCGCATACCGAGACGGACATCTTCGTGCGTTTTCGCAAGGCGAACATCGTCCACATGGGCGACATGTTCACCGGCGGCTTCCCGTTCATCGATGGCAACACCGGCGGAACGCTCGACGGACTCATCAAGGCGCACGAAGCCGTGCTGCCGACGCTCGATGACAGCACCAAGGTGATCCGCGGCCACGGCCCGCTGGGCAACAAGGCCGAGCTGCAGGCCTATCACGACATGCTCGTGGTGGTGCGCGATCGCGTGGCGAAGCTGGTGAAGGCCGGCAAGAGCCAGGAAGACGTGGTGGCCGCGCGCCCGACGAAGGAGTTCGAGGCGAAGTACGCCGGCGCGAGCTTCAACGCGGAGCAGTGGATAGGCCGAGCGTACGTCGATCAGAAGATCGCGCTCGAGAAGAAGAAAAAGCGCCAGTGATCGCGATGCCGCGCATCGGCACGCCTGGCCGGTGCCCCGGGAAACCCTTATGTAACGCAGCTCCGACGCGCGTCAGCTGAACATAAGTCGGGCGCCGCCGGACATTTGCCGCAGTAGCGGCCCATGTAGGGTCGGCGGGCTATAGACAGTCGCCATATTCCCCGCAACATTGGGCGCGTCATCCATCACGCGTGCGCCAATGAAAGACCCGGGGAACACCGCCAAGAACTTGTTAGACCTGCCGTACGCTCCGGAAGCCGAGGCCTACCTCGACGAGCTCGAGCGCAGCGGCCAGTTCCGCATCGGGCTCGAGGCCGAGCTGGAGGAGGCGGACGCCGCCGATGCCGCGCACACCGATTACAACTTCGGCCGTGGCTCGGGCAGCGTGGTGATCCAGGACTGGTGGACGGCCGGCCGCGTCGACCTGCGCATCGCCCCCGGGCTGCTGCCCGAGGACCTCACGCTGTCCCGCTTCAACGATTCACTGGTGCTGCGGACGGATGATGGTCTCGATCGCGTCACGCTCGATGGTTATCTCGGCCTGATCCCGGACGCGTCTACCTTGCGGGTGCTGTTCGCCGACGGTACGCAGTGGTCGGGCGCCGACCTGCTGCCGCGGATCTCGAGCTGGCTCAGCGAAGTCCCGCGCAGCTGATCAGTACGGGTCGAAGTCGATCCACTCGACGGGTTTGCCGTCGGCCGTGTCGATGAGCACGGTCCAGAATCCCTTGCTGTGATGTACGGGCAGCCACGCAAGCCGTTCCGCGGGCACGCCGCTGCGCGCGGCCGCTGAGTCCACGAGCGGTTTCATTGCGGGCTTTTTCTTCTCCAGCACCTCGAGCGGCTTCGACTTGGCGCGGATCCTCTCGAGCTGTTCGGGAAGAGGCACGAAGAATTTCGGCCGTTTGTGTTCCTCGTTGCCCAGCACTGCCTGCATTGTCGCGTTCGACCGATCGGCCGGCGGCACCTTCACCGCGACGAGCCTCGGCCCGGTCCACGGCAGCGACCGGTACTGTGCATCGGTAGCCGCGGCCAGCTCCGTCTTCGCGATTTCACCGGCGAGCACGACCTCGTAACGGTCCGAGTTGAAGGCGACGAACACCGGTCGCGCCACGGCCACTACGCTCACTCCATACACGAGCGCGCCGATCTGGATCACGCCCACGATCGCGTAGTCCGTTATCAGCTCGCGGCGTGATTTGCGGCTGTTGTAGATGACCAGTGACATCAGCGGGCCCAGCGCGAGATCGCAACCCACCACCAGCAGGAACAGCCCGCTGCCGCCCACCATGGTCTGCAGGGGCTCGGGGAACCAGACGAGGAAAATCAGCGCGGCGGCGATGCCGGCAAGCAGCAGCGTCACGAGGAAGTGAATGGCCGTCGCAATGAACCTTTCGCGCCAGACGATCATGATCCGTCTCTCAGTCGTCGAAGCGTACCTTGCCGCGCAGACGTTTGGTTTTCTGTGAACGGGTTTTCACTTCCAGGCGCCGCTCGCGCGAAGCGCGCGTGGGCTTGGTCGCGACGCGCCTCTTGGGCGGCACCAGCGCCCGACGGATGAGATCCGACAGGCGCTCCTCCGCCAGCCGGCGGTTCTGCTCCTGGCTGCGCGACTCGCGCGCGACGATGAGCAGCTCGCCGTCGTCGGTGACGCGATGGCCGGCCAGCGCACGCAATCGCGCCTTCACGTCGGCGCGCAGCGTGGAGTTGGCGGCGAGGGCGAAACGCAGCTGCACGGCGGAGGCCACCTTGTTGACGTTCTGGCCGCCGGGTCCCGCGGAGCGCGTGAAGGCAACCGAGAGATCGGAGTCGGGGATTTCCACGCCCGGCGCGACTATGAGTGACATCGTCAGGGCGCCATGGTCAGCGGCGCTGCGCCGGGAAGGCGTCCGGCGGCTCCGCCGCGATCATGCGCACGTCGTGCTGCTGCACGGGGATGGTGATTCCGTGCTTCTTGAACAGGCGCCAGATCTCGCGGTTTACGTCGGAGCGGACGTTGTTCACGCCGTTCATCGGGTCGCGGATCCAGAACCGCACTTCCACGCGCATGCCGTAGTCTTCGAAGCTCATGAGCCGCGACACGGGGCCCGGATCCTTGAGGATGCGCGGGTGATTCGCCGCGGCATCGACGAGCACCTGCAGCGCCACCTCCGGGTCGTCCTGGAAGCTGATCATGACCGGCAGGCGGATGCGCACGCGCTGGTCGGAGTAGCTCCAGTTCACGACCTGGTTGTTGATGAAGTGCTGGTTGGGGACCAGCGTTTCGACGCCGTCGCGATCGCGGATCACGATGTAACGGCCGCGCAGCTCCTGTACCCAGCCGAAGTTCTCGCTGCTGGTGCCGGTGGTACCGGTGAAGCTGATGACGTCCCCTGGCTTGATGGACTTGTCCATCAGCAGCACGAAGCCCGACACGAAATTGCTGGTGATGGCCTGCAGACCGAATCCGAGACCGAGACCGATCGCGCCGCCAATGACGCTGAGCACCGTGAGGTCGACACCCGAAGCGTTGATGCCCAGCAACACGCCGATGCCCAGGAGCATGAACGTCGAGAACTTCGAGATCCCGATGCGCGTCGAGATCGCGAGGCCCTGCACCTTCATCACGCGCCGCTCGATGGTGCGCGCGATCAGGCTGGTGGCGATCAGGAATCCGGCGATCACGACGACGCCCTTGAGCAGCGCCCACAGGCTGAACGTGGTCTTGCCCGGGACCAGGTCGACGCTGTCGAGCGTGCGCTCCACGGCCTCGAACCAGCCCAGCAGCTGGAAGCTGATGATGGCCCAGATGGTGACCGTGAGCCGCATCTCCCACGCGCGGATCCAGCTGTTCGGGCCCAGCGAGACGCTCAGCACGTGCACGGCGCAACGCACCAGCACCAGCACCGTCGCCAGGTCGAGCGCCTTGTCGATGACCTCGGTATGCAGCGCGAAGGTGCCGAACAGCACGCGCAGGCCGAGCACCAGCACCACGATGATGAGCGAAGGCGCCAGCACCATCGCCGCGATGATGAATCGCTGTGGCCAGCGGTCGATGCCGGGTCGCGCCGCGAGGGGTCTCAGCCAGCGCTTGATGTACTGCGCGAGGCCCAGCGCGAGAACGCCCGCCATGAGCAGCGCCAGCACCTCGGCCATGATCTCCGGCGTGGTGAGCTGCTCGAAGAGTCGCTTCACTGGGGGAGCATCGCGGACTGGCGCCTCATGCGTTGAGATCCGGGATCAGCTCGCTCTCCAGCCGGGTGATCTGGTCCTTGAGCATGAGCTTGCGCTTCTTGAGGCGCTTGATCTGCAGCTGGTCGGACTGGAAGTCGAGCGACAGCCGTGAGATGACCTCGTCGAGGTCGCGGTGTGCGATACGCAACTCCCGCAGCTTCTCAACGTTCTTGAAAAGCTCGCGGTCGACGTTGTCCTGATCTTCGATTTCGCTCATCGTGAAGCAGTATTCAGGAGCTCGGTGACCGGCCGGAGGCCGGCCGCAAGCTTAAGCCACCGGCCAAGCGGATTCCACGGCACGGCCGGATCGT
Source organism: Steroidobacteraceae bacterium (assembly GCA_035525785.1). Taxonomy (GTDB): domain Bacteria; phylum Pseudomonadota; class Gammaproteobacteria; order Steroidobacterales; family Steroidobacteraceae; genus CADEED01. Next base: position 4,908 of record DATLDQ010000122.1, on the reverse strand, counting down.
GGAAATCCGAGCCCATCGAGGCATGGAGGTCGAATTTCCGGCACAGCGACGCTATGCGATCCGCGTCGTTGAGGCTCATGCCCGCCATGCTCGCTTCGAGGGCCACGCCGCCGTCACGGGCAAAGGCCGTGGTCAGTTCCCGCAGCTGTCCTGATGACAGGCGGTAGCGATGTGGATGAGCGAGCACGGGCAGCGCCCGGCTGTCACGCAATACGGACATCACGCTTTCGAGCGCCGGCCACTCCGCCGGGACGTGCCCGGCCTTGTCGCGATTGAGCCAGCGGTCGAAGGCGTCCTGCGTGTCGCGCGCGTGTCCGCGTTCCACGAGCAGCCGCGCGAGGTGCAGGCGCGTGGGCGAGGGCGATTGGGCCGCGGCCGCCGCGAGTTCCCGGCCCGGGAGGCGGGCCTTGCGTTCCAGGCGGTCGCCGATCTCGGCCAGGCGCTCCCGGCGCCGGGCGCGCACCGCGTCCAGATGCGCGCGCAGGCCCGCATGCGCTTCGTCGATCTGCAGACCCACGACGTGAATAGTTTGGCCGCGCCAGCCGGCCGAGAGCTCCGCGCCGGGAACGAAGCGGATGTCGGCGGCGCAGGCCGCGCGCGCCTCGTCGAGGCCGGCGATGGTGTCGTGGTCGGTGAGCGCCAGGGTGCCGACGCGCCGGGTGCGCGCACGCTCCACCAGCGCCGCAGGCGACAGGACGCCGTCCGAGCAGTGGCTGTGCGTGTGGAAATCGACCAGGGGTTCGCCGATGTCATCCATGAGGCGCCGTATGATACGCCCCACATGTCCCTCCCCATTGACCAGCGGCCGGATTGGGCCGCCATCGATACCGTTTTGCTCGATCTCGACGGGACGCTGCTCGACCAGGCCTACGACAACCACATCTGGCGCGACCTGATCCCGCAGCGCTACGCCGAGCTGCGCGGCCTCGACACGCAGGCGGCGCACGCGGAAATCTCGCGGCTTTTCGCGGGCCGCAACGGCACGCTCGACTGGTATGACATCGCCTACTGGTCGCGCACGCTCGGCCTTGACGTCGGCGCGTTACATCGCGAGGTTCGCGCGCAGGTGGCCTGGCTGCCGGGCGCCCGCGAATTCCTGGCGCAGATGCGCGCCATGTCGAAGAGGCTGGTGCTGCTCACCAATTCGCACCCGGTTGCGCTGGCCGTGAAGCACGAGCAGACCGGTGTGCTGGATCACCTGGACGGTGCGGCGTCCTCACAGGAGTTCGGTGCGCCCAAGGAACAGGCCCAATTCTGGGCGCGCGCCCAGGCACGGTTCGGGTTCGACCCCGCCCGCAGCCTGTTCGCGGATGACCATACGAAAATGCTGGCCGCCGCGCGCGAAGCGGGGGTGCGCTGGGTCTACGGCGTGCGCCACTGGGACAGCAGGAGCGCGAAACGCGAGCACCCCGACGTACCCGCCGTCGATGGGGTACTGGATCTGCTGGTAGCTACGAAGTAGTTATCTGCCGCCGCGTCGGCCGCCGCCGCCGCCGCTGCTGCGGCGGCCACCACCACCACCGCCGCTGCCGCCGCGGCGCGGGCCGCCCCGTCCGCCGCCGCCGCCATGACGACCGCCGCCACTCTTGCGGTGCATGGGACGCGGGCCATCCTCGGGGTCCCATTCCTTGTAGACAGGCGGCTTGAGGTCGGTGGCCAGCAGCTCGCGCTTGACCGGCGCCACTTCGATCTTGTGCGAGATGTAATCCTCGATCTCGGGCAGCGCGACCGCGTATTCCTCGCAGCCGAAGCTGATGGCATCACCCTCGGCGCCGGCACGCGCGGTGCGCCCGATGCGGTGCACATAGTCGGCCGCGTCCTGCGGCAGGTCGTAGTTGAACACGTGGCTCACGTCGGCGATGTGCAGTCCTCGCGACGCGACGTCGGTGCAGATCAGGACCGCGAGCTCGCCGCTGTGGAACTCTTTCATGAATCGCAGCCGCTTCTTCTGTGGCACGTCGCCCGACAGCGCCTGTGCCTTGAAGCCGTTGGCAATGAGATAGGCCTCGAGTTTTTCCGCGACGCGCTTGGTATTGACGAACACCATCGTGCGACGCGCTTCGAACTGACGCAGCAGCCCGATGAGCAGCGGAATCTTTTCCTCCATCGCGGGGAAGTAGATGAGCTGCCGCACACGATCGGCGGTAATGCGGTCGGGCTCGATGCGCACGAGTTCCGGGTTGTTCATGTGCTCGTACGCGAGCTCCAGCACCCGCTGCGACAGCGTGGCCGAGAACAACATCGACTGGCGGGCTTCGGGTTTGGGCAGGCGCCGCAGAATGAAGCGGATGTCGGCGATGAAGCCGAGATCGAACATGCGGTCGGCCTCGTCGAGCACCACGGCCTGCGCGTGGCGCATGTCGAAGACGTGCTGCTTGAAGTAGTCGATGACGCGGCCGGGTGTACCGATCAGCACGTCGATGCCGTCTTGCAGGCTCTTGCGTTGCTTTTCGTAATCGACGCCACCATAGACGACACCGATCTTCAGGCCGGTGTGTTTGCCCAGCGCCTCGGCGTCATTGAATATCTGTACCGCGAGCTCGCGCGTGGGGGCGAGGATCAGCGCGCGGATTCCGGTGCTGCTTCGCCCGGGTAATGGCGGATTCGTCAGCAACCGCTGGTAAAGGGCGACCAGGAAGGCGGCGGTCTTGCCGGTGCCTGTCTGCGCTTGTCCGGCCACGTCCTTGCCGGACAGGGCAATGGGCAACGTGCTCGCCTGGACGGGTGTGGCGCGGACGAAACCCGCATCCGAAATGCCGCGTGCGACTTCCGGGACGAGATCGAGCGAAGCGAACGTCAGCTCGGAAAGGTGTGTCTCTGTCATTAATTGCTGGTTACTTATGTAGGGGCGAATTGAGGCTTGCAAATGGCAGGCGGACCCGTTAAAAATCGGTCCCAAGACGCGACCCGCTCTTCGAGCCCCGTCGCCAAATCCCTCGAAACGAATTCAAAAGCTTCCTCAGTCATCAGTTTTTTCTAAACAGGCCATTTGGCTGCGCAGCGCAGTCTAACCCGTTGATCGCGTCCTGAGCACGGCTTCTCCCGCGCGAAGCGCCACCCCCAACCCCCAAATTCAAATTCCTACGACATGACTTTCGATTCCTATGGAGGTCCTTACCTGTGAGTAATCCGGACATCGTGCACACCACGGACGCGACGTTCTTGCAGGACGTGCTCAAGTCCGACAAGCCCGTTCTTCTCGATTTCTGGGCCGAATGGTGTGGCCCCTGCAAGATGATCGCGCCGATCCTCGACGAGATCGCCACCGAGTACAAAGACAAGCTCCGGGTGGCCAAGATCGACATCGAGTCGAATCCGCAGACGCCGCCAAAGTTCGGCATCCGGAACATCCCCACGCTCATTCTCTTCAAGAACGGCACGGTGGAAGCTCAGAAGGTCGGCTCAGTGCGCAAGCCCGACCTGAAAACCTTTCTGGATGCGCACCTGTGAGGGGCTACTTGGGTAATCAGGGACGTAATCGGCCTAACAAGGGCCCGAGACATGATGGTGGCCGCGGCGGCGGCGGCGGCGGACACCGTGGCGGCGATCGCGATGGCAACCGCGATCCGAATTACCGCCCGAACAACGGCCAGCCGCGCCATGACGACGCGCCGCCCGAGGCATTCGAGGCGGACGAATCCGAGATCATCAGCCAGGCGGAGCTAGCCGCCACCAAGAGCTCGATGAACCTGTCGGTGCTCAAGGCCAAGCCGATCTACGAGCTGGTCAAGATGGCCGAGTCCATGGGCGTCGAGGGCCTGGCCCGCTCGCGCAAGCAGGACATCATCTTCGGCATCCTCAAGGCGCATTCGCGTGATGGTCAGAGCATCTACGGCGACGGCGTGCTCGAGATCCTGCAGGACGGCTTCGGCTTCCTGCGCTCGGCCGACGGTTCGTACCTGGCCGGTCCGGACGACATCTACGTGTCGCCCAGCCAGATCCGCCGCTTCAACCTGCGCACCGGCGACACCGTCTCGGGCCTCATCCGCCCGCCGAAGGACGGCGAGCGTTACTTCGCGCTGCTCAAGGTCGGCGAAATCAACTACGACTCGCCGGACAGCTCGCGCAACAAGGTGCTGTTCGAGAACCTGACGCCGTTCCACCCCACCAAGCGGCTCAAGCTGCAACGTGGCAACGGTTCGACCGAGGATCTCACGGCGCGCACCATCGACCTGGTCTCGCCCATCGGCAAAGGCCAGCGCGGTCTCATCGTCTCGCCGCCGAAAGCCGGCAAGACCATGCTGCTGCAGAACATCGCCACGTCCATCACCGCGAATCATCCGGAAGTCATCCTGATCGTTCTGCTGATCGATGAACGCCCGGAAGAAGTGACCGAGATGCAGCGCACGGTGAAGGGCGAGGTCGTGTCGTCCACGTTCGACGAACCCGCCGCGCGCCACGTGCAGGTCGCGGAGATGGTGATCGAAAAGGCCAAGCGCCTGGTCGAGCACAAGAAGGACGTGGTGATCCTGCTCGATTCCATCACGCGCCTCGCGCGCGCCTACAACACGGTGGTGCCGAGCTCCGGCAAGGTGCTCACCGGTGGTGTGGACGCCAATGCCTTGCAGCGTCCGAAGCGCTTTTTCGGCGCGGCGCGCAACATCGAGGAGGGTGGCTCGCTCACCATCCTTGCCACGGCGCTGATCGACACCGGCTCGAAGATGGACGACGTGATCTACGAAGAATTTAAAGGCACCGGCAACATGGAAATCCATCTCGACCGGCGCCTCTCGGAGAAACGCACGTACCCGTCGATCAACATCAACCGTTCCGGCACCCGTCGCGAAGAATTGCTGTTGCCGCCGGACGCGCTGCAAAAGGTCTGGATTCTGCGCAAGCTCCTGCATCAGATGGATGAGCTTGAAGCCTCGGAATTCCTGCTGGAGAAACTCCGCTCGACCAAGAACA
>DATLDQ010000120.1:0-43448 GCA_035525785.1 Steroidobacteraceae bacterium | reverse complement strand
CGCGGGCTGCATCACCAGAAACGGAACCGCCACCGTCAGCACGCCGAAGATCAGTGCCGGCCCCAGCGTCGGTCGCTGAATCCAGCCGGGCCGGGTCACGGCCAGCAGCCCGGCGGCGAAGACCATGCCCAGCAGGTAGTGCGCGGCCCAGCCGATCAGCTGTTCAAGCGATAGCGCCGGCGCTTTCGCGATGGATTCGTGGCGAAATTTTCCGCGCGCGAAATACGCAATCCAGCGCCCGACGAGGCGATAATCGGCCGCCGGTAGGCCCAGCAGCGGCTTGCGAACGACGCCCCAGACATCCATGACGGCGGTGGCGACCAGGCCCACGATCAACGTTTCGATCAGGTAGTTCATGAACAGAGAGACTGCTCCCTCAAGTCGACTTGAGGTCAAGCCCCGCCGCTTCGCCGGCCTGATCGCGGCCGTCGGATTGTTTGCCGGCGCCGCCGTCGCCGCGGAACCCATGAAAGACCTCGACGCCTGGTCCGCGGCGACACTCATGGGCGTGGGCGCCAACATCGGCAACACGCTCGAGAACACCACGCATTGGGAAACCGGCTGGGGCAACCCGGTCATCACGAAGGAGTTCGTCGAGAACCTCGCGAAGCTGGGCTTCAGGACCGTGCGGCTGCCGGTCGCCTGGGACCTGTACACGAAGAAGGGGCGCATCACCGACGAGAAGCTCGCGCGCGTCGCCGAAGTGGTGGACTGGATCACGGGCGCCGGCATGTTCTGCGTCGTGAACATCCATTGGGATGGCGGGTGGATAGACTCGAGCGACCGGCAGCGCTTCCCGGACACCTACGCGACCTTCAGCGCCGACGCCGAACGCAAATACGTGGCGTACTGGACGCGCATCGCCAGCTATCTCGGCAACCGCAACGAACGCCTCGTGTTCGAAGCGCTCAACGAAGAGACCAACTTCGAAGGCACCGGTTCGAGGGCGAAGGCCTACGAAACACTGACGCGCGTGAACCAGCTGTTCATCGATACCGTGCGCAGGACCGGCGGCAACAACGCGCGGCGGCTGCTCATCGTCACGGGCTATGGCACCGACTTCGCCAAGACGGCGGACCGTGACTATCGGCTGCCCAAGGACTCGCTGCCTCACAAACTACTGATCTCGGTGCACTACTACACCCCGTGGCAGTTTGCCGGCATGACCAAGGACGAGAGTTGGGGCAAGGTGCAATACACCTGGGGCAGCGACGCGGACCTCGCGGAGCTCGAGCGCCTGTTCGACGTCATGCAGGAGTTCTGCAACCGCAACGACATTCCAGCGTTCGTCGGTGAGTTCGGCGTGACGGATGCGAAGGAGAAGACCTCTCGGGTGCGCTGGATGGCGGCGGTGGCCAAGGCGGCGCTGTCGCGCAAGATGGTGCCGGTGCTGTGGGACACGGGCGGCGACCTCAAACGCTCTGCACCTTATGGCGCGAGCCCGGCGCTGGCGGAAGCGCTGGGCAGCATCGGTCATGCATTGCCTTGAGCAACTCATATCTCGAGCGGGCGTCGGACGGGAACTCATGACCGGCGGCGCCCGCTCCCGGTAAACTCCCGGCCCGACTTTTCCGCCCCGGGCGACCTGCCCGCGCCCATGACTCCGCCGGATCCCGCGCAACCCTCCCTCGACACCGTCTTACGCCGCGACCAGTTCCGCCTGCGGCGCGAACGCGACCGCGTGCGCAACGACAAGCTGCGCGGCAACGACGTCGCGAAGGCGGAATCCGCGTTGGCGGAAAGATTCGCCGCATCGGCGGCGGCGCGCGCCGCGCGTGCGGCCAGCGTGCCCGCCCTCGCCTATCCAGAGGAGCTGCCGGTCTCGGCGAATCGCGACGAGATCCGCCGCGCCATCGAGCAGCATGCCGTGGTCATCGTCTGCGGCGAGACGGGCTCGGGCAAGACCACGCAGCTGCCGAAGATCTGCCTCGAAGCGGGCCGCGGTGTCGCCGGCATGATCGGCCACACCCAGCCCCGGCGCATCGCCGCGCGCGCAGTGGCCTCGCGCATCGCCGAGGAGCTGAAAACGCCGCTGGGTCAGCTGGTCGGCTACAAGCTGCGTTTCCAGGATCACAGCCGCGCGGAAAACCTCGTCAAGCTCATGACCGACGGCATCCTGCTGGCGGAAACCCAGGGCGACCGCTTCCTCGACGACTACGACACCATCATCGTCGACGAGGCGCACGAACGATCGCTGAACATCGACTTCCTGCTCGGGTATCTCAAATGGCTGCAGCCGCGGCGGCCCGATCTCAAGATCGTGATCACGTCGGCAACGATCGACCCCGAACGCTTTTCCAAGCACTTCGGCGACGCGCCCATCATCAACGTGTCGGGCAGGAGCTTCCCGGTCGAGCTGCGCTACCGGCCGGTGCAGCTCGACGAGGATGACGACGAGACGGCGGCGGACGAGCAGGCCGCGATACTCCATGCCGTCGACGAACTGTGGGCCGAGCAACCCGGTGACATCCTCGTGTTCCTGAGCGGCGAGCGCGAAATCCGCGAGACCGCCGAATCGCTGCGCAAGCATCACCCGCACAACTGCGAAGTGCTGCCGCTGTACTCGCGACTCTCGCAGGAGGAACAACAGCGCGTGTTCAAGCCGTCGGGAAAACGTCGCGTGGTGTTGTCGACCAATGTCGCCGAGACTTCGCTCACCGTGCCCGGCATCCGCGCGGTCATCGACACGGGCGTGGCGCGCATCAGCCGTTACAGCCATCGCAGCCGCTTGCAGCGCCTGCCCATCGAGAAGATCTCGCAGGCTTCGGCCAATCAGCGTTCGGGGCGCTGCGGCCGCGTGGGGCCTGGCGTCGCGATCCGCCTGTATTCCGAGGAAGATTTCCAGGCCCGGCCGGAGTTCACCGAGCCCGAAATCCAGCGCACGAATCTCGCGGCCGTGATTCTGCAGATGCACGCGTTGAAGCTGGGGGAAATAGAGGCTTTTCCATTCGTCGAGCCGCCCGATGGTCGCTATGTGCGCGACGGACAACGCACTCTGCGCGAGCTCGGCGCGCTGTCGCCCGAGGCTTCAGCCGACGAAGGCAAGCTCACCGAGATCGGCCGTCGTCTCGCCAAACTACCGCTCGATCCCCGGCTGGGCCGCATCCTGCTGGCGGGCGCGGAGGAGCATTGCCTCGACGAGGTGGCCATCATCGCGTCGGCGCTCTCGGTGCCCGACCCGCGCGATCGGCCGGCCGACAAGCAGACGCAGGCCGACCAGAAGCATGCGCCGTTCAAGGACGAGCAATCCGACTTCCTGTCGCTGCTGAAACTGTGGAAGGCGTTCACCGAACAGCGCGAGCAGCTGTCGCGCGCCAAGCTGCGCGGCTGGTGCAAGGAGAATTTCCTCTCCTATCTACGGCTCACCGAATGGCACGACGTGCACGGCCAGGTCATGGAAGTCGTCAAGGGCGAGCTCGCGCTCAAGCTCAACACGAAGCCCGCGGAGTATCCCGCCATCCACCGCGCTCTGCTCGTCGGGCTGCTGTCGCAGGTCGCGCAGCGCAAGGAGCAAGGCGAGTACCTGGGCGCCAACGGCATCAAGCTCGCCATCCACCCCGGCTCGGGCCAGTTCAAGGCGCGCCCGCCGTGGATCGTGAGCGCGGAGCAGGTGCAGACGACCAAGGTGTACGCGCGCACCGTGGCGCGCATCGACCCGCACTGGGTCGAGGCGGTCGGCGATCACCTCATCAAGCGGCAGCATTACGACCCGCATTGGGAACGCCGCGCCGCCCGGGCCGCGATCTACGAGCGCACCACGTTGTTCGGCCTCACCCTCACTACCGGGCGCCGCGTGCCCTACGAGTTGGTGGACCCGAAGGCGGCGCGCGAACTGTTCATCCGTCACGCCCTGGTGCTCATGGAATACGACTCGCGGGCGCCATTCCTCGAACACAACATGAAGCTGCTGCAGGATCTCGAATATCTGCAGCAGAAGGGCCGCCGCGTCGACCTGCTCGGCGACGAGCAGCAGCTCTACGATTTCTTCGACGTCAAAATCCCGCAGGGCATTTCCACGGGGCCGGCATTCGAGCAGTGGCGCCGCAAGGCAGAAGCCAAGGAGCCCAGGATCCTCTGGCTCCAGGAAAAAGACGTCTCCCCCGCAGATGCCGAGCTCGATGGCGGGCGCTTCCCCGATCACCTCTCGGCCGGGCCGCTGGTCGTGCAGCTGCGCTATCGCTTCGAGCCGGGCAACGAAGACGACGGCGTGTCGGCGCTGGTGCCACTGCACGTGCTCAACCAGATCCGGGAAGAGCCTTTCGAATGGCTGGTGCCGGGTCTGCTCGAGGAGAAGGTGGAGGCGCTGATCCGCTCGCTGCCGAAGAATCTGCGCGTGCATTTCGTGCCCGTTCCCGAGTCCGTGGCCAAGGCGCTGCCGTTGCTCGATCGCGGGCGCGGCTCGTTGCATGCGCAGCTCGCCGACGCTCTGTTGCGCACGGCTGGCGTGCAGGTGCCGCGCGATGCCTTCCGCGAGGACCAACTGCCGCCGCACCTGCGCTTCAACTTCCTGCTGATCGACGATGCCAGCAAGGTGATCGCGCGGTCGCGCAGCCTGGCAGCCCTGCGCGAGCGGCATGCCGGCGCTTCGCAGAAGGAATACGCCAAGCAGTCGCAGCTCGTCACTGGCGAGCGCACCTGGGTGTTCGGCGAAATCCCGGAGCGGCAGGATGCAGGCGAGCGGCAGCAGGTGGGCTACCCAGCGTTGGTCGATGAAGGCGAGAGCGTTGGCCTGCGTGCTTTCGCGACACCCGCGGAGGCTCGCGCGAGCCACCGGCGCGGCACGGCGCGGCTCATCCGCCTCGTGATGGCCCGCGATCTCAAGCCCATGAAGCGCGACCTCGCGGTCAACGTACAGGGCGAGATGGTCTACAAAAACCTCGCGCCGCATCCGCTGCTGAACCCGGAGCTGAAAATAGGGCGCGACCTGCGCGAGGACCTGCTCGACCGTCTGGTGATGACGGTGTTCCTCGATAGCCGTGAGCCGCTGCGCAGCAGCCCCGCCTTCGAAGCGCGCATCACCACGCAGCGTGGCGGCATCGGCCTGCCCGCGCAGGAAATATCGAAGACGGCCCAGGATGCCTTGACGCGTCTCGGGCGGATTCAGGCCGCGCTTTCGAAGCCGCAGGCCGCGCCGGCCGTGGCCGACATCCGCGCCCAACTCGCCTGGCTGATGCCGGCGGGGTTTCTGCTGACCACTCCCTGGGTGCACCTGGCCGAGTTGCCGCGCTACCTGCAGGCCATCGAGCAGCGTCTCGAAAAGCTGCCGCTCGACCCGAAGCGCGACGCCAAACTAGCTGCCGAGATCGCACCGCTCGAAGCTCGCTACCGCGAGCGCGTCAAGGCCGAGCGCGGACTGCGTCCGCCTGGCGATGACGAGTTCCGCTGGCTGCTCGAGGAGTTCCGCGTATCCTTGTTCGCGCAGGCTTTGGGAACGCGAACCCGCGTTTCAGCGCGCCGGCTCGAGGACGCGTGGGCCGAGCGCCAAAGCCGGCAGGACAGTTAGCCCGACGAGAAGGCAAAGCGTCCGCGCGAGCGTGCAGGATGGTGGCAGAATCGCCCGCATGCACGTCGCCATCCTAACGTTCCAGGGCTTCAACGAGCTGGACTCGTTCATCGCACTCGGCATCCTGAATCGCGTTCGCAAGCCCGGCTGGCGCGTGACGCTGTGTTGTCCCGAGCCGAGCGTCACGTCGATGAACGGCGTCACCGTGAGCGCAGGATCGCAGCTTGCCGACGCGGTAACCGCCGATGCCGTGATAGTCGGCAGCGGCATCCGTACGCGCGAGATCGTCAATGACCCGGGCGTCATGTCGCAGCTGCGGCTCGACCCCCGCCGCCAGGTCATTGGCGCGCAATGCTCGGGCGCGCTGGTGCTCGCGAAGCTCGGGTTGCTGGGCGCGATGCCCGCGTGCACGGACCTCACGACCAAGCCCTGGGTGCTGGAAGCCGGTGTAGAGGTGTTGAATCAACCGTTTTTCGCGCGGGGCAACATCGCCACGGCGGGTGGTTGTTTGTCGTCTTCCTACCTGGCCGCGTGGGTGATCGCACGGCTGGTGGATGTGGAAGCTGCCGAGTCGGCGCTCCATTACGTCGCCCCCGTTGGCGAGAAGGATGAGTACGTCGAGCGTGCGATGCGGAACATCACGCCGTATTTGCCGAGCGCCGCGCCCGCGATCGCGATCGCCGCGGGCTGACGGTTCCTCGTTAGGCCCTATCCAGTTACGCCAGCGCTCGCGCCGGCGTATGCTCGGCCTGCATGAGGGCATGCCAGATTATCGGCCCGTTCACTCTGTAGCGCTGATTTTCGAGAGGCGATCCAGCAATGCGCAAGTTCATTCCAGTCGTGATCGTCGGCGCGCTCGCGATGCTCGTCTATCAAAAACATCAACGGAACCCGCTGGCCGCCGAAGAGGTCGCATCTGAAGAGTCAGAGTACGAGGAGGAGGATCTGCAGCCGGAGGCGGAAGAACCACGCCGCTCCAACACCGAGAGCCGCGACGCCGGATACACATGCGACGGACGCCAGCATTGCTCGGAGATGAGCTCGTGCGCGGAGGCGCGCTGGTTTCTCCAGCATTGCTCAGGCATGAAGATGGATGGCGATCACGATGGCATTCCATGCGAAGATCAGTTTTGTGGACACTAGAGCTGACCCGCAGAGGGCACACTCGATGACGAGAGTCTTCCGCCGACCCCAGGTCTGTGTCCTCGGCAGCGCCGAGCCCGGCTCCAAAGCCTACGACCTGGCGGCCGACGCCGGCGCGCTCATGGCCCGGCTCGGCATCACGGTAGTTAGTGGCTGCGGCAGCCCGGCTACGCGCGTGGCAGCGGAGCGCGCGGTCGCCGCCGGCGGTGAGGTCCTCAGCATCATCCCGCCCGACACCATGCCCGCCGCCGACTGGCCGGCGACCGTGGTGATCCCCTGCGGCATGGGCGATGCGCGCAACCTGCTCATGGCCTTGGCTGGCGATGCGTGCATCGTCATCGGCGGTCGCGCCGGCACGATCTCCGAGGTGTGCCTGGCCTGGCTGCACAAGCGTCCGCTGCTGCCGCTCGTGGGCTGCGGCGGCTGGTCCGATGATCTGCCGGCTCATCCTCCCGACGAGCGGAAGAACTCCCCGATACAGCCATGGGGCTCGATCGCCGAGCTCGAAGCACAGCTGAGCGCGCTCGGTCTCGTGCGCTGAGGTCGTGCGGTCCCCGGTCAGAACTTGACCATGACGTGCCGCACCGCGGTGTAATCCTCGAGTGCATATACGCTCAGGTCCTTGCCGTACCCCGACCGCTTCAACCCGCCGTGGGGCATCTCGCTGACCAGCATGAAATGCGTGTTGATCCACGTGCAGCCGTATTGCAATCGCGCAGCAACTTTCATCGCCTTGCCGACATCCTGGGTCCACACCGACGACGCGAGGCCGTAGTCCGAATCGTTCGCCCACTCGATCGCCTGGTCCGCGTCCTTGAAGCGCGTGACGCTGACCACGGGGCCGAACACTTCCTTCTGCACGATCTCGTCCGATTGCCTGGCGCCCGCGATGACCGTGGGTTCGTAGAAAAACCCGGCGCCGCTGCGCGCCCTGCCACCCGCGGTGACCTCGATGTGCCGCTTCTCGGCCGCGCGCTGCACGAACCCCGCCACGCGCGAGCGTTGTTTGGCCGTGATGAGCGGGCCCATCTCCACGCCCTCTTCTTCCTGCGAGCCGAGCTTGATGGAGCTCGCCGCCGACGAAAGCTCCGCGACCAGCTTGTCGTGGATCTTCGGCCCCGCGTAGATGCGGCACGCGGCGGTGCAATCCTGGCCGGCGTTGTAGAAACCGAAGGTGCGCACGCCACTGACCACGCTCTCGATGTCCGCGTCGTCGAACACGATCACCGGCGCCTTGCCGCCGAGCTCGAGATGCGTGCGCTTGGTGCCGTTGGCGGCGCCGGCGAGGATCTTTTCGCCCGTGGCGATGGAGCCGGTGAGCGAGATCATCGCGACCTCGGGCTGCGTCACCATCGGCGTGCCGACGCTCGGCCCGCGGCCGAACAGTATGTTCACCACGCCGGCGGGGAACAGCTCCGCGCAGATCGTGGCGAGCTTGAGCGCCGTGAGCGGCGTCTGCTCGGAAGGCTTGAGCACCACGCAATTGCCGGCGGCGAGCGCGGGTGCGAGCTTCCACGCCGCCATCATGAGTGGGTAGTTCCACGGCGCGATCGACGCGACCACGCCGACCGGGTCGCGGCGGATCATGCTGGTGAACCCGGGCAGGTATTCGCCCGCGACGGTACCACTGAGTGAACGGCCCGCGCCCGCGAAGAAGCGGAACACGTCGGCGATGGCCGGGATCTCGTCATTGAGTGCCGCGGCGAGCGGCTTGCCGCAGTTCTGCGACTCGAGCTTCGCGAACTCGGCCGCTTCCGCTTCGATGCGGTCGGCAAGCTTCAGCAGCAGAGTCGCGCGATCCTTGGGAACCGTGGCCGCCCAGCCGGGAAAGGCCTTGGCCGCGGCCTTCACGGCGGCGATCACCTGCTCTTCCGAGGCCTCGCTCACGTGCACGAGCACCTTGCCGGTGGCCGGGTCCAACACGCCGAGATCGTCGCCCTTGCCTTTGACCAGCTTGCCGTTAACGAGCAGTTTCGTGTTCATCGTCGGGCCTCGTGAAGTAGTAAGCGAGAACGATCGGCACCAGTGTCACCGCGATGACGATCACGGCCACCACGTTGGTGACGGGCCGGTCGCGCGGCCGGAAGAGCTCATTGAAGAACCAGATGGGAAGCGTGCGTTCCTTGCCCGCCGTGAAGATCGTCACGATGATCTCGTCGAACGACAATGCGAACGCCAGCATGCCACCAGCCAGAAACGCTGTCGCCACCTGCGGCAGCAAGACGTACCGGAATGTCTGCAAACCGTCGGCGCCGAGATCCATCGATGCTTCGACCCAGTTCGCGGGCAGCCGCCGCAGCCGCGCGATGACGTTGTTGTAGACGATGACGATGCAGAAAGTCGCGTGACCGCAAATGATCGTCAGTACGGAAGGCTCCACGCGCCAGGTTTTCATGGCAGCCAGCAACGCGATGCCCGTGATGATGCCGGGCAACGCGATGGGCATCACGAACAACACCGTCAATGAATCCTTCGCGGGGAATTTCGCCCGCGCCAGCGCGAACGCCGCGAGCGTGCCGAGGATGAGCGCGATCAACGTCGCACAAAACCCGACCAGCAGCGACAACGTGAGCGACTGCCAGATGTCCGAGCGCGCGAACGCGACTTCGAACCAGTGCAGCGTGAGCCCCGGCGGCGGGAAGCCATACGTGCGATCGTCCGTGGTGAACGCATACAAAATGATGATGAACACCGGCACGTGCATGAACGCCAGGCCCGCGAAAGCCCCGGCGCGCACCAGCCACGAAGGTTCGTCAGGCCTATAGGGCATCGAAAGCCCCGAAGCGTTTGGCGGCAGACAGATAGATGAAGATGAGCAGGATGGGCACGACGGAGAACGCCGCGGCCAGCGGAATATTGCCGGCCGTACCCTGCTGCACGTACACCATCATGCCGATGAAATACCCCGGCGCGCCGACCACGCTCGGGATGATGTAGTCACCGAGCGTCAGCGAGAACGTGAACACCGAGCCCGCGGCGATGCCGGGTATGGCCAGCGGCAGCACCACGTTGCGGAAGGTCTGGGACGGGCGGGCGCCGAGATCTGCCGACGCCTGGATCAGCGAGCCGGGCACGCGCTCGAGCGCCGCCGCCATCGGCAGGATCATGAACGGCAGCCACATGTACACGAACACGATGAACATGCCGAGATAGGACGACGACAGCGACGGCCCGCCAACGCCCGGTGTCTCGAGCAACGTGTCGAGCAGCCCGGCCAGGCCCAGTTTGCCGAAGCACCAGGCGACGATGCCCTCCTTCGCGAGAAGCAGGCGCCACGCGTAGATCTTCACCAGGTAGCTGGTCCACATGGGCAGCATGACTCCCACGTAGAAAAACGCCTTCACGCGGCCCCGCGCGTAGCGCGCCATGTAGGTGGCGATGGGCAACGCGATGATGGCGCAGGCGATGGTCACGCAGATCGCCATGAAGACCGTGCGCTTCACGATGTCCAGATTCGCGGGCTGCGTCACCAGCTGCTGATAAGTGTCGAGGGTGGGATCGCGGACGATCTGCGCCGTGAAGTCGTCGATCTTGTAGAAGCTCTGCGCCAGAAGAGTGAACAGCGAGCCGAGATAGACGGTACCGAACCACAGCAGCGGCGGCACCAGCAGCAGTGCCAGGTACCAGTAGGGGCGTCGGTAGAAGAACGTCGACGCCGCGCGCATGTCAGTTGCCCGACGAGGCCAGCGGCACGGCTGCCGACCTCGGCCACGAAAGCCGCACGCGCGCGCCCACCGCGAGATCGGCGGGGGAACGCGCATCGGGCACCCACGCGCTCCAGACCTCGCCCGCGTCGAGCTGCACCTGCCAACGGCTGCCCGCGCCGTGGAATTGCACCGCGATCACCGAGCCGGCCGCGGACACGACGTCGGTACTCGCTGGCAGATTTTCGCCCTGCACGGTCACGTTCTCCGCGCGGATGGCGAAAGCTTCGCCATCCCAGCCCGCGAACCTGGCCGCGAGCTTTGCATCCGCGACATTGGCGCTGCCCACGAAGCGGGCGACGAAGGCCGTCGCCGGCCGTAGATAGAGCTCGCGCGGCGCCGCGAGTTGTTCGACTCTGCCCTTGTTGAAGACTGCGACGCGATCCGCCATGGACAGTGCCTCGCCCTGGTCGTGCGTCACGTACACGAAGGTGATGCCGAGTTTCTTCTGCAGGCTCTTGAGCTCGATCTGCATCTCTTCACGCAGCTTGAGATCGAGTGCGCCGAGGGGCTCATCGAGCAGCAGCACCTTGGGGCGATTGATGAGCGCGCGCGCCAGCGCCACGCGCTGGCGCTGGCCGCCGGAAAGCTGCGCCGGCCGGCGCTCGCCGAGCGCGCCCAGTTGCACCAGCTCGAGCATTGCACGCGCACGCGTCGCGCGCTCGCCCGCGGATACGCCACGCACGCGCGGCCCGTACGCGACGTTCTCCAGCACCGTCATGTGCGGGAACAAGGCGTAGTCCTGGAACACCGTGTTGACGTTGCGTTCGTAGGGCGGCACGCCCGAGACGTCGGCACCGTCGAGCAGCACCTGCCCGCTGCCGGGCGAGTCGAAGCCCGCCACCAGCCTCAAGCATGACGTCTTGCCCGAGCCGGAAGGCCCCAGCATGGCGAAGAACTCGCCGCTCTCGATGGCGAAGCTCACGTCGTCCACGGCGCGCACTTCGCCGTAGACGCGTGAGACGTTCTTGAATTCGATGGCGGAGGAGACCATGCGAAGAGGGGACAGATTTGAAATCTGCCCCCGGCGCTTCGTCGTTACTTCCCGCCCATCACTCCGGCGTAATCCGTGACCCACTTCGCGTACGGCACGCAGCCTTCCGCATGCGAAGCGCACTTGGCTTCGGGGGTGCGCCAGAACGCGATCTTGTCGAAGTTCTCGATGCCGTTGGTCTTGCAGCCTTCGGGACCTAACAAGGCGTTGCCTTCGCAGGCCTTGGGCACCACCGGGTTCGAACCGAACCAGGCGGCGACGTCACCCTGCACCTTGGGCGAGATGGACCACTCCAGCCACTTGTACGCGCAGTTCGGGTGCTTGGCGCCGGTAGCCAGCATGGTGGTGTCGGCCCAGCCCGTCGCGCCTTCGTGCGGAACGACGGTCGCGACCTTCGCCTTGTTCATGAGCAGGGTGTTCGCCTGGAAGGGCCAGGAGCCCGAGGCCACGATGCCCTCGTTCTGGAAGTCCTGCACCTGCACATTGGCGTCATGCCAGTAGCGCTGGATCAGCGGATGCTGCACGCGCAGTTGCTCGAGCACCGCGGCGTACTGCGCCTCGCTGAGCTCGTACGGATCCTGGATGCCGAGCTCCGGCTTCTTTGCCTTGAGATAGAGCGCGGCGTCGGCAATGTAGATGGGCCCGTCGTAGGCCTGGACGCGACCCTTGTTGGGTTTGCCGTCCGGGAGTTTCTGCGGCTCGAACACCACCGACCACGAGTCCGGCGCCTTCTTGAAGACGTCGGTGTTGTACAGGAGCACGTTCGGGCCCCACTGGTAGGGGACACCGTAGTGCTTGCCGTCCACGTAGTGCCATGCGGCCTTCTGCAGGCGTTCGTCCACGTTCGCGAAGCTCGGGACGCGCGTGACGTCCACCGGCATCACGGTGCCGCCGCGGATCAGGCGCAGCGACGCGTCGCCGGAGGCGGTCACGAGGTCATAGGGCGCGTTGCCCGGCGGCGGCCAGGAAGCATCGCCGGGCGGGCTCGGCTGCGTGCCCCCGCTGGTCATGAGCGACACCATCTCGTCGGATGTGCCGGCAATCTTCACGTTGACCTTGCAACCCGTCTGGGCTTCGAACTCCGTCACCCAGTCGTAGCCCTTGTCGGTCTCGCCGCGTTCGATGTAGCCAGGCCAGGCGACGATGTCGAGCGAGCCTTCCAGCGCCGTGGAAGCCATCATGGCGTCGGCGGCGGGCTTCTCTTTTTCGTCGTCTTTCTGCGAGCAGGCGACCAGCGTCAGCGATGTGCTGACGAGGGTGGCCAGCAGGGCCAATCGCGGAGACCGTGTGGCGGTAAGCATGTCGAGCTCCCTTGTCTTGTTGACCTTATTCTAGGCTCAGCAGCGCCCATTTTCGCTACGCCGCGATTGACACTCCACGGGCGTTGACGCAAGTTTGCAGGCGCGAGGGCTGGCGACGCCAAACTAATCAAAAGTCGCCGCATCTGGGAGGATGTCATGACTTTTCGCATGAATGCGGGCGCTGTCAGCGCCCTGATCGTGTCCGCCTGCCTGACTTTGCCCGCCGTTGGTGCGCAGAAGCAGAGTGTCGACGAACCCCCCGCGCCTTCGACACCGCCCATCAAGGTACTGCTGCTTCCCGTGGACTTCGACGTGCTGGAGATGTCGGCATCCGGCATCGTCGAGCCGGTGCCCGACAAGACCAAGGACGCCGAGCTCGCGCTCACCGATTCCGCCGGCCGCGTGCTGCGCGGGACCAACCGCTTCCAGATCATCGACCTGCCGGCCATGTCCGATGAAGAGAAAGAGTTGCTCCGCGAGCACGTCACTCTCTACAAGGCTACGGCTGCCAACGCCGCGCAGATGATGCGCATGGGCGGCCCGGCCTGGAAGGCCAAGCAGAAGAACTTCGACTACTCGATCGGTGACGGCCTCAAGTTCCTCATCGAACGCAGCGGCGCGGACACGGCCGTGGTGGTCGCGGGCGCCAAGGTAGGTTCGAGCGGCGGACGTGTGGCGATGATGATCCTGCTGGCCGCGGCCGGCGTCGCCATCCCCATGGGCGGCGCACAGGCGACCGCCGGCCTCATCGACCTCGACACTGGCAAGATCCTCTGGCTCGAAGACAGCGCGGCATTCGGTGGCGACCTCGGCGACAAGGCCAAGGCCGACCAGGCGATGAAGCTGTTGGTCGGCCAATACCCGGCCAGCAAGCTCCTGGGCGTCAAAGCCAAGAAGAAGTAAGCCGTGCGCGCTTTCGCAGGCCTCGCGCTGGCGGCGGCTTTGGCGGCCGCGTCGGCCCCGTCGTACGCGCTCAAGGAAGAAGAGCAGCGCGCGCGCATCCTGTATCAGGCAGACGAGACCACGAAGCAGATCAGGGAGAAGGGTCTCCTCTACGGCGACCAGGAGCTCGACCAGTACCTCCAGGGCATCGTCGACAAGCTCTACCCCGACTACCCGGGCAAGCTGGAAGTGCGCGCCATCAAGGTCACGTCGTTCAATGCTTTCGCGATGGCGAACGGCAAGCTCTACGTGCACACGGGCTCACTGCTGCGGCTGCGCAACGAAGCCGAGCTGGCCGCGCTGCTCGGCCACGAAGGCGCGCATTACACCGGCGACCACATCTACCGCACCATCACCAGCGCCAAGGTGACGATGCCCATCATGGCCGTGCTCGACATTGGCCTCGGCGGCCTCGCGACGCTCGCCGGCGCGTCGTCGATCATGGGCATGTCCCGCGAACACGAGCGCGATGCCGACAGCGAAGGCTTCGACCGCATGACGCAGAACGGTTATGACGGCGCCGCGGGCGCGGAGACCTTCCGGCGCATGCTGCGCGAGCTGGACGCGCTCAAGATCAAGCAGCCCATCTTCTTCGCGTCGCATCCCGCCGTGAGCGAGCGCATCGCGAACTTCACGACCATGGCCAAGCGCAGGGGTCCGGGCGGCGAGACGTTCGCCGACCAGTACCTGGTCATCACCTCGACGGCGCGCGTCGCGGCGCTCGACTCGATCCTGCGCGAGGCCAACGGCAAGTTGCTGGTGCACCTGCTCGAGAAGGAACAGCTGCTCGACACGCTGCCGGGCTTCTGCCGCTACCACCTCGCCGAGGGCTACCGGTTGCGCAATGACAAGGGCGACCCGGACAAGGCGCTCGCGGCCTATCGCGAAACGCTGGTCGCCGCGCCCGAGTACGCACCCACCTATGCCGCGCTCGGCAAACGGCTCATGAACGACGGCGACAAAGCCGGCGCCCTGCCGCTGCTGCGCAAGTATCTCGAGCTCGATCCGGATGCCGTCGACAAGGGCTTCGTCGAGATGTACGTGACCACGCTTCAGAAGGAACAGGCTCCATGAACAAGACCTCGATCAAAGTCACCGCGGTGGCGATCGCCCTGCTGCTGTCAGGCTGCATCGCCTGGAAGCCGGTGGATACGAAGCCGGTCACGAGCTCCGGCGGCAAGTACAGCCTCAATCTCCCGGTCGGCTGGAACGTGCTGGCGCTCGGCACGCAGCAGATCGCGAGCAAGTACGGCACCGGCCTGCAATCGTTCACCGTGCGGCAGATCAATCTCAAGAACGCATTCGGCACGGGCAAGAATCGCACGAACGCGAGCGCCGACATGGATCCGCGCGAACTCTGCGAGAAGCTGGTGGCCGACATGAAGGCGCTGCCCAACAACGAGACTCTCGAGATCACCTCGATACAGCCTTACATGCTCGGCGGCCGCGCCGGCTTCCGCGCGGAGCTCAAGTCGAAGCGCACGTTCCAGGCGGATGGCATCCGCTATCAGCACGTGCTGTACGGCACGGCCAACAAGAACGGCGTCTACACGCTGCAATACGAAGCGCCGGTGCTGCACTACTTCGCGAAGGACCTGCCCGACGTCGAGAAGTCGGCGACGACATTCAAGCTGCTTTAGCTCCGCTAGCGGAGCATCGCCCTCGCCAGGAACTTCATTGCCTTCTCGTTGAGACAGGTGGCGGCGGCCACGCGCATCCACGTGCTCGGCAGCTGCGTGGGCGAGAACAAACTACCCGGCGCGCACAGCACGCCCTCCCGGCTGCCGGCCGCGGCCAGTTCGTTGGTATCGCGACCGAAGTCCGCCCACAGGTACATGCCGCCCGGGGGCGGTCCGGCGATCTTCGCGCCCATGCGCAGCAGCGCCTCGGCGGTGCGCCCGCGGCAATCATCGAGTTGGGCGCGCAGGTTTTCCAGCATCCGCTCGTAGCGCCTCTCGACGATGATGCGCGCCACCACGCGCTCGCAGAGCTCGCTCGAGGCGAGGCCGGTGAGCGCCTTGATGTCGCGCAGCTCCGCTGCCAACGCCGGATGCGCCGCCACGAAACCCACGCGCAGGTTCGCCGCCAGCGTCTTGGAAAAACCACCGACGTAGATGACGCGCCGTCCATCGTCGATCGCGGCCAGGCGCACGGCATGCCGCCCCTGCAGGTCGCCGTAGATGTCGTCCTCTAGGATCATGAAGTCGTGTCGGGTGGCGAGCTCCAGCACGCGCGCGGCCACGGCCTGTGACATGCACGAGCCCGTCGGGTTGTGCGCCACGGAATTGAGGATGAACAGCTTGGGCTTCTCGCGCGCAAGCAGGCTTTCCATGGCGGCGATGTCGGGGCCGTCCACGCCGCGAGGAATGCCGATGATGCGCGCGCCGAACGCGGCAAAGCGCGCGAACATCACGAACCAGGCCGGGTCCTCGACGAATACCACGTCGCCGGGCGCGAGGAAGCGCCGGGCCACGAGATCGATTGCCTCGGTGGCGCCGGCGGTCGTGAGGACCTGCTCGGCGCCCACGTCGATGCCTACCTGCGACAGTCGCGTGGCCAGCGCCTCGCGCAGCGGTAGATAGCCCTCGACGGCGCCGTACTTGAGCAGCCACGAGCCGCGGCTGCGGCCCACGCCGCGCACGGCGGAAGCCACGAGCTCGTGGTCCAGCCAGTTCTCGGGCAGCAGGCCCGCGCCCGGCTGTTCGCTGCCGGGTGATTGCCGGCGCTGCGCGCGCAGCAGCCAGCTCACGTCGAGCACCGTGCCGGGCATGGGATGGGCGCCCGCTCCGTGCGCATTCCGGCGCCGCGCGAGGTTGTTAGCCTGGCGCAGGCGCACGTAGAAACCCGAACCGCGACGGGATTCGATGAGGCCCTGTGCGATCAGCTGGTCGTAGGCCTCGACCACGGTCGAGCGCGACACGCGCGACTCGACCGCGCAGGTGCGGATGGAAGGCAGGCGCGTACCCGGCCGCAGCGCATGGGTCTCGATGCGCTGCGCAAGACGCGCGGCGAGCTGTGCGGGCAGGCGGTGATCCTGTTTGGTCTGCAGCGACATATACGAGAGCGGGCCAGTGGTTGGACTCGGGTCGACAACTGTACTGTAACTGTACTGACCGCGTCGCGTATATTTTCGGCCATGAAGACTGGCGCCATGCAAGCTCCGAACGCACCCACCCACTTCCCGCTGCCCGGCCGCGAGGCCATCGAGGAAGCCGCCGAGCTGCTGCGCACGCTCGTGCCCGCGACGCCGCAGTTCCTCTGGCCGCAGGTGGTCGAGGCCTTCGGCGCCAACGTCTGGATCAAACACGAGAATCACACGCCCATCGGCGCATTCAAGGCGCGCAGCGCGGCCATCTACTTTCACCGGCTCATGCAGAAGGAGCCGGCGTCGCGCGGCGTGATCACCGCCACGCGCGGCAACCACGGCCAGGCCGTGGGTCTCGCCGCGCGCCGCTTCAAACTACCGGCGACGGTGTACGTGCCGCACGGCAACAGTGTCGAGAAGAACAACGCCATGCGTTCGCTCGGCGTCAAGCTCGTGGAACACGGCATCGAGTTCCAGGACGCGCGCGAGGAAGCCGCGAGCGTCGGCAAACGCGATGCGCTGCACATGGTGCCTGCTTTCCACGAGGACATCGTGCTGGGTGTCGCCACCTACTGGGCGGAGTTGTTCCGGGCCGTGCCCGACATCGACGTGGTGTACGCGCCGATCGGCCAGGGCTCGGGCATCTGCGCCGCGGCAGCGGCCCGCAACGTCTATTCGCCGCGCACGAAGATCGTCGGCGTGGTGTCGGCGCATGCGCCCTGCTTCGCGCGTTCGTTCGAGGCGCGCAAGGTCGTCGAAGCCCCCGTGGCCACGAAACTCGGCGACGGCATGGCCTGCCGCAAGCCCGACGCCGACGCGGTCGCGATCGTCGTCGAGAACGTGGAGCGCGTCGTTGAAGTGACCGACGCCGAGCTTGCCGACGCCATGCGCCGCATCTTCTCGATGACGCACAACGTGGCCGAGGGTGCGGGTGCCGCGGCTTTCGCCGCCGCCTGGCGCGAACGCGAGTCGCTGCAGGGCAAGCGCGTTGGCCTCACGCTCAGCGGCGGCAACGTCGACAGCGATGTGTTCGCGGACGTGCTGGCGGGCAAGTACTAGCGCGCATGCGCATCGACTCGCTGCCTTTCGGCGTCACTGACTGGTCGAGCGTCGTGAAGACCGTGCACCCCGGTCAGACCGGCGAAGCCACGTGGCGCACCTGCGAATTCGGCGCGCTGCGCCTGCGCATGGTCGAGTACTCACCCGGCTATTGCGCCGACCATTGGTGCCAGAAGGGGCACTTCCTGCTCTGCCTCGAAGGCGAGCTCGAAACCGAGCTCGCCGACGGCCGGCGCTTCACGCTGAAGCCGGGGCTCATGTACCAGGTGGCCGACGGCGCCGAGCCGCACCGTTCGTCCACCCGGTCCGGCGCGCGGCTCTACATCGTTGACTGAGGTCGCGCCGGGCTACGATATATCGACCGAGCCCGCACGGCTCGACGTCGACGCCATTCACGCCTATCTCGTGCGATCTTATTGGTCGCCGGGGATACCGCGCGAGGTCGTCGCGCGCGCCGTCGCCCACTCCTTGTGTTTCGGCGCCTACGAGAAGTCGTCCGGCAAACAAGTCGGGTTCACGCGCGTGGTCACGGACCACGCCACGTTCGCCTACCTGTGCGACGTGTACGTGCTCGAGGAGCACCGGGGGCACGGCCTCGGCAAGGCCATGATGCGCGCGGCCATGGCGCACCCGGCATTGTCCGGCGCGCGCCGCGTGATGCTCGCCACACGCGACGCTCACGGGCTGTACCGCCAGCACGGCTTCGCGAACACCACCGGCAACACCAACCTCATGGAGATCGTTCGCCCGGACATCTACGGCAAGAGCTAGCCGGAGCTGTCCTACGCCCTATCAGGCTTTCACTGACCCCCGCTGCAACCCCGGCACGTATGATGCGGTGCAAATGAAACGCCCTGGTTTGCTCCGGTGGGTCTCCGCCGCCACCGCCGCCGTCTTGTCCGCATGCGGCAGTACGCCCACGCGTGAAACACCGCTCGAGCACGTGGTGCCGCTCACGGCACCGGTGCTGGCGCCCGGCGTCGATGCCAACTCGGACAAACTCTTCGTCGTGGTCACGTTCTCCGGCGGCGGCAAGCGCGCGGCGGCATTCTCGTATGGCGTGCTCGAAGCGCTGCGCGACATCAAGGTCACCACTCCGGATGGCGATCAGCATTCGGTGCTCGACGAGATCGACATGATCTCGGCGGTGTCGGGCGGCGCGTTCACGGCGGCCTATTACGCGATGAACGGCAAGGAGACCTTCGACAGTTACGCGCCCCGTTTCCTGAACCACGACACCGAGAAAGACCTCTGGCACAAGGTTCTCAAGCCTTCGAGCTGGGGGCGGCTCGCGAAGACGCAGGTGAGTCGCAGCGATCTCGAGGTGGAGTACTTCGACCAGGAGCTGTTCAACGGCGCCACGGTCAACGACGTGATGACGCGCTCGCCGCGCGTGATCATCACGTCCACCGACCTGGTGCGCGCCAAGCCGTTCACTTACACGCGCGAGCAGCTCAACGGCATCTGCGTCGACCCGAAGAGCATACCGCTGGCGCGCGCGGTGTTCTCCTCGGCGGCGACACCCATCTACTTTGCGCCGCTGGTGATGCGCGGCTACCCCGGCACCTGCGGCTACGAACCGCCGCCCGCCGTGCTCGAAGAGACCGAGAGCGTCACGGACGCCTACCGTCGCGAGCGTGCCGAGCGACTGTTCTCGTACCTGAACCCGAAGTACCCGTACCTGCACCTCGCTGACGGCGCGCTGGCCGACAATCTCGGGGCGCGCGCCATCCTCGACGAGGTGGCGCTGGGTGACAACATCACCGATGCGCTGCGCCGCAACGGCTTTTCGCGCGCGCGGCGCATGCTGTTCATCGTCGTGGACGCGCGCACGGGTTTCGATCGCCAGTACGCGCAACGGCCCGAGCCGCTCGGCATCAAGAAGGTCATGGACGCTGTGGTCAGCGTGACCTTCAACCGCTACAGCTTCGAGACCATGAATCTCATGCGGGCCCGCGTGAAGCGCTGGGAGAACGAGGTGCGTGGCACACGCTGCAAGACTTCGCTGCCGATACCCGATTGCGACAAGTTCGAC
Source organism: Steroidobacteraceae bacterium (assembly GCA_035525785.1). Lineage (GTDB taxonomy): Bacteria > Pseudomonadota > Gammaproteobacteria > Steroidobacterales > Steroidobacteraceae > CADEED01. Next base: position 23,682 of record DATLDQ010000120.1, on the reverse strand, counting down.
GTGGACCTGGTCGAGCTGTCGTTCGACAAGGTGCTCGACGCCAAGGAACGCGAATATCTCGACCGCGTGCCGACGACGTTCACGCTGTCCACGGAACAGATCATCCGGGTGCGCCGAGCCGCGCAACTGCTGGTCGAGGAGTCGAAGGAGCTGCGCACCTTCCTGTCCGAATCGGCCCGCTCGGCGCCGAGGTAGGCCTGGGTTGACCGCACCTAGGTAGTCCTACCGATGCAGGTGGGACGGGCCTGCGCGAGGCTGCGCGCCATGCAGCCCATCAGGCGAATCCTGGTCGCGGTGAAGAATCCGCAGGCGCGCGCGTTGCCGGCGGTCAACAAGGCAGCGCAGATCGCCAAGGGTCTCGGTGCGCAGCTCACACTGTTCCACGACATCGCCACGCCGCTTTACGCGGAGGCGTTGCAGGGCCGCGGCATCGACCTCGATTCCGTACAACGCGAAGTGCAGACCTCGCGGCGCGAGCAGCTCGAAAAACTCGGCGGCCGCCTGCGCAAGCACGGCATCGACGTGGACGTCGCCGCGGATTGGGACTACCCGCCCGCCGAGGCCATCATCCGCAAGGCGCAGCGGATTTCCGCGGACCTGGTGGTGATACAGAACCACCACGGAGCGAGTGGCGGCACGGCCAGACACCCGGCGCGCTGGCTGCTCGCCTACACCGACTGGGAGTTGCTGCGGCTGTGCCCGATCCCCGTGCTGCTCGTGAAGAATCGCCAGTTGTATCACCGGCCGCGCGTACTCGCGGCCGTGGACCCCGCGCATGCCTATGCCAAGCCGAGCAATCTCGACCGGCAGATCCTGCGGGCGGGGGCGCAGCTGGTGCATGCGCTGCGCGGCGAATTGCATGCGCTGAACGTCTTCCATCCGCCGCTGGCCATGATGCCCACCATGCCGGACGGTCCGCTGGTCGACATGGACACGGGCCACGACGAGCTGGAACGCGTCGCGCGGCGCAAGCTCGAGCGGCTGGTCGACGGCTTCGACGTGAAGCGCAGCCATTGCCACCTGGTCCTGGGGCGGCCCAATGAAGCCATCCCCGCCACCGCCAAACGTGAACGCAGCGCGATCGTCGCCATGGGCGCGGTATCGCGGTCGGGGCTCAAGCGTTTCTTCATCGGCAACACGGCGGAATTCGTCATGGACGCGGTGACCGCGGACATCCTCGTCGTGAAGCCTGCCGACTTCCAGTCGAAGGTGCCGAGAACCGGGCGCGGCGTTCAGATCCTCTCGATGCCCATATTGCCGGGTTGAGTTGGCGCCGGGCGGCAGGGCTGCTCGAAGCGGATGTCGGGACGTGCTTCGGGCCGGATGGGCGTGGCCGTGAAGGTCACGCGCTGCGCCAGGTGATCGAAGACGTCGTCGATAGAGAGGATGCCGGCAAGGCAGCCGCGGTCATCGACCACGGGTACACGCCGGACCCCGGCGGCACGCATGCGCTGCAAAGCCTCATCGAGGCCGGTGCTTTTCGACACGCTGAGCGGGTGTCGGGTCATGACCTCTTCCACGAGCATGCCGCGCGGGTCGCAATCTCGCGCGAATACATTGGTGACGATGTCGCGATCGGTGAGCAGGCCCACCGGTCGCCATCCGCCGAATGTGCCGGCGGTGTCGACGACCACCAGGCAACCCACGTTTCGCTCTCGCATCATCCACGCGGCCGTCGACAGCTCCTCGTGTCGGCGGACGGTGACTACATGACGTTGACAGAGGTCGTACGCGTTCATCCGACATACCTCGTAACGCAGATGAGAAAAAATGATGCTGCAATGAATAAAACGCGGCCGGCGGGTCCGTAGCAATAAGGAGTATTGCTGGCCTCCAAACCCCGAGCCGACAAGGAGAAAGAATGCCTCGTGAGAAAAGTCAGACAACGACGCCCGCGCGAAAGCGCGCCCCCCGGAAGACCCTGAGCATCGCCAAGGTCGAACCGACACGCACCCACTTCGTGGGGCCGGAGCAGCGCCGAGCGTTGATCGCGGAAGCAGCCTATTACCGCGCCGAGAAGCGCGGGTTCGAACCGGGCCACGACACCGAAGACTGGATCGCGGCCGAGGCGGAAGTGGATGCCCATCTGTTGCAGGGAGCTCAAGTGCCCCAGGTGTGACCGACGATGCGCGGGCGGCGGGGGCTAGCTAGCCCCTCGCCCGACCGCCCGGAGCGCTCAAGTAGTATCTTTGCGTGAATGTCCGGTCCGACCACTGACGTTCTCGCGCTGCTGGAAGCCACGTTCGATGCCGTCGTGATCATGGACGATCGCGGGCGGATCCTCGCGTTCAACTCAGCCGCAGAGGAGATGTTCGGCTACCGGGCGGCGGACGCGCTCGGCCGGAACGTCAGCATGCTGATGACTGGCGCGGACCGCCTCGCGCACGACGAACACCTGCTGCGCTATCTCGCCACGGGCGAAAGCCGCGTGCTCGGCAGGGGCCGCGACGTGCGCGTGCGTCACCGCGACGGCAGCGAATTTCCGGTGTTCCTGACCGTTGCACGGATTCCGCGCACGGATCCGCCGCAGTTCGCGGGCTACCTGCACGACACCACGCTGCGCCGCAAGGCCCTGGCTACCCTGGAAAAAGAACGCCAGCTCAACCACCTGTACCTCGACCTCGCGCAGGTCATGCTGGTGGCCACGGACCGTAACGGCACGGTCCAGCTGGTCAACCAGCGCGCCGGCCGGGTGCTCCGGAAGCAGGACGGGGAGATCATCGGTCGCAGCTGGATCGACACCTGCGTCGCGCCGGAAGACCGGCCCGCCGCGCGTACTGCTTTCCGAAACTTGCTCATGAGCGGCAGCGAAGAACCGCAGAGCTGCGAATATCACGTACGCGCCGCGGACGGCGAGGACCGTTTCGTCACATGGCGAGGCGTAGCCCTGCGTGACGGCGAGAACGTGACCACGGGAGTGATGCTCTCGGGCGAGGACATCACCGACCAGCGCCGCGCCGAAATGGAGGCTCGCGGAGCGCAGGAACGCATGAACAGCGTCTCGCGGCTCGCGACCATGGGAGAGATGGCGGCCGGTATCTCGCACGAGCTCAACCAGCCGCTCGCCGCCATCGCCAACTACGCGCAGGCCTGCGCGCGGCTGCTGCGGCTGCCGGACCCGGACCTGCCGGAGATCACGGGCGCGCTCGAGCAGATCGCCAACCAGGCGTTGCGCGCGGGCGAAATCATCCGTCGCATCCGCTCGCTGGTACGCAACGAGGATGTGCGCCGCGAACCGCTGGACATCAACGGGCTGATCCGCGAGGTGCAGGGGCTGCTCGCCACCGACGCGCGCGTCCACGACGGGCGGCTCGACCTCGACCTGCACGAGCCGACGCCGCCGGTAACCGTGGACAAAGTCCAGATCCAGCAGGTGCTGATGAACCTCGTGCACAATGCCTTCGAGGCCCAAGGCAACATCCACAGTGGCACGCCGGGCGGCGAACCCGCGGACGTTCGCATCGCCACGCGCCTGACAGATGGGGGAGATGTCGAGGTGTCGGTGAACGATCACGGTCCGGGCCTCGCGGCGGAGCTCGAGCAAAAGATCTTCGAGCCCTTCTTCACCACCAAGCCGACCGGCACCGGCCTGGGTCTCGCCATCAGCCGCTCGATCATCAAGGCGCATGCCTCGAGGCTCGATTACCGCGCCAACGAGCCGCGCGGCGCCTGTTTCTATTTCGTCCTTCCGGCCCACGTGGAGACCCCGACATGAAAGAACTCCCGCAAACCGTGTTCGTGGTCGACGACGACGACGCGGTGCGCAATTCGCTGAAGCTGCTGCTGAAATCCGCCGGGTTGCACGCCGAGGTTTTCGGATCGGCGCCGGAGTTCATGTCGAAGTACGACGCGGCGCAGCCGGGAGTCCTGGTGCTGGACGTGCGCATGCCGGGCATGAGCGGCCTCGAACTGCAGCACGAGCTCAATCTCCGGGGTGCGGCCATCCCGGTGATCTTCATCACGGGGCACGGCGACATCCCGATGGCCGTGGAAGCAATGCAACACGGCGCCTTCGATTTTTTACAGAAGCCATTTCGCGACCAGGATCTGCTCGACCGCGTGCAACGTGCGCTCACCCGGGACACCGAGTACCGCGCGAAGCTGCGCCACACGGACCGGATCCGCGAACGGCTTGCGTCCCTGAGCCCGCGCGAGCGCGAGGTGCTCGAGCTCGTGACGCAGGGCAAGGCGAACAAGATGGTGGCCGGCGATCTCGGGGTGAGCCAGCGGACGGTGGAGATCCACCGGGCCCACGTCATGCAGAAGATGGAAGCCGGGTCGCTGGCGGAGCTGGTGCGGATGATGATGGCGATCGCGCGGCAGCCCTGAAGTTTCTGGCCGCGCAGGCCATTGCAAACGACAAGAGAAAATACGTATTACCAGCGTCGGCCGCCGATGCAATGCTCCGCGCCGCGATGGTGGCGTCAGATGAAAACGGCAACGGCGCCAGCATGGACGGCGGAACGGCCCGCGTGCGCACTATTATCGTTGCCGGCCAATCGTCCCAGCGTACCCGCAAGGTGCTGCACGCCTTGCGCGGCTTCACCAATGTCATCTGGCCGACTTCACTCGAATCGGCGTTGGCGCAGACACGGTCGAACGATGCCGGTTGCCTGGTGATCGCCGACGACCTGAGCGAAGAACCGATCGACGAGTTCCTGCAGGAAGCGCGCGAGCTGCGGCGCAGCCTGCCGATCTTCGTGATCACGGACCCCGACGATGTTGCGGAAGCCGTGTCCGCCATGCGGCATGGCGCCACCAAGGTGATCGAGATACCACCGTCTTACGCCGCCCTGTGCGACGAGGTCATGCGTGCGGTGCAATGAATCCGTCGCGTTCCTTGCATAAGCCTTAAATGTTCCTACGGTAGGGTCGTTGTGAGACGAAGTTGTAGGAATTCTCCGGATTGACGCGCAGGGATTCGAAGCAAAGACTCGTCCGACAGCCTTTCCCTACCTACTTGCCGAGCGGTGCGCATCATGTCAGCCCAGCTTGCAGAGATTGTTCCGCTCAATATTCCCGCCAGCGCCGCCCGCGGCCTGATCCTGCACGTCGATGACGATGAGGCGATGCGGCGATCGACCGCCCTCCTGCTGCGGATTGCCGGATTCGAGACGCGTGAAGCGGCCAGCGGCGAGCAGGCGCTCGCGCAGGCGGAGAGCTTGCGCGGCAAGCTCGATGTGCTGATCGTCGACTATCATCTGGGCAACGGCATGACCGGCACGGAAGTGGCAGAGGAGTTCGCACGGTTGTTAGGGCATGCCGTGCCTACCGTGATCCTCACGGGCGACCCGGCGAACGCCGAGGTACCGTGGCTGTCGGACGCCCCGGTGTGGCTCGCGCGCAAGCCGCTGATGCCGGAAACGTTGCTCGCGGCACTGCCCGCGCTGGTCGACTTCCGCCGCGCCGTCTCCGGGGCCGCAGCGGCGCGCCGCTACTGACACCAAACCAACTACGTGGCGGCTGCCCCGCCGCGGCGCTTCACTTGCGCGCGTTGTAGAAAGGCAGGACGCGCGGCAGCAGCTTCTGGATGTTCTGGGTCCGATCCTTCGGCGACGGGTGCGTGCTCAGAAATTTCGGCTGGCCGCCCTGCTCCGCCTTGCTCATCTTGTTCCAGAGCGTCAGCGCTTCGCGCGGATCGTAGCCGGCGCGCGCCATGAGCTCGAGGCCGATGGTGTCCGCTTCCGATTCCTGGTCGCGGCTGAAAGGCAGCTGGAAAGTCACCTGGGCGATCATGTTGGCGAGATTGGCCGTGCCCTCGCTGACACCGGTCACGGCGGCCACGCCGCTCAGCACCAGCTGCTGGCCGTAAGCCCGTGACACGCGCTCGCGCGTGTGTTCACGCAGCGCGTGCGCGACTTCGTGCGCGATCACGGTGGCGAGTTCGGCATCGGTGAGGTCGAGGCTGTCGATGAGGCCCGAGTAGACCATGATGCGTCCGCCCGGCATGCAGTACGCATTGAGCTCGTTGGTCTTCTGTACGTTGAATTGCCAGTTCCACCCGGTGGCGTCGGCGCGGAACGCCGGCGTGGCGGCGACGATTCGCTTGGCGATGGTGGTCACGCGATTGAGTTGCGCCTTGTCGGTGTTGAGCACGCCCTTGTCGCGCGCCGCCGTGAGCTCGGCTTCGTAGGCCTGGGCCGCGCCCGCGTCGATCTCCGCGGCGGGCACCAGCATCTGCTGCTTGCGATCGACGCCGACCGCGCCCGCGCTGGTGGTGCGCACGGTCTCGCATCCGGTGACGAACAAGGTGGCAACGGCAACGACGCCGACGATCAGGTTTTTGGTGTTCATGTCGGGAAAGTCTCACTTGGTTCTGATTGCGCTAACAACCACCTTTTGCCGGGCGGGAAGTTAGGACGCGCGCGATTTTGATGCAGGTTTTCTCCTACCGGCAAGTCGCAAACGGAGTGACCGTTGGACCTGCGACTCGTTAAGGATTTTCAGGCTGTGACACGTGTCGCATAACGTCGCGCAAATCACACAGACGTGAAACATCGGTCGGTGCACAATCGGCTCGCTTGTTCCACATTCGCGAGTGAAAACATAGGCTCACGCGCGCAGACCCGAGGGTGTTGATACCGGTGTCATTTTTGTGGGATAAAGCGCGCCGCCGCCACGGCTTGCTTTGTGGCCGGCGCAATCGTTCACCGTTTGTGCGCGGTCCGTTGGGAGCGCGCGCCCTGGAGGGGCATATGTCCGAGTCGATCAGAACAGCCGTTCGCAAGGCGGCATTCCCGAGCGCGCGTGCGCTCACTACCGCCACCGCCATGCTGGCCATTGCTGCCAGCGCCGTGGCGCAGGAATCCAACCCCGATGCCATGCCGGAAGGCGCCGAGGCAGTCGAAGAGGTCGTGGTTACCGGCTTCCGAGCGAGCTTGAACAAGGCGCTCGAGTCGAAGCAGGAACAAGTCGGCTCGATCGACATGATCGTCGCCGAGGACATCGCGGATTTCCCGGATCTCAACCTCGCTGAATCACTGCAGCGCGTCCCCGGCGTGGTGATCGCGCGCGACGCCGGCGAAGGCCGGCAGATCTCCGTGCGCGGCCTCGGCCCGCAGTTCACGCGCGTGCGCATCAACGGCATCGAGGCGATGAGCGCGAACGGCAGCACCGATGCGTCGGGCGGCACGAATCGCGGCCGCAACTTCGATTTCAATACGTTCGCGTCGGAGCTGTTCAACAACATCACCGTGCGCAAGACGGCTTCCGCGGATACCGAAGAAGGCTCGCTCGGCGCCACGGTCGATCTGCGAACCGGCCGGCCGTTCGACTACGACGGCCTGACCATCGCCGGCGGCGTGCAGATGGGTTACAACGATCTCAGCGAGGAGAACGACCCGCGCGCCACCTTCCTCGTCAGCAATACGTTTGCGGATGGCAAGTTCGGCGCCCTGCTGTCGGTCGCGTACACCGACCGCAAGCTGGTCGACAACGGCGCGAGCACCGTGCGCTGGCAGAACAACCTCGGCGCCGCAGGCGGCAACTTCGCCGCGATCAATCCCGCGCTGTACACCGGCCCGATCACCTCGGCGCAGCTGAACTCGGCGTTCCGTCCGCGTATCCCGCGCCTGGACATGTACGAGCACGATCAGCAGCGTCTGGGCGTCACGGCCTCGCTGCAGTTCGCACCGAGCGATGCGACCACGCTTTCGCTCGACGTGCTGTATGCCAAGTTCGACGCCGAGCGCAACGAGATCTTCCTCGAGGCCCCGGTGTTCAGCACCAACGGCGCGCAGGGCATCAATGACGTCGACTTCCTCGACGGCGAGATCGACGACACCAACTCGCTGGTTTATGGCGTGTTCAACGACGTCGACATCCGCTCGGAATCGCGTCATGACGAGCTCAGCACCGAGTTCACCCAGTTCACGCTCGATGCCACGCATTCGTTCAGCGAGAACGTGGCGTTCCATTCCATCGTCGGCTTCGCCGAGGCGAATCACGACAACCCGGTGCAGACCACGCTGCTGTTCGACGCGGACAACGTCGACGGCTACAGCTACGACTTCCGCCAGAACAGCCGCGTGCCGCTGATCACCTACGGCACCACGGACGTCGAGGCGCCGGCCACCTGGCGCCTGACGCAGATCCGCCTGCGTCCGCAGGCGACGCTGAACGACCTCCAGCAGGCGTCGTTCGACGTCCAATGGACGATGTCGGACCAGTGGAAGCTCAAGGCCGGCCCGGACTGGAAGAACTATGTCTTCAAGTCGGCCGAAGCGCGCCGCGCCGTCGGCGAGACCGTGATACCCACGGTCGCGAATGCCGTGAATGCGCCGGTCAGCACGTATAGCCACATCGTGAACTTCGATGCCAGCGGCCTGGGCCTGCCCTCGGGCAGCACCTCGTCGTGGCTCAGCCCCGACCTCAACGCCGCCGTCGATGCACTGCATCTCGGCGACCCGTCCGTCTACCCGATGGCGATCACCGCGGTGCTCGGCAACAACAACGAGGTCGAAGAAGACGATCTCGGCGCCTTCGTGCAGGGCGACTTCCGCTATGAAATGGGCAGCCACACGCTGCGCGGCAACGTTGGCGTCCGCTACGTCGAAACCGAACAGACCTCCAAGGGCTGGGCGGTGGCGGCGGGCGTGCCGACCTTCACCACCGTCCAGCGCAAGTACAGCGATGTGCTGCCGTCGTTGAACGTGGTGTACGACCTCAGCGAATCGCTGCTGCTGCGCCTGGGCGCTGCGAAGGTGATGACGCGTCCGAACCTGGGCAACATCACGCCCGGATCGACCGTGACCGCCTCGGGCAACAACCGCGTAGTGACCGTGGGCAACCCCTCGCTCGATCCGTTCCGCGCCAAGGCCTACGACCTCGGCGTCGAGTGGTACTTCGCGCCGGAATCGCTGGTGTCGCTGGCCTTGTTCCACAAGGACGTCGACTCGTTCGTGCAGACGCTGCGCGACCAGCGCGTGTTCACCGGCAATCCGTACGGCTTGCCGGACAACCTCGCCACCGCGGCTTGCGCGGGCCAGGCGGGTTGCGACGCCGCGCAGGTGTGGGACTTCACGGTTCCGATCAACACCCCGGGCGGTGACCTCGATGGCTACGAAATCAGCTACCAGCAGCCGTTCAGCTTCCTGCCGGGCGTCTGGAGCAACTTCGGCGCCATCGTCAACTACACGCACGTGGAATCCGAGATCACGTACCTGACGGTTCCGGCCGCGCCGGCCGCGCCGATACCGACGGAAGTCACGGACGACCTCACGGGCCTTTCGAAGGAGGCCTACAACGCCACGCTGTACTTCGACAACAAGCTGTTCAGCGCGCGCGTGTCGGCCGCCTACCGTTCGGACTACCTGACGACGGTTCCGGGCCGCAATTCGAATGACGTGGAAGGCACGGCCGAGACGATGAACATCGACTTCTCGGCGTCGTACAACATCAACGACAACTTCACGGTCTCGCTGGAAGCCCTGAACCTCACCGACGAGGTACAGGACCAGTGGGTGGATTCGACCGGCGACCGCCTGTCGTACTACCACCACCAGGGTACGCAGTACTTCCTGGGTGCCCGCTTCAAGTACTGATCGGCACTAGTTAGATCGTTCGACCAGGTGGGGACAGGAGAAATCCTGTCCCCATTTTCGTTTCCGGGCCAGGGAGCATGCAGCATACTCGGGGACATGAAGACGTCCCCGTTGTCATTGAACCGGCGGCAGCTCATCCTCGCGGGCAGCATGGCCGTACTCACTACGAACGCATCCGCCGCCGCCGATCCGGGCGGAGACACCATCGACGTCTGGCCCGCGGGCGCACCCGGCGCCGAACGGGTCACCGTCCGCGAAGAAGTGGTCGAGCGCCTGCCCGATGGGCCGATGCGCGACCGCTTCGTGCAACACGTCACACGCCCCACGCTCACGCTGTTCAAGCCGAAGACCGCGTGGAACGGGGTGACGTTGCTCATCGTTCCGGGCGGCGGCTACGTGCGCGTGGTCATCGACAAGGAAGGCTTCGAATGCGCCGAGTGGTTCACCGAGCGCGGCTTCGCCGCCGCGGTGCTGCGCTATCGCATGCCCGCGGATGGCTGGGCCGCGGGCCCCGACGCGCCGGTGCACGACGCCATGCGCGCGCTGCGCGTACTGCGTTCGCGACAGGTGCCCACGGGCACGCGCGCGGGGCGCACCGGCATCATGGGTTTCTCGGCCGGCGGACATCTGAGCGCGCGGCTGATCACCGAGCCTTCGCTGAGGTACGCGAAGCAGGATTCTGCGGATGAACTTCCGGCCCGTCCGGATTTCGCCGTGCTCATGTACCCGGTGATCGCGACCACGGGCGCGACAGCGCATGCCGGTTCTGCCGCGCAGCTGCGCAAGGCCGGCGTCGTGGACTCAGGTCTGGCGCGATATGCGCCGCATGGCAACGTCAGCGCCGTCACTCCGCCGACGATGCTGGTGCATGCCGGCGACGACACCTCGGTGCCCGTAGAGAATTCATTGCTGATGTACCAGGCGCTGCAGAAAGCGCGCGTGCGCAGCGAACTGCACGTCTTCGACAGTGGCGGGCATGGTTTCGGGCTGCGCGGCGTCGCCGGCAGGAACGTGGCCGTGTGGCCCGAATTGGTGCAGCACTGGGCGTTATCCGATGACTCGACCAAAGCCTGATTGCATGGACCCGATGCGGCGCCGCCTGCTTTTCAGCGCGACACTCGCAGCCGCGAGCCTCGCGCCGCTGGCACGTGCCGCCGCCAATGCCGCCGGGCGGAATTCCACCAGGCCCACCCAGGTAGTTCGGACCACCGCGGGCCGCGTGCGCGGTCTCATGGACGGCGATCTCATGGTGTTCCGCGGAATACGCTACGGAGCCGATACGGGGCCGCGACGATTCATGCCGCCGGTGGCGCCGACGCCGTGGAAGAACGTGTTCGAGGCGCGCGAGTTCGGCGCGGCGAGCATGCAGCCGGGCAACGAAGCCAATCAGTCCGAAGATTGCCTGTTCCTCAACGTCATGGCGCCGGCCGGCAAGAGCACGCGGTCGAGGCCGGTCGTCGTGTACATCCACGGCGGCGCGTACTCGTCGGGATCGGGCTCGAGCCCGCTCTATGACGGCACGGCTCTGTGCCGCGGCGGCGACGTGGTGGTGGTCACGCTGAACCACCGGCTGAGCCTGTTTGGCTATCTCCATCTCCCCGGCTTTCCGGACTCGGGCAATGCCGGCCAGCTCGACCTCGTGCTCGCGCTCGCCTGGGTTCGCGACAACATCGCCGCTTTCGGCGGCGACCCGGGTTGCGTAACGTTGTTAGGCCAGTCGGGCGGCGGCGCCAAGATCGCGACCCTCATGGCGATGCCCGCGGCGTCCGGGCTCTTCCATCGCGCGGTGACCATGAGCGGCCAGCAACTCACGGCCTCAGGCCCGTTGCATGCCGCGGGCCGCACGCGCGCCGTGCTCGACAAGCTCGGCGTTGGCGTAGATGGGGCGGCCAGACTCGCGACATTGCCGGCAGCGGACCTGCTCAAGGCGCACGCGGGCACGGTGGATCCGTACATCGGCCGCGGCGCCTGCTACATGGGGCCGGTGCTCGACGAGCGGTCGCTTGCGCGGCATCCGTTCTATCCGGATGCGCCGCCTCAGTCGGCGCACATCCCGATGATGATCGGCAACACCCACGATGAGACGCGCTCGCTCATCGGCCGCGGGGATGCGTCCGCATGGACGCTCAGCTGGGAAGAACTGCCGAAGAAGCTCGAGGCCGAACTGCGCGTGGATATTTCGGGTGATGTGGTGGTCGCCGAGTACCGGCGCCTGTACCCGCGGTATTCGCCCACCGATGTGTTCTTCGCGGCAACCACCGCCGGGCGCTCCTGGCGCGGGGCCATCGTCGAGGCCGAGTTGCGCGCCCAGCAGGGCTCACCCGCTTATGCGTACCAGCTCGACTGGGGTTCCCCGCAGGACGGCGGCAAATGGGGAGCACCGCACACGCTCGACATCCCGCTGATGTTCGGCACGCTCACGGCGCCGGGCTCGATCACGGGCGATGGCGAGAGTGCGCGGCGGGTTTCGGCGACCATGCAGCAGGCCCTGCTGGCGTTCGCGCGCGGCGGCGACCCTAACTACAGCGGGATGCCGCGATGGGAGCCATACACGTTGCCGCGGCGGGGCACCATGGTGTTCGACGTCGATAGCAGGTTCGAAGACGATCCGCGGGGCTCGGAGCGGCGATTGTTTGCCAAGGTGCCGTTCATCCAGCAGGGGACGTAAGAGGCGAAAAATGGGAGTGGCGTCTCGATTGTCCCCATAAACCATTGAAAATGACACCGGTTTCCCGATATAACAACGCCATGCAGCAGACGCTCTAGAAAGAAGGTTACAAATTGGTCTCTGTTGTCTCCGATCTCGCGTTCGACGCCAAGGGGGTGGCCGCCGAATTCGTAAAGGCGCGCCGGTCCGCGGGCTTTTTTACGCAGTATCCCGGCGCCAAGCCGCAAGACCTCGACTCCGCATATCAGTGCCAGGACGAGGCCATTGCCCTTTGGGACGATAGCATCGCCGGCTGGAAGGTCGGCTGGATTCCGGAGCCGCTGAGTCAGAAGTATGGCGCCCAGCGCCTGGTCGGGCCGATCTTCAATCGCAGCGTGCAGCGCTCGAGTGGCTCCGATGTGGTCGACGCGCCGGTGTTCGCCCATGGCTTTGGCGCGGTGGAGGCTGAATTCGTGGTCGAACTCGCCAAGGACGCCCCGGCCAACGTCACGGAATGGAGCGCGGAGACCGCGCGCCGCTTCGTGAAAACCATGTACATCGGCATCGAGATCGCCAGCAGCCCGCTGCAGAACATCAATGATTTTGGTCCGGCCGTGGTCGCCAGCGACTTCGGCAACAACGCCGGGCTGCTTCTCGGCGCGGAGATCGCGGACTGGCAGACGCGTGCGCTCGATTCCATGATTTGCGAGACCCGCATCGACGGCAATGTCGTTGGCCGCGGCAGCGCCATGAGCGTCAGCGGCGGACCGCTGACCGCCCTCGCCTTCGCGCTGCGCGTGAACGCCCGCCGCGGCCGGCCCCTGCGCGCGGGGGATTATGTGTCCACCGGAGCGGCCACCGGTGTCCACTCGATTCAGGCAGGACAATCCGCCGAGGCAATTTTCACGGGCTTGGGCAGCCTGCGCTGCCGCGCCGTGCCGATGTCTCCAATTGTCCCGCCCTGATTGTTAGGGACAGACCTGCACCTATGCGTTCCGCTTCCGTACAATCGCCCACATGAATCGTCCCCGGAAAAAGGTCGCGGTCACTCGTCCGGCGCCCCGGCCGCCGTTGCCGCCCAAGGTCGCCAGCGTGCCGAAGCCCTCTGGCATCAAGCCGGGGCGCAATGCCACCATCAATGACATCGCGCGGCTGGCGAGCGTCTCGAAGAAGACCGTATCGCGCGTGATCAACCAGTCGCCGCTGGTGCAGGAAGCCACGCGCGCGCGCATCCAGGCCGTCATCGACAAATTCGGCTACGTACCCGATCCGCAGGCCCGTGGTCTCGCCTTCCGCAAGTCTTTCCTCATCGGGCTCGTGTATGACAACCCGAATGCGCAATACATCGTCAATTGCATGGAAGGCGCGCTCGAGGCGGTACGCAACACCGAGTACGAAGTGGTCGTGCATCCCTGCGATCGCAAGAAGCCGGATTTCATCTCCGGCGTGCGCCGCTTCGTCGAGCGCCAGAAGTTGCGCGGCGTGATCCTCATGCCGCCGATCTCCGAGAACGACGAGCTCACGCGCGCGCTCACCGCCGCTGACTGCGCCTATGTGCGCATCAGCTACACCCAGATCGACGACCCTGCCCGCATGGTGATTTCGAATGACCGTCTGGCGGTCGCGGAAGTCGCGAACTACCTCGTTTCACTGGGCCACAAGCGCATCGGCTACATCGCCGGCCCTTCCGGCTTCCGTTCAGCGATCGAGCGCCTCGCCGGTTTCCGCGAAGCGCTGGCCTCGCGGCAGGTCGCCTTGCCCAACGAGCTCATCGTCGAGGGCGGTTACACCTACGAATCCGGCGTCGCCGGTGGCGAAAAGCTGCTCTCGCTGAATCCGCGCCCCACCGCGATCTTCGCCAGCAATGACGAAATGGCTGCGGGCGTATATCGCATGGCGAACAAGCTCGGGCTTTCAATCCCCGGCGACCTGTCGATCGTCGGCTTCGATGATGGCCCGCTGGCCGCGCGCCTCCTGCCCTCGCTGACCACGATCAAATTGCCGATCCGCGAGCTCGGCCGCATCGCCGCCAACAAGATCCTGCATCCCGAGACCGCGGGCAGCACCCACGCCATGGTGACGCCGCTCGAGCCGCACCTGGTCATCCGCGACTCCTGCCAGCCGCCCTCCAAGGCCTGACAGCCCCTTCTTACCGCCGGCACGCCAGTGCTGGCGGACCGCATGACACCGGTTTCCTCCGGTATTCAGGACCGGGTAGAATCGCCACCCCCAGAATCGACCCCGGATCCAGGCCATGAAGTTCGAGACTCGTCACGCCAGCCACCCGTCCATCATCCCGACGCTGAATGCGTCGAAGATGCGCGAGACGTACCACGTCTCCGGGATCTTCATTCCGGATGACGTGAGCCTCACGTTCAGCCACATCGAACGCATGATCAACGGCGGCGTGATGCCGGTGAACAAGCCCATCGAGCTCAACGAAGTGCCGGCGCTCAACAAGGGCCCGTTCCTCGCGCGCCGCGAGCTCGGCGTCATCAACGTCGGCGGCAACGGCAAGGTCGTGGTCGACGGCAAGGAGTGGGCGCTGGCCGCCCGCGAAGGCCTGTACGTTCCCCAGGGCACCGAGAAGCTGGTGTTCAGCTCCGATTCGAAGGATGCGCCCGCGAAGTTCTACCTCGCGAGCACGCCCGCCCATGCGCGCTACGAGACGGTGAAGATCGACCTGAAGCGGGCGAACCCGATGCCCGTGGGTTCACCCGCGACGGCCAACGCGCGCACCATCTACCAATACATCAACCCCGACATCTGCAAGTCCGCGCAGCTCCTCATGGGCCTCACTTCGCTGCAGGAAGGCAGCGTGTGGAACACCATGCCCTGCCACCTGCACGATCGGCGCGCGGAGACGTATTTCTATTTCGACCTCAAGCCCGACGCGCGCGTCGTGCACATCATGGGCGAGCCGCACGAGACGCGTCACATCTTCGTCGCCAACGAGGAAGCGGTGATCTCGCCGCCGTGGGGCATCCACACCGGCTGCGGCACCTCTAACTACAGCTTCATCTGGGCGATGGGCGGCGAGAACCTGGAATACAAGGATGTCATCTGGGTCCCGATGGACGCGCTGCGCTGATGGCGGCCTCGTTCGACCTCGCGGGCCGCGTCGCGGCGGTCACGGGGGCCAACACCGGCATCGGTCGTGGCATCGCCGAGGCGCTGGCGGCGGCCGGCGCGGACATCGCGGCGGTGGGTCGCAGCGATCCGGCCGAGACCCTCGCGGCCGTCAAGGCCTTGGGCCGCCGTGCGGCCTGGATCAAGGCCGACTTCGGCGCCAAGCCCGACAACTCCGCGGTCATCGGCGAGATCGTCGGCAAACTCGGCGGCCTGCACATCCTCGTGAACAACGCCGGGACGATCCGCCGCAACAACTCCATCGACTTCACCGAGGCCGACTGGGACGCGGTGATCGACGTGAACCTCAAGTCGGTGTTCTTCCTCTCTCAGGCGGCCGCCCGGCACATGATCCCGAACGGCGGCGGAAAGATCATCAACATCGCGTCGATGCTGTCGTTCCAGGGTGGCATCCGCGTACCGTCCTACACCGCGAGCAAGAGCGGCATCGCGGGGCTCACCAAGATCCTCGCCAACGAATGGGCAGTGAGCGGCGTCAACGTGAATGCGATCGCACCCGGTTACTTCGCGACCAACAACACCGCCGCGCTGCAGGCCGACGTAAAGCGCAACGCGGAGATCCTCGCGCGGATTCCGGCCGGCCGCTGGGGCGATCCGAAAGACCTCGGCGGAGCCGCGGTCTTCCTCGCGTCCAGCGCGTCGAACTATGTGCAGGGCGTGATCCTCCCGGTCGACGGCGGCTGGCTGGCGCGTTAAAGCCGTTATCATCGAGGGATGCGCGTAGCGTTCCTCGGTCTTGGGAAGATGGGCACGGGAATGGCCGGGCGGCTGATCGCCGGCGGGCACAACTTGTCGGTGTTCAACCGCAGTCCCGAGCGTGCGGCACCGTTCGGCGCCCTGGGGGCGCGCATCGCGGGCTCACCGCGCAGCGCTGCGGAACGGGCCGACGTCATCATCGGCATGACCGCCGACGACGACTCCTCGCGTGCGATCTGGCTGGGCGAATTCGGCGCGCTCGCGGCCGACAATCATCCGGATGCACTCGTCATCGAATGCTCCACGCTCTCGCACGACTGGGTGCTCGAGCTTGCGGATAAGGTCCGCGCGCGCGGTTTCCGTTACGTCGATGCGCCCGTGACCGGCCTGCCGGACGCGGCCGCCGCCGGCACGCTCACGCTGCTGGTGGGAGCCGAACCTTCGGATCTGGATGCGGCGCGGCCCATCTTCGCGTCACTCGCCACGCGCGTGCTGCACTTCGGCAATGTCGGTCAGGGCACCGCATACAAGCTCATGGTGAATTTGATGGGTGCGGTGCAGATCGCGTCCGCCGCGGAAGGCATCGCGCTCGCCGAACGCGCCGGGCTGGATCTGAAATTCGTGGCGGATGCGGTCGCGAGCGGCCAGGCGGCGAGCCCGCAGGTGGTACGCAATGTGAGGCGATTCATCGTCGATGATCACGGCGCCGTGAACTTCACGCCTGCGTTGCGGCTCAAGGACATCGACTACGCACTGCGCCTCGCGGACAAGCTCGGCATCGAGTGTGCGTTCGGAGTGGTGGCAGCCCGACTGTACAAGAAGCTCTGTGACGCCGGGTTTTCGACGGACAACGAGAGCCGGATCATCGACGTCCTGCGCGGGCGCTCCGGCGCCTGAACCAGACTACCGCGGCGGTTGCCCGCCGCGGTTTCGGCTTCAGATCGTGCAAACCGGCGCGTCGTCCGTGCCCACGGTCTTCACGCCGCCCCGCTCGGACTGACCCGGCAGCGCACGCAGCAACAGACCCCACGGAGTGCTTCGATAGGTGCCCGGCGCGATGTCCGGCGCGACCACTCGTACATCCGCGGCGCGCGGCTCGGGACCTAGCGCGCGTACGCGCGCATTGATGACTTCGCTGTCACCTGCCAGGCGTTGCAGCTGCACACAGATTTCTTCCTGCGCGCTGATCGAGACGTGTCGCGGCTGGTCGCCGACCCGCAGCATGAGCCGCTGGCCTGCCGGCCCGGCGTATCGTGCCGGATCCACATCGAGGAAATACACGCTGCTGCTCGCGCCGACCTGCGCGAGCGCAACTCCCACCATCGCGGCACATACGGCCGCGGAGACGATCAGTTTGCGCATGCGGGTATGTGAGCACAAACAAACTCAGAAGTTCCCTCAGCACATCCTCCGACTAACTGTCGGCGGTGGCTGACAACGAATAACCTGAATCAATCCTTGTGAGGCGGTGTTCAAATCGGTGCAAAACGCGGTTTTCCGCACAGAAAGTGACGACTCGCGACACAAAGTCACAAAGCTCGTCGGCAGAAACAGACGCCTTCGCGGCAATTATCAGTTCGTCACCCACCTGACAAGTCCGTGCTGCAGCGCCGTTGAGGACGCAGCAGCGTGAGCCGCGCTCGCCGGGAATGACATACGTGCTGATGCGCGAGCCGGTGGTCTTGTTCCAGATCTCCACGAATTCATAGGGCAGGATGCCGGCCGCCTCGTAGTGCTCGGGATCGAGCGCGATCGACCCCTCGTAGTGCAGGTCGGCCCCGGTGACCCGCAGTCCGTGCAGCTTCCCGATCATCATCGAACGCAGCATCTCGTCTCCAGTAGTTTGTCAGAGGGCGGCGCCGGCGTCGGCGCCGAGCATCGCACGGCGGACCAGCGGGATCGGCGGCACGCCATAGGAAAGGAACTTGTCGTGGAACTGCAGCGGCGTGGCTCCGGCGTTCGCGGCCAGCCAGTCGGCACGCAACTTGCGGATCATGAGCTTGCCGAGCGTGTACGCGAGATAGCCCGGGTCATAGGTGCCGCGCAGCGCCTGCTGGCGGGCGTTACCCGCGTCCGCGAAGGCCTGTTCGCGGAACATCTTCTCGGACTCCTCCAGTGTCATGCAGCCCGTGTGGAGGCAGATCGCGGAGAGGAAACGCACGTCGCGCAGCAGCGCATTGGTCAGCATGCCCACGCGCATCTCCGGGTTGCCGGCGCCGAGGCCAGCGTCATACATCATCTCTTCGGCGTAGTGCGCCCAGCCTTCACCGAAGGAATAATCCCACCAGAGCGCCCCGGCCTTCGAAGGGTTGAGATTCGCGAACTGTCCCTGCAGGTAGTGCCCGGGCCAGACTTCGTGCGCCGAGACGAACAGCAGGTACGCCCGGCCAGGTAGATAGGCATTGCGCTCGGCCGTGCTCCATTTTGCGTCGGGCGGCGCGACGTAGTAGGTGGCCTTGACCGCCTTGTTCTCGTACGGCCCCGGCGTACTGATGTAAGCGAAATTGCCGCGGTTGTACGGCGGCGACTCCGCCACCAGCGCCTGCTCTTCGCTCGGGATGGTGACGATGTGCTTGTCGGTCACGAACTTGCGCAGCTCGGCGAGTTGCGCGCGCGCTCCTTCGACCGTGCCACCCGAAGGCTTGTTGGCGCGCATCTTGTTGACGCACGCGGAAAGCGCGGCCTTGGGGGCGAAGGCATCGCAGGCCTCCTTCAGCGCCGCGAGATTGCGCTCCAGGTCCTTGCGGCCCACGAGTTCGAGCTCTTCGAGCGGCACGTCGAGCCTCTCGGTCTCGCGCAGCATTTCGAGAAATTTGGGCGCGCCCAGAGCGTAGCCGTCGGTGGCCGTCGCACGCTGCGACTCGAGCCAGGCGGTGAGCTCGTCCATGGCCTTGGCCGCGGCCTGGGTCGCCTCGGCGAGGTCGGTCTTGAGCTTCGCATCTTCGACCTTCGCGAAGATCGGCGGCATCTCGTCGCGGAAGAACGTGGCATAGCCGCCGAAGCCTGCGGCGCCGCGCTCGATGAAGGCCTTGGGGAGCGGCGTGCGCAAGTTCGCGCGGATCTCGGCGGCAAGGCCTGGAATAGCTCGTGCGTATCCGAGGAAGCCTTCGAGCCGCTTGGGCAGCGGGGCGTACTCGCGCGTGAGATACATCGAGGGATCGAGCCGTTCGAGATACCACGCGGGATTGTTGAAGGGCTGTTCCGCGCTCGCCATCCAGAAGAGCTCGCGATCGATCACCCAGGCGAGGTAATCATGCTCGAATTTCTGATTCTCGCTGGCACCGGTGACGTCGGTTTTTTCGAGGCGGCCTTTGAAATCGCGCAGCTCGGCCACGTCGGCGTCGATGGACGCGCGGCTCCAGTCGGGCATCTTGCCATCGAACTCATGGCGGCCCGCCTGCACGGCGAAGTACGGGTCGCGCTTGAAGCGCGCTTCGATGAAGGCATCGACCAGGGCCGCATGGCCAGAAGCGGCGGGGGCGGCGGGTTTTTCCGCCGGCGGGGGTGCGTCAGCGGTGGGCTCGCTCTTGCGGGAGCAGGCGCCGAGGGCCAGCGCGACGAGAACGCAAATGGCAGGGATGATCGACCGACGCATGACGCTCTCCTCGGGAAAATCCTGGAGGCGCATCGTAAAGGAAGACGCGGGCCTGTGGGGCCTCGACCGCCGCGCGCCCGCTCAGAAAGGCTTCACCACGACGAGGATGACGATGCCGATCAGCAGGAGCGCCGGGATCTCGTTGAACAGCCGGTACCACCGTTCGGGGCGGCCATTGCGGTCGGCGGCGAACTGCTGGAGCAGCGCGAAACAGGCGCCATGGTAGCCGACCAGCAGCAGCACCAGCGCGAGCTTCACGTGCAGCCAGCGCATGAGTAGATAGTCCGGCGCGGTCGCGAGCATGGCGATGCCGAAACCGGCGGCGAGCACCGCGCCGATGGTCATGATCATGAAGAGCTTGCGCTCCATGATCTTGAAGCGGGCGTTGCCAGGCGCATCGTCGCTGGCGCCGTCCTGGTTCGGGGCGCGCTGTATCTGCGAATGGTAGACGAACAGCCGTGGCAGGTAGAGCAGCCCCGCGAACCAGCTCACCACGCCGATGATGTGGAAGGCCTTCAGCCAGAGCATGCGGCAGCTCCCGAGCCATCGGCCGACACGGCCGATGAACTCACGGGCATGGCGACATCACGCAGCGCTGCGACATGATCGGCGCGCGCGTTCAATGCCGGGATGTATCGATACTGCGCGCCGCCCGCCGTCAGAAAGGCGTCGCGGTTTTCGATGCCTATCTCTTCGAGAGTCTCGAGGCAGTCGGCTGCGAAACCCGGACACATGACGTCCAGGCGCTTCACGCCGCGTTTCGCGAGCACCGCGACCGTCTCGATGGTGTACGGCTGCAGCCAGCGGTCCGCGCCGAAACGCGACTGGAACGAGAGGGTCCACGCGTCGTCGCGCAGGCCCAGAGCCTGTGCCACGAGCTTGGCGGTCCGCTCGCACTGCGCGCGATAGGGGTCGCCCCGCGTGACGAAGCGCTCCGGTATGCCATGGAAGGACATGAGGAGGTGTGGCGCGCCCTGCTCGCCGTCATTCTGCCGCCAATATTCACGCACGCTGGCGGCAAGGGCATGGATATATCCGGCGCGATCGTGGTAGTCAGAGATGAACCTGACGGCGGGCACGTGACGCGCCGCGCGCAGCGATGCGCTGACCTGGTCGAAGACCGCGCCTGTGGTGGCGCCGCAGTACTGCGGAAACAGCGGCACGACGACGATCTCCGTGACGCCGGCCGCGCGCAGCGATGTGATGGCTTCCGCGACCGTCTTGCCACCGGTGTAGAGCATCGCGAGCTCCACCGGCGTGCCGGCGGAGCGCAGCGCGTCCTGCAATCCCGCACGCAGCCCTTCGCTGAACACCGCGAGTGGCGACCCCTGCGGCGTCCAGATGGCGGCGTACTTCTTCGCGCTGGCGCGCGGACGGACACGCAGGATGATGCCGTGCAGGATGGGCAGCCACAGCCATCGCGGCAGCTCGACGACGCGCGGATCACCCAACAGCCCCGCGAGGAAGGCACGCACGTCGCGTGTCGCAAGCGTCGAAGGAGTGCCGGAATTGACCAGCAAAACGCCGTGCTTCATGCGCCGCTCAGAGCCAGTCACGCGGCTTCAGGTAGTCGGCGAGCCGCGCTTCGGGCGAGCCGGGTTCGGGGTGGTAGTCATAGCGCCATTCCGCACGAGGCGGCAGCGACATCAGCAGAGATTCGGTGCGCGCGCTGGACTGCAGCCCGAAACGCGTGCCGCGATCGAAGGCCAGGTTGAATTCCACGTAGCGACCGCGGCGCAGGCGCTGGAAGGCCTGCTCGCGTTCGCCGTAGGGCGTGTCGCGGCGGCGCTTCACCACGTCGACACAGGCCTCGAGATACGTATCACCGATGCGGCGGATCAACGCGAAGCAGTGGTCGAAGCCGCCCCCGAGCTCCGCGTGGGCATCGTTGAGGTCGTCGGCGAACAAGCCGCCGATGCCGCGCGTCTCGGCCCGGTGCGGCAGATAGAAGTACCGGTCACAGGCCTCCTTGAGCAACGTGTAGACGCGCGGACCGGCGGGCTCGCACGCGGCACGCGCTGCCCGGTGCCAGGCACGCGCGTCCTCGTCGAACGGGTAGATGGGCGTGAGGTCGAAGCCCCCGCCGAACCACCACGTCTCGCCGCCGCGCGCGGTGAACAGCCGCACGTTGGCGTGCGACGTGGGGGCGTACGGATTCGCGGGGTGCACGACCACGCTGGTACCCATGGCGCGGAACGGCTGGCCCGCGATCTCCGTGTGCCGCTCGCTGGCTGCCGCGGGTAGTTTGGCTCCGGACACGTCGCTGAACGCGACACCGGCGCGGTCGAAGGTCTGACCGAGCTCGATGAGCGACAGGCGGCCGTCGCCGCTCAGCACGTCACCGGCCGGCCGCTGCCACTGATCGCGACGCTGCGGGCTGCCCGGGTCGAGCGCCGCCCAGGCATCGCTGAGCCTCGTGTGCAGCCCGGTGAAGTACTCGCGCGCCGCCTCGATCTCGCGCGTGCCGATCGGCGTGACCTTGACTGCGGGTAGCGCGCTCACGGTGCGCTCGCAAAAGCGGGGTGCATCACGTCGCGCTCCGAAAAAGATAGCCGCGCCCGCGCAACGTCACGATGTGCACCGGATTCTCGGGATCCGGCTCGAACAGCTTGCGCAACCTGAGGATGAAATTGTCCACGGTGCGGTCGGTGGGGAATTGGTCCATGCCCCAGACTTCTTCGAGCAGGTCCGCGCGCGTCAACGCACGGTTCTCGTTGGCCGAGAAAACCTCCATGAGCCGCAACTCCTTGTCCGAGAGCGACACCTCGCCTTCGTTGGTGAGCGCCTGCCCGGTATCGAAACGCACCCAGTACGAGGCGAAATTCAGCCGCGGCGGCGCGCTCGCGGGCCGGCCGCTGGCCCGGCGCAGCAACGCCCGCACCCGCGCCAGCAATTCGTTGACGTCGAACGGCTTGGGTAGATAGTCGTCGGCGCCGGCGTCCAGGCCGCGCACCTTCGAGACGGTGTCGCTGCGCGCCGTGAGCATGAGGATGGGCACCGTGATGCCGTTGTCGCGCGCGTGGCGCGTCAACGCGAAGCCGTCTCCGCCCGGCAGCATGACGTCGAGGATGGCGAGCTGGAAATCGCCGCCGGACAGCAGTTTCCTGCCCTCGTCGAAATTCTCGGCGCTCACGATCTCGTAGCCCGCGTGGCGCAGGTTCACCGCGACGAGCTCGCGTACCAGGCGTTCGTCCTCGACGATCGCGATACGGTCAGCCATGCGCCTCACCCTGCGTCACTGCGGTGGGTGCGCCGGGCGGCGCGAGCATGAGCGTCACCGTGAACACGGCGCCGTGGCCCGGCCCGCTGCTGTTCGCACTGATGTCGCCGCCCATGCGCCGCGCGAGCGAGCGCGCGATCGCGAGGCCCAGGCCCGCGCCGTGGGTCACGCCTTCACCGCTGCCGCGGTTGTGCAGATCGAATAGTTTGTCCGCCTGGTCGGGAGCGAAACCCCGCCCACGGTCGCTGATGTCGAGCCGCCAGCGCCCTTCGCTCACTCCGGCCGCGATGCGCACCAGGCCGCCGCCATACTTGTGCGCGTTGTCCAGCAGGTTCTCGAGGATGACGCGCAGCCCGTCGCGGTCGGCGCGCACCTGCACGGCGTCGATGACGGCGAGCTCCACCTCTCCGCCGGTCGAGGTGCGCGCGCGATGCGCCAGCAGGTCGGCGATGAACCGCGCGGCGTCGATGGTCTGCACGCCGGCGCGCGGATCACGCGACATCGCGCGCTGATAGGCCAGGATGGTCTCGGCCAGGTGCTCGAGCCGGTCGCACTCGGTCTGGCCCAGGCGGATGAGCTCGGCGCGCTGTGCTTCGGGGATGCTGCCGATCGCGAGGCTCTGCAGCAGCCCCTTCACGCCGGCGACGGGTGTCTTGAACTCGTGGCTGGTGAATTGCAGCAGCTTCTCCATGTCCTCGCGTTGCTGCTTGCGCCGCTGGGCGATGAGGAACAGCACCACCAGGCTGCCCGAGAGCAGCAGCGCCAGCAGCGTGGACTCGCCCACCAGCATCACTCTGCGACGGTCGTGCCGCGCGGCGATTTCCGCGCGACG
>DATLDQ010000101.1:0-15484 GCA_035525785.1 Steroidobacteraceae bacterium | reverse complement strand
GAGCTGCCGAAGATGAAATCGTCGCCGTAGATAAGGTCGGTCGCCCAGGCCGGGTTGTCGGTGGGCGCGATGACCGCATCCAGAGCGAAATCCGCGAGCGCCTTGTCGATGCCGTTGACGCCGGAATCGCGCGAGATCGCGAGTGCCTGGTTGTAGGTCATGCCATCGAATTCCGACTGCGGATCGTTCGCACCCGGCGCCAGCGAATTAGCGAGCTCGAAGATCTCCTGGCCGAAGAACGGCATTTCCTTCTCCGCGTTGGCGTCGTTGAAGGCAATGGCATCGGTCAGCGTCTTGCCCGCGAGCGGCACGCGCGTGCGCGTGGCCAGGTAACTGCGCAGGTCGTTGCGGAATTCATAGGCCAGCACCAGGAATTCGCCCTCGGCCGGCGCGAACACGAAACCCGCCGCGTCGAGATCGATCACGGTCGCGCCAGCGGCTTCCAGCTTCTCGAGCACCTCGTCGAAGGCCGCGATGATCTGCGGCGGCGCGGATTCGATGCCCGAACGCGTGAGCCCGAGGCGTGCGCCGCGCAATCCGTTGCGGTCGAGGAACCGTGTGTAGTCAGCCGGGATGTTGGCGGGACGCGCACGTCCCTGCCAGCCGATGGGCACACCGGCCGTGGCCGGGTCACGCGAATCCGACGTGCGGCTCTGGATCACCGAGAGCGCGATCGCGGCGTCGGCGACGCTGCGCGCATGCGGTCCCACCGTGTCCTGCGTGTGCGAGATGGGCACGACACCCGCGCGACTGGTCAGCCCGACCGTGGGCTTGATGGCGACCACGCCGTTTGCATTGCCGGGACAGACGATGCTGCCGTCGGTCTCGGTGCCCAGCGACACCGCCGCGAAGTTGGCCGTGGTGGCCGCGGCCGAACCCGAGCTCGATCCGCACGGGTTGCGATTGATCGCGTACGGGTTGTTGGTCTGCCCACCTACCGCGGACCAGCCGCTGGTCGAGAGGAACGACCGGAAATTGGCCCACTCCGAGAGATTGGTCTTGCCGAGGATCACCGCACCCCCGGCGCGCAGCCGCGCCGCGACCGTCGAATCACGAGGGGCCGGCGCACCTGCGAGACCGAACGAGCCTGCCGTGGTCTGCATGCGATCGCCGGTGTCGATGTTGCCCTTGAGCAGCACGGGGATGCCGTGCAGCGGGCCCAGCACCTTGCCGCGCCGGCGCATATGGTCGGCCTGCCGCGCGAGGTTGATCGCGTCGGGATTGATCTCCATGACCGAGTTGACGTCGGGCCCGCTCTGGTCGAAGGCGAGGATGCGCGCGATGTACTCGCGCGTGATCGCCTCGGAGGTGAGGCGGCCCGACGCCATCGCCGCCTGCAGTTGCGCGACGCTGGCCTCCTCGATGCGCACTCGCGATGAATGGTTGTCCGCGGACGCCGCCAACGGCGCGAGCGCGAACAGAACCAGAGTGATCAGCTGCGCTTTCATGGCAAACCTCCCTGTTGAGCGCGCGATGCTGAGCCCACTCGCAATGCACAACCAATCGGACGGCGCCTACTTACCTGCGCGAGCATTCACCTCGCCGACCGTGAAGTCGCGCGCGACCCGGAAGCCGGCGTCATTGCGCGGAACATCGGGTTTGACGCGGCTGCGCCGCGCGGAACGCAGCTCCGCCGGCGCGTCGTTCCAGGAACCACCGCGCACGCGGCGATAAACGCAGTCCGTGGCGTCGTGCGCGGCGCCGTTTTCCGGCAGCGCTTCCTGCCAGCAATCGGCGACGTATTCCCAGACATTCCCGATGACATCGTACAGCCCGAACGCATTGGGCTGCCGGCCGCGGACCGCCGCCGTGTACGTCACGCCGTCTTCGCACTCGACGAAGCGCACCGCGCTGTATCCCGCGCGCTGCGCGTCCTCGGTCTGCTTCTTGACGTTGGCGTTTTCGCGACGCAGCGTGGCATCGGCCACGTTCGCGTGGCGGCATGCGCCGGTTTCATCCGTGCCCCAGATGAAAATGGATTTGCTGCCGCCACGCGCGGCGTACTCCCATTCCGATTCGCTCGGCAGTCGATAGGCCTTGCCCGTCCGGCGCGCAAGCCACGCCGCGTAGTCGCGCGCGTCCTGCCAGGACACGCAGGTGACCGGATGCTCATCGGTTTGCGCGAACGAGTGGGCATGCCAGGACGTGCGCGCGTCCATCACGTCCGGGTCGACATCGCTGCTGTCGAACACCGCATTGAAGCCGAAGTTGAAACAACCGCCGGCGGGGTCGGGGCGGCCGGTGTCGCGCGCGAAGACGGCGTACTGGCCGCGCGTGACCTCGGTTTCACCGATCGCGAACGCGGCGATCCGCACGCCGCTGCGCGGCCCTTCGAACTTCTTGCGCTCGGGCTCGCTCTCGGGAGAACCCATGGTGAACGTGCCGCCGGGGATCACCACCATGCGAGGGCAGGCGCGGCAATCCTCGAACCGGCCGGCCGCCGCGGCGACGGCAGAGAGCAGGCAGGCACCGAGAAGCCACGTCAGTCTTCGATACATGTTTCCTCCGCACGCGCAGCGCGTGCCTTCCCGTTACTTCGCGTACGCGGGCCGAAAGGTGTCATGGCATCGGAAAAATATTCGCGATCGACGCGGACACCCGGGTGCTAGGCTGACACCGATGACCGCGCCGCCTGCGGACGAGAGCCGCCTCACGCAACTCATGGTCGCCTATCAAGGCGGCGATGCCGGCGCGTTCGAGCAGCTCTACGCGATCCTGTCCGACGAGGTGCGGCGCCATTTCGCGCGCAATCATCGGGAACGGCGCGGGGTCAACGACCTGGTGCAGGATCTGTTCCTCGAGATCCACCGTTCGCGACGCTCGTATGCGCCGCCCCTGCCCGTGCGGCCATGGGTCTACGGCATCGCGCACAACATTTCCGCACGCGCGCGGCGCGCGGCGGGTCAGCAGCCATGGCCCAGCGGCGCACCCGACGTGCTCGCGGAAATACCGGCGCCCGCCGAGCCGTTGTCCGACTCGCTCGACATCGAGCAGGCGCTGACCGCTTTGCCCGCGAACACGCGCGATCCCTGGCTGCTGCATCATGTATTCGGCTTCAGTTTCGACTCGATAGCCCGGCGCCTGGGTATCACGGTGATGGCGGCGAAGCTGCGCTCGAGCCGGGCCACACGTGCGCTGAAGCTGGCATTGCAACCGAAGGGGAAATCGCGATGAACGAAGCGCGCATTCCGTCCCTGCTGCGTGATGCGATCAGCCGCGACCTCGAGCCGGTGCGTCCGCTCGCGTCACCTGCGCTGCGGGCGCTCGCGCTGTTGCCCGTGGGGGTGCTGTTGCTCGTGGCCTTCCCGGCGTTCTGGAGCTGGCAGCACCACGTCGCGCGGTTGCCTTCGCCGGCATGGGTGTTGTCCGCCGTCGAGACCCTGCTGAGCCTCCTGGTGTTGGGCGCTTGCTTCCGCGAAGCCGTTCCCGGCAGAAGTTTGAGCACTCGCGCCATCGCGTGCGTGCTGGGCGTTTCAGGCCTGGTGTTCGTGTGGGTCAACCTGACCACGCGCAGTCCCGCCGGAGTTTCCGAGGCGCTCCTGCTCCAATGGTTCGGCGAGTGCATCACCACGGCACTCACGTATTCGATACCCGCACTCATCGCCCCGGCCTGGCTGGTGTCACGGGCGCTCCCGGGTCGGCCCGCACTCACGGGCGCGCTCTGCGGTCTCGGCACCGGGCTCATGGCCGATGCGGGCATGCGCATCATCTGCCGGGACGGCGACTACGTGCACGTGCTGGTGGCGCACGGCGGCGCCATCCTCATCCTGGTCGCGCTCGGCGCGTTGAGCGCATGCGCGATCGAAGTCATCAAGGCGCGACGATTGCGTCGCGTCAGGGCCGGAGGAGTTTCATGATCCGCTCGATCTGCCTGCTGCTGCTGCTGCTGTTCCCGCCCCTGCTCCTCGCGCAAGCCCCCGACGACCGCTTCGCCGCGGCTCGCGAGATCGTCGCGTCCGCGCAGGGCATCGTCACACCCGACGGCGTGCAAGAGAGTTTCGTCGTCACGCTCGGTGGCGCGCGTCAGGCCGTGAGCGTGCGCGGCGCACATCGTTCGAATCCATTGCTGGTCTTCGTGCACGGTGGCCCGGGGTCCGTCGAGATGCCCATGGCGTGGACCTTCCAGCGTCCCTGGGAGGATTACTTCACGGTGGTGCAGTGGGATCAGCGCGGTGCGGGCAAGTCTTACCCGCTCAACGACCCCGAAGCGCTGGCGCCGACGATGACGCTCGAGCGCTATCGCGACGACGCCATCGAGCTCATCGAACTACTCGCGCGCAAGTACGGCCAGCGCAAGGTGATCCTCATGGGCCACAGCTGGGGCTCGGCGGTGGGCCTTGCGGTCGCGGCCCGGCGTCCCGATCTGCTGCATGTGTACGTCGGCGTGGGCCAGGCCATCGACTGGCGCGACAACGAACGCGTCGGCCTCGCATGGGCCCTGGAGCAGGCGCGCGTTCACCAGAACGCGCAGGCCGTGCGCGAGCTCGAGGCGCTGAAGCCCTATCCTGATTCCGGCCCCTTCACCATCGAGAAGGCGGACGCCTGGCGCAAGTGGGCCATCGGCTGGGGATCGCTGGCCGCGTACCGCTCCAACGCCGATTTCTATTTCAACGCCACGAAGATCTCGCCGGAATACACGCAACAGGATCGCAAGGCCTGGGACGACGGCAGCGGCTTCTCGGTCGCGACACTCTGGCCGAAGCTCGCGGACATCAGCTTCAAGGATCTGCGAAAAATGCAGGTGCCGGTGGTTTTGTTCCTCGGCCGCCACGACTACACCGTTCCCGCTCCCATCGCCGCCGACTGGTTCGAGCGGCTGGAAGCACCGCAAAAGAAGCTCGTGTGGTTCGAACATTCGGCGCACCTCCCGATGATCGAAGAGCCGGGACGTACCTTCGTCGAGCTGGTGGAGCACGTTCGTCCGTTCGCGGTACCGATGCTCCGCTGAAAATGTCTTGAAACGGTCTTGATGTCGCGGGTTGTCATGGCGACAGCCGGCTGACATCGCACGCGCGGCTGTGCTTGAATCGGCGCACGCAAACGATGTTCAGGGAGAACGTCATGAGAACAGGGAATGCTTCCGCGGCGCGTTCGCGCTTTTTCCACTGGCTGCTGCTGTTGCCGATGCTGCTCGCGCTGCGCGTCGCGCATGCGCAGACCGACCGCATCATCTTCGATGAAGCGCTGGCGCCGGGTTGGCAGAACTGGAGTTGGGCCACCGTCGATCTCGCGAGCAGCGCCAACGCGCATAGCGGCACCGTCTCGATCTCCGTGACGCCGGCGGCCTGGTCCGCGCTCTATCTACGGTCAGCCGACGCGCCGGTCGACACCAACGGCTACCTGAACCTCACGTTCTGGGTGCATGGCGGTGAAATCGGCGGCCAGACCCTCCAGGTAGTGGCCGTCGTCAACGACATCACGCAGCCCGGTGTGCGCGTGGCATCGCCCATCGCAGGGAGCTGGCAGAAGATCAGCGTGCCGCTCGCTGCGCTCGGCGCCGACGCGCGCACCGATGTGAACGGCTTCTGGATCCAGCAGGGCTCGGGAGTCGACGATCCGACGTTCTACGTCGATGATGTCGTGCTCGAGTCGGGCGTGCCGCCGACGCCCCCGCCGCCGGTCAACGGCATGGCTATCTACCAGGACTCGCTGGTGAACGGCTGGAACAACTGGAGCTGGGCCACCGTGAACACCGGCAGCGCCGGCAACGTACATACCGGGTCCAGCGCGATCGCGGTGGACGCCGATGGTTTCGAAGCGTTGTACCTGCAACACGCCGCGGTCGCGACGGGGCCCTACGAAAGTCTCAGGTTCTGGATCAACGGTGGGGCCACCGGCGGACAGACGCTCAACGTGGTCGCGCTGCGCGGCGATGTGGGTCAGCCCGCGGTGCACATCGGCCCGCTGGCGAGTGAATGGCAGGAGGTGGTGATCCCGCTCGCGCAGCTCGGCATCGCCAACGTCAACGACCTCACGGGCCTGTGGTTGCAGGAGAACGGCGGCGTCACGCAGCCGACCTTCTTCGTCGATGACGTGTCGCTCGAGTTCGCGCCGCCGCCCGCGGTGGTGAACGTGACGGTGAACCCGAAGCAGCGCATCCGCAAGGTCGACCGGCGCATGTTCGGTCTCAACGCCGCGGTGTGGGATGGCGCGTATGCGACCGCGACGACGAAGTCGCTGCTCACCGAGCTCGACAACCAGTCGCTGCGTTTCCCGGGCGGCTCGCTCTCGGACGTCTACCACTGGCAGACGAACATGAGCGATGGCCAGACCTTCGAGTGGGCCACGAGCTTCGATGAGTTCATCCAGCTCGCGGGCGAGACGCGCGCGGCTGTCTACCTCACGGCCAACTACGGGACGGGCACTCCCGAGGAGGCGGCCGCCTGGGTGCGTTACGCCAACAAGGTGAAACGCACCAACGTGCGCTACTGGGAAATCGGCAACGAGAACTACGGCACCTGGGAAGCCGACAACAACACGCGTCCCCATGACCCGGTCGTCTACGCCACGCGCTTCAAGGAATACTGGCGGCAGATGAAAGCCGTGGATCCCTCCATCCGGATCGGCGCGGTGGTCGTCACGGGCGAGGACGCCTTCTCGAACTACCCCGAGCAGCAGGTCACGAACCCGCGCACGGGCGTCATCCACAAGGGATGGACGCCGCTCATGCTCGACACGCTGCGACAACTCGGCGTGACGCCGGACTTCGTGGTGTATCACCGCTACGAGCAGGGCCCGGGCGGCGAAAGCGACCTCTTCCTGCTGAACTCCGCCGCGAGCTGGGGCAACGACGCGGCGGCGCTGCGGCAGATGCTGGCGGACTATCTCGGCCACAAGTCGAAGCAGGTCGAGCTCGCGGTCACCGAGCACAACTCGGTATTCAGCAATCCGGGCAAGCAGACCACGAGCCTCGTGAACGGCCTGTTCTATGCCGACGCCGTCGGCAACCTGCTGCAGACCGAGTTCAACGCCCTGTTGTGGTGGGACCTGCGCAACGGCCAGGAAGGCGGCAACAACAACAGCTCCTCCCTCTATGGCTGGCGCCGTTACGGGGACTACGGCATCGTCGATGCCGCGGACCCGGCCGGCCCCGCCGACCGCTATCCCACGTTCTACGTCAACAAACTACTCAAGAACTTCGCGCGCGGCGGCGAGAAGGTGGTCTCCGCCGCGAGCGACTACGGCAATCTCGGCGTGTACGCGGTGACGGCCGCGGACCGCTCGGTGCGCATCCTCGTCATCAACAAACACCCCACCGCGGCGCTGAATGCGACCATCAGGCTGCCGGCTCTCAAGCGCGGCGAGAAGGCGCGCGTGTTCAGCTATGGCATTCCGCAGGATGAGGCGGCGCGCACCGGTGAGGGTTCGGCGGATGTCCAGCGTTCGACCCTCACGCTGACGGGGCCGACCTTGACGTTCACATCGGGGCCGTACTCCGTGCACGTGATCCAGCTCAACGCGCGCGATCGCCGCCCGGGTGATCGCTCCGATCCCTGGTGCGACGACGAGCAATAGCGACCGGCGCATGAATTGAGATTTCCGGGAGTCCACGCCATGCTGCGGCGAACTCCCGGAGACTCTGCATGCGCATCGGTACCCCACTCTCCCCCTCGGCCACCAAGGTCATGCTGCTCGGCGCCGGCGAGCTCGGGAAAGAAGTAGCCATCGAGCTGCAGCGCCTCGGCGCCGAGGTCATCGCGGTCGATCGCTACGCGGACGCCCCGGCCCAGCAGGTAGCGCACCGCGCGCATGTCATCGACATGACCGATGGCGCGGCGGTACGCGCGCTGGTGCAGAAGGAACGGCCGCATCTCGTCGTGCCCGAGATCGAGGCCATCGCCACCGACGAGCTGGTGCGCATCGAGGCCGAGGGCCTGGCGCGCGTGATCCCGACGGCCAATGCCGCGCACATCACCATGAACCGCGAACGTATCCGCCGGCTGGCCGCGGAGGATTTGCAACTGCCGACGTCGAAATTCGCTTTCGCATCGACGCTCGAGGAGCTGCAGCATGGCATCGACGCCGGTATCGGCTATCCCTGCTTCGTGAAGCCGGTGATGTCTTCATCGGGTAAAGGGCAGAGCCGGATTCGCGACGCCGCGGGTGTCGCGAAAGCCTGGGACTACGCGCTCTCGGGCGGACGCGTCAAACAACCCCGCGTCATCGTCGAGAGTGAGATCCGGTTCGACTACGAGATCACGCTGCTCACGGTGCGGCATGCGGCGGGTACTTCGTTCTGCGAACCGATCGGACATGTGCAGGTGGATGGCGACTACGTGGAGTCATGGCAGCCGCAGCCCATGTCCGCAAAGGCACTCGAGGCTTCGCGCGTCATCGCCAGGCAGGTCACCGACGCGCTCGGCGGTCTTGGAATCTTCGGCGTGGAGCTGTTCATCAGCGGCGACGAGGCCTGGTTCTCCGAAGTGAGCCCGCGCCCCCACGACACGGGCCTGGTGACGTTGATGAGCCAGCATTTCTCGGAATTCGCGTTGCACGCGCGCGCCATCCTGGGTCTGCCCGTGGACACCACTCTGCGTACACCCGCGGCCAGCGCCGTGATCTATGGCGGCATGGAAGCCGAAGGCATCGCTTTCGAAGGCGTGGACGAGGCGCTCGAGGTGCCGGGCGCCGATATCCGCTTGTTCGGCAAACCCGAGTCGTTCATGAAAAGGCGCATGGGGGTGGCGCTCGCGCGTGCCGGCGACACCGACACCGCGCGCTCGAACGCGAAGCGCGCCGCGGCGCTGGTCAGACCCGTCGGTGGTTAGACACCACCGGCGCAGAACTAGCCCGCGGGCCGCGCGGCGAGCGCCGCGCGCAACTCCTTGAGCTTGTCCTTCACCGACGCCGCGTTGGCGTCGCCCATGCGGATCAGCACCTTCTGCCCCGCGGACAACGACTCGACGTTCGGGTCGGCGTATTCATAGAGCACGCCCGGCCGCTTGAGCGCGGGCTGCCCCGCCACTTCGGGCGTCGCCAGCAGGTGATCGATGACTTCGATCACCCGATCGTTGAAGTACTGCGGCGGGTGCCCGAGATTGGCGTACGCGTCCTGGAACAGCGGGTAGTAGCGCTGGTACGCGGCCACCAGGCGCGCCGTGTCCGTGGATTTGAACAGCTGCACCATCGCCGAATAACGCATGTAGTTAGCGGCGTCGAGCACCGGCTCGTCCTCCGTGCCGCCGGCGACGAACATGCCGGACACGGGCCGCACCGGGCGCAGGCGCTGTGCCACCTTCTGCTCCGGCAGATTGTCGATGGTCACGACGATGTGGCGCACCAGGTCTTCCGGGATGACGAACCGCTCGACGGGCTCGTTGCCGAGCAGGTCACGCAGCACGCCCTGCATGGGCTGATCGCTTTCCGCGAGCGGTGGCAGTTTCTCGGGCGCTTCGGTGGCCGGCAGCGGGTGCTTGATGGGCGGCTCCTCCGCCGGCATCGGCGCCGGCGTCACGGCCACGGGCGGCGCGACGGGCGCCGGCGGCTTCTTGCTCCGCGACACGTACAGGATTCCGCCAATGGTCAGTCCCACGACCGCCACGGCGGCGGCTATCCACTTGAAGTTCTCATTCATGAAGCACCTGCTGAAGAATCTCCGCGACCCAGTCCATGAAGACGCGCGCACGCTTGGGCAAGTTCCGCCGGTGCGCATACAACAGTGATACTGGCATCGGTTCCGGGCGCAATTGTGGCAACACCTCCACGAGCTCGCCGCGCGCGATCTCCTCGCGCACGCCGATGATCGGCGACTGGATGATCCCGAGACCCGCCAGGCAGGCCGCGTGGTAGGCATCGGACGAATTCACGACGATGGCCCCCGGCATGGGGAGCTGCCGGAAGACCCCGTCCGCCGGGTATTCGAAGCCTTCGCTCCGGCTGCCCAGCGTCGTCACGTAGTGGATGAGATCGTGATGCGCGAGATCGTCCAGCGTGCGCGGCGTGCCGCGGCGACGCAGGTAATCCGCGCTCGCGACGTT
The DNA here is from genome assembly GCA_035525785.1 of Steroidobacteraceae bacterium. Lineage (GTDB taxonomy): Bacteria > Pseudomonadota > Gammaproteobacteria > Steroidobacterales > Steroidobacteraceae > CADEED01. Next base: position 5,507 of record DATLDQ010000101.1, on the reverse strand, counting down.
GATGAAGTTGAGCCGCCCGATGGGCCGCGCGATGAGCTGCGGATCGCGCGGCGCACCCACGCGCAGCACCACGTCGAAGCCTTCCTGTATCGGATCGACGAGACGATCGGTGGTGCTCAGCTCGAGCTCCACCTGCGGATGCGCCTGCAGGAATTCCGGCAGGCGCGGGATCACATACGAACGCGCGAGCCGGCTCGGCAGGTCCACGCGAAGCCGCCCGCGGATCGTTTCGCCGCTGCGCTGGAACATGGTCTGCACGCTCTCGACATCCGCGAGCAGCTCCTTGCAACGCTCGTAGTAGGCCTGGCCGTCGAGCGTCATCTGCACCTTGCGCGTGGTCCGGTGCAACAGGCGGGTGCCGAGTGAATTCTCGAGTTGCTGTACGGCTTGCGAAACCGTGGCCTTGAGCAAGCCGAGGCCATCGGCCGCGCGCGTGAAACTCGCCTGCTCGGCGACCCGCATGAAGACCTGCATCGACTCGAGCGTGTTCACGGATTGTTCATACCACATGAACAGTTGTTCTAAAAGCGGTGCGTTTATCAACGACTGGCAGACCAATACGCTGGTCCTCAGTCGAACCAGTCACATCGGAGATTCTCATGAACAACTCGAAGCCCATCGCCATCGTCACTGGCGGCAGCCGCGGGCTCGGCCGCAGCACCGTGCTCGCGCTCGCGCAGCGTGGCGTCCGCTCGATCTTCACGTACCACACGAATGCCGCCGAAGCGGCCAAGGTCGTCGCGCTGACGCGTGACGCCGGCACCGAGGGCGTCGCCCTGCAGCTCGACACCGGGAGCGTCGCCGCGTTCGATGGCTTCGTCGCGCGCGTGCGCGAGACGCTCGGAAGTCTCGGCGCCGCGCGCTTCGACATCCTGGTGAACAATGCCGGTACGTCCCACGACCAGCTCATCGAGCGCACCACCGAGACCGAGCTCGATGAGCTCTACAACGTGCACTTCAAGGGCGTGTTCTTCCTGACGCAGAAGCTGTTGTCGCTCCTCAACGATGGCGGGCGCATCGTGAATCTGTCCACGGGCCTCACCCGCTTCGCGCATCCGGGCCGCGCGTCATACGCATCGATGAAGGGTGCGATCGAGGTGTTGACGCGCTACATGGCGAAGGAGCTGGGCCCGCGCGGCATCGCCGTGAACGCGGTCGCGCCGGGCGCCATCGCCACCGACTTCAGCGGCGGCGTGGTGCGGGACAATGCGGAGGTCAACCAGGCGGTCGCGGGCAACACCGCGCTGGGACGCGTCGGGCAGCCCGACGACATCGGGCCGATGATCGCCTCGCTGGTATCCGCCGAGAACCGCTGGGTCAACGGGCAGCGGATCGAGGTGTCTGGAGGGATGAGCCTGTAGGCGTGATGAAGCTGCCGGCCTTGTCGAAACGCGGCGAGTCGATGGACAGCAGGGCGAGCACCGAATCGAACACGTCGCCCTGGCTGTACTCGGCGCGCCTGACGACGGTGGCCGGCATCGACGACTTCACGATCAACGGTATCTGCGCCTGCTCGGCCGGCAGCGCCATGCCGGGCGGCACGCCGTGGAACATCATGCCGTTCTCCATGAGCGACTCGCCGTGATCCGATAGATAGATGAAGACGTACGGCACGCCGGAGGCGTCGAGCGCGCCGATGGCCTGCGCCACCACGTGGTCCACGTAGAGGATGGTGTTGTCGTACGAGTTGTAGACCTGCTCGAGCGTGCATTTGTTGGCGACGTCCGCGTCGGTGCACAGCGGTTTGAACTTGAGGAACTCGGGTGGATGCCGGTCACCGTAGGCCGGGCCGTGGCTTCCGCCGCCGAGATGCAGCACCACGAAGCGGTATCCCGACTCGTAGGTCGCAAGGTTCTGCTTCAGCAGCGGCAGCACATCCTCGTCATAGCACTTGCCGCCGTGACCGCAGCCGCTGACCTTGGTCTCGCCCACGGCGTCGCAATTGTCGTAGAGCGTGTAGTTCACGTAGCAGGCGGTGGGCACGCCGGCCTTCGCGGTGACCGTCGTCAGCTTGAGGCCGTCCTTCTCGAGGATCTTCGGCAGCGCGTACAGCGTGGACGCGCGCGTCGCGACCGCATTCAGCAGCTCGAGGCCTGGCACTTTCGCGAGCTCGGGCGTGGTGTTCACCCGGTCGTAGCCATACAGACTGAAGTTCTTGCGCCGCGAGGATTCACCCACGGCGAGCACCACGACCAGATTGCCCGGCGTCGCGACTCTGGCCGCGAATTCGATGTCCTGCTGGCGGGTGCGGAAGTATGGCTTCAGGCCCTTGGTGGCGGCGTTCACCGAGCTCGAGATGAGGTTGATGGGCACCAGCGAATACACGATGTACTTGTTGGAAACGTTGCCCGCACGAAAAATGGCGTTGTACTGCGAGTACAGCGCGAGCAGCGCGATGCCGAGCGCCAGACCGGCGAGTTTCAGCGAGCCCAGCACGTGGCGCCGCGCCGGCGCGAACCGGATATCGATACGCCAGATGACCAGCACCGGCAGCACGATGAGGAACAGCGCGTAGGGAAGCATCTGGGCCGTCAGCAGCTGGCCCACTTCGGTGGAATCGGTGTGCACGGCGTTGCGGATCATCGAGCTGTCGATGGCCACGCCGTACTTCGAGATGAAATACGTGGCGGCGCCGGCGGTGATCACCAGCACGATGGCGAGCGGCTTGGTCGTCCAGCGGTGCGCCAGCAGCGCGAACACGAATATGAAAAGGCACAATCCGGCAATCAGGTATGCCGAGAGCGCGAGCACATCGAGGCCCTCGCCTGTCCGGAACCACCTGGCGAGGCGGTCGATGTTGATGGCATTGCACACCCCGTAGAGGGCGGCTGGAAACAACACGCAGAACAGCGTGTGCGACACCTGCAGCCTGAGCTTCGAAAACGGCATCCCGAAACTATAGCCCGTGCTTTCAAGCGCTTGGGCGAATTGGCGCCTTGATGTCCGTTCATCCCCGCCCGCGACGGGATCCGGGAACAGGCGACGTCTAAGCTCGGCGACACATCGTCGCAGTGTTTGGGGGGGCGATGCAGTACCTGCGCCTGAAACGCAGCCAGATCATCCTGGGCGCGTTTTTCCTGTTCGCGATGTTCGCGCTGGCCTTTCCCGAAATCGATCTGCAGATCTCGCGGTTGTTCTACGACCATCAGTTCTACCTGCGTGACCAATGGTGGCAGCGGCTCCTGCAGAACGGACTAGGGTATTTCCTGGCCGGGTCCCTGGCCGTGGTGCTCGCCTTCTATGTCCGCAACAAGGCGCTCAAGCGTTGCCAATGCGTGGTGGACGGACGCAAGGTGACTTACCTGCTGCTGGTCATGGTCGTGGGCGCCGGGCTCGTCGTGAACGCCGGCCTCAAGAACAACTTCGGACGCGCCCGTCCGCGCGACGTCGCCGAGTTCGGCGGCCACAAGGAGTTCACGCCACCGTTCGTGCTGAGCCGGCAATGCAACACCAATTGTTCGTTCTCGTCCGGTGATTCCGCCGGCGCCTTCTTCTCGCTGGCCCTGGTGATGGCGTTCCGCCGGCGCCGTAACTGGATGATTGCCGCCGTGGCGCTCGGCGCACTGGTGTCGTTCGGCCGGGTCGCCGCCGGCGCGCACTTCTTCTCGGACACCGTGGTGTCCTTCTTCGTCATGCTGTTGATCGCGGACGCACTCTACTATTACGTGGTGCTCAACCAGGCCGGGCGCGAGCTCGCGCTGACGCGGCGCGATCGGCTGGTCGGGGTGGTGGGCGCGACATCGCCCTGAAGTTGGAGGCGCGGCCGTTTTCTCCGCCGTGCTTTAGGGCGTAGTCTCGGCACATGAAGACTGGATCGCATTGGTTGTCGGGCGGGGTCGCCACGACCGTCCTCGCAGCAATGCTGCTGGCAATCCTTGTCGGGTGCGCCACCCATGCGCGCGAACAGTCCGCGCACCAGGTGCTCTTCGTATGCGAGCACGGCAATGTGAAGAGCCTGATGGCAGCCTCCTACTTCAACGATCTGGCTTCCTCACGCGGGCTCCCCTGGCGCGCCGTCTCGCGGGGGTCGGCGCCCGACTCGGACACCGTTCCGCCGAAGATCGTCGCCGGCTTGGTAAATGACGGCTTCGACGTGCATGACTTCCACCCGGTCAAGGTGAGCCGCGGCGACGTGTCGGCATCGAACCGCATCGTCACGATAGGAGTGATGCTGCCGCAGGAGGTCACGGCCAACGCGGCGGTCGAGCAATGGAATGACGTGCCGGCCGCGAGCGTCGACTACGCGGCGGCGCGGGCTTCGCTGCAGGAGCACGTCCGCAAGCTGGTCGACCAGCTTGCCGCTTCGCGTTGAGAGCTGCTCAAGGTCGACCACCGCGTTCGCAAGGAGTCCGGCGACTCAACTGCTAATCGATGCCAGGTGTCGGCCTCAGTCGCAGCGTCTGGTCCGCCTCGAGTGTTTGTTTGCAGGCCCAGCGCACGGGATATCGCTGGCCTTTCACTTCGAGCTCGCCCTTCACGCGCAGCCCGCGCCAATCCGTGCCGCGCGGCAGCGGCAGCTTCGCTTGCCGGACCTTGCCCGGCAGTGGGTACCCCGCGTCGAGTGCACCGGAAGCGAGTACGCGTCCGGCCTGGTCCAGGATGCTGATGCGTAGCACGCCCGGAACACCGGCGATGCCGTCATTGACCAGGCCCAGTATCACTCCCGACTCCTTGCCGGATTCGTATGTCCAGACCCACGACGGTCGCACGCGATAGCCGATGGAACGCGCGAGCCCATCGATTGCGTCCGGATACTGGTCGTAGTAACGCTGCAGGCGGTCGGCGCGGATGCGATGCCAGTTCCATAGCGAGAAATAACAGGCGCCGACGTCGCGTACGTGGCTGATGACGTTGTCCGTGAGCGTGACACCCTGGTCCAGGTGCAGGCTCTCGGGGGAGCCATCCGAGTTCGGCACTTCGACCGTGACGCCGGTCCACGCCGGCCGATTGCTCAGCGCCTCGATCTGTTCGTTCTCGATGAAGATCGTGTCGGTGCGCAACCAGTTGTGCGAGCGTACGGTGCGCTCGAGCAATTCGAAATTACCGACCTTGCTGAAGTCCGGCTGCGTGTTGGTCGCGAGCGGCGTCTTCTTCCAGTGCGCGAGCTGGGTGTCGAGCATGCGTACCCAGGTCGATTCCGCGGTGGCGTAGTCGGGGAAAGGGTTTCGCTCCAGCGGCCATGTGTGCCCCTCGCCCCAGAAGCCGTACATGGCCGTGTCGACATACTCCACTTGCGGGTGACCGTCGTAAGCGTCGGCGAGTAGTTGGGTGAGCTCGCCGAACGCGGCCTGGAAACGCGGATCGTCATAGCGCGGCTCGAACCGGCGGCGGTCGAGCCACTCGCCGAGCTCGACCATGGGTATGCGCTTCGCGAGGAAATCGGGCAGCGCCGACCCTTCGACGTCGGGGTTGCTCATCATGACGCGCAGACCCAGGCGCTTGTCGTACCGCTTCGCAAGATCGAAGGCGATGCGCCAGTGCTCGCAGAGGTCGAGACGCCCCGGCCG
>DATLDQ010000100.1:0-26154 GCA_035525785.1 Steroidobacteraceae bacterium | reverse complement strand
CCGACGACGCCATCGTGGTCGCGACGATCGATGAGCAGCTCACCGATGTCACTCTCGCACTGACTGCCCTCGACGCAGACGACGACACCTCCAAACCCATCGAAGTCGAGAACCACCTGGGCGGCGCCGGTATCGAGATTGCCGCGCTTCGTGTACCCGCGGGCTCGCGCCTCCAGGTGAAACTGTGGGGCGCTCCGGATGCGACGACACCAGGCGCAGTGCATGTACTTGTGCGGCAGTACGCCGCCAACGCCGATAGCGATGCGACGGTGGGCCCCGAAGTCAGTGCCTATCTCGCCTGGGCTGCGGCCACGCGCTCTTCCTTGCGCGCCGACGTCGTGAAGAAAACTTCGCTGTCGGAAATGCAGCGCGCCGTCGACGAATTCGCAAAGGCCGGCTCGCAGCGGCCGCTCGTGGCGGCGGCGCTGCTGACCAAGGCGCGGATGTCGCACTACTTCAAAGTCGACCAGCACGCGGCTCGCGCCGATGCAATGCGCGCGGCGCAAGACTTCAAGCAATCGGGCGACGAGGTCAACGCGGCCCGCGCCGAATACGTCGAAGCGCTGGCTCTCGCGGAGATATCCGGCGACTCGCAGGCTGTCGATCCCACGCCGGAGGAAGCGGTCGCGCTGGCACGGCAGAAGCTGGACCGGCTTTCGGCCGACGGCTCGCCCCTGACGCCGATCGAAAGGGCCCGTGCGCTCGCCGCCCGCGGCGATATCGAGCTCGACCAGATGCACACGGACGACGCGACGCGTCTCTACGAGCAGGCTCGCGACCAGTTCAAGGCGGCAGGTTTTCCGGCGGGCGAGCGCGTCATGCGCTTCAAACTACCGATGGTGCGCAATGAGCTCGGCCGGTTCACGGAAGCCGCTTCCGACTTCGATCCGCTGCTGCCGGAAATCGATCAGCTCACTGACCCGGAATTCCGCGTCAAGTCGTACATGCAGTCGGCCCGCGCGCAGTCCATGTCCAGCCGCGTTGATGAGGGTCTCGACTTGCTGCTGGTGGCGCTGCCGCTCGCGCGCGAGCACCAGCTCAAGACGCAGGAAGCCATCATTCTCGAGAGCATCGGCTACATCTACTCGCGTCGCGGCGACCTGAAGCAGGCCGTGGCGTTCTACGAAGAGGCGATGAAGATACTCAAGGCCGAGGGGAGCAATGAGTATCCGTTCACGCTCGCGGCCGCTGCGGGCGCAGCACGATTGGACGGAGACCTCGAGCGCTGCTTCAAGCTGGCCACCGAAGGCGTACGTGTGTCCACCACGCCCATCGCCAAGGCACGCACGCCGCTGCAGCTCGGGCTCTACTACAACGCGATCGGCAATCATGCAGCGGCGATCGCGCAATATCGCAGCGGCCTGGCAGTGGACCTCGGCGATCCGCACCACCATGCGCATACCGACGGGCGCATGTACATCGCGATGTCGCACGTGGAAAACACTGCGAGCACGCCCGCGGACCTGGCGGAGGCGGACCAGCTGCTCTCCGAGGCGCTGGCCACCAGCACGAAGGTGCGCGACATGAGCCGCCAGGTCGTCGCGCTCCGCTGGAAGGGACACCTCGAAGCGCGCCGCGGCAATTCCGGCAAGGCGTTGGCAAACTTCGATCGCGCGTTGGCCGTTGCACAGGCGTTTCGCGAGGGCAGCACGAGCATCGAAGCGCGGGCCCAGATGATGAAGGACGAGGAGGGCGCATTCCGCGGCTATCTCGACATCGTGCTCGCGGCTGCCACCCGGCGGGCGCCGGGCACTTTGCAGGCGGCCACGCCCGCCGAGCTTGCGGGCTTCCGTCGCCTCGAGCACGCACGCCAGCAAAGTTTCGGCGCGCTGCGCGTCGGCGCGCTCGACGCGGCCACGACCGCGCTCGTGGATGGCCTGCTGCAGCAGATGGCCCAGAAGAGTCTGCGCATCACGACCCTTCTCCGACAGAAGCAGGATGCGGAGCAGGTCGCGGAGATCCACACGCTGCAACTCGACATGTCCGCGCTGCACGCCAAGCTCGACAGCCTGCGCTGGTCCGCGGCGGCGAAGAACGCGCGCGCGACCATGGTCACGCAGGAATGGCGTGCGGTGGCGCCGCATGTCATGCAGCTCTCGTACGCGCTCGGCGAGCAGCACGTGTACGTGCTGGTGCGCAGCGCGACGGGTGCCGCAGTCGCCCGGCTCGCTCCCTCACGAAAAGCGCTCGAAGAGCAATTGACGGAGCTCAATGCGCTCGACCCGTTGACGGCTTCGGCGAAGATCCAGGCCGCGATCGAGCAGGTATCCGCCGCGCTTTTGCCGGAAAATCTGCTTCCCAAAGATTCCACCGCCGTGGAAATCGTGGCGGAAGGACGTATCGCGAGTGTGCCGTTCCCGGCGCTGCGATCACCTACGGACCCGCATCGCCGCTTCGTCGAAACCCACGACATCGCGATGTCCACGACGCTGCTCGGTGTCGACGCGGCGCCGCGACCCGCGGGCGCGCGTCCGTTCCGCTTCGTGGCGTTGGCGAGCGGCGATGGCACGTATCGATCGGCGCCGGCAAATGATCCCGCGCCGCGGCTCGATGCGGCCATCAAGGAGATCCGCACCGCCGCCGGGATGTTCACCGCGCGCGACCCGACGGCCCGGGTCAAACTACTGACGGGTTCCGAAGGCAACGCAACGGCGTTGCGCGACATCTGGGCGAGCGGCGCCGACGTGGTGCATTTCGCCACGCATGCGCTGGCGGACCTGCGCCAACCCGTGGCGTCGCTGCTGGTGCTGCCAGCCACGGACTCGAGCGGGCAATCGACCTACCTGACTGCTGGCGAGGTGCAGGCCTGGCATGGCGATACGGAACTGGTGTTCCTGAGCGCCTGCGAGAGCGCCATCGGTCCACCGCAGTACGCGGCCGGCATGCCCGGCCTGCAGCGCGCCTTCCTGCGCGCCGGCGCGCGCGGCGTGATCGCCACGCTCGCGCCCGTCGAAGACATCTTCGAGCAGCAGTTCGCGGCGGATTTCTACCGCCGCTTCACCACGGGCGAGACCGCCCTGCGCGCGCTCAGCGAGACACAGCGACTGTGGCTGACGCCGAAGCGCGGAATGAGCGCGGAAGAACAGATGCGGCGGCGGATCACCGCGCTGTCGCACGCCTACTTCGCGGGGTAGCGACCCCGTTCAGCTCGTCTGACAAGCCGGACCCTGCGTGCAGCGGCGACCCTGCTGCATGGTGTCCTGGTTGAACTTCCTGGTCGCTTCCACGCGCGCGCGCAGCTCGGCCTCCGTGACACAAACGCTGGTCGCGATGTTCGAGCCGCTCGGACGCTCGCGTCGGCAGAACATGGTCACGCCGTCCCGATTCACGCGCGTGTAGCCCCGGGCGGCCTCCGCGATCTCGGCATCCAGCTTGGCCGCATCGTCCTCGGTCGTGGCGGCCGCCTGCTGCTTGGCCACGGGCGCGGCCGGGGCGTCCGGAGCCTTCGCTGAGGACGCGCAACCCTGCAGCAACATCAAGGCAGTGGCCGCGCCGAATAGGGAAACCAGTAGTCGATTCTTCATAATCTCTATATGTGTGCGGGGAAGGGAGACTGGTTCCGTTTCTACCGCGACCGCCGGGAACCCGCAATTCCACGCTAACCTTTTTCCTTGCAGGCCGTCCTAATCCCCGTGCTAACCCTTCTCAAATCGTGGGTCAGGCCCGACGCCTTCCAGACCGTGCTCAGCGAGCGCGGCGGCCGCTGGTACAACGCTTGCCTCCGCATCACGCGCGATGCCGACCTGGCGGCGGACGCGGTACAGGAGGCGCTGCTCAAGGCCTGGGACCGCCGCCATGAATTCCGCGGCGACGCGGCGCTGGATTCCTGGATCCACCGCATCGCGCTCAACGCGGCGATCGACCTCACCCGACGGCGCAAGACCCGCGCGGAGGACGAGCTCGACGAGGACGGCCACGAGGCAGCACCCGCTTCCGCGCCTGAGAGCGACTACGCACTGCAGGCGCTGACCGAGGACCTCTCGGCGGCGATGCAACGGCTGTCGTCGATGGAACGCCAGGTGTTCCTGCTCAAGCACATCGAAGGCTGGCGGCTCGACGAGATCGCCGAGACCACGCACACCACGGTCGCGGGCGTGAAGCACGCGCTGTTCCGTGCAGTCAAAAAACTGCGCGTCGACCTCCACGTATGGCGAGGCGAATCATGATTTCCGACGAAGACCTGCTCCTTTATTACTACCGCGAGCTCGAAGCGGACGAACGCGCGCGCATCAGCGCGGCGCTCGCGGAGCAACCCGAGCTTGCGCAGCGGCTGCACAAGCTGGTGGCGCGGCTCGACACGGTGGCGGCCACACCCGAGGTACCGGTGCCGGCCAGCGTGCAGCAGCGATGGCAGTCGGCGCTCGACGGCGCGGTGCGCGGAGACTCGCGCGCCGCGCCGTCGCGCCGCACGTTCACCAACCCGCGTTGGTTGGCGATGGCGGCGGGCCTCGCCGTGGTCGCGCTGGCCGTCACGTTCCAGGTGATGCAGCCCCGCACGAGTGGGCTGGCGCAGATCGAGCCGCCGGGGAGCGAAGCGCCCGCAGCCGTCGAGGGCGCCGCTTACGAAAACGGCTTGAAGTTCCACCTCGCGAGCACGGAACGGCAGATCGCCGCGCTCGGCGAAGCGACGCCCGAGGAACGCGCGCGTCTCATCGAGACCATCATCGCGCAGAACCGTCTCTATGCACTCGCCGCGGAGCGCGCGGGCGAGCCGCAGCTCGCGCGCGTGCTGCGCGCATTCACGCCGATTCTCGACGACCTGGCCCACGGCCGCGGCGAGACCACGGCCGCGAACGTCGCGCAGCTCAGCTTCGAATTGAGAGTCATGCAGGCCCGGCTCGGTGCCGGCGCCGCAACCACGAACACCTTGTAGTCGAGGAACCCACATGAGATTCAAACTAACCACCCTGGCGCTGGCCATCGCCACGATCTGCGGCGCGGCCTACGCGCAGGCCGAGGTGAAATCCGTCAAATCGAAAGTGATCATGGTCGCGGATCGTGCGCCGACGGGTGACGAGGAGCTCGCGCTCGCCGCGCTTGAGGGCCTGCTGGCTCAGCCCGGCGAGCGCGCACTGCCCATCCTGAAGAAGGTGCTGGCGGGCTCGCAATCCACGCTGGTCAAGCAGCGCGCGCTGTTCGTGCTGAGCCAGATCGACACCGCGGAAGCGCGGCAGATGCTGGCTCAGGCCAGCCGCTCGACCAACGAAGACCTGCGGCGCGAAGCCATCCGCAGCATTGGCATCAGCGGCGACCCGAAGGCGCTCGACTCCCTGCAAGAGCTCTACAACGCCGGCAACGAGGACGCGAAAGACGAAGTGCTGCAGGCCTGGCTGATCTCGGGCCGCAAGGACCTCGTGTACCAGGCGGCGCTCGGCGCCAAGACAGAGGACGAAGCCACGTCCGCGATCCGCATGCTCGGCGCGATGGGCGCGACCGACGAGCTGCGCAAGCTCGGCGACCGGCCGAATGCGTCGAGCGGCCTGGTCGAGGCTTTCGCGATCAGCGGCGATCTTGCGAGCCTGCGCAAGATCGCGGAAGGCAATGGCAACCGCGATACGCGGCTCGACGCCGTGCGCAAGATCGGGATCGTCGATAGCGACGGCGCCCGCACGGCGCTGCGCGAGATCTACGCCAAGACCAGCGACGCCGAGATCAAGGAAGCGGCGCTCCAAGGCATGCTGATCGCGGGCGACGACAAGGGCGTGCTCGAGCTGTATCGCGCGGCGAAGTCGAGCGACGACAAGCGCGCGCTGCTGCGCTATCTCTCGATGATGGACAGTGACGTCGCGCTCGAAGCCATCGACCAGGCCCTCGGAGAAAAGAAATGAACCGCAAGCTGTGGTCGATGGGCGCCGCCATGGCGCTGGCCTGCGCGGTGGCGCAGCAGGCGCGCTCCGCGGACCTCAAACTACCCGCGGACGGCTGGGCGAGCTGGGAGGTGGCCGCGCCCGAGGGTACGCCTTTCTGGTGCTGCTGGAGCAGCTGGGATGACAGCGCGGCTTCGCGCCAACCCTGCAAGCTCGACGAGCGTCCGAATGGATTCGGCACCCGCCGCGACCAGCAGACCACCGACGCCGTGCGCGTCTACGCGCGTACCACGGCCGGCAAGCTCGATCGCTTGCAGGTTCTCGCGGCCGCATGCCAGGTGCAGACGAAAACTCCGCTGACGGACATCGCGGGAATCGCGCCCGACGACAGCGCCCGCTGGCTCGTCACGCAAGCAAAGCGCGACACGGTGGACCAGTCCACGCGTGAGCCCGTGGTCGAGCAGGCACTGGCCGGGCTCGCCATGCATCGCGGTGATTTCGCGGGCAAGGCGCTCGCGGATTTCGCGCACAACGACGCACGCGCGGAGGCGCGGAAGTGGGCGGTGTTCTGGCTGGCGATGATGCGCGGCGAGGAAGGCGCCGAGGTCACGAGCTCGGTGATGTTCACCGACAAGGAGCCGGAGGTACGCAAGCACGCGGCCTTCGCGATGACCCAGTCGAAGTCGCCGCGCGTGGCGCCCGAGCTCATCAAGCTCGGCAACACCGACAAGGACGGCGACGTGCGCGCGCAGGCTTGGTTCTGGCTGGCGCAATCAGGTTCTGCCGGTGCGGAGACCGCGATCCTCGCGGCCGCGCGCAAGGATGCGGAGGACCACGTGCGCGAACAGGCCGTGTTCGCGCTCTCGCAACTGCCGGACGAGAGGTCGACGAAAGCGCTGATCGCCGCCGCCGAGGATCAGAGCCTGCCGCGTGAACAGCGCAAGCGCGCGGTGTTCTGGCTGTCGCAGTCAGAGGCCGATGAGGCGCAGAAATATCTGGAAACCGTGTTGGCGCGTGTCACTCACTGATACCGCATCCAGCACGGAAAAACGAACACCCCCGCCATGATCGGGCGGGGAGTTTCGATCGGATCGATCCGAGGGCCTCAGCCTTCCTTGGCTTTGAACGCCTTGACCTGGGCGTTGAAGCGGTCGGCCACCTTCACGAGCTCCATGCCGGCAGCATCCTTCTTCGCGGTGCTTTTCTCGCACGCGAAGTACTCTTCCATGCTGCTCTTGAAGGCATCGACTTCTTTCTTGGCGGCGAGCATCTCTTCCTTGGAGGCAGTCTTGCCGTCCGGGATCGAGCTCGGGGCGGTCGGCCGGTCGCAACCCATCGCGGGGATGGCGAACGCCGCCAGCAACAGAACCGAAATCGAAACGCGCGTCTTCATTCTCTCTCTCTCCGTGTTAACAGAACCTGCCGGCCGCGGAATCAGTCCGGGGCCGCGAACCGGTCTCGTGAGAGATATCGGCAAGACGTTGCCGAGCCTTTAGCCGCGCCGTCTAGGGTTATGCATTAAGAAATGTGATGCGTGTCCTGCATCAAGGACCGCCGCCGCCGATACCGGATCGATGCAAAAAGATACGAGTCCACGAGAGGAGACTGGTGGAGACGGCGGCACGCGCAAGGTGCTGACGTTTTCGCTAGGCGGCGAGGTCTACGGCGTGGACATCCTGCGCGTGAAGGAAATCCGTGGCTGGTCGCCGGTCACGCGCATACCGCAGTCACCGGCCTCACTGCTCGGAGTGCTCAACCTGCGCGGCGTCATCGTGCCCATCGTCGACCTGCGCGTGCGCTTCGGTTTCGCGGCCGCGGAATTCAACGCGCTCACCGTGACCATCGTGCTCTCGCTGATCGTCGACGGAGCAAGCCGGGAATACGGCATCGTCGTCGACAGCGTTCGGGACGTCGTCGATCTCTCGCCCGGCGACATTCGCCCCGCGCCCGACGTCGGTGGCATGCATGGCAATGAATTCATCGAAGCCATCGCGACCCACGAGGAGCAGATGTTGATCCTGCTCAATGCGGAGCGCCTGGCCGCCCGGGAACAGCCTTCCAACGAGGTCGCCGAACAGGCGGCTTGAACCACTCGCGAGAGATTCCGTCATGCGTCTGAGAATATTCAAGAACATCCACCTGTCGCTGCAGCTCTTCGCGCTGGTCGTCCTCACGATGTGCATCGCCACCGGGCTCATCTGGTATGCCATGCAGCAGGTGAAGAGCACGCAGGGCACTCTCAAGCACACCATCGACAACCGCATGGTGTCGGGCCAGAGCATCCAGGGCGTGGCCGATGCGCTGAACCTCTCGCTCGAAGCGTCGCTGGACGTCATCGAAAAGACCCGGACGCCCGAAGAGGCTCATGAGCTCATCAAGTCGGCGGTCGGCAAGGCGCGCGACAACTGGGACAACTATTTTCTCGGCGACATGATCGACGAGGAGCAGGCGCTGGCCGACGAGACCACGCCGCTGCTCGATGGCGCGTACAACAAGATCGACAAGCTGCTCAAGAAGCTCGAGGCCGGGGAAGTCTCCGACCTCAACACCTGGCGCAACGAGACGCTGCGTCCGGCGCTCAAGGACGGCTCCGCCAATCTCAAGAAGCTCATCCAGTTGCAGCTCACCGCCGCGAACCTCGACCTCGATTCGGCGAAGAAGAACTACGAGACCGCGCAGCGCAATGCCGTGAAGCTGCTCGGCGGTGGCGCGCTGCTCGCCTTCGTGCTCGCGTGGCTGATCATTCGCGGCGCGATGCGCAAGCTCGGCGCCGACCCCGGCAAGGCGTCGGAAGTCGCGCGCCGCGTCGCTTCGGGCGACCTGCAGTTCGAGATGGAGCCGGGCCGCAACGACGACATCAGCCTCATGGGCGCGCTGCGCCAGATGAAGGACAACCTGCTGCAGTCGAAGCTCGACTACGAGGGCCAGATCAACGCCATTGCGAAGGTGCAGGGCGTGGTCGAGTGCTCGCCGGAAGGCAAGGTCCTCAACTGCAACGAGATCTTCCTCAAGTTCATGGGCTTCGCTCTCGACGACGTCAAGGGCAAGGACTATGCGATGTTCGTCGACACCGACCTGCACGAAGCCAACCGCGGCTTGTGGCAGGCGCTGCAGAAGGGCGAGAGCCGCCAGGGCCAGTTCCGTCTCGTCACGCGCGAGAAGGGCGAGGTCTGGGTGCAGGGCGTGTTCAACCCGATCACGGATGCCTACGGCAAACCATTCAAGGTGGTGGCCTATCTCAACGACGTGACCAAGGCGCGCCATGAAGCCGTGTTGAACGCCGCGTTCCGCGGCGCGCTCAACCGCCTCGATGCCAACGTGATGGTCGCCAACAACGACCTCGAGATCATCTTCGTGAACCCGGCCGCGGAGAAGATGCTGGCGCGCGCGCAAGCGGATTTCCGCCGCGACCTGCCGGGCTTCGATGCGAGCCAGATCCTCGGCTCGAGCCTCGATTCGGTGACGCGCGACGCGTCGAAACTGCGTGGCGAGATCGAGCGTCTCACCGACCTCGTGACCCGCGAGGAGTCGATCGGTGGCCGTTCGATGAAGACCATCATGAGCCCGATGAAGGACGAGAGCGGCCGCCGCCTCGGCACCGTGCTCGAGTGGTTCGACCGCACGCAGGAAGTGGCCACGGAATCCGAGCTGCAGCAGATCATCGCCGCGGTCACCGCGGGCAACCTCGACAACCGGATCTCGCTCGAAGGCAAACGCAACTTCTTCCTCACGCTGTCCACCGGCATCAACGAGCTGGTCGACACCATCGGCATGGTGGCCGGTGAAGTGCGCTCATTGGTGGCCGCCGCCAACGAGGGCGACCTCACCAAGCGCATCGAGACCGAAGGCAGGCCGGGCCTGCTCGTGCAGATCGGCTCCGGCATCAACGACCTCACGCACAACTTTGCGGAGCTCGTCTCGCAGACCAAGATGGCGGCCGCGGAAGTCAGCCGCGGCGCCGACGAGATCAGCCGCGGCAACGCGGATCTCTCGCAGCGCACCGAGGAGCAGGCTTCCTCGCTCGAGGAAACCGCTTCGTCGATGGAAGAGATGACCAGCACCGTCAAGCAGAACGCCGATAACGCGGGCCAGGCGAGCAAGCTCGCCGTTGCCGCGCGCGACCAGGCCGAGAAGGGTGGCGCCGTCGTGTCGAAGGCGGTCACCGCGATGGCCGGCATCAACGAGGCGTCGAAGAAGATTGCCGACATCATCGGCGTCATCGACGAGATCGCGTTCCAGACGAATCTGCTCGCGCTCAACGCTGCGGTGGAAGCCGCGCGTGCCGGCGAGCAGGGCCGCGGCTTCGCGGTCGTCGCCACGGAAGTACGCAACCTCGCAGGTCGCTCCGCGGCTGCGGCGAAGGAGATCAAGGCGCTCATCCAGGACACGGTGCGCAAGGTGGGCGAGGGCTCGAACCTGGTCACGCAGTCAGGCTCGACGCTGGAACAGCTCGTGGTCGCCGTGAAGAAAGTGACGGACATCGTGTCCGAAATCGCCGCCGCGTCGCACGAGCAGTCCTCGGGCATCGAGCAGGTGAACAAGGCCGTGATGCAGCTCGACGAGCTGACTCAGCAGAACGCCGCGCTGGTGGAAGAGGCCTCGGCCGCGAGCCAGGCCATGGCCGACCAGGCGCGCGGCCTCAACGGCTCGATGCAGCGTTATCGGGTGAAGTCGGAAGAGGCCAACGCCGTTTCGCTGCCTGCGGTGCCGGCCCCCGTCGCGCGCGCAACCGCCGAAGCCAAGCCGGCGGCCGAGCGTCGCAGCACCAGGCGTCCGTGGTCGGGCAAAGCTCCCAAGCCCGCGAAGCCCGCCGAGACGGCGCCCGCGAAGCGCGCCGCCAATGGCGACGACGACTCGACCTGGAAGGAATTCTAGAGCGCGACTGCGGCGACCGCGGCCTGCAAAGCCACGGCTGCCGGCTGGCCGTCGATCCACGTGTTGGTGACGGCCAGTTGCTCATCGAGCAGCGCGAGATTTGCGCGCTGACCCACGGCGATGCGGCCCAGCTTCCCGTCGAGCTTGAGGAAAGCCGCGGGATTGGCGCTGGCCATGCGCAGCGCCACGCCGAGATCCAGACCCAGCATCTGCACCGCATTGCGCACCGCGCCCGCCATGTCGAGATGCGCGCCGGCGAGCCGGCCTTCGTCGTCGACGATCTTGTCGCCGATCACGGTGCCGACCAATTTGATAGGCCGGCCCTGGATCTGAAAGGTTTTCGCGTCCGCGCCCACGCTCGGCATGGCATCCGTCACGAGCAGGAACCGGTCGAGGCTCTTCGCGCGCAGCGCGATCTTCATGGTCGCCTTATGCACGTGGTGACCATCGACGATGAGGCCGCACCAGCTGTCTTCGTCGGCGAGCGCCGCGCCCACGGCGCCGGGTTCGCGTGAGCCCAGCCCCGTCATGGCATTGAACAGGTGCGTGAAGCCGCGCAGGCCGCTCGCGAGCGCGGGCTGCAGCTCGTCGTAGGTGGCGTTGGTGTGCCCCGCCGAAACGATCACGCCGGCGTCGGCGAGCGCGCGGATGCTCTCGGGCGTGGTCTCCTCCGGCGCCAGCGTCACCATGGTGACGCCGCCGTGACGAGTGGTGAGAAGCTGCAACGCTGCGTCATCGATGGTGCGCAGCTTGCTCGCGTCATGCACGCCGCGCTTCTCGTGCGCGAGGAACGGCCCCTCGATGTGGATGCCGAGCACGCCGGGCACGCCCTGCGCGATGGCGTCACGCACCGCGTTGATCGCGCGCTCCACCACGTGCAGGTCGTCGCTGATCAGCGTGGGCAGGAAGCCCGTGGTGCCGAACTTCCGGTGCGCGAGGCCGATCGCCGCGATGCTCGCGACGCAGGGGTTCTCGTTGAACAGCACGCCCCCGCCGCCGTTCACCTGCGTGTCGATGAAGCCCGGCACCAGCGTCTGTCCCTGCAGGTCGATGATGCGGTCGGCGCCCATGATCTGGCTGGCCGTGACCACGGCTTCGATGCGGCCATCGCGAACCAGCAGCGTGCGGCCGCTCTCGAAACCGTTGTCGGTGAAGATCCTGCCGTTGCGGAATGCCTGGAGCATCAGATCGTCTCGGTGACCTTGTTGAGATGCGGCGGAGTATCGGGGTCGAGCCCGCGCGCGAGCGCGAGATCGTTGGCCGCACGATAGAAGCTCTGTATGGCGAGCAGGGGTTCGATGACCGGGTGCGACGCGACGGTGGGCAAGGTCAACGCGCCCCGTGCCTGCGCCCCCGCGAGCAGCACGCGCGCGCCACGCGCCGCGAACTCGGCGGCGAGCTCCGCGATGCCGGCGCGCGTGTCGTCGCTCTGCGTGAACATGAGCACCGGAAAGCCGGCACGCACCAGGGCCATGGGGCCGTGCTTCACCTCGGCGGAGCTGAAGCCTTCGGCGTGCAGGCCACAGGTTTCCTTGAGCTTGAGCGCTGCTTCCTGCGCGATGCCGAGGCCGAAGCCGCGCGCGAGCACGAAGAGGTTGACGGCGCCGCACAGGGTTTCGGCAACGGGGCTCCAGTCGCAATCCCAGGCGCGCGCCAGCAGGTCCGGCGTCTCCTTGAGCGCACGCAGGAGGTCCTGGTCGTCGGTCCAGCAGGCGAGTAGTTGGGCGATGGCCGACAGCGATGCGATGTACGATTTGGTGGCGGCCACGCTGGTCTCGGCACCCGCATGCAGGGGCACGGCGACGTCCGCGAGCCGCATGAGCGGCGCATCCGGTGTGTTGCACAAGGCAACCACGGTCGCACCGCCTTCTTTCGCGGCGCGCGTGGTGGTGACGAGGTCCGGGCTCTTGCCCGACTGCGAGATCGCGATGAACAGCACGCCGCGCATGTCGCCGTGCGCCTCGTAGATGGAGCTCACCGAGGGAGCGGCGGAGGAGGTGAGCACGCCGGTACGGGCCTCGATGAGGTACTTCGCGTAGGTGGCCGCGTGATCGGAGCTGCCGCGCGCGCAGGTGACCACCGCTCGGGGCGGCGCGAGACGCAGCCGCGCGCCGAGCGTGGCCAGCGCCACCTTGTTGCGCTCGAGCTGCGTGCGCACCACGCCGGCCGCCTGCGCGGCTTCCTCGAACATCCTGGTGGGTGGTACGGTGCGAATGGGGCTCACGACGAGGCGCTGAGCTCCGCGACGAAATCGTAGATCTCGCCGCGATAGAACGACTGTGAGTATTCCACCGCCTGGCCATCCTTGAGATAGCCCACGCGCGCCACCAGCAGGCCGGCGTCGCGCTCCTGCGCCTTCAGTAGTTTGGCCTGCTCGCCCGTGAGCAGAACCGCGCGCAGCCTTTGCAGCGCGCGCGCCGGCCGGTTGCCGGTCTTCTCGAGTGCCTCGTACAGCGAGCTCTCGACGGTGTCGAGGGAGGGCAGGCAGCTCGCCAGCACCGTGGCGTATTCGAGCGCCATCGGCGCGTCGTCGGCGTAGCGGATGCGGTGGAAGCGGAACACGGGCGTGCCCGGGCTCGACCGCAGCGTCAGGGATTCCTCGGGCGTCACGGTGCCCTCGGCGCGGTTCAGCCACACGCTGCGCGGCTCCCGGCCACGCGCACGCATGTCCTCGGAAAATGATGTGAGCTTGGCAAAGTTTTTCTCGACGCGGTTGCTGACGAAGGTTCCGGAGCCTTGCTTGCGGACCAGCAGGCCTTCTTCCACCAGCTCATCGATGGCTTTGCGCACGGTGATGCGCGAGACACTCAGCAGGTCTGCGAGATCGCGTTCCGGCGGCAGCGCATCGTCGGGTGCGATCACCCGGTTCGCGATGGCTTCGCGCAATGCGCGCTGCAATTGCTGATAGAGCGGTTGCGCGCTCGATTCATCGAGCGCCGGTAAAACCTGCTGAAGCGTTGGCAAGACTCAGTCCCCCTGCAAACGCGGTGAGAGACCACCGCGTGTTCCCAACATGCCACTGCTATAGAACCAATGCAATACCATTTTGAAACTTGGCGACACTTTGCTCGCATATAACTTACTGTTTTCTAGCCATAAAGCCGTGGTACCGCTAAATGGTATGCAAGAGGCTGGTATTTTCTCGCCGATTGGTACTATAGTGGCACCATATTGGTCCGCATCGAAACCAAATAGGGGAACCCGCTTTATGAGCATTAAGAGTTCGACGTTGATTGCTGCCGCCGTGTCGCTTGCGCTCGCCAAGCACGCGGCGCCGGCGTATGCGCAGGACGCGGCGACCAACTCGGGCGAAGAGCTCGAGACGGTCATCGTCAGTGGCATCCGCGCCAGCCTGGACAAATCCATCGAAGTGAAGCGCAACGCCGATGCGCGCATGGAAGTCGTGACGGCCGAGGATGTCGGCAAGCTGCCGGCGCACAACGTGGCCGACGCGCTGCGTGGCCTCGCCGGCGTGAACATCAGCTCGTCGAGCGCCGATGAGGGCGGCTTCGACGAATCCGATCGTGTCAGCCTGCGTGGCACCAGCCCGAGCCTGACCCAGACTCTCATCAACGGCCACAGTGTCGGTTCGGCCGACTGGTTCGTGCTGAGCCAGGGCAACAGCGTCGGTCGCAGCGTCAGCTACACGCTGCTGCCGTCGGAGCTGGTCAACTCCGTGGAGGTCAACAAGTCCTCGCGCGCCAGCCTGCAGGAAGGCGGCACGACCGGCACCATCAACATCATCACGCGCAAGCCGTTCCAGTTCGACAAGTCTGTGACCTTCGAAGCGTCGCTGGGCAGCGTGTATTCCGACCAGGCGGACTCGTACGATCCGCAGCTGTCGGGTCTGTTCAACTACAAGAACGAGGACGGCACGTTCGGCGTGCTGCTGCAGGTCTTCAAGCAGGAACGGTCCCTGCGCCGCGATGCGCAGGAAATCCCGGGTGGCTTCTTCACGATTGCATCAGGCGACCCGGTCGCTGCCACGAACCCCGATCTCGTGGGCGTGCAGGTCCCCGGCCTCATCGGCGCAACGCTGTTCGAACAGGTTCGCGATCGCAAGGGCGGCCTGCTCGAACTGCAGTTCAAGCCTTCGGACAACCTGACCCTGGGTCTGAGCGGCTTCCTCTCGGACATGGACGCCAACAACTACAACCGCAACTTCATGTTGTGGGGCGGTAACTTCGCGCGCGCGCAGGCGCCGCAGGCCGGATACACGGTCGAGAACGGCGTGCTGACCGCTGCGACGTATGCCGGCGTGGCCGGCCGCGACTACGCGGTCTACGACATGATCTCGCGCGAAGCCACGGCGAAGAGCAACTACATTACTTTCGATGCCGACTGGAAGCTCAGCGACACGCTGCGCTTCAAGACCCAGGTGGGAACCACCGAGGGTGAGGGCTCGACCGAGCGCCAGTACATCGCCGAGGTGACGACCAACCGCGGCGGCGGCGCCAGCTGGAACAGCCATGGCACCAGCGCACCGCTCGATTGGAGCGTCGGCGGCGACAGCAGCCCGAGCGGCGTGACCGGTTTCGGAACCTGGGGCAATCAGCAAGTCACCGCCCTCGATTCGGAAGACTGGATCAACGTGGATTTCTCGAAGGAAATGGACACGGGCGTCCTGAAGTCCCTCGACTTCGGCGCGCGCTATGCCGACCACGAGCGTGAGACCCAGTCGCCGGAAGGCGCGAGCCCCGGTGACATCTGGTCCGACCTGCAGAACGGCGCGGTCAGCCAGTATCCGGGCAACTTCGCGAGCAACGT
Organism: Steroidobacteraceae bacterium; assembly: GCA_035525785.1. Lineage (GTDB taxonomy): Bacteria > Pseudomonadota > Gammaproteobacteria > Steroidobacterales > Steroidobacteraceae > CADEED01. The sequence continues at coordinate 10,705 of DATLDQ010000100.1, read as the reverse complement.
CGGCGGCGATTTCCCGCGCAACCTCTGGTACTTCACTCCGGGCGCGATGCGTCAGGCGGTTCTCGCCAACTCCACGTGGCTGTCGGACAACGACGGTCCGACCGGTCGCCACAACTACGGTGGTGAATGGAAAGTCGGTGAGAAGAATCTCGCCGCGTACGTGCAGGCGAACTTCGGCGGCAGCGACAACCAGTGGAGTGGCAACTTCGGCCTGCGCTATGTCGATATCGACCAGGAGATCAACTCCTACCAGGCGGTTGCCAGTGCGGCGAATGCCGATGTGAGCAGCCTGTTCGGCAACTGGATCTACCAGGACACCAACAACAAGCACAACAAGGTACTGCCGAGCGCGAACATCAAGTTCAACCTGGGCGAGGACAAGGTGTTGCGCTTCGCGGGCTCGCAGACCATGACCCTGCCGGACTATTCGGCGCTGGGCGCGTCCAGCTGGGGTTCGGATCTGAACCGGACCGGCGGCGGCGGCAATCCGAATCTGAAGCCGGTGCTGTCCACCAATTTCGACGCCAACTTCGAGTGGTATTTCATGCCGCGCGGATTGGTGTCGGTCGGTGCGTTCTCGATGGATCTGAAGGACTACGTGGCCTTCGGCACCGAGGACCGGCAGCTGTTCAGCGAGCTCACCAATCAGCTCGAGACCTACCTCGTCTCCGTACCGGTCAACTCCAACGGCGACGTGAAGGGTTTCGAACTGGTGTACGAGCAGCCGATCGGCGAGTCGTTCGGCGTCAATGCCAACTACACCTACGCGGATGGCCAAACCGATCACACCTGGGCCGACGACAGCCACAACCTGGTGGGCACTTCGAAGGACACCTACAACGTGGGTGCCTACTTCGAGAACGCGATGTTCTCGGCGCGGGCGAACTACACCTACCGCACTTCGTTCCTGATCGGCCTGTCGGGCGCGAACCCGTACTACCAGGACGACTTCGGCACGCTGTCGTTGACGCTCTCGTACAAGCCCAGCGATTGGCTCAGCGTGAGCCTGGATGCGTTGAACCTCAACAGCCCCGAGTTGAACTACTACCAGAGCGCGACCGCCCCGACGGCGTTCTATAACAACGGGCGTCAGTTCTACCTCAACCTCCGCGCGAAGTTCTGATCGATCGGCCCGCAGTCCCTCGTGGACTGCGGGCCCTTTTTTTCAGATGGCCCGGCAGCGCCTGAGCTGCCTCGATCCCTGTATCCGCCCCGCCGCGTTCGTCCCCCCTCCAGGATTGCGCGTGGGATTGGGATGCCTCGCGATGGCCGGCTCGCACTGCCGGCCCATCGCGAGTGTTTATCAGGCAGGATTCGGGTTCACACGGGGGTTTCGATGAAGCAGAAGACACTTTCCATCCTGGTCCTCGCATTCACTGCCGCGCTGGTCGTGGCCTGTGGATCACCCAAGACACCCGCACCGGCGGAAAAGCCCCGGCCCGCGTCGGCTGCGGCCGCGGCCATCGGCGTGATTCCCGCGCCGCGCGACATCACCGCAGGCAAGGGCGAGATGCGCATCGACGGCGGCGTCGACGTGCTGTTCACGGGCGGCGAGCCCGCCCGGCAGACCGCGCAGTACTTCGTCGATCTCATGAATCGACAGCGCGATACCGGCCTCGCCAGTCCCAAGGAAGGCGCGGCGCGGGCAGGCGCGGTGAACTTCGTGCTCGACGCCGCGAAGCAGGATCTCGGAGCCGAAGGCTATTCGCTGGTCGCGGCGCCGGATCGCGTCACCATCACGGCGGCCACGCCTGCAGGACTCTTCTACGGCGGCGTCACGCTGTGGCAGATGGCAACGGCCAAGCAGCAGCAGGGCATCGGCGTGAACGTGCCGGCGGCCACTGTCGTCGACGCTCCTAGATTCCCGTGGCGCGGGCTCATGCTCGATTCCGTGCGGCATTTCCAGTCCGTCGAGTACGTGAAGCAGTTCATCGACTGGATGGCGCTGCACAAGATGAACACGCTGCACTGGCATCTCACCGACGACCAGGGCTGGCGCATCCAGATAAAGAAATATCCCAAGCTCACGTCGGTGGGCGCGTGGCGGGTGCCCGCGGGCGCGGCGCCTGCCGCTGACATCGACCCGAAGACGGGCAAGCCGCGCGTGATCGGTGGCTTCTATACCCAGGACCAGGTGCGTGACGTCGTTGCCTATGCCGCCGCGCGCCACGTAACCATCGTGCCCGAGATCGAAATGCCCGGTCACGCGAGCGCGGCCGTGGTGGCCTACCCGGAGCTCGGCGTCAGCGGCGCCAAACTACCCAGGGCGGTGCCTTCGGACTGGGGCATTTACGACACGCTGTTCAACGCGGACGAGAGCACGTTCAAATTCTTCGAGAACGTGCTGACCGAAGTCATCGATCTCTTCCCGGGCCAGTACATCCACGTCGGTGGCGACGAAGCCAAGAAAGATGAGTGGCAGGCCTCGGCGCAGGTGCAGGCGCGCATGAAGGCGCTCAAGTTCGACGACGGCAGGCCGGTCAAGGACGAGCACGAGCTGCAGAGCTACTTCATCCAGCGCATGGAGAAGTTCATCAGCGGCAAGGGCCGCAAGCTCATCGGCTGGGATGAAATCCTCGAAGGCGGTCTCGCGCCCAATGCCACCGTGATGTCGTGGCGCGGCATCGACGGCGCCATCGCCGCGGCCAAGGCCGGACACGACACGGTGCTGTCGCCGGCGCCCGATCTGTACTTCGACCACTGGCAGAGCGCCGGCGATCTTGCGCCCGGCCGCAGCAACACGCTGTCGCTCGAAATGGTCTACAAGTTCCAGCCCGTGCCGGATGCGATTCCGGAAGAGCAGCGCAAGCACATCCTCGGCCTGCAGGCGAACCTCTGGGCCGAATTCATGCGCACCGAAGACCGCGTGACGTACATGGCCTATCCACGCGTCGCCGCGCTGGCGGAGATCGCCTGGTCCGCGCCCGCGCGCATCGACTGGAATGATTTCCAGAAGCGCCTGGAAATGCAGTTGCCGCGCTACGACCAGCTCGGCATCCATTACGCGCGCGAGACGCCCACGAACCCGGGCGCCCGCCGCCGCGTCAGCCACGATCTCGCCCAATGCGGCGAGGGCTATCTGCTCTCGCTCGAGGACGACGCGCCCATCGAAGGCGAACGCGCCGTGTTCCTGGTGAATATCTCGAACCCCTGCTGGATCTGGAAGGGCGTGGATCTCTCGCAGGTGGGCGCGGTGCGCGCCACGGTCGGGCAGATCCCGTTCAACTTCCAGATCGGCAAGGACGCGGACGGCATTCCGCTGCCCAAGCCCGCAACGCCCGAGGGCGAGCTGGAAGTGCGCCTCGACAAGTGCGACGGCCCGCCACTTGCGACCACGTCGCTCGAGCCGGCCACGAAAAACCAGGGGCTGACGCAGCTTCCGCCCATCGCGCTGCAGGGCGAAGGCAAGCATGACATCTGCTTGCTGTTCACCCGGTCGAAGGTGGATCCCATCTGGGTGATCGGCAATCTCGAGCTAACGGCCCGCTGACGAATGACGAAATTCGCCATCCTCGCGCCGCTCGCCGGCTGGAGCGCGCCGCTGTCCGAAATTCCGGACGCGGTGTTCGCACAGGCCATGCTGGGCGAGGGCGCCGCCATCGATCCATTGAGCCGCGAGATGCGCGCGCCCTGTGATGGCGAGGTGATCTCCATCGCGGCCGCGCGCCACGCGGTGGCATTGCGTTCCGCATCGGGCGCCGAGATCCTCGTGCACGTCGGCGTGGACACGGTCGGCCTCGCCGGCAATGGCTTCGAAGTACACGTACGCAATGGCGATCGCGTGCGCGCGGGTGACCTGTTGCTGAGCTTCGACATCGACGCGGTGGCGCGGCGGGCGCGAAGCCTCATGACGCCGGTGATCGTCACCAATGGCGACCGCTTCCGCGTGACGGGTGCGCGGGTCCATCGCGAAGTGAAGCACGGTGACGTGCTGTTCGAGATCGAGGAGGTCGGCGCGGCGCAGGTTGGCGGCAGCGCGGGCGCGGCGCCGGTGGTCAGTGAAGCGATCGTGGTCGAGCACGCGCACGGCATCCACGCGCGCCCCGCGGCACTGATCGCCAAGGTGGCCAAGACTCTGCCGCACGAGATCGAGCTCCGCGCGCGCGGACGCGGCGCCACCGCCCGCAGCGCGGTCGCGCTCATGTCGCTCGGCGTGCGCGGCGGTGACGAGGTGGTGATCAATGGCTTCGAGCCCGCAGCCGCCGCTGGCGTGGCCGCCATCGCCAGGGTCATACGCGAGCTCGAGAAGGGCGGGCATGCAGTCGTGCCCGCCACTACAGCATCCACCGCGCCCGGGCCAGCAGATGCCGGCAGGTTGCGCGGCGTGGTCGCGAGCCGTGGCTACGCGGTCGGCCATGCGTTCTATCTACAGCACGTGGACATCCCCGTGGTCGAATACGGCCAGGGCTTCGAGCAGGAGTCGGCGGCCTTCGATCGTTCACGCGAGGAAGTGCGCGCGCGCCTCGCGCGGCTCGCGGCGACGGCCGCACCGACATTGCGCGAGATCCTCAGCGCGCATCTCGAGCTGCTCGATGATCCACAGCTGCTGCAGGACGCGCGCGCGGCGATACGCCAGGGCAAGAGCGCGGGCTTCGCGTGGCGCGGCGCGTTGCGCGCCAGCGCATCGGCGCTGCTCGCAACGGGCGATGCGCGCATCGGCGAGCGCGTGGACGACCTGCGCGACCTGGAGCAACAGGTGCTGGTCGCGCTCGGTGGAGCGGCGACGGTCAGGGCCGAGGTTCCGGCGGGCAGCATCCTGGTCGCGCGCGATCTTGCGCCATCGCAATTCATCGACCTGGATACGAAGAAACTCGGTGGCATCGCCTTGTCCGCGGGCGGCCCGACTTCACACGTTGCCATCCTCGCGGCGGCGGCCGGCGTGCCCATGCTGGTCGCGGTGGGTCCGTCATTGCTCGAGGTCGCGCCGGGCGCGTCGCTGGTGCTCGATGCCGAGGACGGTGCGGTTCGTGTGGCGCCGGACGAGTCCGAGCTCGGTGCGGCACTTGCCCGCGTGGCCGAACGAAGCGCAGCACGGGAGCGTGAACGCGCCACGGCACGACGCGACTGCCATCTCGCGAGCGGCGAGCGCATCGAAGTGTTCGCGAATCTCACCGGCACGGTCGCGGATGCCGAGCTCGCGGTGAACCAGGGCGCCGAAGGCTGCGGCCTGCTGCGCACGGAATTCCTGTTCCTCGAACGCGCCACCGCGCCTTCGGAAGACGAACAGCTGCGCTGCTACCAGGAAGTGGCGCGCGTGCTGGGCGACCGGCCTCTGATCATCCGCACCATGGACATCGGCGGCGACAAGCCCATTCCCTATCTACCGCTGCCGCCCGAGGACAACCCCGCGTTGGGGCTGCGCGGCATCCGCACCAGTCTCTGGCGGCAGGACCTGTTCGAGACGCAGCTGCGCGCGCTGCTGCGGGTGTCTTCGGGCGAACGGAGCGGCCAATGCCGCATCCTTCTGCCCATGATCACGGAGCCCGGTGAGGTACGCGCGGTACGCGCGCTCATCGAGAAGCTGCGCGACCCGGCCGCCCCCGCGCCGCAGCTCGGCGCCATGATCGAGACGCCGGCATCGGCGCTGCTCGCGGAGCAGATCGCCGCCGAGGTCGACTTCCTTTCCATCGGCACGAACGACCTCACGCAGTACACGCTCGCGATGGATCGCGGCAACGCGGCCGTCGCGGCGCGCGTCGATGGGCTGCACCCGGCCGTGCTGGCACTGGTCGCCCGGGTGGGCGAGGCCGGCGAACGTCGCGGCAAGCTCGTCGCGGTCTGCGGCGGCCTGGCCTCCGACCCGGTCGCGGCGCCTTTGTTGTTAGGTTTGGGCGTGCGCGAGCTGTCGGTGGTGCCGAACCTCATCCCCGCGCTCAAGGCGCGCGTGTCGACATTGAAGCTCGACGACTGCCGCGCTCTTGCGGCGCGGGCGCTGCGACTCGATTCCGCCGAAGCCGTGCGCCATCTCGCGCGCGAGGTGCTCCCATGATGAAGATCATCGCCAGGCTGCAGCCCATGGGCCGCGCGCTGATGCTGCCCATCGCAGTCTTGCCGGTCGCGGCACTGCTGTTGCGGTTGGGCCAGGATGACCTGTTGAACATCCCCGCGATGGCTGCCGCGGGCCAGGCCATCTTCGACAATCTCGGCCTGCTGTTCGCCATCGGCGTGGCGGTGGGTCTCGCGAAAGAGAATCATGGCGCGGCGGGGCTGGCCGCCGTGGTCGGTTACGTGGTGACCACGCAGGGCGCACGCGTGCTCATCGACCTGCCCATCGACGAGGCCGCGCGCATCCTGCGCGAGGCGCCGCTCGAAATCGCGGCGAGCACGGCGAAGTATCAGGCATTCATCGTCGCCGCGGCCAAGGACAAGATCCTCGCCGGGCTCAGCGTGCCCGTGGGCCTGCTATCGGGCTTGTTCGCCGGCTGGGCTTTCAACCGGTTCGGCGACATCCGCCTGCCCGCCTACCTGGCCTTCTTCGGCGGCCGTCGCTTCATCCCCATCTTGAGTGGCATCGGCGGCGTCGTGCTCGCGTTCGCGATCGGGTTCGGCTGGACCGACGTGCGCCACGGCATGGACCAGGCGAGCCAGGCCGTGCTCGGCTCGGAGGAATACGGCCTGTTCACGTACGGCGTGCTGAACCGCGCGCTGATCATCACTGGCCTGCATCACATCATCAACAACCTCGCGTGGTTCCAGCTCGGCGAGTTCCACGGCGCAACCGGCGATCTCAAGCGCTTCTTCGCCGGCGATCCCAGCGCGGGCGCATTCATGTCGGGGTTCTTCCCGGTGATGATGTTCGGCCTGCCCGGGGCTTGCCTCGCCATGTATCGCACCGCCGCGCCCGAGAAGCGCGCCGCCGTCGGCGGATTGCTGCTCTCGATGTCGCTCACGTCGTTCCTCACCGGTGTGACCGAGCCGATCGAGTTCACCTTCATGTTCCTGGCGCCCACGTTGTTCGGCGTGCATGCGGTGCTCACGGGCCTCGCCATGGTCCTCATGCATGCGCTCAGCGTGCATCTCGGCTTCGGCTTCTCGGCGGGTCTCTTCGACTACGTGCTCAACTACAAGCTCGCGACCAATCCGATCCTGCTGATCCCGGTGGGCCTCGCCTACTTCGCGCTGTACTACGCGCTGTTCCGTTGGGTCATCGTGAAGTTCAATCTCAAGACGCTGGGCCGCGAGGGTGACGAGGTCGCGCTGGCAGTCGATGCCGGCAAGGGCGGCGACACGTCGCTTGCCTGGATCGCGGCGCTCGGCGGCGCGAGGAATTTGCGCGCGGTCGAGGCCTGCACCACGCGCCTGCGGCTCACGGTGAGCGATCAGTCGCTCATCGACGAGAGCGCGCTGAAGCCGCTGGGTTCGCGTGGCGTGCTCAAGCTCGCCGATGGGGCCGTGCAAGTCGTCGTCGGCCCGATCGCGGATCAGCTCGCGGCGGAGATCCGCGGAACGCTGCGACATGCGCCGGCGCAATCCGCGCCCGCCATGACAGCGCCAGTCACCGTACCCGCGCCGTCTACGGGCACCGAGCGGGGGCCGGCGTCCAGCGCGCCGCACAGCCAGGGCAATGCGCGCGACCTGCTGGCTGCGCTCGGCGGCAAAGGCAATCTCGCGAAGGTCGAGGCGGCGTCGACACGTCTGCTCATCGAGGTGCGCGATGGCGCGAGTGTCGATGAGACCAGGCTCAAGGCCGCCGGCTTCCGCGGTGCGAACCGCGTCGCAGACCGTGTCTGGCACGTGATCGTCGGACCCGATGCACCGGCGGTCGCGGCGAAAGTGCAGGGAAGTTAGGCGACGGTGGTCATCCGGGCGCCTTGGGGTGCGCGGGCCGTAGCCTTCAGCTTTCTTCGGGCGATGCGGCGGTCTTCGCCGCCTTGGCGCGCCGCAGGCTGCGCACCTGCTGGATCTTCTGGTTGTGGGCCGGACCCGTCGACTGCCGGAAAGTGACCGAGGACTCGAGCACGTGCGCGGTCTTGTCCTCGGGCTCGTTGCGCAGCTGCTGAAGCAGCAGCTCGGCGGCCTTCGCGGACATCGCGCTGATGGGCTGACGTATGGTCGTCAGCGCCGGCCACACCTGGCTGGCCAACGGCATGTCGTCGAAGCCCGCGACGGAAACGTCATCCGGAACCCCGAGCCCCAGGCTGTGCGCCACGGCCAGCACGCCCGCGGCCATCTCGTCGTTGCTCGCGAAGATCGCGGTGGGGCGATCGGCGTCCGGCACCTGCAGCAACTTGCGCGCGCATTGCATGCCCGAGGCATGCGAGTTGTAGCCTTGCGCGATGATCTTCTTGTCGACGTCGAGCCCGCAGGTCTTGAGTCCATCCAGATAGCCCTTGTACCGGTCGGCTACCGCCGCGTGATCGGGATTGCCGATGATGAAGCCGATGCGCGAGTGCCCCAGTGCCGCCAGGTGCTCCGTCAGGCGCGCGCTGCTCTCGCGGTCATTGGTGTAAACGGTGCGCTGGTTATCCGAGTGCTCCGCGGGCGCGATGCGCACGTACGGAACGCGCTGCTGCTTGAACATGGTGGTGAGCGCGGTCTGGTCCGACAGTGGCGGCGTGATGATCACGCCCGCGGCGCGCGATTGCTTGACGTTGCGTGCGACCTCCTCCGTCAATGACGGCGAGCGGTAGTCGCAGGGCTGCATGATCACCTGGTAGTGAGCGGCGCGGCAGGTCTCGAGCACTCCGGCGAGCACGCTCGTGGCGTAGTACTCGCAGGACCGGTCGTAGAGCAGGCCGATGAGGAATGAACGGCTGCCCGACAGGCCACGCGCCGAGGGATTCGGGTGGTAGTCGAGCTTGCGGATCACGCGCAGCACCTTCTCGCGCGTATGCGGCTTCACCGTCGTCACGTTGTTGATGACGCGCGAAACCGTCTTGATGGAAACCTTCGCCTGTGCGGCGACGTCGCGGATCGTGGCGGTGCTCATGCGGCGCAGTGTAATTTCAGTTCACCCGTGAGCAAAGAAGAGTGAACACGAGGGCCGCGACCGGAAACCGGCTGATTCTCATCGTTGTCGTTCCGCTGGTGGGCGGTCCCCTCGCCGCGCATTCAACACAAAACGGGACTACGGTGTCAATCCGCGCGCGCGAATGTCGGCACGTCCGGCAAACCGCCGGATGACACCGTTGCGCTGAAGTCATCGAACGCTGCGCAACGGCAGGATGGCGACCGAGCTCAGCAGCGCCGAGCACCCGGCCAGCATGAACAACAGCGTGTAGTTGCCGCCCGAGCTCTGCAGGATCAGCGAGCCGAGCGCGGCGGTGAAGCTCTGCGGAAGCGTGTTCGCGACATTGAGGAGGCCGAGATCGTTGCCGGAGGCGTGGGGTCGCGATCGCAACACGCCCGTCACGAGCGCGAGATCAGTGCCGAAGTACATGCCATGTCCCATGCCCATGATCGCCATGCCCGCGACGAACGCGGCATAGGAGCCGGCGCTGGCGATCAGCCAGAGGCCCGCGGCGTACAGCACGCCGCCCGCGATCACGAACACCTTGCGCCGGCGGATGAGGTCGGACAGCTTTCCGCTGATCAGGCCGAAGACCACCATGACCAGGGTCTGTACGACCACGGCCTGCGACACGCGTCCGGCCACCTCTGCATCGGCGAAGCCGAGGTTCTCGATGAGGTAGTAAGGCTGGTACGCGGTGATCAGCGCGCCGCCCATCGCTAGAAGGAAGCGGCTGAGGCAGGCCCAGGCGAAGTCCGGGTAGGCGCGCGGGTCTAGCCAGAATGCGCGTAGCGAGTCCTTGAGCGTCGGGCTCCCGGTGGCGGCGCGCACGCTGACGCGGTCGGGCAGCATCCACGCCAGCAGCAGCACCGCCATCGTGCCGAGCGCCGCCGGCAGCAGGAATATGAGCATGGTGGAGTCGGATACCCCGCGAACGATCAGGGTGCCCAATGCCTGTCCCAGCGGCAGGCAGATGGCGATGACACCGGAGACGGTGCCGCGCTGCGCCTCGGGTACCTGGTCGGGCAAGACTGCGACCATCGCGGCGAGCACTGCGTTGAACGCGAGCTGCGCGAGGCACCAGCCCACGAGCACGAACGTCACGCTTTCGGCGCGCGCGATGATGAGCAGCGCGGCCGTCCCGCACAGCATTCCACCCACGAGCCACGGGCGGCGCCGTCCGAACCTCGAGCGCGTGCGGTCGCTCAGGTGGCCGAAGATGGGATTGCTCACGATCGCGAAAACCGCGCCCACCGACAGCACGAGCGCGAGATCCTGCTTCGCGGTGGCCGGCGAGAGCTGGCGCAGGCGCAGCGCGAGACTCACGAGCCCCGGTGTCAACAGTGCCAGCCACGTGCCGGTGTATCCGAAAGCGTAGAGCAGGATGAATCGCCAGCCCACTACGCGCGCCGATGCCGGCGCGGCATTGTCCATGGCGGGACTCACGCTCATCTGTTGCTGCCTCGATGCCAATGGGCGGGACGCCGTTCTACCGCGCCGCAGCGTGCGCCGGCAACGCCGCACCCGACTGTTTTCATTTTCAGACACACCGATCTCCGGCGTGCCGCTTGCCGGTAACGCTACCGTAGGCTCGCTCCGGTGCGACGCACCACAGAAAAAGACCATCGGTGTCATGCGGGAGAAATAGCGTAGTTAGCGCTACCGTAGGCGTACCGCGAATTAGACAATTTGACAACGTTGTCTTTTTGCGTAGTCTCGGCGCCGCAGTGTGCGAGTCGATTGTCGGTGGAACGC
>DATLDQ010000095.1:0-3269 GCA_035525785.1 Steroidobacteraceae bacterium | reverse complement strand
ACGATGTCGCCGCACCTGCCGATCACCGCCGATGAGATCGCCGATGCCGCGATCGGCGCCTACGAAGCGGGTGCGGCGATCGTGCACCTGCATGCGCGCGATCCGAAGGACGGTCGTCCCGACCAGCGCCCCGAGGCGTTCGAGCCGTTCCTCAAGCGCATCAAGAAGGCATGCAACGTCGTGATCAATATCACGACGGGCGGCGCGCCCACGATGCTGGTGGAAGAGCGCCTCAAGCCGTGCGCGCACTTCAAGCCCGAGGTCGCGTCCCTCAACATGGGCTCGATGAACTTCGGCCTCTTCCCGATGCTGGGCCGCTACAAGGAGTTCAAGTACGAGTGGGAGCGGCCGTACCTCGCCGGCTCCGACGAGCGCATCTTCAAGAACACCTTCAAGGACATCCAGAACATCCTCGATACGTGCCGGGCGAACGACACGCGCTTCGAGATCGAGTGCTACGACATCGGCCACCTCTATACGCTGCGCCATTTCGCCGACCGCGGCCTGGTGAAGCCACCCTTCTTCATCCAGTCGGTGTTCGGCATCCTCGGCGGCATCGGCGGGCATCCCGAAGACGTCGCTCACATGCGGCGCACGGCCGACCGGCTCTTCGGCGCCGACTACGTATGGAGCGTGCTGGGCGCCGGGCGCAACCAGATGCCCATCGCCGCGCAGTCGGTGGCACTCGGCGGCAACGTGCGCGTCGGCCTCGAGGATTCGCTGTGGATCGGCCCGGGCAAGCTGGCGGAGACCAATGCGCAGCAGGTCAAGGCCGCGCGGCAGGTCATCGAAGGTCTTGGGCTGGAGGTAGCGACACCCGACGAGGCGCGGGCGATGCTGCGGCTGAAGGGAAGCAGCAACGTGAATTTCTGACCCTCTCCCCGGCCCTCCCCCAAGGGGGAGGCAGAATGGCAAAAAAAAAGCCCCGACCGAAGTCGGGGCTTTGCTTTCGTGCTGCGTATTACATGAACTTGTAGCTGATGTTGATGGTGTAGTAGCGGCCGAGAGCATTGTGGAACTTGTCGTTGAAGCCCTGGGCGGTGGTCACTTCGTAGTTGGCGTCGAACGGCGCGCGCTTGTCCTGGACGTTGCGGACTTGCAGGCCGAGCGTCAGGTTGCGGATGCCGGTATAAGAGACGCCGGCATCGACCGTGGTCCACGGCTTCACGCGGCAGCTCGGGTCGATCAGCTGGTTGGCCGAGAAGAAGCAGCGGTCGAGCGGTGCGCCTTCGCCACCGGCGCCGTTGAACCAGCCACGCACGTAGTTCACGCGCGCGTTGAGCGACCACGGGCCATTCGTCCAGGTCGAGGCGATGTTGCCGCGGAAGCGCGGCAGCGCGTCCGACGGGCCGCCGAAGGTGCCGGCCTGCTCGATCATGGGATCGGTCACCGCCACGGCGTACTTGTAGCTCGCCAGGTAGGTGCCGCTGAAGGTCGTGACCACGCGTCCGGCATTCGGCACCAGCACGTTCCAGGTCGCATCGACGTCGACGCCGCTCACGTGCGTCTCCGCCAGGTTGAAGAACTGGCGCAGCACCGCGAAGATCGGGCCGGAGTTGGCAACCCCCGGAAGCCACGTCGCCTGGTTCGGGTCGCGAACGACCGCACCGGGGAACTGGGCCTCGCGCGCGAGCAGGTAGGTCGCCGAGAAGCGGTCGATCTGGTCCTTGCGCTTGATGCTCCAGTAGTCGAACGAGACGTTGAACGCCTGGCTGGGTGCCAGGATGAAGCCCGCGGTGAAGTTGTCCGACTTCTCCGGCTTCAAGTCGCGGTTGGCGCGGATGTACGACGCGAAGCTGGTCGCGCAATCGCGCTGGTTGGCATCGAACACCGGGCAGCGCAGCGGATCGCGCACGCCGTTGTTGAACGCCTGCACGCTCGATTCCGAGATCTGCGACAACGCCGGCGCGCGGAAGCCCTGCGCGTACGTGCCGCGCAACGCGATCGCATCGATCGGCTGGTACTTGATGCCGACCTTGGGCGTGGTGGAGTTGCCGAAGTCGCTGTAATGCTCGGTGCGCAGCGCGAGCTGGGTCTCGAGGCGCTTCAGGAACGGAATCGACACCTCGGCGTAGAGCGCCGTGACGTTGCGATCGCCATTGGCGGACGAGGTGCCCCGGCCGACAATGTCACCCGCGACGATCTTCGGATCCGAAACGATCGACAGCTCTTCCTTGCGCGCTTCCACGCCCGCGGCGATCGCGAGCGGGCCACCGGCCATCTGCATCAGCTCACGCGTGGCACGAAGGTCCCACTGCGTGATCGACGATTCGCCGACCTCGTCGAAGCTCGTGCCCACGCGCGCCAGCACTTCCGGCGAATTCGGCGTGCCGTTGAAGCGGTAGCTGCGGTCGTTGACCGCTGCCTGCAGGCCGGGGAAGTACAGGTACCCGCCGTTCACGTCGGTGCGCTCGTTCTTGGTGTAGAGGAACGCGGTTTCGAAATCCCACTTGCCGAAGTTGCCGTTCAGGCCGACGACGGTGCGGTTGGTCTCGAGCTTCTGGACGTCGGTGCGGCGGCCCACGTCGGCAAAGTTATAAGCGACGGCGACCGGGACCGTCGTCGGGTTGTCGGGGTGGCCGACCGGCAGGATGAGGCGGTACTGGCGCAGCGTGCCGTTGGCGTCGCCCCACACCGAGATCGCGTTGCTGAACGAGGACGGGGTCGAGAAGTAATCGCTCTTGACGCGCGAGTAGAGGAACTCGCCGAACGCGCTCAGGTTGTTGCTGATGTTGAAGACGCCGCGCAGGTACGCCTCGTCGCGATCCTGGGTGAACGAGACGTTCACATCCTGGTACGTGTCGTAACGGCAGCGGGCGGCGATGACGCGGTCGGCCGGGCAATTGCGATCGAACTGCACGAAGGTCGCGAAGTTGCCGTTGCCGAGCACGTTCTCGCGGAAGTAGTTGCCCGGGAAACCGTTGGCGGACTGCGTCGTGCGCCACGCGCCGAGGGCGCTCAGCTGCTCCTCGAACACGTTCTTCACTTCGCGGATGTTCACCGGGTCGCGATGGAAATGCTCCACGCTCGCGAGGAAATTCCAGTTCTGCTTGGTGAGGTTGCCGAAGCCCAGCGTGGCGCTGGCGCGATAGGCGCCCCACTCGCTGTCCTCGTTCATGCTGTAGCTTGCCGACACCTCTCCGCCCTGGTAGTCGCGGCGCAGGATGATGTTGACCACGCCCGCCATGGCATCGGAACCGTAGATGGCGGAAGCGCCGTCCTTGAGCACCTCGATGCGATCGACGGCGTCGACCGGGATCAGGTTGAGG
>DATLDQ010000092.1:0-7961 GCA_035525785.1 Steroidobacteraceae bacterium | reverse complement strand
CACCGATCGCCCCCGCGACGCCGCGCCGACGTCCTCGCACGCGCAAACCGTCGCGTTCCCCGGTGGTGCTGGCCGGCGTGGAAGACCTGCCGATCAGCTTCGCCCGCTGCTGCGCGCCCGTGAAACCCGAGCCCATCGCGGGCTATGCCACCGTGGGCCGCGGGGTGACCGTGCACCGCGTGGACTGCCCCGGCCTGAGGCGCATGAGCGCCAGCCGACCCGATCGGCTGATCGCCGCGAACTGGACGGATGCAGAGACCACGCAGCCCGTAACGCTCACTATTGTCGCCATTGACCGACAGGGACTGGTGCGCGACATCGGCGACCTCCTGGCCAGCGAAAAAATGAGCATCGAGATGATGCACACCACTACCGACAGGGCGCAGTCGACAGCTACCATCGACGTCCGATTGGGAGTGGACAATGCGCAGCATCTGACACGGTTGCTGGAGCGTATCCGCAGGGTGGGAAGCGTCTTATCGGTCCGGCGTGCGGGTTAACTTAACGCGGGGCGGGTGCGGCGGGGGCCTCCCGGGGAAACGTGACGTGCTGCGACGCCTCATTCCGTCCAATCGCGTTTACTAACAACGAAGCATCACCGGGGTATTGGGACGAATGCGTGTCCTGCTGGTCGACCATGACTCAGAGGGTCTCGAGGCCATTGCGCGCGCGATTCGCGGCGTCCTCGAGCTCGACTGCGTCACCAGCAAGGGTGACGCGATGCTGCTGCTGCGTCAGAACACCTATGACGTGCTGATCGCCTGCGAGCGTTGCGTCGATGGCTCCGGCCTCGACCTGCTCGGCCGAACTACCCGCACCACCGCCCCGCTCAAGCGCATCTTCGCGGCCCCGCCCGACCGGCTGCAGTTGTTAGGCCCGCGCCTCGCGCCATTCAAGGTGCAGCGCACGATCAACTACCCCATCGATCTCGAGGAGCTGTGGCTCGCCATCGCGCAGGTCACCGGCACCAACGACGAGACCGACGGCACCATCGAACGCGTCGTGCTCGACGAGCGCGGCATCCCCTCGAACGGCACGACACCGCGCGCGCCGATTCCGTCGCGCCCGCCGGCACCGTTGCGCACGGCGCGCCAGTCCGCGCCGCCGGCTCCCGCGCCGGCACCCGCCGTCGCGGCGCCCATGGCTGCCGTCGCCGCCGCGGCCAACGCCGGTCGCGCTACGGCGCGAGCCGCGCAGCCCGCGCCCGAGCCGCCGCTGCGCGCACCGCCACCGCCGCGGCAACCACCGCAGGTGCGCGCACCCGCGCCGCCGGCCACCACATCGGATACGGGGCGCATGCGCGCGCCGCTTTCTGCGTCCGACACCGGCCGCATGCGCGCGCTCGCGGCGACACCGCCGCCAACGCCCCGCCGCGAAGAACCGAGCTGGAATGTCGAGACGGTCGAGGACGATTTCGCGCAGGTCGCCCAGCAGGCGCGCATGGGCGTCGAACGCAAGGGAGTCGACGAAGCCGCGAAGCGGAAAAAGCAGCGCCTGATCACCGCCGGCGCCATCGCCGCGGTGGTCGCGGGCGTCATCGTGTTCCTCATCGAGAAGTTCTACGATCCCGCGGCGCGCGCGCGCGAGCAGGCCATTGCCGCCGAAGTCACGCGCATGGACGAGCAGCGCAAGTTCACCGACAGCCTGACGATGATCGAGGTAGACATCGAGAAGGCCATCATGGACAACAACCTCGAGCTCGCACGACAGGAACTGGCCAGGCTGGTCGAGCGCGCGCCCGAACACCCGCGCCGCGAATTCCTGCAGGCTTCGATCGACCGCGCCGCCGAGCTCGCGAAGCTCGCCGCGCAGCGCGGGTCGGCGAACGACTCCGCGGGCAGCGCCGAAACCGAACGTCCCGCTTCACGACAGCGACCGGCCGAACGCGCTACGCGTGATGTCACACCCGCCCGGAATACCGCTCGCGAACGCGTCGTCGAACGCGCTCCGGCGCAGGCGCCGGCCGATCGCGCCAACCGCGCGGCGTCGAACAACACGCGCAGCTACGGCGCTCCCATCAATGACGTGGCGCTGCAGCGGTCCATACCGCTGAACGCCCCCATCAACGCGGAGCCGGTGCTGACATCGCAGCGCTCCGGCAGCTCGTTCGGGGGCCGCACCGTCGAGGCCAGTGACGCGGTCGGCAGCAACGCCACGGCTACATCGAGCGTGCCGGGCAATCAGAGCCAGGCGGGCTCCGCCGCGCCTGTCGTCCCGCCCGCCGCCGCACCGGCGCCCTCAGTGCCCGCCGCCGTCGACGTGACGCCCGCCAGGATCCTCAAGCGCATCGCACCCGTCGCCCCCACCAGCGTCGCGGCACGCACGGGCGGATACGTGGTCGTGAGTTTCACCGTCACCGACGGCGGCAAGGTGGCGGATGTCGAGGTGGTCGAGTCCGCGCCCCGCGGCGTGTTCGACGGCGCTGCGCAGGCCGCGGTACGCAAATGGACCTATGAGCCGCGCAAGGAAAACGGCGTCGCGGTGAATTCGACCGCGAAGGCGCGGCTCGTGTTCGAGCCGGCTAACTAGACTTCGCCCGGCTCAGCGGTTGATGTTGTCGATGGCGCGCTTGTCGGCCGCCAGCGCCGCTTCGTGCAGCGCCTCGGACAAAGTCGGATGCGCATGGATCGTGCGCTGCAGATCTTCACTGCTCGCCGAATACTCCATGGCCAGCACGGCTTCGGCGATCAGCTCGCCGGCCAGCGGGCCGATGATGTGCACACCCAGGATCTCGTCGTCATCCTGCGCCGCGATGAGCTTGCAGAAGCCGGCCGTGGCTTCCATGGCGCGCGCGCGGCCACTGGCCGCGAACGGGAACTGCCCCACCTTGTAGGCGCGGCCGCTCTGCTTCACCTGCTCTTCCGTCTGGCCCACCCAGGCGATTTCGGGCGCGGTGTAGATCACCGACGGGATGATGTCGTAGTTCATGTGGCCATACCTGCCGGCGAGCATGTCGCCGACCATGACGCCTTCGTCCTTCGCCTTGTGCGCGAGCATCGGCCCGCGCACGCAATCGCCCACGGCCCAGACGTTCTCCGCCTTGGTCTTGCAGTGCGCGTCGACTTCGATGAAGCCGCGCTGATCGAGCGTTACTCCGGTGGCATTGTCCAGCAGGTTCTTCGTGAACGGGCGGCGCCCGACACAGACGATGAGCTTGTCGACGCTCAGCGTCTGACTACCGGACGCGTCGGTGTACGTCACCTCGACGCCGGCGGCCGTGCTCTTCGCTCCGGACACTTTCGCGCCCAGCTTGATGTCGAGGCCCTGCTTCTTGAAATGGCGCGCCGCTTCCTTGGCGAGACCCTGGTCCGCGACGGCGAGGAAGGTATCGAGCGCTTCGAGGATCACCACTTCCGAACCCAGGCGGCGCCAAACGCTGCCGAGCTCGAGACCGATGACGCCAGCGCCGACGACGGCGAGTTTCTTCGGAATGCCGTCGAAATCGAGCGCGCCCCAGTTGTCGACGATGTTCTTGCCGTCGAACGGCATGCTGGGCAGTTCGGTGGGGATGGAGCCGCTGGCGAGCACGATGTGCTTGCCGGCCAGCGTTTCCTTCTTGCCGTCATGCGAGGTGTACTCGACCTTTCGACCCGCGAGCAGTCTGCCGTGGCCTTGCAGCGCGGTGACACCCGCGCTCTTGAGCAGCATGGCGATGCCCTGAGTGCTCGCCTTGACGATGCCGGTCTTGCGTTTCTGCATCTGGGCGACGTCGAAGCCGACGCTGCCGAGCTTGATGCCGTGCGTCGCGAACTCGTCCTTGGCCCGATGATAGAGCTCGGTGGACTCGAGCAGCGCCTTCGAGGGAATGCAGCCCGCGTTGGTGCAGGTGCCGCCGAAGACGGCCGTGCCGTCCTTGTTCTTCCACTCGTCGATGATGGCGACCTTGAGCTTGTTCTGGGCCGCGCGAATGGCGGCGGGATAACCCGCCGGACCGCCACCGATGACGATCACATCGTATTCAGACATGGGAACCTCTAACTATTTCCGGGTCAGACGCTCAGCAGCAGGCGTGCCGGGTCTTCGAGCGCATCCTTGATGGTCACGAGGAACTGCACCGCCTCGCGGCCGTCGATGATGCGATGGTCGTAGCTCAGGGCCACGTACATCATCGGCCGGATCTCGATCTGGCCGTTCACGACCATGGGCCGCTCCTTCGTGGCATGCATGCCGAGGATCGCGCTCTGCGGCATGTTGACGATGGGCGTGGACAGCAGCGAACCGAAGGTGCCGCCGTTGGTGATGGAGAACGTGCCGCCGGTGAGCTCTTCGATGGTGATCTTGCCTTCACGCGCCTTCTGCGCGTACGCGCCGATGTTCTTTTCGATGTCGGCGTAGCTCTGCAGGTCTGCGTCGCGTAACACCGGAACCATGAGGCCCTTCTCGGTCGAGACCGCGACGCCGATGTCGTAGTACTCGTGGTACACGATGTCGTTGCCCTCGACGGAGGCGTTCACCGTGGGGAATTTCTTCAGCGCCTCGACCGCCGCCTTCACGAAGAAGGACATGAAGCCGAGCTTCACGCCGTGCTTCTTCTCGAACCCGTCCTTGTACTTCGCGCGCAGATCCATCACGGCCCTGAGATCGATCTCGTTGAACGAGGTGAGCTGGGCCTGGGTGTGCTGCGCTTCGAGCAGGCGCTCGGCGATGCGCGCGCGCAGGCGCGTCATGGGCACTCGCTGATCCTGTCTGCCTGCGACGCCGCCTGCCGGCGGCGACGGCGCGACCGCCTTGCTCGCTGCCGCACCGGGAGCGGCAGCGGCCTTCGACTGGTATTCGACCACGTCCCCCTTGGTGATGCGGCCATCCTTGCCGGAGCCAGCGATCTTGGCGGGGTCGAGCTTCTGTTCTTCGACCATGCGTCGCACGGACGGCGCGAGCTTGTCGCCCTCGTTCTTCGCGGGAGGCGCGGCAGCCGCTTTCGCGGCCGCGGGCGCAGGAGCAGGCGCCGCGGGGGCGGCCGTCGCGGCGGCGCCCTCCTCCAGGACAGCCAGCACCTGGCCACTCGTCACGGAAGTGCCCGCGGTGATCCTCAGCTCCTTGAGCACGCCATTCACGGGTGCGGGGACCTCGAGCACGACCTTGTCGGTTTCGAGGTCAGCGAGATTCTCGTCGCGCGTCACGGCCTGACCCACCTGCTTGTGCCAGGTGACCAGCGTGGCGTCGGCCACGGACTCGGGTAGTTGGGGAACCTTGATTTCGATAGCCATGAACCTTTTTCCTTAACGAGACGTGGCGGCCGCGGCCGGCGCCGCGGTGACCATGAGGCGCTTGGTGTCGCGCGCTCCATCTTCTTTGTGAGTGGCGCTGAGCGCGGCTTCGATGAGCCCGCGCTGTTCGGTTTCGTGGATCTTGCTGATGCCCGTGGCCGGCGCCGCGGCGGGCGGACGACCCGCGTACAGCAGCTCGCGCTTGCCCACCAGCGTCTGCAGCCGATGGCGGATCTGGTACCACGCGCCCTGGTTCTGCGGCTCTTCCTGGCACCAGACGACTTCGCGCGCGTTCGGATACTTCGCGAGCAGCGCTTCCATCTCCGGCACCGGGAAGGGATAGAGCTGCTCCACGCGTACCAGTGCAACGTCCTCGACCTTGCCGGCGCGCCGCGCCTTGAGCAGGTCGAAGTACACCTTGCCCGACGACAACACCACGCGCCGCACGCTGGCGACGTTGGGCTTGTCGACGTCGTCGATGACATTGGCGAATTCGCCGTTGGCGAGATCCTCGAGCGACGACACCGACAGCTCGTGACGCAGCAACGACTTCGGCGTCATCACGATGAGCGGCTTGCGCAGGCTGCGCAGGATCTGCCGGCGGATCATGTGATACATCTGCGCGGGCGTCGAAGGCACGCACACCTGCATGTTGTTCTCGGCGCACAACTGCAGGAAGCGCTCGAGGCGTGCCGAAGAATGCTCCGGACCCTGGCCTTCGTAGCCATGCGGCAGGAACAAGGCGAGACCGCACAGCCGACCCCACTTGGCTTCGCCCGAGCTGATGAACTGGTCGATGATGACCTGCGCGCCGTTGACGAAGTCGCCGAACTGCCCTTCCCAGATCACCAGCGCCGACGGATCGGTGGTGGAGTAACCGTACTCGAAGCCGACCACCGCCTCCTCGGACAGCACCGAGTCGATGACCTGGAACGACGGTTGCCGTTCGGCCATGTTCTTGAGCGGCACGTAGCTTGCGCCCGAAGTCTGGTCATGCAACACGGCATGGCGATGGAAGAACGTGCCACGACCGGAGTCCTGGCCCGTGATGCGGATGGAGTGGCCTTCCTCGAGCACGCTGGCATAAGCCAGCGTCTCGGCGGCGCCCCAGTCGAGCGGCATCTCGCCACGGAACATCTTGGCGCGGTTGGCCATGACCTGCGCGACGCGCGGGTGCAACGCGAAATTTTCCGGGAATTTCACGGCGCGTTCGCCCAGCGCCTTGAGGCGCGCGAGATCGCCGTCGCCCTTTACCCGCTCGGACCAGTCGCTGCCCGCGTATTTGCTCCAGTCCACGGTGTACTTGTTGCCCACCATGCCGAGCGAGGCGCGTGCCTGTTGCCTGCCCGCGTCCAGGCCCTGGCGATATTGCTCGACGATGCCGGCCGCGTCGTCCTTGCCGATGACGTTCTGCGCGGCGAGCTTGTCCGCATAGATCTGCCGCGTGGTCGCGTGCTTGCGGATCACCTGGTACATCATCGGCTGCGTGGCCGCCGGTTCGTCGGCCTCGTTGTGACCGTGACGGCGGTAGCAGACGAGATCCAATACCACGTCCTAGCGGAATTTCTGGCGATACGCGAGCGCGAGACGCGTGACGAACACGACCGCTTCCGGGTCATCGGAGTTCACGTGGAAGATCGGCGTCTCGAGCATCTTCGCGACGTCGGAGCAGTACATGGTCGAGCGCGTGTCGTCGGGGCGGGACGTCGTGAACCCAACCTGGTTGTTCACGATGATGTGCACCGTGCCGCCCGTGTAGAACGCACGCGCCTGCGAGAGCTGCAGCGTCTCCATGACGACGCCCTGGCCGGCGAAGGCCGAGTCGCCATGGATGAGAATGGGCAACACACGCGTGCCCTTGGTGTCGCCGCGGCGCTCCTGGCGCGCGCGCACCGAGCCTTCGACCACCGGGTTCACGACCTCGAGGTGCGATGGATTGAATGCCAATGCCACGTGCACGTTGCCACCGGGTGTCTTGAGGTCGGACGAGAAGCCCTTGTGATATTTCACGTCGCCCGAGCCCTGCATGTGCGCGGTGTCGTACTTGCCTTCGAATTCGTTGAAGAGCACCGACGGAGATTTGCCGAGCACGTTCACGAGCACATTGAGACGGCCGCGGTGCGCCATGCCGATGACGCCCTCTTCGATGCCCTTCTGGCCGCCCCTCTGGATGAGATCGTCGAGCAGCGGGATCAGCGAATCGCCACCTTCGAGCGAGAAACGCTTCTGGCCGACGTATTTCGTGTGCAGATAGCGCTCGAGGCCCTCGGCCGCCGAGACCTGCCAGAGAATGTTTTTCTGCTCTTCGACCGTGAGCTTGCCCAGGATGCGGCCGACGAGGAATTGATCCTGCAGCCACAAGCGCTCTTCGGTATTCGATACGTGCGCGAACTCCGCGCCGATCGTGCCGCAGAACGTGTGCTCGAGCTGCGCGATGATCTCGCGCAGCTTCAGCTTGGGAGCAAGTTCGCTCGGCCGCGACCCAGTGAGGAATTCCGTATCGAGATCGGCCTCGGTGAGGCCGAAGTAGCTGAGCTCGAGCACGCGCGGACGCGGACGCTGCTGTATGCCGAGCGGATCGAGATTGGCGACGAGGTGGCCGCGGTTGGCGTAGATCTGGACGAGGCGCGAAACGGCGCCCTGCTTCGCGGCCGCGTCGTTCGTCGGCGCCGCGCCGGCGGCCAAACGCGGTTTGGCCGCGCGCTGCGCAATGCCGGCCTGGACGACCGAATGAATCTGCTCACCGGCGCTGCC
>DATLDQ010000080.1:0-24151 GCA_035525785.1 Steroidobacteraceae bacterium | reverse complement strand
ACCTGGTCGATGGCCGAACGTTCGCGGTCACGCGAGAACACCGCACCCTGCTTGGTGTAGCCGACGTGCGCCATGATGTTGCCGCGGCCGTCTTCGGTGTTGGTGCCCAGCGTGATGCCGAACTGCGTTTCTTCGTTGTCGTTCTCGGCGCTCATGCCGTACTGGCCGTCGAACGCAACGCCCTGGAAGTTCTTCTTGTAGATGATGTTGACCACGCCGGCGACGGCGTCGGAGCCGTACACGGCGGAGGCGCCACCCGTCAGGACGTCGATGCGCTCGATGAACTGCGCCGGGATGGTGTTGTAGTCGACGGCCATCGAGCCGGGGTTACCGGACACGAAGCGGCGGCCATCCACGAGCGTCAGCGTGCGATCCACGCCGAGATTGCGCAGGTCGACGGTGGAGACACCGCCGCCCGACGTCAGGAAGTTCGAATTGGTACGGCTCAGGGTCGGGGTACCAAAGGTCGGATTCTTCAGCAGCAGGTCCTGCGTGTTGAGGATGCCGGTTGCCTGGATGTCTTCGGACGAAATGGTCTGCACCGGTGAGGGCGAATCGAGGTTCGAACTCACGATGCGCGAGCCCGTCACCACCACTTCTTCCATCTTGCTGTCGGTAGTCTTGTCCTGCTCCTGCGCGAACGCAGGCGAGACGAACAGCGCAGCGCTGCCCAGCAACGCGAGGCGCACTGCCGCGCTCAATTGCGGATATCGATTCATGGGCTGAATCCCTTGTTAGTTGGTTCCCGATGAGCACCGCGCGTCTCGGGAAAGCAGGAGGGAACGCTGTTTGTCTACTGAAAGCGAATGGAAAATGAAGCGACGAACGCCTCACGGCGCGTCGAACTCCTGCAATGCTCGCGAGACTACCACGCGTTGGCAAAACAACAACATCCGGCGAGTTAAATCCATCATTAGTTTTTGTAAGGGTAGTCGCATAAGAATCAGTCGTTTATGTTCCCGATCTGGCACATTGTCAGAAGTCTCTGACAAGGCTGTCGTGGGAATCAAACGCGGCCCGGATTGACAGCCTTCGGCGGGTGTAGTTGGTCGCCGGTGGGCCAGCATCGAGCAACGGCGCGGCTTGCCGATAGAATCGCCGCGCATATGGTCTCGAAGCTCCCGGTCAACGCCCCGCCCGGCACTCCATTGGTGGACGTGACCGACGCGCGACTGCGCGCGCTCACCGAGCACGCGCTCGAGATCATCACGGTGCAGGACGCCAAAGGCGTTTTCACGTACGCCAACGAAGCGGTGGTGCGCCATCTCGGTTACCGCGTCGATGAACTCGTGGGCCGGAACGCCTACGACTTCATGCATCCCGACGATCAAAGCTCGCTGAACGAACGGTTCCGCGGCCTGCTGCATGCCGGACCGGAAGTGCAGCCCGAGCTCAGCCGTTTCGAATACCGCTTCCATCACAAGGACGGCAGCTGGCTCTGGCTCGAGAGCGTCGCAGTGAACGCGCTGGCGAATCCCTCCGTGGGCGGCATCATCGCCCATTCGCGCGACATCACGCGCCGCAAGGACGACGAGCGCACGCTGCTCTTGAACCACGCGCGTTACCGCACGGTCGCCGATCTCTCGGAAGGCGCGGTCTACGAATACCTCATGAACGCGGATGCCGAGTACCAGCTCGTGTGGACGTTCGGAACCGAGCGCGTGTACGGCTGCGTCGAGGAGGAATACCGCCGCCGGGGCTGGGAAAGCTTCCTGGTCGGACACGACTGGCGCGAGCAGAGCCGCGCGCGCACCGAGCGATATCTGCGCGGCGAGACAGTCGAGTTCACGACGCAGATCCGGCGCGCCGATGGGAAGCTACGGTGGATAGAGGTGAAGAACCGGCCCATCGCGGACCCGGCCACCGGCAAGTTCTCACGCCTGGTGGGCGCGGCCATCGACATCACCGAACGCAAACAGGCCGCCGACGCGCTGCGCGAAAGCGAATTCCGCTATCGCACCGTCGCCGAGCTCACGTCGGGCTTCGTCTACGAGGCGACGGTGGATGAAAACGGCGAGGCCCACGTACTCTGGGCAAGCCCGGGCTGGAATGAATTCTTCGGCGCGTCCTTCGAAGAGTTGAACACCGTCGGCTGGCGACAGGCCTTCCTGCCCGCGGATCATGCCAATGCGATCCGCCGGCGGCTTAGGCTTCGCGGCGGCGAGCGCACCGAAATGGAACTCGCCCTGCGCACCCTGCGCGGAGAAACGCGCTGGGTGCACCTGGCCAACCAGCCGCTGGTCGCGGCGGACGGCAGCATCTCGCGCTACATCGGCGTGGTCCATGACATCACCGACCGCAAGGTCAATGAAGAAGTGCTACGAAGCCAGGCGCTGGCCGTCGAGGTGATGCACGAAGG
This sequence comes from Steroidobacteraceae bacterium, assembly GCA_035525785.1. Taxonomy (GTDB): domain Bacteria; phylum Pseudomonadota; class Gammaproteobacteria; order Steroidobacterales; family Steroidobacteraceae; genus CADEED01. The sequence goes on along the minus strand of DATLDQ010000080.1, from coordinate 21,792 downwards.
CGTGGTGCTCTCGGACAGCGGCGGCATCATCCGCATGACCAACCCGGCCTTCGACCACATGTTCGGCGCGGTCACCGGTTCGCTGATTGGCAAGCACCTCGACGGCCTGCCTTGCGATCCGCCTCTGGATCGCCGCATCGCGGAATCCGCGGACGACGTGGCCGCGCACTCCGGCGCACCGCTGGTCAGCGAGCTCACGGTGCGCGGCGGCAGCGAGCGTGAGGGACCGCTGTTCGTCGAGGCGGTGATCACTTCGCTGGTGCTGAGAGGCGAGCGCTTCTGGCTCACCATGATCCAGGACGCGACGGCGCGGCGGCAGCTGGAACGCGAAGTGCTCGAGGTCAGCAACCGCGAGCAGCAACGCATCGGCAATGATCTCCACGACAATCTCGGCCAGGAGCTCACGGGCATCGCGCTGCTCCTGCGCGGCCTCGAGAATCGTGCGGAACGCGAAGCTCCGGCGCTTTCGGCTTCGATCGAAGAAGTGGCGCTGCTGGTCAATGACGCGATCTTCACCACACGCGCATTGGCGCGCGGTCTCACCCCGGTGACGTTCGACCGTGGCGGCCTCGCCATCGCGCTCGATGGCCTGGCGCAGCGACTTTCCGCCATGTTCCACATCGACGTGCGTTGCGAAGCCGACGACCGCGTTGAACGCGGACTCGAATCCGCGAATGCACTGCACCTCTACCGGATCGCGCAGGAAGCCGTCACCAACGCCGCCCAGCATGGCCAGGCGGGCAAAATCCACATGAAGCTTTGCACCGACGGCGATCGCGGGCTGCTGCGCATCGAGGACGATGGCAGCGGATTCAATCCCTCGACGCTGCAGAGCAAGGGGCTGGGCCTGCGGATCATGCGCTACCGCGCGCAGATGATGGCCGGATCACTGCGCATCGAAAGCGCGCGGGCTCGCGGCACTACCGTGAGCTGCTGGTTCCCGGTGTCAGGTGGGGAAAGTGGCGAAGGCGCGCCCAGGCGTGGACACGAGCCCTGAGCGCACGCGCTCTGTCCACCTTCGCCCTGGCCCCAACTACCGCCGACCGATGGCGGCGATCTTCTGGCTCCACTCCGCGGGGCCGGTTTGATGCACGGAGGTGCCATTGGCGTCGACGGCGACGGTGACCGGCATGTCTTCCACGGTGAATTCGTAGATGGCTTCCATGCCCAGGTCTTCGAAGGCCACGACCCGCGAAGCCTTGATGGCCTTGGACACGAGATATGCCGCGCCACCGACGGCCATCAGATAGGCCGCACGATGCTTGCGGATGGCATCGACACCGGCGGGACCACGCTCTGCCTTGCCCACCATGGCGATGAGCCCGGTCTTGTCGAGCATCATCTCGGTGAACTTGTCCATGCGCGTCGCGGTCGTCGGGCCGGCGGGCCCGACCACTTCGCCACGCACCGGGTCGACGGGACCCACGTAATAGATGACGCGGTTGCGGAAATCCACGCCCGGCGGCAGACCCTCGCCTTTCGCGAACAGGTCCGCGATGCGCTTGTGCGCGGCGTCGCGGCCCGTGAGCATCCTGCCGTTGAGCAGCAGCGACTCGCCCGGCTTCCAACTCGCGACTTCCGCGGGAGTCAGCGTGTCGAGATTCACGCGGCGCGCTCCGGGCGCCGGCGCCCAGTCGATCTTCGGCCAGTCCGAGAGCTTCGGCGGTTCGAGCAGCGCGGGGCCGCTGCCATCCAGCGTGAAGTGCACGTGTCGCGTGGCAGCGCAGTTCGGGATCATCGCCACCGGCTTGGACGCCGCGTGCGTCGGATACTCGGAGATCTTCACGTCGAGGACGGTGGATAGGCCGCCCAGGCCCTGCGCGCCGATGCCGAGCGCGTTCACCTTCTCGTAGAGCTCGATGCGCAGCTCCTCGGTCTTGTTGGCGGGCCCGCGTGCCTTGAGCTCGGCCATGTCGATGGGCTCCATCAACGACTCTTTCGCGAGCAGCATGGCCTTTTCGGCCGAGCCGCCGATGCCGATGCCGAGCATGCCGGGCGGACACCAGCCGGCGCCCATGAGCGGCACGGTCTTGATGACCCAGTCCACGAGCGAGTCGGAAGGGTTCAGCATCACGAACTTCGATTTGTTCTCCGAGCCGCCGCCCTTCGCCGCGACCGTGATCTCGACCTCGTCGCCGGGTACGAGCCGCGTGTGGATGACCGCGGGGGTGTTGTCCCGGGTGTTCTTGCGCGAGAAGTTCGGGTCAGCGACGATCGATGCGCGCAGCTTGTTGTCCGGATGTAGATAGGCGCGGCGCACGCCCTCGTTGATCATGTCCTCGAAGCCCATCTGCGCGTCCCAGCGCACGTTCATGCCCACCTTGGCGAACACCATGACGATGCCCGTGTCCTGGCAGATCGGGCGACGACCTTCCGCGCACATGCGCGAGTTCGTGAGGATCTGCGCGATCGCGTCGCGCGCGGCAGGCGACTGCTCGAGCTCGTACGCCTTGCCCAACGCCTTTATGTAATCCGGCGGGTGGTAGTAGGAGATGTACTGGAGCGCATCGGCGACGCTGTCGATGAGGTGCTGCTGCTGTATGGCTGTCATTGAGGCGATCTGCTGGAGAATATTCGAAAAAAGGTCGCGGGCATTTTAGCGCGCCGATTCGCCGCCGTTTCGGATAACTTCCCGCTCATGACACAAAAGAAGAAAGTCGTGGTCGTCGGTGGCGGGTTCGCCGGGCTGTGGGCGGTACGTGCTCTGCGCAAGGCGCCCGTCGACATCACGCTCATCGATCGGAGCAATCATCACCTGTTCCAGCCGCTGCTGTACCAGGTTGCCACCGCCGGCCTCGCGGCGCCCTCCATCGCCGCGCCGCTGCGGCACATCCTGCGCGACCAGCGGAATGCCACCGTTCTCATGGGCGAAGTCACCCGCATCGACATGTCCGCGCGCCAGGTGGCGATGGGCGCCCAGCGCATCACGTACGACTATCTTCTGGTCGCGACCGGCGCGACGCACGCCTACTTCGGTCACGACGAGTGGGCGAGCCACGCGCCGGGCCTGAAGAATCTCGATGACGCCTTCGCGATCCGCGCGCGCATTTTGTCCGCGTTCGAGGAGGCGGAAGCCGAACAGGACGCCGCACGGCGCGACGCCTGCCTGACCTTCGCGGTGATCGGCGGTGGCCCCACTGGCGTGGAGCTCGCCGGCACGCTGGCAGAGATCGCCCGTCACACGCTCGCGCGCGATTTCCGCAACATCGATCCGCGCAAGGCGCGCGTGCTGTTGATAGAGGCGGGGCCGCGCGTGCTGAGCGCACTCGCCGAGGATCTCTCCGACAAGGCCCGCAAGCAGCTCGAGAAACTCGGCGTCGAAGTCATCACCGGCAAGGCGGTTTCGAAGATCGGCGCCGGATTTCTCGAGTTCGGCGGCGAACGCGTGGCCGCGCGCTCCATCCTCTGGGCGGCCGGAGTCGCGGCTTCACCGCTCGGCAGACAACTCGCGGACGCGACCGCCGGCACCGGGCTCGATCGCGCGGGTCGAGTGCGCGTGCAACCCGACCTTAGCATCGCAGGTCATCCCGAAGTATTCGTCGCCGGTGACCTCGCGAGCATCTCAAGCGACGGCAGGCCGGTGCCCGGCGTTGCGCCAGCCGCCAAACAGATGGGCGGGCTGGTGGCGCGAAACATCGTCGCGCGCATATCAGGCCGGCCTTCCACGGCGTTCCGATATCGGGACTGGGGCGCCCTCGCCACCATCGGCAGGAATTCCGCAGTCGCGCAGCTGCCGAGCATCAAGCTCTCCGGCTTCCTTGCGTGGTGGTTCTGGCTACTGCTGCACATCTACTTTCTGATCGGCTTTCGCAGCCGGCTCATCGTGCTCATCAACTGGGCCTGGGCATATTTCACCTACGGTCGCGGAGCGCGCATCATCCTCGGCCTCGAATCGGAGAAGGCAACTCATGGCGGCCAAAAAGAAAGCACCGGCTAAGAAGACCCCCAGGCGCGCGAGGCGCGCGAACCTCGCACCGGCCCTGGTGAAACGCGGCCTGAGCGCGATCGAAGTCGCGTTGCCCATCGAGCACGAGGAGATCAATGCGGTAGTCGAGCTGGTGCGCGCGGCGGGCGGCGCGCCGCTCGGCGCGTATCGCGAACCGCTGGGCGGTCGGCCGCTGTTGCTCGCGTCGCTGCCGTTCGGCGCGGTTCAGCCCACCCCGTTCCAGCGCGACCTCTCGCCCACGCATGCCAAGCGCCTCGCCGGCGCGATCGAAGCCACGGCGGCATTCCTCGACCCGCTCATCGTCGTGCGCGGTGAAGACGGCCGATTCTGGACACCGAACGGCCGCCACCGTCTCGCCGCGGCGAAGGTACTCGGCCTCAAGCAGATCACGGTGCTCATCTCGCCGGATGAATCGCTGTCGTACCGCATCCTCGCGCTGAACACCGAGAAGGCGCACAACCTCAAGGACAAGTCGCTCGAGGTGGTGCGCATGGCGCGCAATCTCGCCAAGCGCGATCCCAAGCGCACCGAGGCATCGCTGGCCGCCGAGTTCGAGGCCGCCGAGCTACTCACGCTGGGCCTCGTCTACGAGGAAAACCTGCGCTTCGGCGGCGGCGCCTACAGCCCCGTGCTCAAGAAAGTCGATCGCCTCACTACCAAACCACTGCCCGCCGCCCTGCGCGAACGCGAGGGCTATGCCAAGCGGCTCGCCGAGATCGATGCGCAGGTGAAGCGCATCGTCGGCGAGCTGCAGGCGCGCGGCATGAAGTCGCCTTACCTGCGCAGCTACGTGGTGGCGCGCATCAACCCGGTCCGCTTCCACAAGGCGAAGCCCGGCGACAAGAAGCCCGCCATGCCCATCGCGCAGGCGCTGCTGCGCATGCTGGCATCCGCAAAGAAGTTCGACCTGAACAAGGTAAACATGAGTGACCTGGCCTTTGTCGCCGCGGGCGCGGAGTCGGCAGAGTGAACGGCTGGTCTGCCGCATGAGCGGCCTGTGCATCCTGGCGCCGGCCGACATAGGCAACGCTCTCAGTGCCGGCATGGACCAGGGCGGATTGCTCATCGATGAAGCAGAGCTGGGTCCCGACTTCTTCGACCTGCGCACGGGCCTCGCCGGTGAAGTGCTGCAGAAGTTCACCAACTACCGCGTGCGTCTGGCCATTGTCGTCGCAGATCCGCCGGCGTACGGCAGCCGCTTCAGTGAGCTCGTTCACGAGCACCGCACGCACAACGCCGTGCGATTCTTTGCCACCGAACAACTCGCGCGGCGATGGCTGGCGTACAACCCCGTGGTGAAATGCTGAGCGCGTGAGAAAAAGCCGTCACGTCCGAGGCGGGTCTTTCCCGCGGCGGCGTTTGTCGGGCCTACACCAGCCTCGTCGCCTCATCGGCAGGCTGGCTGCATGCCTCCGGTCCCCCGCGGTCTCACCTACGTCAGCGACCAGTCGCGCGGTATCCGCCGCATGCGACTCTCGCCGAAGAATGCCAAGCGGCCGCGCTTCAGGTACGTCGGCCCTTCCGGCAAGGAAGTTCGTGACGCGGGCACGCTGGCTCGCATCGCGAAACTCGCCATCCCCCCCGCCTATGAAGACGTGTGGATCTGCAGCAGCCCGCGCGGGCATCTCCAGGCAACGGGCCGGGATGCCCGCGGCCGCAAGCAGTATCGCTATCACGCCGACTGGAGCAGCCACCGCGATGACCGCAAGCACTCGCGCATGCTCGACTTCGGCAAGGCGCTGGGCCGGTTGCGCGGCAGCGTGCGCCGCGATCTGGGGTTGCCGGGGTTGCCTCGCGAAAAGGTGCTCGCGCTCGTCGTCAAGCTTCTCGACGCCACGCAGGTGCGCGTGGGCAATGCCGAGTACGCGCGCAGCAACGGCAGCTTCGGTCTCACTACCCTGCGCGACCGCCACGTGCGCTTTCCGTCACGGGGCAAGGCACTGCTGCACTTCCGTGGCAAGGGTGGCACGGAGCACGACGTACTCGTCGAGGACCCGAGCCTCGCGAAGCTCGTGCGCCGCTGCCAGGAGCTTCCCGGGCAGCGACTCTTCCAATACCTCGATGACGACGGAAAACGCCACGCCATCGACTCCGGCCAGGTCAACGACTATCTACGCGAGCGCATGGGCGGCGAGTTCACGGCCAAGGACTTCCGCACCTGGCACGCGACCCTGCACGCGCTGACCCTGCTCGGCGGCGTGCCGCTGCCCGAGAAGCCCAGCGAGGCCGGGCTGCGTCGTTGCATGAACGGCGTGATCAAGGATGTCGCAGCGGGTTTGCGCAATACACCGGCCGTCTGCCGCAAGTCGTACATCAATCCCGCGGTATTCATCGCGTGGCAGAACGGCCTGTTGCGCCACCGCGCATCGCGCGGCGAGCCGGTCAAGGCGCTGATGGCGCTGCTCAAACCCAAGAATTCGTGACGGTCCGAAGAAAGGTTTAAACCTTTTCGCCGCCCCACCACTCGTCGCAGCCCATTTCGGCCCGGCGCAATTTTTCGTATTCCCTTTGCAACCGTTTTCCGGGGTGGCGCGTCTATATCAGCGTCCCGACTGACACGTACGGACTCGCCTCTCACGCCGGCAAGCGATGAGTTTGGCACGCGTCATCGGCTCGTTTCCTCAACAACTGGAGATCAGCCATGACCCGCTCGAATGTTGAATCTGTGTTGCACCGCGCTTCCGAACGCGTTTCGGCGGGTGCCGCCGCGATCGCCCTCACCTTCCTGACGCTGCTGACGGTGGACGCCCGCGCCGACGAATCGAAGGCGAATCCGCCCAGCATCACCGTGAGTTACTCCGATGTTGCCTTCGGCAACACCGAAGGCGCCGTCTCGGTGTATCGCAAGCTCAAGGTGGCTGCCCGCCGCGTCTGCAACGTGAACAATGGCTCGAAGGATCTCGCGATCCAGATCGCCGCCCGCGATTGCTACAAGGATGCGCTGGAGAACGCGGTACAGAAGATTGATCGCCCCACGCTCACCGCGCTGCACGCTTCCGAAGCGCGCAAGTACGGCTGAGGGCACTTGCAGGCAGCAGCTTCGGGTTTCAGGTAACGGGCAACGCCCGGCCTGAGATCCGAAGCGGTCGGCGATGTCCCGCGGTGAGCCGATCGCCGATCAGCGATACAGCAGGATGTCCGCGCGCTGCTCTTCCCAGGCGGCTTCATCCTTCGCGGCGAGTTTCTCCAGATCCATCGGCGTCGCCGCCGGATCATCGACCCACTCACGCAATATCTCGCTGCCATTGATCAGATCGATGGCCAGCCGCGAGTGTTCGTACTCGTAGGGGAAGTCGCGCCAGAGCTGGTACTCGCCGCGCAGCCGTCGAATGCACTTGAACGTGCCGGCGAGGAGTCTCCACGGCCGGAACTTGCCGTGATCGTATGCGCCATCGTCCACGTGGATCTGGAAGCCCGAGCACAGCTTGCCCTGGTACTTGTGGAACGTGGGCTCGAACCAGCAGGGCCGCAGCCGGCAGCCTTCCAACCAGTTCGGCACGATGCGATCGAGCATGGTGAGAAGCGAGCGCGGATCGAGCCCGGGGGCGCCTAACAACTCGAGCGGCCGCGTGGTGCCACGTCCCTCCGACAGCGTGGTGCCTTCGAGCATCACGGTGCCCGCGTAGGCGCGCGCCATCGCCACGTTCGCGGCATTGGGGCTCGGGTTCACCCAGCTACGCTCGTTCACCGGCCAGCCGTAACCCGGCGCTTCGTCGGGCTTCCAGCCGCGCATCGGCACGACCTTGTAATCCACCGCCAGGTGGAAGTGGCTGATGAACCAGATGCCTAGCTCGCCCAGTGTTAGGCCGTGACGCATGGGCATGGGGCCCGCGCCCACGAAACTCTCCCAGCCCGGGCGCATCGACAGTCCTTCGACCGGGCGCCCCGCCGGGTTCGGGCGATCGAGCACCCAGACGGTCTTGCCATGCCGGGCAGCGGCTTCCAGCACATATAGAAGTGTAGTGATGAAGGTATAGATGCGGCAGCCGACGTCCTGCAGGTCGACCAGGAGCACGTCGAAATGGCCGAGCATCTCTTCGGTGGGGCGGCGCACCGTGCCGTACAAGCTGAACACCGGGATGCCGTGTGCCGGGTCGCGGAAGTCCGGCGACTCGACCATGTTGTCCTGCTTGTCGCCGCGCAGGCCGTGTTGCGGGCCGAACGCGGCCGTGATGTTGAGCCCACGGATGCCGCGTAACGCGTCCAGCGAGTGCTGGAAGTCAGCCGTCATCGACGCCGGGTGCGCCAGCAAGGCGACGCGGCGGCCCTCGAGTTCACCGAGCAGCTTACGGTCGCCCAACAATCTGTCGATGCCGAACTGGATCATCCGCTTACTCTAATCGTTGCCGGTCAGCCGAGGTCGATCGCGAAGCCGTCCGCGTGATGGAAGTCTGGTTTCCCGAAGGGATGCTTGAGCGCCCAGTAAGAAAGCACCTGCGCCCGATCCTCGATCACGGCGCTCAGGCCCAGCCGCAGCCCATCACCCGAAGGCGCGCGCGCCAGCCAGGACAAATCCACGGTTACTTCGAGCTGCAGATCGTCTGCCCCGGTATGCAGGCGCAGCATGGGCGGCGCGCCCTTCACGAGCGGCGCCATGCCTTCGCGATAGGCAGTGAAGTGGTAAGCAGCCCAGGCTCCCGATGGCGAGAAGTTGTATTCCCAGTACTCGCTGGCGTCCCCGTGCCGGATGAAGGCTTCGAAGCAGGTGTGACGCCACAGGCCATCGATGCGCGCAGCGGGTCGCGGCTCGGGCAGGCGCAGCGCTTGGGGATCGGCCGTCAGCCGGTACAGCAGCACCAGCTTGCCGTTGAGCCGCGTGACGTCGACTGAAAGATCCTCGACGAGGTCCTGGATGACCACCGCGTCGGTGTCCGGGTGTGGCAACAGGCGGTGGCGGCCGAAGTCGGTGGACATGCAACGCAGCATACCCAAACCGCGCGCCCTTGTTCATCGGAGTGTCAGCGCTGGGAAGAGTCGAGGGATCGCAGGAAGGCGAGCAGCGCGGCACGGTCCTCGGTAGTTAGTGGTGCGCGCCGCAGGCGCGGGTCCGCGGAGGCGTCAGCGGCCACCTTCTCGTAATTGTCGAGCACCGCTTCGAGCGTGGCGAGCCGGCCGTCGTGCAGGTAGGGTGCGGTGGCGCCGAGGTTGCGCAAGGTCGGAACTCGCACGGCCACGCCAGTACCGACATCGGCGAAGGCGGGTTCCGCCGCGGGGTGGGCGGCGTCGGTCCACGGCCCTGAGAAATTGATGCCGCCGTGACATGCCGAGCAGCCCGCGCCTGCGAAGAAGAGTTGCATGCCCCGTTTCTGCGGCGCGTCGAGCGCGGAATGATCGCCCTCGAACACATAGCGGTCGAAAGGCGACCCGCCGCGGATCAGGGTCCGCTCGAAGGCCGCGATCGCGCGGACGATGTTCCGCATGCTGACTGGCTCGGCATCATCGGGAAACGCGTCGCGGAAAGCCGTCCGCAACCGCGCATCTGCCCCGAGTTGCGCCGTGACCACGGCCTCGCGGCCGGCGAGACCCAGTTCGCGTGGATGTTCGTTGAACAGCGGCCCGCGCATCTGCTGTTCGAGTGTGCGGATCTTTGGCTCCCGCCAGCCGTACGATGCGTTGTACGCCACGTTGAAAAGCGTCGGCGCATTGAGCGGCAGCGTATCGCCCTGCGCTCCGCGCGAGCGTGGCAGCCCGTCCGTGAAAGCGCGCGCGGGGTCGTGGCAGCTCTGGCAGGAATGCCGGCCGCTGATCGACAGTCGCGGATCGGCAAACAACGCGCGGCCGAGTGCGACCTTGGCCTCGCTCATCGGGTTATCCGCGGGTACCACGGGCGCGGCGAAGCCCGCCGGCAGGTTCCACTCGAAAGCACCGGCGTGAGCGCCCGGCGAAGCGCTGACCGCCAAGGCCGCGAGCAAGCTCACGACCCTCGCGGCGCGCCGAAGAGCCACCTCACCCAAGCAGCTGTTCTCCTGTTGTCTGGCCTGTTTCCTGGCCTTATCCCCCGGCTATTTGCCAGGCCAGGAAGCCGCGGCGCCCTCGCGCGTCAAGGCCGCTGTCTGACTGGCGATGGCGCTGCGCTCGCTGACCCAGGATGCGAACTCGGCATCGTCCTGGTGCCCGCCAACCCACTGCTGCATGGCCGCGAGCAGCGACGAAGCGAGCTTGCGATTCGCACCGAACAGCGCGAGATAAGCCTCTTTCGCCTCCGGGAGCCGGTTCAACCCGAGGTAGGCGTGGCCGCGATACTCGATGGCCTCGGCGTAGTCGGGTTTGAGCGAAAGCGCTCGGTCATAGGCGGCGAGCGCCACGTCGTAACGGCCCTGCTTGCGGTTGCAGTAGCCCAGGTAGTTCCACGCCTGGTACATGCCGGGACGCAGTTCAGTGGCGCGCTCGAACTTCTTGATGGCGCTGGCGTAGGCCTTGCCGGCCTTGCCCGAAAGCTTCTCCTGCTTTCGCGCATCGGTTTGCCGCGCCGCGTCAGCGATGAGTTCGTCCGCCTTCTCCACGGCCTGGATGCCCGAGTTGTACGCGGCACGCGCCTGCTCCTCGGGCGAAGGTGGCTCGCGGCTCTGGATGGAAGGCGAGCCGGCGGGCATGGACGGACCGCCGCCTGCCCCGAAGGCGGTCCACGATGCGGTCAATGCCAGCGCCAGGACCAGGTTTTGATGGAGGTGTCGCATGGGGGAGCTCCCGAGTGTGTTTGCGGTTCGCCAGGGTGAGTAGCCATTGCGATCAACGAAGTTCCGGAACACCCATCGGCTTTCGCATAATGCCGGGCCTTCCAACGGAGAAGATCATGAAAACACTGACGAGAATTCCGCAGATGTTGCTGGCCGGCCTCCTCATGTCGCTGGCCGCCCAGACCTTCGCGGCGGACGCGGCCATCGATGCCTCGATCGCGAGCACCGAGCGTACCCAGGCGGATCGCGACCGCGACCAGCGCGAGAAGCCCGCCGAGGTGCTGGCCTTCGCCGGCGTGAAGCCCGGCATGACCGTGGCTGACCTCTTCTCCGCGGGCGGCTACTACACCGAGTTGTTAGCCGGCGTCGTCGGCGCGAACGGCAAGGTGTACGCCGTCAACAACGTTCCCTACGCGCAATACTCCAAGAAGGACCGGGACGCGCGCTTCACCGAAGGGCGCCTCAAGAATGTCGAGCCACGCGTCATCGAGGCGAGCTGGTTCAACATCGCGCCGAAAAGCGTCGACGTCGCCGTCATCGTCATGTCGTTCCACGACGTCTACTGGGTGGACGAGAAGGAAGGCTGGCCCGCGATCAACACCGAGGGATTCATCGACTCGGTGAAGCGCATGCTCAAGCCCGGTGGCAAGCTGCTCGTGATCGATCACAACGCGCCCGCGGGCAGCGGCGCGGAGATGGCCGGCAAGGCGCATCGCCTGAACGAGGAATTCGCGAAGAAGGCGATCACCTCGCGCGGCTTCGTGCTCGAGAAGACTTATGACGGCCTGCGCAACAAGGATGACCAGCTCGACAAGATGGTTTTCGATCCGGCGGTCAAGGGCAAGACCGACCGATACGTGCACCTCTACAAGGTGAAGTGATGGCGCGCGCCACACTCGCCTTGTTACTCGTGCTGGCGCTGGGCGGTGGCTGCGGCTCCGCCCTCGCCGGCGACCGGGAAGACGTCGCGAAGCTCACGCAGCTCTCGAACGCCTGGGACCAGGCCATCGTCGCCAAGCAGCAGGCGGCGGTGGCCAACAACATGGCCGAGGACTTCCGCATCATCGATGGCTACGGCAACGTCGACGGGAAGAAGAAGTTCGTCGAAGACATCCTCGATGCCAGGCTCACCATCGACCCCTATACCGTCGAGGATTTCGAAGTGCGGTTGTATGGCGACACGGCGCTGCTCTCGGGGCGCACGCACATGACCGGCAAGTACGACGGGAAGCCTTTCGACTCCAACTACCGCTACATCGACATCTACGTGCGTCGCAACGGCGAGTGGAAGATCGTCAGTGTGCAGATAACGAAGTTTCCGAAGCCCGAGCAGCAGCCCGCGGCCCGGAACGCGCAATAGCCCTCAGCCCGGCGGCAGCGAGGCACGCGCCGCGGCGACGTCCGCGGCGCTCACTGCCGGGGCGCCCTTGCCGAACTTCTGACGGATGTAGGTCAGGATGGCCGCCAGCTCCGCGTCGGGGAGCTGGCGGAATGCCGGCATCACGTTGTGAGACTCGCTTTCCTTGCGTTCCGCGCTGTTGAAGCCACCCGTCATCACGAACAGCGCCAGTGCTTTCGCATCGCCCTGCACCCAGGTGCCGCCTGTGATGGCGGGCTGCATGTTGGGCACGCCATAGCCGTCCGACTGGTGGCAGCTCAGGCAATTGCGTGCGTACGCCTGCTGGCCAGCAGCATCGGCGAGAGGCGTCGCGGCGTTGGATGGCGCGGTCGGAGAGGCAGGTGTCGCTTGCGCGGACACGGGCTCAGCGCTCGTGGCGCAAGCCGCGACCGAGAGGGCGAGCGTGGCGACAACCCACCTCATTTTTTGTACGACACCCGCCAGATGCGGCCCTTCTGAGAATCCGCGATGTACAACGAGCCATCCGGGCCCACCTGCAGACCCACCGGGCGATAGCGCGCATTGCGCGGATTGTTGTCCTGCAGATCGCCGGCGAACCCGTCGGCGAACACTTCGTAGTCGCCGCTCGGCTTGCCATCCTTCATGGGCTGGAACACCACTTTGTAGCCGGCCTGCGGCTCGGGCGCGCGGTTCCAGCTGCCATGGAACGCGATGAACGCGCCACCCTGGTACTTCGCCGGAAAGCTCTTGCCCGCGTAGAACAGCAGATCGTTGGGCGCCCAGTGCGCGGGGAAGGCGACGAGCGGGTCGGGATACTTCCCCTGCTCCGGAGTCTTCTTGCCGTCACCGCCGTATTCGGGCGCGAGCATGCGCTTCTTGAGCTTCGTGTCGAAGAACGTGTACGGCCAGCCGTAGTCGCCGCCATCCGTGATCCTGTGAAACTCCTCGGCCGTGCGCGTGGCGTTGTCGACCGCGTTGTACAGCGCGGGGAACAGGGTATCCAGGGCATCGCGGCCATGGATCACGGCATACAGCGCGTTCTGGCTCGCGTTCCACTCGATGGCCACGGCGTTGCGCATGCCGGTGGCGAAGCGACGGCCGTCGGTCGCCTTCTGGTTGAGCTTGTTGCCGTCGAACACCCAGACGCCGCCGTACTTCTCGAGGATCGGGCAGGGGTTGCGCCCGAGCGAGCCGGGCTGGCGATCCTGCTCCTGGCAGGAATTGGAGGGCGCGCCCACATTTATATAGAGCGTGCCCTTGGGATCCAGCGTGAACGTCTTGTCCGCGTGCTGGCGCTCCATCGGGAACCCATCGACCACGGTTTCCTTCGCGCCGGTCGGCACGGTCTGGCCTTTCTTGAGCGGGTAGCGATAGACGCCCACATTGTCGGACGCGTACAGCCAGTCGCCGAAGATGACGACCTCGGTACCCTTCACGTCCCCGAAGGTCTGGGTCACGTCCACCTTTCCGTCACCGTCGCTGTCGCGCATCGCGACGATGCCATCGCGGCTGCCGAGATAGATGTCGCCGCCGGCGGCAATGGCGAGGTGCCGCCCGGCGCCCGAACCCTCGTGCACCACCGTCGCGGCGAAACCCGCCGGCAGCTTCAGTTCGTCGACGGCCTGCGAGTGCGCGGTGGCAGCGGCCAGCAGAGTGGCGAGCGCCATACTAACTACTCTCGTCATGTGGGATCCTCGGGGTTGTTCGGCGGTGTGCAGGCCCGCCGGGAGACGGCATAGTGAGTCCGAAAGCCGGGTGGCGCAACGGCCCGAACGCTTTTGCGCGGCGGAATCTCACCGGATAACGGAATCGCGGCGGGCAGCCGTCAACATGTCTCGGCCGGCGGATGTCGGACGATTCCCGCCCGGCGACCGCCGCATGGGCTAGCACGCGGCCCCGCTGTTTTCCAGGCGCGCGGGGCGACTTAATTGTCGCCAGGTTGATACAAACCCGGGGGAATGCACGGCCTAGCAAACATCGCCGCTGTCACAAATCGCCGTGTCGTGACTCAGAGGTCGCGGCCCTCGCCAACTCGCCGCGACCAATGCACCATGCGCGCAATCCGTGCCGACCAGAGTTTCACCATGCCCCTCGTAGACCCCGTCATCGAACGCGTGCTCGCCGAATTCGAGCGACGCGCGGAAGAAGAACATCGCCGCATTTCCGCGCCCGGTTCACCGGACGTCAACCTCGATGACCTGCTGCTTTCGGTGGGTCGCGACGCCGGCATGTTGCTCTACCTTCTGGCCACCGGCGGACGAGCCAGGCGCATCCTCGAGCTCGGCACGTCGTACGGTTATTCGACCGTGTGGCTCGGTGCCGCCGCCCGCAACACCGGCGGCAAGGTGCTGTCGCTCGAGCTCAAGCAATTCAAGATCGAACATGCACGCCAGGCGCTGACCCGCGCCGGTCTCTCGACACGCGTGGAGTTCCATGCAGGCGATTGCCTCGAATCATTGATGCAGTTGCCCGGGCCGTTCGATTTCGTGCTGCTCGACGTCTGGAAGGATCTCTATCTACCCTGCTTCGACCTGGTGCACCCCAAGCTCGCGCCGGGCGGCGTGATCTGCGCGGACAACATGATCATGCCGGAGAGCGCCAGGCCGCACGCGGATGCCTATCGTAAACGCGTGCGCGAAGCCGGGGACATGGATTCCGTGCTCGTCGAAGTCGGCAATGGCATCGAGATCAGCCGGAAGCGTTGAGCGGTAGCTCACGTTAGGAGTGAGCAGGAGCTCACGTTAAGAGTGAGCAAGAGCTCACGTTAGGAGTGAGCGGGGGCTCACGACAGCAGCGAGCCGGCCACCCGGCGGCATGATCTGAAACGGATCCAGCCGCAAAAGTTAGCTCCCCTCCTTTTTTGGTTACACTCGACCGCATGATCGAGTTCCAGGGTCTCAACCGGGTCTATGGTGATTTCACCGCCGTACACCCACTCACGCTCACCGTCGATCGCGGCGAGGTATTCGGCTTCCTCGGCCCCAACGGCGCGGGCAAGACGACCACGATCCGCATGATGATGGGCATCCTGGTGCCGAGCGGCGGCCGCGCGCTGATCCAGGGGCTCGACTGCCATACGCAGCGTGCCGAGGTGCAGCGGCACGTGGGCTATCTACCAGACAACCCCATCTACTATGACTTCCTGCGCGGGCGCGAGATCCTGCGCTTCGTCGGCGAGATGCACGGCATGTCACGCGGCGACGCCGAGAAGCGCGCCGTGGACATGCTCGGCGAATTCGGGCTGACCGAGGTCGTGGATGAATTCGCGGTCAACTATTCGATGGGCATGAAGAAGAAGCTCGGCCTCGCCTGCGCGCTCATCCATGACCCGCAGGTGTTGATCCTCGACGAGCCCATCAATGGCCTGGACCCGCGCGCCGCCCGCGATGTGCAGGACCGCCTCAGGCATGCGGCAGCCGCCGGCAAGACCATCTTCATGTCCACGCACCTGCTCGACATGGCGGAAAAGGTCTGCACGCGCGTGGGCATCATCCACAAGGGTGGGCTGGTGGCCACGGGTACCCTGGCGGAGCTGCGCGAGCGCGTGAGCGACAACGCGTCGCTCGAGGAGGTCTTCCTCAGGGTCACCGATGAAGGCGCCGAACAGGCGGCCGCACCGGCAACGCTGTGAGCATCGCCGGCGAGCTCCAGGGGAGACGGCCGGGTCCGGCGCCACTGCTGACGAGCACGTGGCTCCTCATCCGGCTGCGGCTGCGCCGGCTGCTCAATCAGATCGATGCGCTGGCAAAGCGCAAGAAGCCGGGCGACAAGACGCGTACCGGCAACACCGGTAAGAAGAGCAGCAAGGTCATCTTCTACATCGCCTGGCCGATGATGCTGTTCGTGTTCGGCTCCATGGCCGTGCATTCCGTGTCGACGCTGCACCTGGGGTTGGATCCACCTGACACGTTCTGGCGAACCGTGGAATTCAGCGAAGCGCTGGTCGTCGGCCTTGCGTTCCTGTTGCTGCTGCTGTGGACGTCGTCGCTGCTGCTCAACGTCGCATCCGGCGAACTGGCCAGGCCCGACTGGGATCTCGAATGGCTGATCACGCTGCCCGTCAAGTCGGACACGCTGATCTGGGCGCGCATCCTCGAACGAAGCGTGGT
The DNA here is from genome assembly GCA_035525785.1 of Steroidobacteraceae bacterium. Classification (GTDB taxonomy): domain Bacteria; phylum Pseudomonadota; class Gammaproteobacteria; order Steroidobacterales; family Steroidobacteraceae; genus CADEED01. The sequence continues at coordinate 5,700 of DATLDQ010000080.1, read as the reverse complement.
GCAGCCGTCGGGCATCGCGCAGGTCTACATGGCCTGCGTCATCATCGCGTGGTTTTCCGAGTTACGCTGGCTGGCTCCCATCGCCGCGTTGTTCGCGGCCTGGCCACTGCTGATCGTGGGCGCGGTGGCGCGCACGCTGATCGACACCGGCCTTCGCCTGTCGATGCGGCCGGCACAGCTGCGCAATCTGCACGCCGTCCTGTCGGTATTGTCGGTCGTCACCCTGTACCTGGCATTTTCGCTCGGCATACCCGGCAAGGCCGCGTTCATGCTCGGCGTCGCGGAGCTCATGCCCGACTGGCTCGCGTGGACCCCGATGGGGCTCGCGGTGCTCGCGCTCAACGAGCGCACGTTCGTCGACCAGCTTCAGTATTTTCTCGCACTGTTCGCGGAAGCGGCGGTGCTGGGATGGGCGGGTGTCATGCTGTTGCGATTCCAGCTGCGCAACGGCGTGATCTCGGGCAGTGCACGCGACAGTGCGCGCGGCGCCGCGCCAGCAACCGCGAGTCGCGTCGTAGCTCCCGCCGGGCCCGGACTCGCGCGACTCAGCGCCGTCCACAGACGCGAGATCACGCTGTTGAGCCGCGACCGCAATTTCATGGTGCAGAGCCTGGTATTGCCGCTGCTCATCGTCGGCGCGCAGGTTCTGCTCGGCTCTTCGAGCATGGCCACCGACATGTGGGTCAAGCCCAACGTGCTCGCCTCCGTGGCTTTCGGCCTCGCCGCCTATTCGATGAGCATGTCGGCGTTCCAGACGCTCAACAACGAAGGACAGGCGCTCTGGCTGCTGTACACCTTCCCGTGTTCCATCGAAGACGTGCTCAAGGACAAGGCCAAGCTCTGGGGCGTGCTCACGCTCGCCTATCCGGTGGCGCTATTCGCCATCGGCGCGGTACTCATACCCACGCTCGACTGGACGTTCTTCGGCGCGATGCTCACGGCGCTGCTCGGCATCCCCATCTACTCGTTCATCGCGGTGGCGCTGGGCGTGTTCGGCAGCAATCCGCTCGAGCAACAGCAGAACCAGAAGGTCAAGCCGGCCTATGTCTATCTGTACATGCTGCTCGCCGGACTCTACGTCTACGCAGTGGTGACGCCCAACTTCGCGCAGCGCCTCATCTTCATCACGCTGACCCTGCTCCTGGCCTTCGCGTTGTGGCAGAAGGCGCGCGACCAGCTGCCCTACCTGCTCGACCCCGATGCCTCGCCACCCCCACGGGTATCCACCTCGGATGGGCTCATCGCCGCGATGGTGTTCTTCGTGTTGCAGGGTGTCATCGCGCTGATCGTCGGCAAGTCCGGACCCGTGACGGGCGACGCCATGCTCGTGGGCTTCGTGATCGCCGGCGGCCTCACCTATCTCCTGATGCGCTGGGTGTATTCGCGCGCCAAGACGGCGAACGTGCCGCGCATGTTCGGCGCGGGCAGCAAACCGATTCTCGGCATCGCGGCGGGCCTGGCAACCGGGGCGCTCGCGTTGGGCTACCTCTACGTCATCGCACTCACCGGATGGCTCGATGAAGACACGAAGGTCCGGAACTCCATTTCGCACCTTGGGCTCTGGGCATTGCCGCTGGCGCTGATCGCCGCGCCGGTGTTCGAGGAGTTCATCTTCCGCGGCCTGATTTTCGGCGGGCTGCGCCGCAGCTTCGGTCTGTGGCCGTCCGCGCTGGCGAGCGCGGGTGTATTCGCCATCGTTCATCCGCCCATCTCCGTGGTGCCGGTGTTCTGCATGGGCGTTTGCGCCGCGCTCGTGTACGACCGTTCGCGCAGCCTGCTGGCGCCGATGCTGACACACTGCGTGTACAACGCCGGAGCGCTGGCCGCCCAAGTGTGGTTGCTGTAGCGGCCACTCGACATTTTGCGCGGGAAACTTCCGACGTCGTCATGCGACGACCCGCAAGTGCCTGTTTGTAGTTAGATTGGCCGGCGCCGTCGGTGATCGGCGTCGCCCGCAGGGGCGATTGTCGCGCTCGGCAGACCACCGCCGGCTCATTCGCACAGTGGGGCGGCGCGCTGGCTGATTCCGCGCTGGCACGCGCATTGCAAAACTCCAGGCACGAATTTTCAGCCAAGGAGCAATGCCATGAAGAAGACACTGATCGTCATCGCCGCCGCCACACTGATCCCACTGGGCGCCGCCGTGGCAGGTGAGGGCAAGGACAAGGCCGGTTCGATGAGCCCGAGCTTCGACACGCTCGACGCGAACCGTGACGGACGCATCTCGCAGGCCGAGGCCGCGACCGATACCACCATCGTATTCAGCAGCGCCGACAGCGACGGCGACGGCTACCTCGACAAGAAGGAATTCCGCGCTCATCAGAAGGGCGGAAGCTCCGGACCGCAGCAGCAGAGCATGCCGCAGTCTTCCACGCCGGAAGCCACGGCTCCCGAGTCCACCAGCCCGGACTCGTCAGCCACGGACCAGACGGTGCCGGAGCCGGCCGCGAGCGAGCCGAAGCCTGATACCGAAACGCCGCGCCAGTAACGCGATTCCATCCGTACCATGCACACCCGCGCGGTCGCACCGCGCGGGTGTTCTTTTTTGACCACGCACAACGTGATGCAGGTCTCACTCGATCCCCCACTCCTTTAGTTTGCCGGGGTCACGCCGTTATGACGGGAGATCGAGAGAGGTGTACGTACCGTGGCAGACAGACCGAAAGGCGAGCCTGGTGACGCACCGGCCGCATTCAGGCTGGGCGCCGCCGTGGAGCCCGAGAATTCCAGCCGGCAGGATCTTGCCACCGCCCTGGCGCACGAGCGGACGCTCCTGCGCACGATGATCGACCTCATCCCGGCATTCATCTATGCGAAGGACGTGGGCAGCCGCTTCATCGCGATGAACACTGCGCTAGCCCGCAACATGGGCACCACGGCCGATGACGCCATCGGCAAGACCGATTTCGATTTCCACAAGCCCGAGCTCGCCAGAAAGTTTTATTCGGACGAGCAGGCGCTGCTCAAGTCCGGCGAATCCATCATCGACCTCGAGGAGCCGGGCTTCGATCAGGAAACCGGCCAGCCGCGCACCGTCGTCACTTCGAAGGTGCCGCTGCGTGACGTCAATGGCGACGTCATCGGCATCATCGGCGTGGGCTTCGACATCACCGAGCGCAAGTTCGCGGAGCAGCGGCTCGCCGCTGGCGAGAAGCTGGAATCGATCGGCCGTCTCGCGGCCGGCGTCGCGCACGAGATCAACACCCCTATCCAATTCCTCAACGACAGCATCTTCTTCATCCGCGAGGCCATGCAGGACCTGCTTGCGCACAACGCGAAGCTGACGGCCATGCTGCCGACGCCGCCGGAACCCGACGAGAACATCGAAGACATCCGTGCCGAACTACCGCCGGCGCTCGATCGCGTGGCCGATGGTCTCACGCGCATTGCCGAGATCGTGCGTTCCATGAAGGAGTTCTCGCACGCCGACCAGGCGGAGATGAGTCGCGTCGATCTCAATCGCTCGATCAAGAGCACGCTCGTCATCGCCAGCACCGAATACAAATACGTGGCCGACGTGGTCACCGATTTCGCGCCGGATCTGCCGCCGGTGACCTGCCATGGCGGCCAGATCAACCAGGTGGTGCTCAACCTCGTGGTGAATGCCGCGCATGCCATCGGCGATGTAGTGAAGGGCACGCCCAACAGGGGCCGCATCACCGTGAGAACGGCGGTCGAGAATGGCTTCGTGGTGATCAGCGTCAGCGACACGGGCGGCGGAATCCCCGAGGGCATCCGCAAACGCATCTTCGACCCGTTCTTCACCACCAAGGAAGTGGGCCGGGGAACTGGTCAGGGACTATCCATCGCGCACAACGCGATCAAATCGCATGGCGGCCGACTCGAATTCGATACCGAGATCGGCAAGGGCACGACGTTCCGCGTGCGCCTGCCGCTCGAACCCGTAGAGCGCGAAGCGAGCGCCGCCTAGGCGGCGCCAACCCCTAGCTGATTCGCGAAAAGCCGCCACCGCTGCTGCCGCTGCCGCCACCACCCTGGCCGCCGCTGCTGCGCGCTCCGCGGACGAATCCGCTGCGGCCGCCACGGCCACCGCCGCCTCCTCGCGAACCCCCGCGACCCTGACCCTGCTGCCCGCCGCCGCGCTGGCCGCCATGGCCCTGCCCCGACCGACCCTGGCTCTGGCCGCTGCGTTGATCGCCTTGCTGGGCGCGCTGGCCGCCCTGACTCGGCGCACCTTGCTGACTCCCTCGTTGCTCGCCGCCACGTCCGCCGCCGCGTCCGCCGCGCCCGCCACCACGGTGCTGGCCACGGCCGCCCTCGCCGCGCGAGTGCCCGGCCGACGGCGTCGGTGCATCAGCGCGAGCGACGCCCGGGGAGGCTGATTCCGCGGAGCCGAACTCCGCGCCGTAAGCATCATGCGAGGCTTGTCCGGCGCCGGCATTCGACGAGTGACCGCGTCCACCTTGACCGCCACGAGTGCCGCCCGAGCGGCTGCCACTGCGACCACCGCCAGGGCGACCACCACCCGATCGGCCACCGCGACGGTGCTCCGGCCGGCGTCGCGGGTCCTGGTGCGGCTGGTATTCGCCGCTTCCGGTGCTCTCCGCACCCGGAGCGTGCGTCCCTTCCGAAATCTCGAACTTCGGTGGCTCCACGAAATCGATCTTGCGCTTGAGCAGCTTCTCGATGTCCCGCAGATAGCTGACCTCATCGGGGGAGACCAGCGACACGGCGGCGCCGGTCGAACCGGCACGTGCCGTCCGGCCGATGCGGTGCACGTAGTCTTCGGGTACGTTCGGCAACTCGTAGTTGACGACGTGCGGCAGCTCCTTGATGTCGAGGCCGCGCGCCGCGACTTCGGTGGCCACCAGCGCCGTGATGCGGTTCTCCTTGAAATCCTGCAGCGCCTTCACGCGCGCGTTCTGGCTCTTGTTGCCGTGGATTGCCATGGCATTGATGCCGGCGCGTTCCAGCTGCTGCGTGAGTCGGTTCGCGCCGTGCTTGGTGCGCGTGAACACGAGCACCTGGTGCCAATCGCCATCCTTGATGAGATGCGCGAGCAGGTGGCGCTTGTGATCCTTGGGCACGCGATACGCGCTCTGCTCCACCTTGTCGGCGGTGGCATTGCGCGGCGTGACCTGCACGCCCACCGGGTTGCGCAGGAAACCATTCGCCAACTGGCGGATGTCGTCGGAGTAGGTAGCCGAGAACATCAGGTTCTGGCGGTTCGCCGGCAGCATCTTGAGCACGCGCTTGATGTCGCGGATGAAGCCCATGTCGAGCATGCGGTCGGCTTCGTCGAGGATGAACGTGGTTACTTCACCGAGCGAAACGGCGCGCTGCTCGCACAGGTCGAGCAGGCGGCCCGGCGTCGCGACCAGGATGTCGCAACCATTGCGCAGATTCGATATCTGCGGACGCTCGGACACGCCGCCGAAGACCACCTGCGTGCGCAGGTCGCCGTACTTGCCGTAGTCGGCGATGCTCTGCGCCACCTGGGCGGCGAGCTCGCGGGTCGGCGTGAGCACCAGCGCGCGCGGGTTCTTGCCGGATCGGGCGCCTAACTTCTGCAGCAGCGGCAAGGTGAAACCTGCGGTCTTGCCGGTGCCGGTCTGGGCGCCGGCGAGCACGTCGCTGCCGGAGAGCACGGCCGGGATGGCCTCGGCCTGGATGGGGGTGGGCTGCGTGTAGCCTTTGTCGGCCACGGCACGCAGCAGCTCGGGCTTGAGCCCAAGGGAA
>DATLDQ010000096.1:0-2885 GCA_035525785.1 Steroidobacteraceae bacterium | reverse complement strand
CACTCAGATCGCATTCGATGCGAGTTGATGGCGAAGCTGACTTGCTCAACCACCAATAAGGGGATTGATCGTTATGAAGAGTGCGATTATCAAGGTTGCTGCCGTTGCAGCGTTCACGATGTTGGCCGGCTGCCAGGACCTCAAGCCCCTGCAGGCCGACGTTGACAATCTCAAGCAACAGGTGAGCCGTCTGCAGGCCGACCTGTCCGCCGCCAAGAGCTCGGCTGATGCCGCCAATGCGGCCGCCCAGTCGGCTTCCTCGACCGCTTCGGGTGCGCAGAGCGCCGCGAACCAGGCGCTGGCCGCAGCGCAGGCTTCGCAGTCCTGCTGCGATGCCACCAACGAGAAGATCGACCGGATGTTCCGTCGCTCGATCTCGAAGTAAGCGTTTCGTCTTCGAACGAAGACGAACCTTGCTCTCAAAGACGCCGTGCGCAAGCACGGCGTTTTTTTTCGTGCGGGTTTTCCATTGGAGGCCGCGGGGGGCCTGATCAACCGCGTGGCGCGGGCGGCAACCAGAAGCGGAACGTGGCGCCCTGGCCAAGGTGCGCCTCGGCTTCGATATCGCCACCATGGCGTCGCAGGATGCGGCGCACCGTGGCGAGACCGAGTCCGTGCCCCGCGAATTCGTCCTGGCGATGCAACCGCGTGAATGGCTGGAACAACCGCTCCGCATGAGCCATGTCGAAACCCGCACCGTTGTCGCCGATGCACAGGCAGGCGCGGCCATCCCGCACCTCGGCATAGAAACGGACCAGCGGGTTGCCGGTGCGTCCCGTGTACTTCCACGCATTTCCGAGGAGCGTGCGCAGAACCACCATCATGAGGCGCACGTCCCCCCAGGCCGTGAGGCCGGGCTCGACCTGCACTTCGACCGCGCGTGCGTCCTTCGCGTGCCTGAGGTCGTACAGCGCCATGTCGGCGAGCATGGAAAGATCGAGGGGCTCGCAGTGCATCTCGGCGCGACCCGCGCGTGACAGCGCCAGCAGCGCGTCGATCAGGCCTTCCATGCGATCCGCGGCGCGCAGGATTTCCTTGAGGAAGGACTTGCCTTCTTCGTTGAGCGACTCGCCGCATTCGTCATCGAGGGCGTCGGTGAAACCTTTGAGTATGCGCAGCGGCCCGCGCAGGTCGTGACCCGCCGCGGACATGAAGGTCTCGAGCTCCTTGTTTGCGGCCGCGATCTCCTGCTCCCAGTCGCTGAGATCCTCGATGGTCGCCATCAGCGGCGCGGTGACATCGAGCGTCGGGACGAAGTGCGCGCGAGCGATGAAGTTGCGTCCATCCGGCCGGCGAACGGCCACGCGGCTGTGCGAAGCACCCTGCGAAACCGTGAACTCGCCCTTGAGCTCCGGAAGGAAGGAAGCCAGCGGAACGCCCACGACCTGGGCGGCGCCGCACCGGAACAGCGCGAGCGCGGCGGCGTTCGCCGCGACGATGGTCCCGTCCGGCCTATATAGAAGTGACGCCACCGGGTAGGCCGCGAACAGCGGATGCAGCTTCGCGGTTTCCGCCGTCTGCTCCGTCACAGTTCCATCGTTGGGTATTGGGGCCGCGAGATTCGTCATATGCCTGTCCGCGATAAATCGGCAGCTCGCGGCCAGTCTGGATAGGCAGCGGAAATTTCTTTGTGCGCAGCCGCGCAGTTCGTCGGCCCGTAAGGTTCAGCCCGATGCCGGACCGCCGATATTTGAATGGGTTCGCCACCGGCGGCAATGTTGCGCCGTGCCTAAGGTATTGGCTCTTCAAGCCGATATGACAGCGTGTGGCGTAGTGCCGGGATGCTACGCCACGGCTGATCTACAGTTGTCCCGTCACGTCAGGGCAGAACGCGCCGATGAGCACCAGTGAATTCGAACTGAAGAACATTCGCTTGTTGTTAGTGGAGGACAATCCCGCCGACGCGCGCGTCGTCGAGCGTCACCTCAAGGACGCCGGGCTCAACCACGTCACCACCGACACCGTGCAGACCGCGAGCGAGGCCATCGCACGGTTGCAGCAGGTCGAGTACGACCTCGTGCTGCTCGATCTCGGCCTGCCCGATGCGCAGGGCCTGCAGGCGCTGCGCGCGCTCAAGGCGGTCGCCGACCTGACGCCCATCATCGTGCTGACGGGAAGCGACGACTACAAGCAGGGACTGGTCGCCGTGCGTGAAGGCGCGCAGGACTATCTCGAGAAACGCCGCGTCAACGCCGGCATGCTCTCGCGCATCGTTTCCTACTCGGTCGAGCGCAACAGTTTCCACCGGGACCTGGTGCGCGCCACGCGCCGGTACCAGGATCTCTTCAACAACGTGCCGGTGGCCCTCTTCACCGCGAGCGGTGATGGCGGGCTCAAGACCGCGAATGCGGCCTTCGTGAAGCTCATCGGCTCCGCTGGCGTGCCCACCACGCAGATCAACTTCCTCGACCTGCTGTTCGAGCCCGGTCGCCGCGCGCACTTCCTCGATCTCATGTCGCGCAAGCGCGCCGTGGAAGGATGGGAAACCGCCATCCGCGACGCGAAGGGCAGCGAACTGCACGTCATCGTGAACGCCGCGCCGCTCTATGACGCCAGCCAGGCGCTGGAAGGCTGGGAGGGCTGTGTCACCGACATCTCGATGCTCAAGCAGACGCTCGAAGAGCGAGACCGCCTCGAGGACAACCTGCGCCAGGCGCAGAAGCTCGAAGCCATAGGCCAGCTCGCCGCGGGCATCGCGCACGAGATCAACACGCCCACTCAGTACGTGGGTGACAATCTGCGCTTCCTCAAGGAGTCGTTCGGCGAGCTCGACTCGGTGATCGAACATCTCGTGGAAGCCGGTGGCGGACAGGCGCGCAAGGCGCTCGACGACGCCGACTTCGAATACCTGAAAGAAGAGATCCCGCGCGCGCTCAACCAGTCGC
>DATLDQ010000067.1:0-16452 GCA_035525785.1 Steroidobacteraceae bacterium | reverse complement strand
CGTCAGGTACACAACGCCCGAGATGAAGCTGTTGGCATGGTTATGCATGGCCTGCCGGCCGCCCGTGTCGAGCACGTTGACCCACATTTCCTTGAGCGACCAGCCCAGCTTCTCGCCAAACAGAAGCGAACCAAACTCGGGCAACAGCGGCGAAATCAGTGCCGCGGCGTCCACGAGAAGCGGCGAATCGCCGGGCTTGAGCAGCGCGGTGTGCGAGAGATTCTGTGAGGAGCTGTTCTCGCGATCCACCGTCCTAGAGAAATGCTCGGTGAGGCCAGCGACCAGCGCGGGGCCCAGCACCTGGCGCGCGCGCATGAAGGGAATGGGGAACAGACCGGTGATTTCTGCCGACATGAGTAGCCGCGTATTAGATGACGGTTGTGCGACATCTTTGTTACGCCCCGCGATGACGCGTTCTTTTCATAAGGGGTTCACATCGCTTGCCTAGGGTTCCACCCCACATTCCACACAGACAACGGGGAAACTCCGCAATGTTCGAGAAAAAACAGATCGTGATCGCCGTGGCGGGTGCGCTCAGCGCCGCCGCGATGAGCTCCGCTTTCGCGGATCACTCCGGCCCGCAAACCAACGGCCCGGCCGCCAAGGGCGGCACTTATGTGACCGGTGACTTCCACAACCACACCACCTGCTCGGATGGCTCGATCTCGATGCAGAAGCTGGTCAAGAAGGCGACCGACAAGCAGGACACGCCCTGGGGCCTCGACTGGTTCGTGCAGGCGGGTCACGGCGGCAACGGCAATCGCAATTGCACGCTCGTCGAAGACGCGTCGCTCGCCACGCCGGCCTATCCAGTCGTGTTCGCCACGGACGGGACGACGATCCTCGGCCCCAATACCAGCTGGCAGAACTCCAATCCGTCGATCACACCTAAAGGTCTGGTCTCGGGCAGCGCGCCCAATCAGGTGATGTGGCGCTGGCAGTCGATCCAGGAATATCAGTATCCCGTCGTCGAGTATCTCGCCGCCCTGAAGCACCAGCCCGTGTTCTCGGGAATCGAGTCCGTGGTCGCAGGCCATGAGCATTCGTCGATGTCCGTCGTCAGCGGCCAGCTGCCCGCGAGTATCTACAAGCAGAGGCTGCCGAAAACGGCTGGCTACTCGCCGTTGGGCAATGCTTCGGCGCTGGCGCAGTGGTCGTACTGTTTCGATCGCGGCGATGTCGACACCAGCCGTGGTGATACCACCGTCGGCAGCGGCATCGGCAACAACTGGGATTGCTCGGTTTCCGGCAGCGCCAACAGCGCCGACCCCAGCTGGAACGCCGTCGCGCTCAAGCTGATGCCCGCGAGCGGCAATGGTGTTGGCGAGCGCGGCCATCTCAAGACGCTCGAAGGCCTCAAGTGGATGAAGCAGTTCCATCCCGATGCCAGCTACTACGTGCCCGCGCACCTCGAGCGCGCCGGACCGTTCAACCCGAACGGCAACAACGGCTACAACATCGAGCACCTGCGCAACTTCAACAACTCGGCCCCCGACGTGGCGTTCGGCTTCGAGTCGCAGCCGGGCCACGGCGCGTCGGACGCACGCGGTGAGTACACCGTCCATCGCAACAACTTCGGCACCGGCATCGGCAACGTCGACTCCGTCGGCGGCACCACCTGGGGTGGCACCGGCGTGTACGCGGGCCAGGTCGGCGGCGTGTGGGACGCACTGCTCGGCGAAGGCCGCAACTGGTGGTTCTTCGCGAGCTCCGACTGGCACAACCGCGGCATGTTCGGCCCGGATGACCGCCGCTCGTCGCAGGACTTCTATCCCGGCGAATACCAGCGCACGGCCGTCATGGTGGGCAATGGCCCAGGAAAGAAGAACAAGAGCAGCCGCCACTGGCACGACTCACAGAAGGACGGCGTTCTTGCGCCCGACCAGATCGTCGACGGTCTGCGCAGCGGCAACGTCTGGGCTTCGTCGGGCCAGCTCATCGACCGCCTCGCGTTCGTGGTCTGCCAGGACACACGCCTGAACGACGCCATCGGCAACGTGCTCGCGGAAGCCGCTGTGCTGGCCGCCGCCAGGCAGAACACCGACGTGGATCTCGATTCCAAGTGCGCCACGCTCGGCGAGAAGCTCGAGGTGAAGAAGGGCGCGGAAGTGGTCGTCGCGATCGCGGTGCGCGATCCGTCGGGAACCAACTACTCGCCGTACACCTTCCCGAACCCGTCGCTCGCGCAGATCGGCGTCAAGCAGCAGCTCAACAAGCCCGAGCTGGATCACATCGACGTGATCCGCGGCGCGGTGACCGGCTACAAGACCCCGGGCTCGGCGGACTACTCCGGCGAATGGCCGCGCACCTGGATCAGCAACCCCGACCTGAACACCGTGCCCGCGGGCGCGAAGAACATGTCGGCGGAAGTGATCCGCACGTTCAGCGAAGGCACCTGGCACGTGAGCTGGGGTGACAAGCAGTACAAGACCATGGTCTTCCGCCTGCGCAACGTGAACAACTCGCAGTACCTGCGTCTTCGCGGCAGCAACCTGCCGGCGCTCGTGCCCTTCGAGACGGATGCCGACGGCAATCCGCTGCAGGACCTGTGGACCAACGCGACCGCCATCAACCCGACCACCTCGACGAGCGGTGACGGGGTGCCGGCGGGCGCCAACCTGCGCATCCCGTGCAACACCGTTGGCAAGAACGTCCCGGAGACGGGCGTGCTGTACACGGGTACCTCGATCGATGGCTGCCCGACGCACCTGCCGGTGGTCAACGGCCAGAAGTACTCGGCGTACGATGTGGCTGCGTGGTCGGATCTCTGGTTCTACAGCAACCCTGTGTTCATCGAAGTGAAGGGCTCGTCGCTGGTCGCCGGCGTCAAGTAAACATCAGGTAGATAGATCGACAACCGGCGCCGCGCCTCACCGCGCGGCGCCTTCTTTTCTGTGAGAAGCGTGAAAAACATGTCCACCACCCTGGTCGAAGATTCCGTGGCCGTGCGCAAGCCGGCCAAGGCACGCGCCGCGCTGCCGCCGTGGGCGCGCGAGCCGCTGCTGCATTTCATCCTGCTGGGCGGCGTGCTGTTCGCGGCCGACCATATGCTGGCTAGCCGCAAGGACGATCCCCGCGTCATCACCATCGATCCGGAGGTGGACGCGCAGGCGGTCAAGGTTTTCAAGGACGCGCGCGGTCACGCGCCCAACGAGCAGGAGCTGTACGCGCTGCGGCGCGTGTGGCTCGACAACGAGGTGCTCTATCGCGAGGGCATGGCCATGGGCCTCGACAAGGGCGACAACGCCATCCGCGAGCGCGTGATCTTCAAGGCGTTGAGCGTGGTCGATGCCAACGTCAAGAAACCCGAGATCGACGAGGCGGGGTTGAGGAAATGGTTCGAGGCGCATCGCTCGCGGTATGACGAGCCCGCGCGGTTCGACTTCGAGGAAGCGGTGATCTCCGGCAAACACACCGATGACGTGGCGCGTTCGTTCGCGGATGCGTTGAATGCCGGCAACCCCGGCGAGATCGAAGCGGGGCTGCGCATGTTCACGCATCGACCGCACGCGAACATCGTCGAGGCCTACGGCGCCGAGTTCGCCTCTGCCCTCGAGGCGTCGCCACCCGGCGAATGGCGCGCGCTGCCGGGCAAGGACGGCATGCGAGTCATGCGGCTCAAGTCGACGTCGCCACCCAAGCCCGCGCAGTTCGAGGAGCTCGGCGGCATCGTCTACCAGGACTGGACCGACTCGGTGATGTCGGAGCAGCGCAGTGAGGCCGTGCGCGCACTGGCGAAGAAATACACGGTGAAGCTGCGGAGCGGGGCGCAATGAGCGCCGCGTCCTCGCGCTCGAGGCCTGCGGCGCATCTGCGGGACGTGGGCCTCGCGCGCGTCCTGGTCTGCCTCGCTCTCGCGCTCCTCGCGCGCGGCGCGGCCGCGCACGAGATGAGCATGGCCGAGATGGAAGTTCGCGAGACGCGCACCGGCGAATTCCTCTGGCTCTGGACCGCGAGCGGGGCGAAGCCCGCGGGCGACGTGCTCACCGTGCACTGGCCCGAAAACTGCGTGGTCGACCCCAGCATCATGCGTTGTGGCGCGCAGGGATTGCACGGCGAGCTCACGGTCGACGGCATCGGTAACGGGTATTCCGCCGCGATGATCAAGGTGTATTGGCTGGACGGTCAGAGCCGCGTGTTCACGCTCACCGAGCGTCAATCGACCGTCCATCTGTTTGGTTCGGCCGATGATCGGCGCGGCATGGGCGAGATCGGGTCGGCCTATCTCGCCCTCGGTGTGGAGCACATCCTGGGCGGCATCGATCACCTGTTGTTCGTCGCGTCGTTGCTGTTCCTCGTGGGTTTCCAGCGCCGGCTGATCTGGACGATCACGGCTTTCACGCTTGCGCACAGCCTCACGCTCGCGAGCGCGGCGCTGGGACTGCTGACGTTGCGGTCCGCGCCCGTGGAAGCAAGCATTGCGTTGTCCATCGTTCTCGTCGCCTCGGAAGCGTTGAATCGGAATTCGCAGAACCCGACGCTGGCGCAGCGTGTGCCCGCGCTGGTCGCGTTCCTGTTCGGATTGGTCCACGGACTCGGATTCGCGGGCGCGCTGGCGGAGATCGGTCTGCCCCAGAAGCACCTGGCGACGGCGCTCGTCACGTTCAATCTCGGCGTGGAGCTCGGACAGTTGTTTGCCGTCGGCGCCGTGTTCGGAGCGTGGTGGCTGGTGCGAAATTTCACCGTGGTACAACGTGCGCGTGTGCCGCTGCTATACGGCATCGGGTGCATCGCGGCCTACTGGTCGTGGTTGCGTATCGCCGCGATGTTCTCCTGAGGTCCAGAGCATGAAGCCTGTCTGGTGGATCATCGCCATCGTTGCCGGAGTCGCGCTCGCGGGGGCGTGGCATTTCTGGGAACAGCGTGAAAAGGCTGCAGCTGCCGCGCCAGCGGGTTTGGCTTCGCCCGCATCCGCGCGCGTCGACGCGGCGCCAACGGTTGCGGCAATTCCAGCCGCGCACGCAGAGATTTCGGTGGCACCGCCACCCCCTGTCACGGAAGAGCAGGTGGCGCAGTGGATCACCGACGTCGACAGCACCGACGCTGCGCGCCGCACCGTCGCGATCCGCGCGCTCGCGCAGGCGCCGCGTGCGCAGGCCTTACCGGTGCTGCAGCGCCTGGTGCTGAACGCCGACCCGGTCGATCGTCCGCTGGCGCTCCAATCGCTGCGCGATCTCGCGCTCCAGCAGGGCGATGCGGATAACGGCATCCGCCAGGCCATCCGCCAGGTGATCTATCACGGTGACGATGAGCAACTCGCCGCGGGTGCGCAGGAAGCGCTCGATGCAGTAGAGAGATCGCAGCAGAGGTAGCTAGCGCTCCCCTTCGCCCAGGTGCGGCGACATGTGTCCAGCCGTCTTTGCGGGACCGAGACAGGGCACGCCGCGGGCGCGTAGACTGCCCGGAACAACCCCGCCGGGACGCGGTATGCGTTAGGGAGAAGCATGAAACACCTGATCATCATGACCGCGCTGTTGCTCGCTGCCTGCACGACCACGCAAGAAGCCAGGACGTCCAAGGAAGCCATCCCCAAAGGCAGCCCCGAAGCGCTCATGGCCGCCCTCGGCGGCGGTGCTCCCAAGCGCACGATGAGCGACGAGGAGATCGCGAAGCATCCTCTCGGCAGCAAGCAAAACCCCGTGCGCGTCGGCGGCCCGGGCGGTGAGCGCGCGTACCTCGCGCGGCTGCGCTGCGAAGACGGTCGCTATCCCGAGTTCGATCGCGATGGTTCGGTGGGCATCGGCCCCTACGGCTACATCATGGACGTGTACTCCGTGGTCTGCGCCTCGGGCCAGAAGGCCTCGGTGTTCATGGACATGTACCACTCGACCATCAAGGAAGACCGCGCGGTGCCGGGCTTCACCATCGAGCCCGCTGCCCGCGACTGAGGCGCGCGCGCCGACCCCATGCACCGTCCTGAGGCAGCCGGCTCAGGCGGGGGCCCGGCTCTGAGGTTTCGACTCCCAGCACAGTGGCATAGAGGTTGCTTAGTCAGGTCATTGCTCCATCGAGCGAGGGCCAGATAGCAATGTCAAAGCGAATTGTCGTGGTCGGTCACGGCATGGTCGGGCAGCGGTTCCTAGAGACGCTGACCCAGGGTTCCAACGATTTTGCCGTCACCGTGCTCGCGGAAGAGCCGCGGCTGGCTTACGACCGCGTCAATCTCACCAAGTATTTTTCGGGTAGCTCGGTCGAAGACCTGACGCTCACCGACCGCGAATTCTTCGACAAGAACGGCATCGAGCTGCATTCGGGTGACGCGGTGGCGGCCATCGACCGCGTCAACAAGCGCGTCACGACCAAAAGCGGCGCGGAGTACGAATACGACAGCCTGATCCTGGCCACTGGCTCGAGCCCCTTCGTGCCGCCGATCCCCGGCAAAGACCGCCCGGGTGTGTTCGTGTATCGCACGATCGAAGATCTCGAAGCCATCAGCGATGCCGGCAAGAACTCGACGCGCGGTGTGGTCATCGGCGGCGGGCTTCTCGGCCTCGAAGCTGCGAAAGCGCTCAAGGATCTCGGCCTCGCTACCCACGTCGTGGAATTCGCGCCACGGCTCATGGCCGTGCAGGTCGACGAGGGCGGCGGCGGCCTGCTGCGCGCGCGCATCGAGGCGCTGGGTGTGCAGGTGCACACGGGCAAGAACACCACGCGTATCGACGACGGCGGAGCCGCACGGCACCGCATGGTCTTCGCGGACGGCGGCTCGCTCGAGACCGACGTCATCGTGATCTCGGCAGGCATCCGCCCGCGCGACGAGCTCGCGCGCGCCTGCGGACTCGACGTCGCGCCGCGCGGCGGCATCGCGATCGACGGCGATTGCCGCACGTCCGACGAGAACATCTTTGCCATCGGCGAATGCGCCGCGTATGAAGGCCGTGTGTTTGGTCTCGTGGCGCCGGGTTACCAGATGGCGCGCATCGCGGCCGCCCGCCTGTTGAACAAAGACGAAGCGCCGTTCGCCGGCGCCGACATGAGCACCAAGCTCAAACTATTGGGCGTCGAAGTGGGCTCCATCGGCGATGCGCACGGGACCACCACCGGCGCTCGGGTCTACTCGTTCTTCGACCAGCGCAAGGAGGTCTACAAGAAGCTCGTCGTCGACGCCGAGGGCAAGAAGCTCATCGGTGCCGTACTGGTCGGCGACACCTCTGACTACTCGATGTGGCACCAGTCCGTGATGAACGCGCTGCCGCTGCCCGACAACCCTGAAACCATGCTTTTCCCGGCGGCAGCGGCTGGCGCGGGTGCACCCCCGACCAACGCGCTGGCCGCGCTGCCGGATTCCGCGCAAGTCTGCTCGTGCAACAACGTCTCGAAGGGCGGCATCTGCGCCGCCATCGAAGGCGGTTGCACGACGGTCGGCGCGCTCAAGACCTGCACCAAGGCGGGCACGTCCTGCGGCGGCTGCACGCCACTGGTGACCCAGCTGCTCAACGCCGAGCTCAAGAAACGCGGCGTGAGCGTGAACACCTCGATGTGCGAGCACTTCCCGTACACGCGCCAGCAGCTGTTCCACCTGGTGCGCATCGGCGAGCTCAAGCAATTCGACGACGTGCTCGCGAAGCACGGCAAGGGCCTGGGCTGCGACATCTGCAAACCAACCGTGGCCTCGATACTCGCTTCGTGCTGGAACGAGTTCGTGCTCAAGAAGCGCCACGCGGCGCTGCAGGACACCAACGACTACTTCCTCGCGAACATGCAGAAGGACGGCACGTACTCCGTCGTCCCCAGGGTGCCAGGCGGAGAGATCACGCCCGAAGGCCTCATCGCCATCGGCGCGGTCGCCAAGAAATACGGCCTGTACACCAAGATCACCGGGGGTCAGCGCATCGATCTCTTCGGCGCGCAGGTGCACGAGCTGCCACTCATCTGGAAGGAACTCATCGCCGCGGGTTTCGAATCGGGCCACGCATACGGCAAGGCGTTGCGCACGGTGAAGAGCTGCGTGGGTTCCACGTGGTGCCGCTACGGCGTGCAGGATTCCGTCGGTCTCGCGATTGACCTCGAGAACCGTTACAAGGGGCTGCGCGCGCCCCACAAGATCAAGTTCGCGGTCTCTGGTTGCACGCGCGAGTGCGCGGAGGCGCAGGGCAAGGACGTCGGCGTCATCGCCACCGAGGGTGGCTGGAACCTCTACGTCTCGGGCAACGGTGGCATGAAGCCGCGTCACGCGGATCTGCTCGCGCGCGACCTCGACACGCCCACGTTGATCCGCTACATCGACCGCTATCTCATGTTCTACATCCGCACGGCGGATCGTCTGCAGCGCACGTCCACGTGGCTCGAGAATCTCGAAGGCGGCATCGAGTACGTGCGCAAGGTGGTCTGCGAGGATTCGCTCGGCATCGGCGCCGAGCTCGAAGCCGACATGTCGCGCGTCATCGCCAACTACGCCTGTGAGTGGAAAGCGGCGGTGGAGGATCCGCAGACGCTCAAGCGCTTCCGCCACTTCGTGAACTCCGAATCGCGCGACAACAACGTGCTGTTCGTCGAGGAGCGCGGGCAGATACGTCCGGCGAATGCGGACGAACGCGCCACCGCGCCCAAAACCGCGGAAGAGGTGGCGGCATGAGCCCCTTCGACGCTGCTGAACGATGGTTGAGCGTGTGCCCGGTGGACGACCTGGTGCACGGCACCGGCGTCTGCGCACTGGTCGCGGGCCGGCAGATCGCGCTATTCCTGGTCGAAGACCAGGTGTACGCGCTCGACAACTTCGACCCGGGCTCGCGCGCCAACGTGCTGTCGCGCGGCCTCACGGGCGACCTGCAGAACCAGCGTGTCGTGGCGTCGCCCATCTACAAGCATCACTTCGTGCTCGGGTCGGGGCGTTGCCTCGAGGACCCGACGTTCAGCGTCACCGCCTACGCCACGCGCGTGGTGGACGGCCACGTGCAGATCGAGGTGCCGCGCGCGACGCGGCGCATTCGCCTGGTGGTGGCGGGCAATGGCATGGCTGGCATGCGCACCGTGGAAGAGCTGCTCAAGCTCGGTGTGGCCGACCGTTTTACGATTACGGTGTTCGGCGCGGAGCCGCGCGGCAATTACAACCGCATACTGCTCTCGCCGGTGCTGTCCGGTGAGCAGCAGGCGGACGACATCATGCTGCATCGGCCCAACTGGTACGCGCGCCGCGGCATCACGCTGCACTCGGGCGACCCCATCGTCGAGATCGATCGCAAGCGCCGCCGCGTGACGTCGAAGTCGGGCGTGGTCGCCGAGTACGATCGCCTGCTCGTCGCCACGGGCTCCGACCCCATCGTGCTGCCGCTGCCGGGCAAGGATCTCCCGGGCGTGGTGACGTTCCGCGACCTCGACGATGTGAATCGCATGCTCGAGCGCTCGGGGGCCGGGCGCCGCGCCGTCGTGATCGGCGGCGGGCTCTTGGGGCTCGAGGCCGCGCATGGCTTGTCGTTGCGCGGCATGCACGTGACCGTGGTGCATCTGCTGGACACCTTGATGGAGCGCCAGCTCGACGCCTCGGCAAGCGCGTTGCTCAAGGCCGCGCTCGAGAAGCGTGGCATCGAATTCCGCATGAAAGCGAAGACGCAGGAGATCGTGGGCGGCGAGCGCGTGAAGGCCGTACGCTTCGAGGGTGGCGAGGAAATCGCTGCGGATCTCGTCGTGATGGCCGTGGGCGTACGTCCCAACATCGAGCTCGCGAAGAAAGTGCACCTCGCCTGCGACCGCGGCATCCTGGTGGACGACACGCTGCAGACGTATGACCCGGCTATCTACGCCGTGGGTGAGTGCGTGCAGCACCGTCGCCAGACCTTCGGTCTCGTGGCGCCACTCTGGGAGCAGGCGCGCATCTGCGCGCAGCACATCGCCGAGATCGGCGTGTCGCGGTTCTCCGGCGCCATCAACGCCACGCAGCTCAAGGTGTCGGGCATCGAGGTGTTCTCGGCCGGCGATTTCGCCGAGCGCGCGGACCGCGAGTCCCTGGTGCTGTCCGACAAGCGCCGCGGCGTCTACAAGCGCATCGTCATCGAGAACAACAAGGTCTGCGGCGCGGTGCTGTTCGGCGATGTGAGCGAAGCGTCGAAGCTGCGCGATCTCATTGCCGATCGCACGGACATCGGGTCCATCCGCGATCAGCTACTGTTTGATAATGCCGCGGCTTAGCCGCGGGACAATGCCGCGGCCTAGCCGCGAGGACTGCGCCGCAGCCTGATGACCAGCTCGCCCACCCGAACTACCTGCCCTTATTGCGGAGTGGGCTGCGGCGTGCTCGCCACGCGGCAGAAGGATGGCGTCGTGGCCGTACGCGGCGACCCCGCGCACCCGGCGAACCGCGGCAAGCTCTGCGTGAAGGGCAGTGCGCTCGGCGAAACACTGGGTCTCGACGACCGGTTGCTGCATCCGATGATCGACGGTCAACGCGTGACCTGGGACCAGGCGACCGCGCGCATCGCCAGCGAGTTCCGCCGGCTCATCGACCGGCACGGGCCGGAGTCCGTGGCCTTCTACGTGTCGGGTCAGCTGCTCACCGAAGACTACTACGTCGTCAACAAGCTCATGAAGGGCTACATCGGCGCGGCGAACATCGACACCAACTCGCGCCTGTGCATGGCGTCGGCGGTGGCCGGACACAAACGCGCGTTCGGCGAAGATGTGGTGCCGGTTTGTTACGAGGATCTCGAGTGCTGCGATCTCGTGGTGCTCGTCGGGTCGAACACCGCCTGGTGTCACCCCATCCTCTGGCAGCGGCTGCTGGCTGCGCGCGAGCTGCGACCGCAGATGCGTATCGTCGCGCTCGATCCGCGCATCACGTCGACCACCCAGATCGCCGATTTGCATCTGCCGCTGGTCGCGGGCAGCGATGTACAGCTGTTCAACGGCCTGCTCGTGTGGCTGGCCGAGCACGGCGCGGTGGATGGGGAGTACGTCGCCGCGCATACCAATGGCTTCGACGCCGCGCTGTCGAAGGCGCGCGATTCCAGCGGTGATCTGGTCGCGACTGCCCGGGCTTGCGGAGTGGCAGTCGAGAAACTGCGCGAGTTCTACGAGATGTTCGCGGCGAGCCCGGCGGTCATCACCGCGTTCTCGCAGGGCGTGAACCAGAGCTCGTCGGGCACCGACAAGGTGAACGCCATCATCAATTGCCACCTGGCCACCGGCCGCATCGGCAAACCCGGAGCGGGGCCGTTCTCCGTGACCGGCCAGCCCAACGCCATGGGCGGGCGCGAGGTTGGAGGTTTCGCGAACACGCTGGCTGCGCACATCGACGTCGAAGACGAACCCGGCCGCAAGGCCGTGCAGGGGTTCTGGAACAGCCCGACCGTTGCCACCCGGCAAGGGCCCAAGGCCGTCGACATGTTCGACCGCATCCACGACGGCCGCATCAAGGCCGTGTGGATCATGGCCACGAACCCGGTAGTCAGCCTGCCCGATGCCGATCGCGTGAGTGAAGCCCTGTCCCGTTGCGAGCTCGTGGTGGTGTCGGATGTGATGGCCAATACGGACACCGCCGAGCTCGCGCACGTATTGCTGCCCGCGCTCGCCTGGGGCGAGAAGGACGGCATGGTCACGAATTCCGATCGCACGATGTCGCGGCAGCGGCCGTTCCTGCCGCCGCCCGGCGAAGCGCGCGCCGATTGGCGCGCGGTCTGCGATGTCGCGCGGGCTATGGGGTTCACAGGGTTCGACTTCGTCTCGCCGCACGAGATCTTCGGCGAGCATGCGCGACTCACTACCGTAAACAATGGCGGTCGCCGCGCGCTGGATATCGGCGCGCTGGGAAACATCACCGCCAGTGAGTATCGCAATTGGGAACCCGCCGCCTGGCCCATGGCCGCGGATCGCGCCGGAACCCGTGGTCCCATGTTCGGCGACGGAAGATTCATGCATGCGGACGGGCGCGCGCGTTTCATTGCCCTGACGCCGCGGCGTCCGGAGAACGCGCCGGACGAAGAGTTTCCGTTGATCTTGAACACCGGCCGAGTGCGCGATCACTGGCACACCATGACGCGCACCGGCAAGTCGCCCAGGTTGTCGGCGCACATCGCCGAGCCCTTCGTCGAGGTGAACCCCGCGGATGCGCTGCGCTTTGCCGTGAAGGCCGGCGAGCTCGCGCGCGTGCGCTCGCGCTGGGGCGCGATGGTCGTGAGGGTGCGCACCGAAGGTGAG
Organism: Steroidobacteraceae bacterium; assembly: GCA_035525785.1. Taxonomy (GTDB): domain Bacteria; phylum Pseudomonadota; class Gammaproteobacteria; order Steroidobacterales; family Steroidobacteraceae; genus CADEED01. The sequence continues at coordinate 4,323 of DATLDQ010000067.1, read as the reverse complement.
GTGCCCGCCGGCATGGTATTCGCGCCTATCCACTGGAATGGCGCGTTCGCCTCCGACGCGCGTGTCGGCGCGCTCACCAATCCCGTCGTCGACCCTGTGTCTGGAGAGCCCGAGCTCAAGCACACGCCCGTGTCCATCGAGCCTTTCATCGCCGACTGGCACGGCGTGATCTATACGCGCGAGGCCGTGCCGGCGCCGTCCGCGGCCTGGTGGACGCGGGTGCAAGGCGAGCAGTTTTCGCGCTATGAGCTGGTCGGTCGCGGCTATCCTGATTGGGAACAGATAGCCCGCGAGATGTGTGGGGCGGGCGCCGGTCCGGATGTGGACTGGATAGAGTGCTTCGACCCGTCGAGCGGGCTGTATCGCGGAGCTTGGATAGTTGGGGACCGCCTGCAGGCATGCGTGTACATCGATGGCCGCCCGCTGTTGCCCGACCGCGCGTGGCTCGCCGGGCTTTTCGGCCGGCGGAAGCTCGACAATGCGGCACGTGCGAGTCTGTTGTCCGGGCGACCGGCGGCGGGGGCGGATCCAGGGCCGTTGGTGTGTTCGTGCTTTGGCGTGGGAAGGAACGCGATCGCGGCCTGCGCCCGGGAATTAGGTGGTTCCTCTACCGCCGCTGCCATCGGCAAGAAGCTGAAGTGCGGAACGAACTGCGGGTCGTGCGTTGCAGAAATTCAGCGCGTTATTGCTGATGTGGCCGCAAGGGCCATGACAGCTTGACGAATGGTTCTGCCGGGCTCGCGCAAGCCGGTTAGGCTTAGACGATCCTGCATGCCCATGTCACCGCAACCTCCGTCCAAACGTAGCAGCCGTGGTCCAGCGAAAACGATAATTGGCTATTCCATTTCCGGTCAGGATGATCGGGCGACGATGTATTCGGACATCGAACCCTGCGACTTTGTGCCGAGTGCGCTACTCAGGGACACCTCTCGCAGCGTGCACGAGACACTATGTGTGAAGTGCGGCCGGAAACTCGATCCAGGCTGGATCAGGGCGGATTTCCGCGTATCCAATAGACGGCGCGACATCACTTGTACCTATGATGGCTACACGCTGGTCTCCGAGAGGTTCCGCTCCGCCTGGTTGGAATGGAACTTTCCCGGAGCGAAATTTATCGAGCTTCCGCGGGATCCTCGATTTTTCGCCCTCGAGGCGACGCGAATCTTGCCTTTCGATGCCAAGGCGGCGGCCACGAGGTTCGAGGAGTACTGCCGGTCGTGCCGAAATTATCGGGTTGTAGTTGGCGCTTACCCTGTTCGACTGAAAGGCATCTTCGAGCCGTTGTCGCCGGGCCTCTACCGAACGGACCTCGCTTTCGCGAGCGGTATCGAGCAACACTCATTGTTGATAGTGGATCCACAGGTGTATATGCGGATCAGGGCTGAAAAATTCGTTGGATTCGAATTCGCGAAGATCACCGCCTGATTATTCTCGTCGTACTGAACAGGGCCGAATACCTGCGGCCGTGGAAAATGGCGTCGCTGCTCGCCGCCTCGCGCTCCTGATCGTCGGCGCTTTCGTGACGCCGGCGCCGAACCGGGACGTGCCGGTCACGCTCATCATGAGCCGACTAGCGAGCCTCTTTTCGCAGCTTCCGGCGCTGATCTCCGTCGTGCCTGTGGGACGCGCCGCATATGGTCTCGCGTTACAAACGCGGTCGACACGGCGCGAGCGCCAATGCAACTCCGTGGCCCGGAAGCATAGAAGTAGCCAGGATGAAGATCGTCCTGAGCCTTTTCCGGTTCGTGCATGCAGTGATGGCGGTGCTCTTCGCGGCTGCCGCGCTGATGCTCATCGCGATCGCCGCTCGCACCGGGTGGACGGCCTTCATAGGCGGACTGGACGGCGCGGCGGCACTGGCAATCATCGAGGCCGTAGGCTTGCTGGCTGCGGCGGTGGTCGCATTGCAGATCGCGGAAACCATCTTCGAAGAAGAGGTCGTGCGCGACACCGACATCAGCGCGCCTACGCGTGCCCGCAGATTCCTGTCGCGATTCTTCGTGGTAGTCGTGGTCGCGCTGGCCATCGAAGGGCTGGTCGCGACGTTCAAAGCCCTGCACGAAGACCCGGCCCAACTTCCATACGCGGCCAGTCTGCTGATCGCGGTCGGAGTGCTGCTCGCGGCCTGGGGCGCATTCGTCAAATTGAATCGCGCCGCCGAGGAGCTCGAGCCCGAGGCGATGGCAGAAGCGAAAAGCGAAGACGAGAAGTTCAAATAGCGGCTTCGGCCGAGTGTCAGTCCTCGTCCGGGTTCAGCTCGGCCTCGAGCTCCTCATCGGTGATGCCGAGCTGCGCTTCCTCCGCCTGGTCCAGGCCGCCTCCGAGGCCGGCTTCTTCGGCGCGCACGACGCGGTTCGGTCGAATGTCGATGTCCTCACCGGGCAGATCAATCTCGACCGCCTGGCGTTCACCAGTGCCTTGCCGATCGCTGGTGCTGTCGAGACCGCCAATGCCCATCATGTCGGCGCCGGTGTCGGAGCTGTCGCTGGGGCCGAGTGAACGGATGTCGTGACCCTTGAGGAGCTCATCCTCCGAGGGCACGCGTACGGGATTCTTCGGGGCCATGGTCACTCCTTGGAATTGGTGAGGCTCCCGGGCACTTTAGGAGCGGCATGGTCCCGCTGCATCGCGGACACTGCCGCCTGCGCCCGCTCGCGAATGCGGACAGGCCGTAGGAAAGCATCCGCGACATCTTTGGAATAATCATATTTATTGGGTATTGTTCGGTGCGGGCAGACGCCCTTGGGGGAATCGATGAGCCGACTCCGTTTGGCCGCCTGGCTCGTCGCCGGCGCGGTGATCTGCTCCGCGCACGCGGCCGATAAAGCACCGCAGCGCATCCCGCTCTGGCCAGAGGGCGCCCCGGGCGCCATGGCCAACGGTGGCGACGAGACGGTGCGCATCACGGAGCAGGGCGAGCACGTCATTTCCAATGTCCACCGGCCCTCCGTGACGGTCTACCTACCCGAGAAGAACTCGAGTGGCGCGGCGGTGGTGGTGATTCCGGGCGGGGGGCACCGCGAGCTCTGGACGGACCATGAAGGGCACGCCGTCGCGAAGTTCCTCAACGGACAAGGCGTCGCGGCGTTCGTACTCTACTACCGCCTCGAGCGCGCGCCCAACTCCACGTACAAGATAGAAGAACATGCGCTTGCGGACCTGCAACGAGCCATGCGACTGGTGCGCTCGCATGCGGCGGAGTGGGGCGTGAACCCCGACAAGATCGGCACGATGGGCTTCTCCGCGGGCGGCCAGCTGGCGCTGCTGGGCGCCATGCGCTACGACGCCGGCAACGCGGGGGCGGCCGCGGCAATCGACAAACAATCATCCAGGCCCGATTTCGCGGCGCTCATCTACCCGGGTAGCTGGCCCGAGATCAGATTCGACGCCAACACACCGCCCATGTTCCTGCTGGCGGGCAGCGATGATCGCCCGGGCGTGATCACGGTACTCACGCAGATCTTCACGCAGCTGCGCGAAGCGAAGGTGCCGGCCGAGCTGCACTTCTATGACGGCGTACCGCATGGCTTTGGCGTCCGCGCGAGCAACACGGGGCCGGTGAGCCAGTGGCCCATGCAATTCGTCGACTGGCTGAAGATTCGAAAGATTCTCTAGGCAAGATCCGTTCAAGACTTCAGGGGGATTCGTGAAGAACATTCGTCGGGCCGTGTTGGCCGCCGTCGCCATCATGCCCATCGCCGCCACGCACGCGGCCGAGCTACCGGCGCTCAAGTCCCCTGACGGCAAGATCGCCGTCACGCTCACGCATGAGGGAGCGGGGCCACTGATGTACTCCATCGTGCGCAACGGCGAGCAGATCATCGTGCCATCCGCGCTGCGCGTGCGGCTCGCGGAAGGCGAGATCTCCTTCGGCAGCGATGGCGGCGTGATCACTTATTCGTCGAACAACACGCGCAAGCTCGTGGCCACCAAGGCCGCGACGGCGCGCGACCAGTACAACGAAGTGACGGTGACACTCAAGCCGCAGTCGGGCACGCCGAGCACGCTGCTGTGGACTTTCCGCGCGTACGACGACGGCGTCGCCTTTCGCTACGTGGTTCCCGCGAATGCCGGCCTGAAGACGCTGTCGGTGCGCAACGAGGAAACCGAGTTCGGCTTCGCCGCGGACTTCGGCTGCCACGGTTTCAACGTAGGGCGTTTCGATTCCAGCCACGAGGGCGAGTTCGACCCGGTCAAGGCCAGTCTGATCCGCGAACACGGCTTCTACGACCTGCCGCTGGTGTGCCGCACGAACCAGAACGCCTTCGCGATCGCCGAGGCGAATCTCGTCGACTATGGCGGCCTCTATCTACGCGGACGCGG
>DATLDQ010000049.1:0-62202 GCA_035525785.1 Steroidobacteraceae bacterium | reverse complement strand
CCGTTGCCGCGCCGGTTGGTGAACTGCATGGGCCCGAGCGCATGCGCGCTCGAAACGCTGTAGCGGTACGCCTCCTCCTGCTTGAGCCCGTACTGGCTCAGCACCTCGTCGAAGGCATGCGACTGCATTTCCACGTAGTCGCGATCATCCGTCTGCTCGATGACGGCAAGCGTCGTAATGACCGGCAGCGGAATGGAATCGGCGAGCAACTCTCCCGGAAACGCCGCGCTCGGCACCTTGGCGGCACGCAGGTCCGCGATGGCCTTGCGCGCGGTGGACACCAGGTATTCCTTGCCGCCGCTCACGAAACCCTCGTCGAAGGTATCCTCGGTGAATGGTAGATAGACGATGGTTTTGGCCGTCTCGACCAGCGCATCCCACTGCCGGCGCTTGAGCAGCTTGTTGTCGAACACCGGGAATTTGCGGCCATAGACCTTGAGCGGGTCCCCGTCGTGGGAGAAGGAGAACATGAGCCTCTCGGCGCCCGTGCCCTTCACGTGCTTCGCCTGGATCCCGGGGGTCAGCGATTTGAACGGCAGGGGCCTCCGACCAGGCTTCCACCGGATCGGCGGACGCGGCACCTCGACGTGCGCCACCGACCATTCCTGCTTCGCGTCACTCCAGAGGGCGAAAGCGACCGGGCGTCCCCGCAGCGCGCGTCGTCGGCCCTTTCCCGATACGACGTACTGCAGCTTCACGTCACGCAGCAGCGCCTGCCCTTCGGCGACCAGGTCGCGGATGGCCTCGTGCCGGTTGCGGCTGCCCTGCACGACGACTTCCGCGGGGGCTTCCTCGGGCTGCTCGGTTTCGGCGACCGCGAGCGGCACCTCGCCTTCCTGCTGCTTCGATTCAGGGGGCTCTGCCGGCGCGACTTCGCCTTCCACCTCGGTTGCCGATGGCACGGCTTCGATCAGCGTCGGCTCCACTTCGTCATTGTCGCCGCCCGTCGTCGCGCATCCGCACAGGGATGCAATGGCGAGAAAGGTCAGCGCGATCAGCCGTACGGCCGAAGGTTCCTGGTGATTCATCGAGCCCATCTTTTTCATGAACGCCTGTCGAGTCAAGTCTCGGACGAACGCGCCCGATTCTCTGGCAGGATGACGCCCGTAACCGACGGGGGTTCCCTTGCCGAGAAAGAAAAGCTTGTTGTTGTCGGCGGCCCTTCTCGCCAGTACCGCGGCCACGGCCGCTCCGCTGGACCCGGCCGCCGCGCAACGCTTCGCGACCCTTGCGCTCACCTGCTTGCACCAGGAGTTTCCAAACAAGATCGCCCACGTGCTCGAGAACGACGCCGACGTGCTGCCACCGCGCGTGTTGTACCCGGCGTTCCACGGCTGCTATGACTGGCATTCCAGCGTGCACGGGCACTGGCTGCTGGTGCGTTTGATACGCGAAGTACCCGATGCGCCCTATGTGCCGGACGCGCGCGCCGCGCTCGCGCGCAGCCTCACTACCGACCACCTCGCCGCCGAAACCGCGTACTTGAAACGCGCGGGCCGTGCTTCGTTCGAGCGCCCGTATGGGTTGGCGTGGCTGCTGCAGCTCGCCGCTGAATTGCGATCATGGGACGATCGGCAGGCGCGTGAGTGGTCGCGCGCGCTCGAGCCGCTGGAAGCGGAAGCCGCCGCGCACCTCGGACGCTGGCTGCCGGAGCTGCATTACCCGATCCGGGTGGGCGAACATGATCAGACGGCGTTCTCCTTCGGCCTCATCTGGGACTGGGCGACGGTCGCGAACCAGCCGCAGATGCTGACGCTGCTGCGCGACGCGGCGCGTCGCTTCTATCTTCACGACGTGAGTTGTCCGATCAGCTACGAGCCCTCCGGACATGACTTCCTGTCACCGTGCCTCGCCGAGGCGGATTTCATGCGCCGCGTGCTGACGCGCGCCGAATTCTCCGCCTGGCTTTCGCGCGCACTGCCGGGCATCCCCCGCCGGGCGAAGAAGCCATGGCTCGCGCCGGCAGTCGTGACGAATCGCGCGGATCCCAAGCTCGCGCACCTGGACGGGCTCAATCTGAGCCGCGCCTGGATGCTTCGTGGCATCGCCGGCGCACTCGATCCGGACGACCGTCGCGTGGCCGCATTGCGCGAGGCTGCGCGGCTCCATGCCGATGCCGCCCTGCCGCAGGTGACAGGCGAGCACTACGAGGGCGGCCACTGGTTGGGGACGTTCGCCGTCTATCTCGAAACCGGCGCGGGCGAGTCGAGCGGGAGCGAGACCCGATAGTCAGGTCTTGCCGGCTGGGCCGGGCTTCGGCTTTGCGGAGTCCCGGTCGTCTTTGGCCTCGCCATCGCCGGATTCTTTGCTGGAGTCCTTTTTCCCGGAATCCTTTTCCTTCTCCGCGCCTTCGCCACCGAGATCACGCAGATTCTTCTTGACGTCGCGCAGCGTGATCGAGCCCTCGAGGGATCGCGCGAACGCGCTCACGAACGCATTTCGCAGCACGCTCGAGATCGTCGCGAACAGGCTGGTCTCCGGATTCTTGATCGTCCCCGAGAACGGAATGCGCGCCGCGACCTGGTCGGCATCCTTGTTCTCGAGTGCATTCGCCGCAAAGTCGAGGAAACCTTCCCAGAGACGGCGCAGCGGGTTCTGCTCCTCTTCATTCGAGCGATACAGGTCGACGTCCTGCAGGATGGGCTTCGCGTATCCGGCGAACTTGCCGTCGGACGCCGCGAGCTCGAGATAAAGCTCGAACTTGCCCGCCTCGGCATCCGCCTTGATGTACTCGCGCAGCCATGGATTCACCTGCGGCAGTTGCACCTTCTTCACTTCGAGGTTCACGTCGAACGTCGGTTGGGTCGCGAAAGCGTCCACGCTGCCCTTGACCTTGGCGGGCGCGCCATCGAGCACGTCGCCAGCCAACTGGAAATCCGCGAAGGTACGCTTGCCCGAGTCGAGCACATTGGTGAGATTGGTCACCGAGCCATGCACGTGGCGCGCGGTGATCGCATCCTTGGTGCTGATGCCCGGCGCCAGGAATCGGATCGTGCCGTTCACGACCTGCACGGTGTTGAAGCGGAATGGGAACAACTCTTCGAGCCGGGCATTCCAGTTCTCCTCGCCGCCCAGCTGCGAGTCCTCTTTGGATTTCGCCTGGACCAGGTTGAGCTCCGGGCCCAGGAACTCGGCCTCCGACACCATCGACCCGCGCATCAGGCTGCGCCACTCGACCGACAGGTTCAAGCGGTCCGCGCTGAAGAACGGCACGGGGCGCGAAGCTCCTATCTTCTCGATCCGGATGGCGTTGATGCTGTATGCACCGCGCCAGAGATGGATGTCCACATCACCGATGTGGCCGCGATACGCGTCCAGGGCCGCGAGCTTGCCGTTCACGTAGCGTTCGACGGCGTACGGCATGGCCAGGCGTGCCGCGACCAGCAACAGCACCATGGCGCCCAGGACGATCAGAACTTTCCGGCTGCGGCTATGCATTTGGCACGAGAAGGGCCGCGCGTGGCGGCCCTCCCCGAGCGCAGTTTGTTAGCCGCGTAACCCGTGCCCTAGCGGCGCAATGGCCAAAGCGACGTCAACCGATTCCGACAATCACGCCCGAGCCGGTTTCTTCGTTACTCCAGCCGGTTTTCCTTGGCGAATTCGCGCCGGATCCCCTCGGCAAAATCGCGCTGTCGCAGCATGCGCTCGCCGCGCGAGATCGCCTGCATGGCCACGAAGCGGACCACGTTCATTATCATGCCGCCGCTCATTTCGTGGCGCGCCGCGAGTTGGTTCAGATCGACGCTCGTTTCCAGCGACGCCACGCGCGGCAGACCTTTCTTCCACAGCAGGTGGCGTTCGTTCTGGCGCGGCATCGGGAAATGCACCAGCTGCTCGAAGCGCCGCGCGAAGGCTTCATCCACGTTTCCGGCCAGATTGGACGCGAGGATGATGAGGCCGCTGAAAGATTCGATTCGCTGGAGCAGGAACGAGACTTCCTGATTGGCGTATCGATCGTGCGCGTCGCGCACCTGCGTGCGCTTGCCGAAGAGGGCATCGGCTTCGTCGAAGAAGAGGATCCAGTCCTTGTGCTCGGCGCGATCGAAGAGCGCGGCAAGGTTCTTCTCCGTTTCGCCGATGTATTTCGACACGACCATCGAGAGGTCGACTCGGTAGACGTCGCGGCCGGTCATCTTGCCAAGTACCGATGCCGTCACGGTCTTGCCGGTGCCCGGCGGGCCGTGGAACAGCGCGCGACAACCGGGACGGAGCTTGCGGCGCATCTGCCAATCGTCGAGCAGCTCGTTGCCGTGGCGTACCCAGGTTTCGAGCTCGCGGATCTCGGTCATGGTGCGCGTGGGGAGCACCAGGTCCTCCCACTCCATGCCGGTTTCGATCTTGAGTGCCGGGAACTTGATCGACCGCCGTGGCGCGCGCGGCTTGCCGCTGATGAAGCTTTCGGCGAGATCCGCATCGATCATGAGACGGCCGCTCATTGGCGGGTCGCCCTCAACGGGATCTTCGACATAGACAACCTGCTTCTGAACCAGCGGGTGCTCGCCGACCAGAAGCTGTTGCCAGCGAAGGCGCGCGCCGAGATCGTCACCCGCCATCAACCACAGTGCCGTGTCGCCCGTGGGCAGGAATCCACGATGCTGCCTGCCGCGAGTGCCGCCGAATTGCGGATAATCGCCCGCCCCGGTCTGCACCTGTTGCACGATCCGGTCGAAGAAGTCCGGCTTGAGCCAGGGCGCAAACGCGAGCAGCAGCAGGAGCTGCGACTCGTTGTCGAGGTGGTGGTCCCTCACGAAGCGGTCGAAAGGCGCGGCGTCATTCGGCCCGGGCGGTTCGATGAGCAGAAGCCGCGCGGTTCGATCCTCATCCGCCTGAAGCTGCGCGCGCAGGCGACGACCCAGCGCGGCCTCGAACTGCTCGAAGGCTCGGTGCAGATAGGATCGCCCGGCGACTTCACGCGTCATGTCGGCAACTCGCAGTGGTTCGACTTGTCTGGCCATGTTCATTTTTCGCGTGGCAGTGGCAGCGGGAGGACCATATCAACCATGTTCGCGCCACCTTCGACGGCCGGCAGAAACATGTCCCCCACGCGAAGGAAGAATTGATCGATTGTGACGCCTTTCTCCTGCAGTCCCGGGGCCTTCTCGGGCAACGTGAGTTTGATCGGTTTTCGTGGCGGCGGAATCTTCGGACCCAGGTGGCCACCCTTCTCGAACCAGGCGACGAGATCCGGGCTCACTCTCTTCACCGCAGCGGGGTTCCCTCGCCAGACTTCATAGGCCTCTGAAAAGAATTCGGCGGGGCTCTCGGGCCAGTTGGCTTTGGCATACGGAGTGAAGATCACGCTGGGCCTGTCCAGCCGACCCTTCTTCACGATACCGACGAACTCATCCAGTCGCTTGATGGAACCCACCACCTTTTCCTCTTCTTCACCATACTTCAGCAGTGCTTCGCCGAAGGCCCGCAATCTTTCGACGTGCGGCGCGAGGTCCGGTTGAGAAGCATCTGGTTTGATCATGGGCAGCAACATCAGGGCTTCGTCGAGGGCGTCCCTGTTTGCCTTGCGATTCGCGTCGCTGCTTTTCTCGAACTTCGACGCTGCGCTGATGACGGCGTTCATCTGCTGCTCGAGATATGGCTCATCCGCGAGCGGTTTGAAGAAGAACCTGCCGTCCTTCAACAGCGCCCCCCTCGCGATTTCCAGATCGAACTTCGCTTGCGAACGAGCGAGCAGCTTCTCGGCGTTGGCGATCGCATGGTGGTGCAAGAGGTGCCCGACCTCGTGCAGCGTGGTGTTCTGCACACCATTCGCGGTCAGCTCGATGAGGAATGTGCCGTAGGTCGTGCCAGCGACGGGGAACGTTGTTCCCTTCAGTGTCTTGGATGGAAACTTGTCCGTGAGCGTGAAGGTCACGCCTCGCAGTCTTTCCTGTTCGTCGGGTTTCATCTTCGCGAGGTGGCCCCCTAACTTCCGCACCAGGCTCTCCGTCCACACGACTCCGTTCTGCTCGGAGAGATCCTTCAGCCCATATTTCGATTTCAGCGCGTCCTTCGACTTCTGCAGCTTGTCCGCGGCGGATCCAGGCTTGGCAGGAGCCCTCTGCATCGACGGCACGCCACCCGTGGAACGGGACTGCTGCACGACATGAGTCAGCTCGTGCGCGAGCAGATGGCGGCCGCCGCTGGAGCCAGGGTTGAATTCGCCGGCATTGAAGAAAACGTCCTGGCCATGCGTGAATGCGCGCGCGTGCAGCGAATCGTTGAGCTCGGATGCGGGCGCACCGGTGTGGATACGCACACCAGAGAAGTCGGCGCCAATACCCTGCTCCATGTCTTGCCGCACCGGCGCATCGAGCGCGTGACCCGCGCCACTCTGGGCCGCGACTCCGCGTTGCACCGACTCAGACACAGTCGCTCCGCCGCCCGAAGCGGGCACGACAGCATCTGCGACCGCGTCCGCCTCGCGCTCGAAGCGATCACCGGATTCGCTCATGGTGAATTTTGTCTGCATCGCGGGCGAAGAGTCGAAGAACGATGGCGCGCGCGGGTTCTGCGCCTCGAACATCGGCTTGCTCGCATGAGCAGCGGGCTCCATCGGCGCGACCCGAACGGTGGTGCGTTTCCTGTTCATCGGCAAATCCGAATGCGCGCGTTCACTGTATGACCACGTGCTTGCCGAAGAAGAAATCGCCGAGGTCGAAGAACGTGCCCTTTTCGGCTCCCTTGAACACCAGGAAACCGATCCCGAGGTCGGAGTCCTTCTCCGAGAAACGATAGCTGAGCCCCTCGCCGCCTCCGATCTTGTCGACGGCGAAGAACTTGCTGGTTTTCACGATCATCTGCATCTTCTCGCCATTGAAGTCGCGTTCCACGAAGTGGAAATACGCGCCCATGGAGTGCCCCTCCTCGGTCTTGATGCCAACGACCGCGCGGCCATTCACCCTGATGAATTGCGCCGAGTTGTCGTCGAGATTTTCCCAGTGCAGCGGCGACAGGTCTTTCTTCAATTCCGCTTCGGACGGGAACGGTGCGGCCATGGCCGCTTTGACCTTTTCGTCGTTCAGCAGCGCGAGCATCTCCTTGCGGTGTTCGGCATTCGCTTTCGCGTCGGCCTTTGCCTGCTCTTCCTTTTCGACCAGCTTGCTGGCGTTGGCGTAAGCCTGGTCCTTGCCCTGCTTGTTGAACTCGTAGTACAGCTTGGTGGTGCTCGGCCCCGCCATTCCATCGGGTTTCAAGCCGAGCAGCTTCTGGATGTCGTAGATCGCGTCGGCAAAATCCGCCGAATCCGACGAGACACCCGACTGCACGAACAGTTCGGGCTTCCAGCCGATCTGGCTGCGCTCGTAGACCGGGTTGTTCTTCTGCGCCTTGTCGTAGTCGATCTTGCGATCTTCCTTGCGCTTGCTCTCCTGCGGCGTGAGTTTCGAGATGCTCTTGAGAAACTCCTCCAGCGGAACGGGGATGCCATCCTTGGGTATCTGTTGCTGGGCAATCGCTTTCATCTGGTCGACCGTCAGAGACTTGATCAGCTCGCCGAGCTTCTTGATTCTTTCCGCGTCCAGCTGCACGTTGTAGTCCGCGGCCCGCTTCGCCGCCATCTCGAGGAAGGCTTCCATCTTTTCGTCGCCCACTTCCTTGGCGAGATCCATGAGCGCCTTCTGCTCCTCGGTGGGTTCCTGTTCTCCCCCGCCACCGCCACCGCCGCTCCCTCCACCATCACTGTCGCTGTCACCCCCGCCTTTGCAGTCCATCTTGAATTCATTGTGATTGACCTTGATCTCCGCGAAGTACGGGCCGATGCCTTCCGGCAACTTCGGCAGGAACTCGTTGGCTCCTTTCGCAACGTGCGAAGCCACTTCGGTGGGAAAATCGAGGATGGCCTGGATGCCGCTATCCCTGACCCAGCCCATCACCTTGGCGCCGAACCAGCAGGTCTGCATGATCTTCGAGAAGGCGTACTCGAGCGCGGCCACTGCGAGGTTCCACAGGCAGCCGAGCAGCGGCGGCGAGGCGCAGGCGACTATGCGGATGCCCCACTTCACCACGCTCACGATCGTGCTGACGGTGTTGGCGATCTCCATGTACTTGGAGAGCTTCGTGAACATATCGAGCTTGTCGCCGAACAGCTTCTTCTCGATGGTCTCGGTCGCCTCCTGGATCATCGTCTCGAACCTGGCCTTCGCTTCCTCGAGTTCCTCGATCTTGCTCTTGACTGCTTCGGGCGTGACCGCCTCGGCAAGCTGCCGGAGGATGTTGGTCACGCCCTCTTGCAGTGAATCGAGTAGTTTGTCGACGATGATCGAGATCGCCCAGGCTCCCAGCTTCTTCGCCACCTTGAACAGCGCCATGGCGGCGGCCTTGATCCAGTTGCCGAAGCCACTGCTGCTCGCCGACTTGACCAGTCCCTTGACCTTCTCCTTGATCCACTTGCCGAAGCCCGCGAGCTTCACGTACACACGGTCGAAGGTCTTGCGCAGCCAGCCGTACAACTTTCCGTAGCGGATCCAGTGGCGCACGGTGTGAAAGCCCTTCGCGCGATCCTTCACCTTCTGCGGCGCCTTGGGGTCGAAGCCCGTGCGCTTCTTGCCGCCGCTCAACGCCTCGAGCACGGCCTCGTTGTCCTTGCTCTTCTTGTCGCCGAGCGCCTTGTCGGCATCCGTCCGCCACTTGGTGTAGGCGTCGTTGAACGGCTTCTCGTTGAATTTCTTGTGAGGCTTGGGCTTGCGCCGCACGACGGCCCGCGAGCTGCGGCGCCCTGCCGCCTTCGAGACCTTGAGTTTGGGCGCGACCTGCTGCTCCGCTTCGAGACGCGGGCGCACGTCATTGTTCAGGCGATCCAGCAGCCGCTGGACATCGAAGTCTTCGCCGAGTGTTTCGGGTACGTTCTCGGGCATCCATTCGTATGCCCAGACTCCAGGGACCGAGCTCCTGTAGACGATCAGGCTTCCCATGAGCGAGGTGAAACTATGCCTGCGCGCCTTGTCGGTCCATTCCCAGACGTCGAGCTTGCTATACCGGGTTCCTGCCGAACTCGATTGGGTCAGGTTCTGGGGCACCGTGAGCGTGCTCATGGGTCGCGCCTTCGGCAGCGGATTCCACCGGTCGGCATGTCCGTTCTGATGTTGATAGTCGTTCACGGCGTCGGCCGTGTTCTCGATACCCTTTATGTAGTTCCTGATCTGCAGCCGGCCTAACTGCTCCTCGGGCGAGTGCCCGGGCTTGAGATCGCCGAGCTCGATGTCGTGGGGGGCTCGGTCCAGGTCCCGCACGGAAGTGCCGGGTGCCAGTGGCCTCTGCGGCGCCGCCACCGCGCCATTCATGGCCTGGAACCCACCTACCCTGCGTTGGTTGAGGCCGATGCGAGCGTCGCTGGCGCCATTGGATCGATAGAAGTCGGGCTCGCCCCTGAGACCGACACCGACCCTGTCCTTGTTGGCCCCGGGAATTCCGGGCTCGGTCCACACACCTGCGTTCAGCCCGCCTTCGACGAACTGCGGCAACACTCCATAGTTGTGGATCAACGTGCCGCTCGGGATTCCAGTGGTTGGCCCGAACACGAGCAGCTTGCGTTGCACGCGCTTCGGCGCGCGTTTCACACCGCTGTTCTGCTGCATCACGTGCGTGAGCTCGTGGGCCAGGAGATGGGTGCCGCTTGCGGTGCCCGGCGCATATTCGCCGGTGTTGAAATGGATGTCGGAGCCGTACGTGAATGCGCGCGCGCCGATCTCCTCGTTCATGGCTGCCGAGCTGGAGCTCGTATGCACGCGGACGCCGGAGAAGTCCGCGCCGAACGCGTCCTCCATCTGGTCACGGGTGTGCGATGCGAGCGGTGCCCCCGAGCCGCTGGCATGCGCGATGGACGACTCCAGCCCTCCGCTCGCCATACCGGACGAATCCGCGTCGTTTGCTTGCGCGTATATGCGCTGCGGTTGGATCTCGTTCCGGTCCGCCGCCTGTCGCCGAACTACCCGGTCGGCCATCATGTCCGCTTCGACTTCCAGCGGATCGTCGACCGGACCGACCTCGAGCTGCGGCATCACCCTCGTTTCGTTCTGACAGGATGAGCATTTGCGCTGCACGGCTTGCCCTGCTTTCGCCTGCACGGACACCGGATCACGATCTCCCACGTCCGCGACCTGGCGGCGCACGACGCGATCGGCCATCGCATCCGCCTCCATCTCCAACGGATCGTCGACGGCGCCCACTTCGAGTTGCGGCTGGATAAGCGGCGGTTCCTCGCAGCTCTCGCACTTTCTCTGTATGTCTGGCGCCGCTGCCCAATTGGAAAAAAAACTCGGGCCGGCCGCCGACTGGGGGTCGAAGAACGGCCGGCTGGCGTGGCCGCTGGATTCCGTGGTGGTGGGGGCGTGCGTTTGCATCGATGTCACCGTCTCAGAATCGCTTCTTCAAACCCGGGAACAGCTTCAACATGTCGGCGTTCAACATGAACTGAAACCCCGACAGCTTCTGATCGGGCATCCCCGGCGTCTGGTTCATGAGCCAGGTCGGCTCGTATCCGGGACCCATGCCCGGCAAGAGCATCGGATACGGGCTCAGCGAGTTGAACGTCTTGCCCTCCGCCTTGAGCGCGCCACCGAAGAAGTCGAGGCCAAACTTCCCGCCCGTGAGATTGAAGCCACCCTTCGGGTCATAGCTGGATTCAAAACCGAAGTTCGCACCCGACGGCATGAACGACGGACGCCCCTGCCACGAATCCAGGTAAGGATTCAGCGTGAAGTCGGTCGTGAACCCGGTCGCGGTCTTGCCGGCGCCAGGTAGTTTGTAGCTGAAACCATCGACAGGTGAGTACGGAATCAAACCCAGCGGCTTGCCGATGTTCGCGCCCGAAAGCGTCGCGCGCAGCTGCGGGTTCGACGCGAACGCGGCGCCGAGCATGCCAAGATTGAGGCCGGCAAAACCGAGCATGCCCGTTTTCTCGGCGGGGCTGGCCCTGTCCCATAACGTGTACTTGAGTCGCGCGAGCCTCGGCTCGTACCAGTTCTTGAAGGCATCATTCTCGGCGAGCTTTCCGGCGGTGGTCTTGAAACCCTCGGCGAGCGGGTCCTTTCTTTCTTCTTCGTTGCCAGCCGTGGGCGCGTCTTCCTTTTGCACCAGCGGCGCATCGGGCGCGGCGGTTGGTTTGAAGAACGGATCGCCAGGCGCAGGCGCCTTCCCCGGGTGGAAGAACGTCGCGTCCCGGTTCTGTGTCGTGTCGACTTGCCTGCGCCTGCGCTTGCCCATGGCGACCTCGCACCGGGCGGGATCACTCCCGCCCGGCACCAAAGTTCACGGCGTGCTCTTCTTCCGCATGAACAGGAAGATCAGCAGCAGCAACAGGATCAAAAGCAACCACCACCATTTCTTGAGTAGTTGGCCCATGTCACCCTGGCCGCCGCCGCCGCCATCCGACTTCGGCGGGGCCGGGCTGTACCACGTGCCGGTGCCGATGGGCTCGAACGACTGCATGACCTCATAACTCTTGCCGAAGCCCTCGTGGCCCGTGACCATCACGTCGAACACGCAGTCGGCCTTCTGCACGGGATCGTTGACCGCGGCGCACGCAGCCTGGGCCACGGCTTCGGTCGCGGGCTGCACCGGCGTCTGCCCTTCGAGACCGCAGGACTGCGGATGATTGCGCGGCCACTCGTCGATGGTGAACGTCGCGGTGTTCGTTCCCGAGGCGTAGTCGAACAGGCTGGTCGAATCGGTCACGCGCCAGGCATCGGCGAACTTCTCGTACAGATCCTGGTAGCGCTGGTCGATGGACTCGGGCTTGGGACCGAGCGAACTGCCATCCGGCAGCGCGGGAATCCAGCCGCCCTCGGGAATCGCGCCGAACGTGCCCTGCGTCGCGGACGTCTGGTACACGTTGACGTTGAGGTACCAGACGTTCGGGCCGTCCCAGAATGCCGGCGTGACCACGAGCTGCGTACCGCGAGCGTCCACGATCTCGATCGCGCCGCCGGCAGCCTTCTTCACGTGGCCATCGATGCTGCCCGGGGCGGCGCCCGGCGCCTCGCTACTCGCATCGAGCGTGATGCCATTGTCGCCGAGCTGCACCAGCTTGCCGTTCACGCGCAGCTCCATGCCTTTGCGTGACTCCTCCACGTTGGGATTCGGCTGAAGCGTGACGCGACTGCTGCCGACTCGCGCCGCCACGGCCGTATACACGGCCACGCAGTGCGTGATGCCGGTGTATTCATTGGTGATCGGCACGGTCGCCGTCGGCACGGCGCTTTGCCGCGTCTGGATCTCCAGCCGGTCGTCGCGGAGCGCGGTGAATTCGCCCGCGCTCTGAAAATCGTAATGCACGCCGTCGACGGTGGTCAGGTGCGGGTCGCCCCAGCCGCCGCCACCGGAAGTGACGTGGACGAGATAGGTGCCTTGACAGGTCTTGGACGTATCAGAGGCCTCGAGTGTTTTCAGGATGAACTGGTCCTGCTCGCCAAGACCGGCGCCCGTTCCCGTGAGGGTGGTCTTGCCACCTTCCGCCCCTGGCGAATGGATCACGTCGGGAGCGGGCACGGTGACCGTAAGACCTGCACAGGTGAAGGGTCCGGTACCGCCGCAAGCAAGGTTGCCACCAGAATTCGTGAACTCCCAATACGCGTCCTTGTTGGTCTCGATGTCCGTGGGTGTGATGGCTTCACCGGGCTTTATCGCGTACGAGTATTCGAAATTGGCGCATGGGATGATCAGATCCTGCGCATCGGCCAACGCCGCGCGGGGACACAGCGTTGTCGCCGCCATCATGATCATCACGGGCAGGCCCGCCTGCCACGAACCCGGATTCCGTCTAACTGCTTTCATGTTCACTCCCTATTGGACTCTGATTTCAGTGGGTGATTTCGGACGCGGCGGCTCGATGATCTCGATCTGGTATTCGCGCTCACAGCCCGGCTTGCTGCCGTCTTCAGGCGCGACGAGCAGCTTGAAAATGAAAACGCCCGCGGCCGCAGCCACGCCGCGCACTTGCACCTGCGCATCAGGCGGCGCGGGATCATCAGCGGGTCCCGGTAATTCGACGGCGATGCCATTGCAGATGAACCGGGGCGACAATCCCCCGCACGGCGTGCCCATGTTGCTTCGCGGCTCGGTGTTGAACGCGAAATAGAGCAAGCCCCCGCCATTGTTCAGCACGGGGATGGTCGCCATCAGCGTGTCGCCGCGCTTCACGGCGAACACGTGCTTCGCTGGCGCCGGAACGCAGTGATCGAGGTCTATGTCCTGGGGACCGGCGACTCCTGCCGCGCTGATCGCGCAAAGTGCGAGAGCCCGAATATGTTTGCTGTTCACGACGCTCCTCAATCCAGCCATTGCACGAATATCTTTTCCGGGAGCCATGGCAGGCTGATCACTCCAAACCCCCAGGGCAGCCGCGCGAGCAGCACGTCCTGCGCGCGACGTTCCATGGTCACGCGTTGGCCGCCATCGACGCGTTCGAGCCGTGCGTCGCGCAGGAAGAACTGGCTTCTCAGCCACGCGGCGGAGCTGCTGCGCAGCGCGGTCCAGTGGCCGAGCACGGCCGTGAGCAAAGCATCGCAGGCCGTGATGTCCGCCTCGTCGAGCCAGGCCGATTCGATGGGCGCACCCAGGTCGATGCCGGTCAGTAGTTTGGGCATGCCGAGGTCGTACTCGGGGGTGTCGGGCCGGCTGGTTGCCAGATAGCCGAGAAGCTGCGCCGCGCGATAGCGTGAAGCGTCGCTCGCGAACCGCCGGCCATCGAGCAGTTCACGTTCGCGGAACAGGGTCTCGAGAAACGGGTGCAGGAGCAGAGTCCCCGCGCAAGGCAGGTATATGAGCTCCGCCTCCTCCGCGGGCGCGCTCGCCGGACGCACCTGCCGCGCGACTTCCTGGCGCGGCATGGCGCTGGCATCGGCGTCCCCCGCCGTCGTCACTGGCCCGCCCGTATCTTCAATGGACGCGAAAGCCTCATACCATTCGCGCCATGGCTCGGGCAGCGCCCCCACGTCGACCGGCCGAATCACGGCGGGACTTGCGCCTGGATCGCGCTCGCGATTCTCAAGGCCTGCGCAGCCTCGTTCGAGAACGATCGCGCAGCGCTCCGTCATGAGCGAACGCACCAGCGCCGGGCCGTTGGCAAGCGCTGCTGCGGGCGCCAGCGCATGCTCCAATACCCGGTGCCAGAACTTCCGCCGCCAATGGTGATGAGTCGCGGTCGATTCATCGGGGCGCAGTACGTTCAGGACGCGCGCGCAATGGACGAGCGCGGCGCACCTCCCAAGCAGGTCTTCCAGCTGCCCGTCGCCGAGCGCATGGATGACGCGCGCGCACGCATGCACCTCACCGCGGAGCAGCGCGCGCAGCGTGCGCAGCTGTCCCACGCTGGCCTCCGCCACCAGGTTCGCCCAGCCCGCGTCAGGCGCACCGCTCCACCACGGCAGCCGTCCGTGGCGCAGGAAGTAGAGGAAAGCTTCGAAGGTTCCGCCGCCCGCTCCCTCGGTCGTATCCGTACGGCGTCCAACCGGTTCACGCGGCAGGTCGTCGAGCTGCCTGCCAAGCTCGGCGACGACGCGGTGCTGAAACTGCTCCGCCCAATCCGTGCCCGACAGGTGCCCCACGTCGATTTCGAGACGATCGAGCCGCACCAGCACTTCCGCGGGCGCCACGGCATCGAACACCGACGACATGCCCGTCATCAGCGGCTCGCGACAGGCACGCGCCAGTGATTCCTGCGCGCCCGGCGCCGATGAGGCATCGCCGAGGGTGAGCTCCACGATCTGTCGCTGGATGCGATGGCGGTTAGGCTTCATCGGCGATCGCGTTGAGCGCCTCCACGAGCGCGTTGCGCGCGGCCGATGTCGCCGCGGCAGCTGCGCCCGGAATCAGCACCGTGTCCAGCCATGCGTGATAGCGCGTCTCGAAGGTGTCGAAGCTGGCTGCCGACGGCGGCGTCCCCGGAGACTGGCGATCGACCCAGAAGATCTTCGGCAACAGGTGCGCGGGGCAGCAGCGCTGCAGCAACCCTTCGACATGGCGGCGAAACTCGGCGGCGCGGAAACGGTCCGGCGTCACCTCGATGCGCGGGGCCGTGGCCGCCGGCTGCGCGAAGTCGCGCGCGAAACCCGACGGCAGCACCAGCGTCATCCGCTGGCTGTAGGGGTCGCGCTCGCGTCCCTCGCCCTCGGGTAACGAAAGGAATGCATCGGTATTGGCGCGCGGCCGCAGCAGCGCGTGTTCGAGAAGATAGAGCGTTTCCGCGCCATACTGCGCATACAGGTGCGAGACGGCCGCGTCGATCGCGGCCTGCGCGAGCGGCGCGTCCGCGAACGTGCCCGGGCTCACGGCAAGCAGGACTCCGAGCGAGTCCCGCAGCTCGAAGGCAAAGGTATTACCCGCGGCTGGTACGACGCGGTAGTTCCACTCGTCGAGCCCGTGGCGCAGCACGCGGGCGATCGATTGCTCGGCGAGCAGCACCGCGCCCGCCGCCGTGGTGGCGTCGTAGCGCACGTCGCTCGCGAGCAGCACCACGCCGGCCGGCATCGACAGCCGCAAGCGCCAGCGCCGCCCGACGAATCCCGGCGGCGCGGGCTCAGCGAAGATCTCGAAGAAATCCCCGATCGGTCGCAACGCGCGACGGCGCGACGCACCCCGAATTCCACCATGATGCGCGATACGACGCTCGAGCGGGGACAGCGACGCTTCGATGCGCGCGCTGGCAAACAACGCAGCCAGTGCCGGCGCCGCGGCCCCGGCGGCGGCCAGCGATGCGAAGGTCTGCAGGCTCTCACCGAGCACCTGCGCAGCCGCGCCACCACCATCGGTGAGGCGCAGGCGGAACACACCACCGCCCGCATCGAAACCCGCGTAGTTGGACGAGCGTCCCGCGAACGCGAAGGCGCGTTCGGCCGAGATGGCCGCCATCACTCGGGATACCGCCGGGTCGACCTGGCGAAGCCGCGGCTGCGCCACGAGGGACAGCACCCAGCGAAAGCCCGCGCCCGCGCTCTCCACCGAGAGGAGATTCGCATCGCGAAGGAAGCGCTGGCTGAGAGCCAGCAGCCGCAACGCATTGAGTTCGGGAGTCTCACGCAACAGCGCCGCCTTGAACCGGAGCAGTCGCGAGTTGGCCGCCTCGCGGCGTTCGGCGATGAGCAATTCCTGCTGCGCGGCCGGGAGCGCGCTCACGTCGAGCTCGGCGCGAGCCCAGCGATGCACCTCCTGCGCCAGAGCCGCCGCGTCCTCGCCCTGTCGCGCGAGACGATGATCGAGCATGCGATTGCGCCGGTCGAGCAGCCGCTCGCGCGTTTCGGCCGCGTCGCGCAACGCGCGCGCCACGGCATTGTCCGGGTCGGCGATGAAGATCGCCCAGTCGGCGCCGGCAGGGAACCTCCGCAACAGCCGTCGGGCGCCCGGCAGGTCGAAAGGCGGACGGGTGAAACACGAAACACGGGCGTCACCGTCACCCGAATAGAACAGGTTGATGTTGCCGAGCTGGGCCGTCATGTCCCCCAGGAATTGCTCGAACAACAGTAGATAGCCCTGCAGCTGCCGCACGGCGGCGTGTCGCTCGACACTGGCGCTGTCGGGCAGTGCGGCGTCGCCGGTGCCGTACAGCGCCGGCAGGTCCTTCTGCAGCGGCGTGTATTCGTCCACCGGCAGCTCGTCTCCCGGGATCACCGGCCACACGGGGGACGGATAAGCGGTCACCGCCGCGAGCTCCGCCTGTTCCTGCATGTCGGCGAACAGGCTGAGCACGCGCGCCGCGTCGTACGGCACTTCGGAATCATTGCGAACCGCGGTGATGCGCGACTTTGCAAGGCTCAACCGCGGGCGATAGCGCGCGATCTGCACCAGGTGCAGGCAGTCTTCCGCTGCCGTGGTGATCGGGCGATTGTTGATGAAGTTCGCGAGCGTGAGATCGGTCACGGCGACGATGTCGCGCGCGGCGAGGTTCTCCTGCGTCTCCACGTCACCACCGGTGCCGCGGCGCTGCATGATGATCCGCAGGATGTCGGAGGTGTAGATGACGTCCGGCGCGGCACGGCCAGTGGTGTCGCGATCGAGAAAGCCCCGGCGCAGCAGCGGCCCGTCGTAGATGATCTCGGGATCGCTCTCCAGGGCGCGGCGTTGTGCCAGCGACAGGAAGCGCACGCGCGGCGAGAGCATCGAATCGATGTCCATGAAGATGCGCGCCAGCAGCGCCTCGACGTCGATGCCGCCCGTCACCTCCAGGCGCGCGTTCACGGCGATCTCCTGCACACGCGCGAGGCCGATACGCACGGCCTGCTCCCCCAGGTTTCGCCAGCCCCCGACGTACTCTACGAGCTGCGCGACGGCCGCGGCGGCGCCGCGGACGCGCATGGTAAAGAGCGACACGGGCGCGCCCAGCAGATTCGATTCGATGGCCACTCGCGCCGCCACGAGGATCTGCGGCACCACGAGCCCGGGTTGCGCCACCTGCTCCACCACGCGCAGCAGCACCCAGGCTTCGACCGTGCCGGGGTTGCCCGACAGATCGGTGTAATCGATCTGGATACGTCCGAAGAAACTCAGGCTCTCGGGCAGCGCGCGCCAGAACTCGCCCGCGTCCGGGATCATCGCGATGGAATTGAGCACCACCGGCTGCCGGAACGGCGCGGCCTCGGAGTCATCCCAGTACGGGAGCGCAACTTCGATGTCCCAGGTATCACCGGCGGCGAGTACCGGCAGCGCATAGGTATTGCTGTTGAGCTCGCGCTCGGCGAGCTCGACCAGCACCTCGTACAGTCCCGAGGTGCGCACGCGCGGGGTCCCGGGCGCGAAGGTGAGCGGCGGATCCGCAGCCGTTTCGTAGAACGCAATCTCGTTCTCCGCGGGCGCGAAGATTTGCGCGTCGCTGACCAGCGGGTGATCCAGCAGCAGCGCGCGCAGGTCCTGCGCATTGACCGGACCCACGGGCAGCACTTCGTGCGCCGGTTCGAACTCCGCCTCGCCGTACGCCTCACCGCTGCGCAGCAGGTCCGCGATGTCGAGCTGCAGCTTGAGGCCGAGCTCGGTCATCGCGTAGCTCGCCGCCTCGAGCAGCGTGATGCCCGGGTCATGGACGTTGTGATCTGTCCAGCTGTCCCTGGCCCACAACCGGATCCACTCCATCCCGCCCTCGCGGAGCGCGGAATAGTTCTGGCTCGCCCTCGCGGGCGGTGCCGTGGACAGCCGCAGTGTTTCGCTCACCGCGCCGCCTGCGCGGTGCTGAGTGCGCGCTCGAGCGTCTCAACTTTCTCGGCGAGCTGCTTCACGGCGTTGATGAGCACGTAGGTGAGCGCGGAAGGGTTGAACACGCGCAAGCCCTCGACCCCATCGATGTTCGACCCCGGCGGCAGCTTCTCCACCGTCTCCGGCAACACCTCTTCGATTTCCTGGCCGAGGATGCCGATGCCTTCGAGCCCGGCACGCGTGCCCGCAAGACCGTTGTAGCGATAGCGTACCGGCCGTACGCGCCGCAGTTCGGCGAGCCCCGCGTCGAGATCGCGCACGTCCTCTTTGACGCGCGCATCGGAGGTGAAGGTCCATGCGCCGCTGCCATCGTTCTTGAACGCGCCACCCGCCACCTGGAACACCGCAGTGCCTGATCCGGCGAGCTCGGACTCGGACCCGACTACCACGTTGCCATTGACCGTGATGCCGAGGCGCACGGAGTTGCCTCCCTGGCGCAGGCTCAGCACCTGCCCCGCCGCCGCATTGAGATGCACCACGCCGGTGTTCGACTGGCGTAGCGCGAAACTCGCGTTCACCGCGGAGACATTCGCGCCCAGAGCCTGGTGTCCATAAACGGCGAACGAGCTGAACGCCGCGCCGCCGCTGCCGACCATCGCGTTGCCGAAGCGCACCTGCTCGGCCGGCCCCGTGTTCGCGGCCAGCACCACTTCGAGCTTTGCCGCGGGCTCGGCCGCGCCCGTGGCGATGCCGACGCGCCCGGTGCTGTAGCCGATTGCGCCCGCGGCGCCCACCGGCGCGAAGCCACCACCACCCCCGCCGCCGCCACCGATGTTCGTCCACGTGGTGCCGTCGTTGAACTGCACCTGGCCACCGCTGAAACGCAGGCCGCCGGGGATGTTGGCTACCGCGCTGTTGCCAAGCCTGAGGCCACGCGCCAACAGCAGCGTACCGTCGGCGTCGAACGCCAAGCCGTCAGTTGATTTGTTGAGGCAGCTGTCGATGAGGTCGGTGAAGTCACCACCATCCGGCCGATCGCCATTCTTGAATCTGCCCTTGAGGAAGTCGCGTGTTTGTTCGCTCATAGCTCACTACCGCCTGGTTGATGTTTGAAAACTCATGGCGCCTCGAACTCGACGTCGAAGTCGAGACCCACGGTCATGTAGCCGATGCCAAGCGTAGTGACGCCCGAGCAGACTTCTTCTCCCGGCGCGACGGCCGTGATCAGGTGCTGCGGATGCGAGACCAGGATGGCGTGCGCCTGCGTGGTGCCGGCGGCTTCGACGGCACGCCCGACGATGAAGTCGTCGCCGATGCGCATCTCGCCGAGACCTGGCTTGGGGCGCGCGTAGATGATGAAATCCTGCGCGATGATCATCGAGCCCAGGCCCTCCGCCTTGATGCCCGAATAGGTGTGGAAGATGCGCAACCCGACGAGATGATCGACGTACTCGCGACCTTCGATGAAGGCGAGGATCTCCGAACGGTAGATGCGCGCGCCGAACAGGATGTCCTCACCGTCCTGGTAGGCCCAGGGCGATAGAAAACGGCGCAAGTCCTCGTTGAGGACGCCGCTGTAGTAGCCAGGGTCGCGCCCGCGCGTGAACACCACTTTCGCTTCGACACGGATGCGCTCGAAAACCGGACGGATCACGTGCAGCGCCAGGAACGGCGTGCTGAGGCCTGCGAAATATTCGGCCATGCGCGCCAGCAGGTCCTCACCTGCGCGCGGCTCGAGCGGATTCGCGACTCCGCCGCGCCGCAAGTTGGGCACCACCACGAGCGCGGTGTGTCCGGCGCGCGGCGCCCCATCGACGTCGGTGTGCGGCAGGCACTTTGCCTTGAAAACTTCCTGGAATCGTTCGAGCGCGAGCCGCTCGATGTCCCAGGGGGTTACCGCGCGATGGCGATGCCGCAGCCTCTCGCTGGCGCGACGGATGAAGTCGTCGTCGCTTTCGGGGCCGCGCCCACCGAATGACACCTGCGGCTGCGTTATGCCGCGGATCGCGGCATTGCGCGTGCTCAACGCCTTGATGGTGCCCGCGGGCAGACCCTGGCGCAGGTGTGTCGCGAAGTCCCCGAGCGCTCCGGCGCCGGGCTCGAACCGCGCCAACGCGGCCTGCGCGCGGATCGACAGCGTGCGAGACGCGCTCTCGGGCGCCTTGTCGATGGCGGCGCGCAGCCACAGCAGCCCCGACTGGAGACTCTGGTGTTCGAGCGTCGCATCGGCCGGCACGTCGATGGCGACGATGCCCGCGCTCTGGAAGCCGAGCGTGCTGTCGATGAGCAGCGAGCCTGGGCTCAGCGACCGCCACACGTCACCGGCAGCAAGATAGCTCCAGCGCGTGTCGCCCGTGACCAGCACTTCGCCAGCCGTGGCCGTACCCGCGTCGATTTCGAAATACAGCGTGAGCGCGCCGGGCGGCTTGAGGTTCCGAACGCCTAGCAACAACTCGGCCCGCGCGTTCACCCGCGGCACCAGGCGCGCGTCGGCGACGCGCGGCGCTCGGATGGCGCCATGCGGGCCGACTACATAGAACGCCGCGGGCTGATCATCGTTGGGCGCGAGCGTGGCCGTTGCATGGTAGTCGAGCGTCAGCGAGCTCAGCACCGGCGTGTAGGGTTCGTTGGGCAGCAGCGGCTTTGTGCCCGAAGTCCATCTCGCCAGCTCGATCGCCTGATTCGCGTAGCGCCGCGCGAACACCGGATGGCCGAAAGCCTCGTAAGGCACCACGGTTGCGAAGTTCGCGAAGTCATCGCGCGTGGGCTCGCTGAGCACCAGGCGCGCGAAGCCCGCGCGGCTTTGCGCCGAAAAGCTCTCGGGCACCTCGAGATCGGGCAGCTCGTGGTAATCGAGTCCCTGCAGCGCGAAGTTGAATGCGCTGGCATTGGCGCTGATGGCGTTGATGTCGGAGGTCACGGGCTCGAACAGTGTCTGGTTGACCAGCAGCCGCCGGAACACGCGCTCGTGCAGTAGATCGACGGTCACGCGGAAGTTGTTCGCGAACGTGTCGGAGAGCGCGTTGGTGATGGTGTCGAAATAACCGCGGTAGTGTTCGAACAGGTCGTCGGGCGGCGACTTCCACTCGAGATTGAAGGTGAGCGCGTCCAGCTTCTTCGAGAACACCTCGGCGCTGCCGACATAGAACACGCTGCCAATGCGCGGCTGGCTGCTGAACAGCGGCATGGGCTTGTTGGAATCCAGCGGGATGTCGTCGTTCTGTACGACCAGGCCACGCAAGCCCTGCACTTGCACTGCTAGGTCCACGCGTTCGACGCTGAAGCGCTCGAAGAGATCGAAGGCGCCCGCCGCGCCGCGCACCAGGCAGCGCAGTACCGGCCGGTCACTCACCATGCCCGGGCCATGTAACGTCGCATCGAAACCGACGATCGCGGGCGCGGCCGAACCCACGTCGAGAGTCAGCGCCAGCGCCGGCATGCCGGAGCCGCCGTCCGCCATCAGGGTGGCATCGACATGATCGGGCGTGAGCCAGCCTTCGGCGCCCGACAGCGAGATCGTCAGCGCGTCATTGAGACCCTGGGTGTTCACGGGGTCGCTGTTCGCCACGCGCAGGTGCGCGCGCAGCGTGATGCGGCGCTCGCCCTCGGCGAGATTCAGGATCGGCGCGGCCACGGCAAAGCCCAGTGGCGCCTCCTGCATGAAACGCTGCGAGATGTCGAGGTTCAGCTGCGAGCGGCCGAAGACATGCACGCTCGACCCTTCCAGCTTGGAGAAGCCATCGGCCACGAACACGCGGCGCTGGTGCTGGATGTCGGTGTCCACGACCACGCGGCGCGTCGCGGCCACCACGGCTGCGTTCACCACGATCTCGTTCTGCAGCGCGTACGGCAGAGGACGCCCCTCGCCGTCCTTGCCGCCATCCAGCAAGGTACCGGCGGGCAGCCGGGTCGCCACGGCGTTCTGCGCGAGCTCGAAGATCGCGTGCACGGAGTCGCGTTCCGGCGCGCGATGTTCGAGGCCGAGCTGCTTCTCGTAGTAGTTCGTCAGGTGCCGGCGCGTGAGCCCGTTGAGATCGGCCTGCAGGTGCTGGAACAGCTTGAGGAACGTGAGGAACAGCACCAGGTGCGGCGGCCAGTCCGAACGCGAGGCCAGGAGCAGCTGCAACTGCTCGGTCGGGCGCACGCGATTCGTGCCCGGCACCAGCAATGGCTCGAGCAGCGCTTGCCAGTCACCCGTCGCCTGACCGGAAAGATCGAAGTAGCGCACCTCGGCCGCGACGCGATGTGCGTACTCGACCAGCTCGCCGAAGGAGCGCTCGTCCGGCACCACGTAGTCCGCTTCGAGCCCGGGCAGCAACCTCTGCAGCTGGTTGGTGCCGTCGGGACGCAGCAGGTTTCCGTAGCGGCGAAACAGGTCCATGGTCACGGCTTCGCCTCGGGATGATCGAGGTAGAACGGGTAGACCAGGTTCGTGCGCGTGTTGGTCGAGCGCACGGTGTAGTCGAGGCGGATCAGGATGAGCCCACTCTGGTTGTCGGCATCGTCGAAGTCGACGCGGTTGAGCTCGATGCGTGACTCGTAGAACAGGATGGTGTTCTCGATCTCGCTCGCGAGATACGCGCCGAACGAAGTCGACAGCGGCTCGAACATCAGCGCGTCGCGCTTCCAGCCGAAGCCCGGGCGCAGGACGCGTTCGCCGGCGCTGGTGGAGAGGAGGATCTCCAGACTCTGGCGGATGTCTTCCTCGGCCTGGGCCATGCTGACGCTGCGCCCCTGGTTTCCGAAGCTCACCGGGAACGACCATCCCTTGCCGAGGAATTCCGGGTTGCCGGCCACTTCAGCCCCCGATCATCACGGTGAAGCAGCCGACGACCAGACTGCCGCCATGGGCGGTGCTGTCGCCGAGGCGCGCGGCGGGCATGCCGCCGATCAGCACGCTGCCGCTGCCGGCCACCACGGCGTCGGGCGGGCCCGTGCAGGTCAGCATGTCGCCGACACGCAGCGCCGGCATCCCGCCGATCAGCACCGTTGGCGCACCGGGCAACGCCGGGCCGCCCACGTGCGGCACCGTTCCGGTGACCATGGGGCAGACGTGCATGTCGTTGGCGCGCGCGGCGGGCGGCATGAGTAGCTAGTCCTCCTCAGTTGATCATGACCATCGACCCTTTGAGGGTCAGGTTGCCGCTGCTGGAAACCTCGGCCTTGGCCTGCGCCTTGGCCGCAAGCGTGGTCTGCGACTCCAGCACGACCTTGTTGCCCTTGGCCTCGAGCTTGGTCTTGGCGGTGATCGCCACGGCCTTCTTCGCACTCTCGATTACCACGCCGTCCTTGCCGAGAACGAGCTTGTTGCCGTTCTGGTCCTCGAGCGTGATGCCGCCATCCTCATCGCTGAGGACCATGCGGTTCTTGCCCGGAGTCTCGAGCGTGAGCACCTTCTTGTCGTCGTCGAACCTGAGCGTGAGCCCGCTGCGCGACACGTAGGCCTTCTCGTGGTTCTCGGCAGTGGCCGTGAGCGGCGGCGCTTTCTTGCTGCTGTGGAGCATGCCGAGGATCACGGGTTGCGACGGATCGTCGTGGAAGAATCCCAGCACCACTTCATCGTCTTTCTCCGGCCGGAAGAACGTACCGCGCTTGTCTCCGGCGTCGAGCGTGGCGACGCGCGCCCATACGCCCTGCTCGCCCATGCCGGCCAGCGGCACCTTGACGCGCACGCGATGTTCCTTGCCCGGATCGTCGGCGAGCCCGGTTACCACGCCCACTTGCAGGCCGTGAACTGCGGCGACGAGACCCGCGGCCGGCAGATGGTCGATCGCCACGCGCGCGGCATGCGGCTCGCGCGGCAGGCCGAATTCCGCGTCGGTGATCCACGTGCCCGAACTGAACTCGTGGCGGATGCCCGTGACATACACCTTGCCGTTGAAACGCTCGCTGAAGCGCGACAGTTGCAGCACGGCGCCAGGCTTGACGGCGGTGAGACCCTGGAACCGCACGCGACCGCGGGCCGCGGCCAGCCGCGCGCGCAGCAGCGCGCCATCGGCCCAGCTCTGCAACTCATCGGTCGCGAGACTGCCGCCGTGGACGAGCACGTCCTCGGCGCGGCCGGCGGCGCCGCTCAATGTCGTCGCGGTCAGATTGCCATTGCCGCCCCAACCCGGGTCGGCGGCGCTGGCTTCGTGCAACGCCTGTCCGGCCGGATCCCACGCAACGGCGCGAATCGCTCCCGACTGCGTGCGCGCGTCGATCTCCGCGTCGAACTCGAGCACGGTGAATCCGAAGTCGAGATCCGCCGCGGGCTGGTCATCCAGCGATGGCTTGATGGTGCGCACCTTGCCCGCGTCTGCGAAGCACAGCTGGCCCCCTGCCTCGATGCGGCCGACCATGAAATCCCAGTCGGTGGCCTGATACTGCAGCAACTGTGGATGCTTGGTGTCGCTCGTGGCGAGGTCGCCTGCGCTCACGCCCTTCGACGAATACTCGCCGAGCAGCTTGCTGGCCACGTCGCTGTCGCTCGCTTCCTCGAAGTAGCGGTTGTGGCGGACCAGCGTCATCACGAACACCGGGTCACGGCATTCCACCTCGAGCCATGAGGCGCCATCGCGCGAGACGATTCGTTGCGTAAGGATCACGCCGCCGAAGATGGCTTCGCTCTCGCCGTGATAGCCGGCCGCCACCTCGATCTTGTTGCCCGGCACGAACAGCGCGCCGGTACTGCGAGCGTAGTCGCCGCGTGCGGCGTCACCATCGGCCACGCGCAGCCGCGCATAGGGCACGCGATTCGCCTGGCTGACCACTTCCAACCCTTGCACCGCCACCGTTCGTGGCAGCTCGGTACCGTTCACCTTCACGGCGAGCGTGATGATGTCGGTGGGCCGCTTGATGGGCAGCGCGCTCATGACTTCACTCCCACGGGTGGGAATGCCACGCGGCTCGCGGAACGCAACCGCCGGAAATTGACGAGCTTGTTCACGCGCGCCACTTCCAGGTAGAGCTCGGGCTTGCCATAGACCTCATTCGCCATCGCGGGCAGCGTGTCGCCGTCGCGTACGTCGCGCAGGTGGGTCAGATCGGGCGACGTCGGATTCTTCTTGCGCTCGGCCATCGTCCGCGGCACGTGCTCGCAGAAGGAGCAACTGGCGATCGCACGCAGCGGCGACCCGTCTGGCCTGAACAGCGTATACCGGTAGCTAGCCGAGGTGAGCACGCAGGGAAATGCCAGCGTGCCCCACACCAGGAGCAATTCGCGCGGACGGTGGATCTTGCCGTCGAACTCGTGCACCAGGCGGTCGAACCGCCGGATCTCGTGTATGACCTCGAATTTCTTCGCGCCGGAAAGCTTCGAGGCGATGGCGCCAACCAGAGGCACGTCGCCGAGCTCGGAGGGCTCGGGCACCACGCCCGTGCCATCAAACAGGAATTCGAACGAGAGGCTCGCGGGCGGCGTGTGCTTGTACAGCGATTCGGTCGCGGTGTCGCCCTGGCCGGTCAACCGCGAGTAGACGATGCTCTTGTTGAGCGTGTAGGTGCCCGGGTTCACCTGCAGCACGTAGGTGTCATCGGGCAGATCCGAGACGATGGGCTTGTCCTCGCCGCTCGAACCGGGCTTGAACGCGCGCAGCGTGAGTTTCTCGAGCTTGCCCTTGTCGAACAACATCAGCGCTCCGCCTTGCGTTCGAGGATGCGCATGACTTCCCGCACGCAGGCCTGTACGAGATCCCCACCCGCCGCGTCGGCTTCACCGCCGCCCGCGCCCTTGCTCTTGCCGTTGTCGGGCGGCATGCCGCAATTGCCCGCGCCGCTGGCGCCGTCGCCTCCGGCCGCGGGGTCCACCGTCGCGCGGATCACCAGCTCGCGTATCTCGATGGGCATCAGATGCTCACTCCAACGCTGCCCGCGAGCGCCGCCGCCGCGTCCAGCGCGATGCTCGCCGGGTCGTAGTACTTGAAGTACTGGTACTGCAGCGCCAGCGTCTCGACGACGATCTCGTTGCTACCGGCGTTGATGCCGCCCACCTCGAGACGCTTGGGCACCGCACCGACCACGTACCAGTTGTAGATAGGGAGGTGCTCGTCGTCGAGCAGCGAGATGAGCACGTTGGTCGGCTTGTACTCGAAGCTCTCCATTGCCTTGCGCGCCCAGTGCAGCACGCCCGAACCCATGAACTTGCCGCGTTTAAGTACGAGCTCGCCGAACTGCAGGCTCTTCGGCAACTGGTGCGCGAAGCGGTTCTCGCCCCCCTCGGGCCAGCTCTCGAACTCCGTGCTGACCGTGAGGCCGGACACTTCCTGCCAGCGCGTGTCGTAGGGAAACTGCGGCAGCAGCTCGAACAACACCAGGAAGTGGAAACCCGGATGCGGGTAGTTCAGGTCCATGGATCAGGCGTTCTCCATGGTGAGGCCTTCGTGCGCGAGCACGAGCGTCTCGATGGCCGTCTCGTTGCCCGAGGAATTGAGATCGGTGGAAGTCACCTTGCTGGGCCAGGCGTTCTTGACCTTCCAGATCACCACCGGCTGGTGCTCCTCGTTGAGCAGGTTGATGGTGATGTCGCGCCGCTCGATCTTGTTGAGCTTCGCGTCGTTCCACCATTTGTAGAATTCATTGTCCGAAGCGAAGATGCCGCGCTTCAGCGTGAGGTCGCCGAAGGTCTGCATGCCGGGCATCTTGATCTTGTGATACTCGCGGCTCGCGCCGTCGCGGTACTCGATCTTCTCCGTGGTGACCTCGAGACCGGTGACCTCGGTGAAGCCGATGCGGGTGCCACCCCACTGCACTTCGAAGTGGAATTTCGGCAACGGATACTCAGCCATTTTCTGTCTCCTTGACGACTATCAGGATGTCTGCATCTTGTGCGCGAAGCGCAGGACGATGAATTCCGCCGGCCTGACTACCGCCATGCCGACCTCGACTGTCATTCTTCCCTCGAGGATGTCCTGGGCCGTCATGGTTTCACCGAGACCTACCTTCACGAAGAAGGCCTGCGCGGGGACCGCGCCCGCGAGCGCGCCCTGGCGCCACTGCACGGTCAGGAAGTTCTCGATCATGGCGCGCACTCGCACCCAGGTGCCGCGGTCGTTCGGTTCGAAGACGAACGCCTCCGTGGCCTTCTTGATCGACTCCTCCGCCATGTTGAAGAAGCGCCGCACGGGCACGTAGCGCCACTCGTTGTCGTTGCCGGCCAGCGTGCGCGCGCCCCAGACCAGCGAGCCCTTGCCCGCGAAGGTGCGGATGGCATTGATGCTCTTGCCGGTGCTGGTGACGTTCAGGTCTTCCTGCATCTGGTCGTTGACCTTCACGGCCACGCCGCTGATGTCCGCCACCGACACGTTGGCCGGCGCTTTCCACACGCCGCGCGTGCGGTCGACGGTCGCGTAGATGCCGGCCACCGCGCCTGAAGGCGGCTGCAAGGTCATCTGCCGCCACACCTGCTCGAGGATGTTGGCGAACACCGGGTGCTTCTCGAACAGCTGCTTCTGCGCGTCGTCCGCGAGGAATTCGGCGCTGGTGAACACCGCGAGCACCGCGGCGGCGATCGGGTCGAACAGCCGGCGCAGCGCCGAGGCTGCGTTGAGCGCGGTGGCGCGCTCGTTGATGCCGGCAAAATTTTCGGCGCTGGCAGCGATCACCGTGACGTCGGCGTTGGGCAGGATCCACGGCGTGCCGTTGAGGCTCGTGTAGTCGGTCACCACATCCGCGACGACACGTCCGGTCGCGATCGAGCCCATCACGTTCGCGTTCTTCTCGTAGGCCACCAGGCTCGAGATCGTCGCGGCGAGGTCGGTGTCCTGGCCAAGCTCCGTAACCGCGAGATTGATCGACGCGGGCAGGGTGGCGGCAGCCTGCTGCGCCGCGCGCAGCGACAGCGCCAATGCGCGCACCAGCACCATGAGATTGGCGAAGCGCCGCCGCACCGTGGCGGGCGTGGGGGTGTCGTTGAGCCTCAGCTGGTCGAGCAGCATGTCGTAGTGCTCGCCAAGCCGCGCGAAGTTCGCGCGCGTGAGGGTCAGCGTGCTCGCGGGAGTCATGCCGGTGAGAGTCACCGTTCCGACCACCGTGCCGACCACCGTGTCGGCATTGCGCGCCGCAATCACGAGGCCATCGATGGCGGCGTCGTTGGTCAGCGTGTTGATGGTGTTCACGGGAATTGCGGCGAGCGCCGGTGTCACCAGGGCGAGCTGGCGGAAGTTCACGCGCGGCCGGTAGATGGTCCGCACCCACGGGTAGTAAGCCGCGCCGTAGCGCAGCGACGATGTGCCGACGTTCTGGCGGAAGTTGGCGATCGGGTCGAGGGTGAGCGAGGCCGGCTGATCGCCCTGCACCAGGTCCATGATGGCGAAGCGGTCCTGCAGCTTCTCGCATTGCGCGAGCGCCGCCACCTGCAGCGACCCCATCTCCGCGACCGAAAGCGACACACCATCGGGGAAGACCAGGAGCGTGGGGTCGTCCACCGGCTCCACCCGGGACAATCCGCCCAGGAGCCCGGCGGGGGTGGTGGTATCGCCGAGCGCCGGAGCGTCGGCGTACGACCCCACGGATACGATGTAGCAAGGACCGCCGCCATTGGCGTAGAAATGCCGCAGCGTGGTCGCGAGGTAGTAGCGGCGCTCGGCATCCGCCGCGTTGCGCGGCGACACCGCGCCGACGGCATTGCCGCCGGCGACGTCGAGCACCACGCGGTAGGTAGCCGACGAATATTCGCCGCCGTACAGCTGCTGATACTCGAGCAGCGAGCGGATGCGCGTGGGCCTGAAGCGCAGGTCGGCGCCGCCCGCGTCCGCCGCGCGCTCGGTGTAGCCGATGAAGACCGGGACGGCGGTCTCCACCGCCACCACGGAAGGCGCGAGCGTGGTGATCTCTTCGACGTATACGCCGGGTGTCTTGTACGCCATGGATCAGGACTCCTGCATCTTGTGTGAGAAACGCAGCACCACGAACTCGGCCGGCCTGACTACCGCCATGCCGATCTCGATGTTCATGCGCCCTTCGAGAATGTCCTGCGCCGTCATGGTGGAGCCCAGGCCGACGTTCACGTAGAACGCGTCCCCGGGTTTGGCGCCGACCAGCGCGCCGTCGCGCCACTGGATGATGAGGAAGTTCTCGATCATCGCCTTGACCTTGGCCCAGGTACTGGCGTCATTGGGTTCGAACACGAAAGGCTCGCTGGCCTTGCGCGTGGACTCTTCCACCATGTTGAAGAACCGCCGCACCGACACGTAGCGCCACTCGTTGTCGTTGCCCGCGAGCGTGCGCGCGCCCCAGACGAGGAAACCCTTGCCGGCGAAGAAGCGCAGCGCGTTGATCGCCTTGCCCGTGGGCTCGAGGTTCATGTTGTCGTTGAGGTCCTGGTCGACACGCACGCTGAGGTCACGCACCGAAGCGAGGCTCTCGTTCGCCGGGGACTTCCAGACGCCGCGCGTGCGGTCGACGGTCGCATATACGCCGGCGACCGCGGCGGCCGGCGGCAAGGTCACGCTGAACCGGGCCAGCTCGGCGCGCGCATTCGCGTAGATGAGCGGGCTCGAATCCGGCGAGCCCGACTTGAGCGCGGCGAGCGTCATGCCGTTGTGCGGGCTCGGGCGCGTCACCGTACCGTCGTCGTTACGGCGCGCGACCTGCCCGACCGTGATGGTGCCCTCATCCCAGTTCCACGCCATGGTGGTTTGTATGAACGGGTGATAGGCGGCGCCGTACTTGAGATTGCGCGTGCCGATGCCGTTGCGGAAAGCCGTGATGCCGGCGTCACCGGCAACGTCGCCGTCCCACAGGTCGCAGACCAGGAAGCGGTCGCCGAGCGTCGCGCATTGGTTCAGCGCCTGCGTGAGCACGCCGTGATACGACGCGCGCACCGCGGCGACCTGGGTTGCGTTGGTCGGATCCGCCGGCGCCATGCCGGACAGATCCGGAAAGACGATCAGCGTGGGCTCGTCCTCGCGCGACAATGCGTCGAGGCCGGCGAGATGCGCATCGGCGATGTCCGAAGGCGTGGGGCTCGCGGTGTAGTTGCCCACGCTCACGATGTAACAACGACCGCCGCCATTGTCGTAGTAGTGGCGCAGCGCATAGGCCAGCCGGAAGCGCGCGCTCACGCCGTCGCCCGGGTCGGTGACCGCGGTCGCGACGTCGCCCGCCTCGTCGAGCGCAATCGAGAAATTGCCGATCGATGGCGGCGCGCCGAAGATTTCCTGGAACTCGAGCAACGAGCTCACGGCCACTGGCCGGTTGAGGAGATTGGTGCCCTTGTACTGGGAGTTGCGCGTATAGCCGAAGAACGCGGGGATCGCGGTTTCGACCGGCACCACGGATGGAGGGAATTTCGACTCCTCGACGATGTACACGCCTGGCGTTCTCAGATTCAGTGCCATGGTTTACGGTCCTACGGTTAGATTCGGCAGGTGGGTTTCGGAAAACCATTCGGCGTTCTGACGCCGGATGCGATGGGGTTCAGGCGGCGGCAGCAGCACTTCCTCTGAAGCCGTGGTCGTGGTGTCGTCGGCCTGCAGGCGCACGCCGCCGCCGAAGCGGGTCAACGCACGCGGCACGGCGGTGACCATGCGGCGATCGCTGCCGCCTTCGAGCGCGACTTCCGCGCCGGCGCCCAGGGACTGCGCCGCGGGGAAGATGTACCGCCAGCGCGTGGCGCGGTTCAGGAAGCGCAGCGCATAAGCCGGGGTGCGCAGCGTGCCATTGGCATTGAACAGCGCGAAGTCGGCGACACCGGGGCCGATGTGGATGGCACCGAACCAACCCTGTGCCAGCGCGGCTGTCGACAGGTAGACAGTGCGTGCCAGGCTCGCGACGGGCGCGAGAACGCCATCGAGCACTTCGAGCCGGCAGGGGCCGGGTGCGAGCCCGCGCAGATCGAGCTGCACGTGCGTCAGCGTGCCGCTAGCCACCGAAAAGTGCTGCTCGGAGGCAGGCACGATTTGCGCGCCGCGGAACACACGCACCGTACATTGCGCGAGCGCGGCGGCCGATACGTCGAGATCGAACAGCGATCCGGCCGCCGTGGCGAGATCGGCGGCGCCGGCGTATTGATTGCCGAGCGTGCCCGCGGGCTGCCAGTCGGCGGCGTTGTTGAGGTTGCTGCCGGGTCCGTTGACCAGCGCCCGGAACAGGCGATTGCCGGCGAGCACCACGTCGCCGAGCTGATAGGTAGCCGTGGCATCGAAGGTATCGGCGGGGATGCGCCGCCAGTCAGCGGCCACGGGCGCCGCCGCCGGGCCAGTGTCGCGCAGCGCGACGAAGAGATCGAAGGTGGTGCCGCTCGCTTCGGCCCGTATCTCGCCGGCCTCGTAGCGCCGGGCCGGGTCGAACGCCGGCACGGGGCGCGATAGATAGTTGACGCCGGCCACGCGGTTCGCCGAATCGTTGCCGAAGAGGTGGAAGCCGTCGCCCACCGGCCCGAGCTCGGTGTAGTTGGCGAAGCGTGCATCGCGCAGGCGCAGCGCGAAGGTGAGCGCGAATTCCGGCCCGGGCGCCACTGCGGGACGGATGTCGGGCGCCGATTCGTCGAGCCGCACGGCGACGAGGAAGCCCGTTTCCGTCACGCGGAACAACATGCGGTGTCCGCGCAGCGTGGCCTCGGTGGCCGCATCGGGAAAGATCTCGAGATAGCGGCCCACCGAATGCTCGCGCGTGAGCGCGGCGCGCATCGTGTCGTTCTGCGCCTCCCAGACGACCTCGCCGCGACTCAGGAAATAGTCGTGCGAGATGTCCACCTGGAAGCAGCGCCGGTAACGGATCATGCGGTGGCGTCCCGCGACTGCACGTCGATGTCAGTGATGAAGCCCGAACCGTCGAGCGCGGGCATGTCGACCAGTGCCACCAGGCGTCCGCGATACAGCGCGAACGGCATCTGCCGCGCGCCGAGGAAACCCCACACGTGGTTCACTTCCTCGAAGGTCGGCGACAGCAGGTCGAGGGTCAGCGAGAAATCGGCGATCGTGCCGGGCGGCAAGCCGCCGGGCGAATTGGCCTGCGTGAACTTCTGCTTGCCCTGGAAGAACGTCAGCAGCTGCGTCAGCCGGCGCAGCGCCGTGCCGTAGTTGCGGTAGTTGGACGTGAAGACGACGAAGAGATTGAGGTGCAGCGGGCGGTTGCGGTACAGCACATCGCCCGCGGGTCCGGGCGCCCACGCCCTGCCGTTCTTGAGCGCGCGCTCCTCTTCGACCTTCACGAGGCTCAACACCAGGTGGTTCTCGAGCTCGGTGGCGATCTCCTGCCGGTCGATGAGCGCGATGTTTCCCCAGACGGCCTGCGGTGGCGCACCGGGTCCGGCGCCATCGATGTGCGCCAGGTACGCGTTCAGCTGGCCGAGCAGCAACCCGAGGGCTTCGACCATCATGGCTGGTCCGCTCCCGGGCAACCGAACAGCGTAGTGCCGTCGCTCAGCCGGTGGATGGTCAGCAGCTTCTGTTCCACCAGCGAATCCACGGCTGCGCTCAGCACTTCGCGCGTCTCGTTGCAGCGCTGCATCGTGAGCCACCAGGCGATGCCCTCGAGCGTGTCGCGCCCGCGTGGATGCGTGGCGCAATACTTCTTGAGCTCGTCGGCGACTTCAGCGGGAGTCCTGGTCATCGCCATGGGTGTTGCAAGCGCCCTGCCAACTGCAGTCGCCAGGCGATTGCGAAGGAAAACAGCGGCTTGGGAGTAGCTAGTCGCGGGGCGGGTCGCCCGCGACCCGGGTCAATCGGCTGCGCCCGGGTCGGTGGCGCGCTCGATGCCGTAACGCTTCAGCAGTTTGCCGAGCGCGCGACGTTCCTTGCCCGCGAGCTGCGCGGCGCGCGTCACGTTGCCCGAGGCGCGCTGCAGGAGACGCGTGAGGTAGGTGCGGTCGAACTCCTGCAGCGCCCGCAGTTTCGCCATGCGATAGCAAAGCTGCGGGGAGGCATCATCCTGAGGGAAGTCGTCCGCGTCGTGCGAATCCGCGCACGAAATCTCCGGCAGCCCGTCCGGCGCGTCGCCCGGCAGCGCGATATCCAGGCGCTCACCATCCCCCAGCAGATAGGCGCGATGGATCAGGTTTTCGAGCTCGCGCACGTTTCCGGGCCAGGCATATGCGCACAGGCGGCGCAGCGCCTGATCGTCGATCTGCTTGTCTGCGAGGCAGTAGCGCCGCGCGCATTCGCCCAGGAAATACTGCGACAGCGCCCGGATGTCGCCGGCGCGCTCGCGCAGCGACGGCACCCGTATGGCAATGAGATTCAGCCGGAAGAACAGGTCCGCGCGGAACCGACCGGCCTTGACCTCGCCGTCGAGGTCACGGTTCGAAGCGGCGATGATGCGCACGTCCACGCGCTCCTCGCGGCCGGCGCCGAGCGGGCGGAAGCTTCCGTCCTGCAGGAAGCGCAGCAGCGCCACCTGCGTCTTCGCGGGCAGCGAATCCACTTCGTCGAGAAACAGCGTGCCGCGATGCGCCAATCGCAGCAGCCCCAGTGATTCCCCCGACGCTCCGGTGAACGCGCCCGCACGGTGGCCGAAGAATTCGTTCTCGGCGAGCTGATCGGGCAATGCACCGCAGTTGATGGGGACGAAGGGCGCGTCGCTGCGCGCCCCCAGATAGTGCACGGCGCGCGCGATCAATTCCTTGCCGGTGCCGGTTTCACCGCGGATCAGCACGGTGGCCGAACCGGCACGCGCGACGCGGTCGACGGATCGCAACAGACCGAGGAACGCGGGCGAGTCGCCGACGAGGGCGATGCCAGCACCGCTGGCTCGATGGCGTATCCCGATCACGTCATCGACGTGCATTGCGATCTGACTCCCTGTCTGCGCATCGCTCCTGCGCCGAACATATCCCACGTCAACTTTGTTCGAGCCATGTGACCCGGGTCGAATGGCTCACTTGTGAGAAATGTCCGCAAGTCGCGGCGGTGATGACTCAGGTTCTCCCCGGCAACGATCTGTCGTAGATTCCGCAGTGCATGAAACGCACCGCAACCATTCTTTCTCTCATGCTGGGAATCGCCGCGTCCGCGGCGGAGAACTCCGGCGACCGTGACTGGCCGACGTATGGCGGCGACGCGGAAAAAACGCGGCACTCTCCACTGGCGCAGATCAACCGCGGCAACGTGGCGGACCTGCGTCTCGCCTGGCAGTTCGATACCGGCGAAAAGGGCGATACGCAGACTCAACCCATCGTCGTCGGACGCGTGTTCTACGGCTACACGCCGAGCCACAAAGCCTTCGCGCTCGACGCGGCCACGGGCAAACCATTGTGGACGTTCGACCCGGGCGTCACCGGCGTGGGCGCAAATCGCGGCCTCATGTTCTACGCACCTCCTGGCGCGAGTGCTGGCTACGGCGCGCCCGCCCGTGTGTTCGCGGCGGTGGACAACTTCGTGTACGCGCTCGACGCGGCCACGGGCAAGCCCATCGCGGGGTTCGGCCACAACGGGCGCATCGACCTGCGCGAGGATCTCGGCCGTGACCCCGCGACGCAGTCCGTACGGCTCACCAGCCCTGGCGTCATCTACCGCGATCTCATGATCCTTGGCGGACGCGTCGGTGAGTCGCTGCCGGCCTCGCCGGGACATGTGCGCGCCTACGATGTGCGCACCGGCGCGCTGCGCTGGACCTTCCGCACCATTCCGCGGCCTGGCGAGCCCGGCCACGACACCTGGCCTGCGGACGCGTGGAAGTTCATCGGCGGCGCCAACAGCTGGCCCGGCATGTCGCTCGACGAGAAGCGCGGGCTGGTGTTCGTGCCCACGGGTTCAGCCGCTTCCGACTTCTACGGCGCGGACCGGCTCGGCGACAACCTGTATGCCAACAGCCTGCTCGCGCTCGATGCCGCAACCGGCAAGCTGCGCTGGCACTACCAGTTCGTGAAGCACGATCTGCTCGATCGCGATCTGCCCACCGCGCCTACGCTGGTCACGCTCAAGGTGAAGGGCAAGGACGTCGACGCGCTGGCGCAGCCCACCAAGCAGGGCTATCTCTTCCTGCTGCGGCGTGACGATGGTCAACCGGTGTTTCCCGTCGAGGAAGTCGCGGCGCCCGCTTCCGACATCCCCGGCGAAGTGGCGGCGACCCATTTCAAGCGCCCCACCGTGCCGGTGCCGCTGGCGCGCCAGTCGCTGTCTGCCGATGACCTGACGCGCCGCACGCCCCAGGTGGCGGAGTGGGCGCGCGCGCAGTTCAAGCAGCTGCGCAGCGCGGGGCCGTTCAAGCCGCTGACCACGGGCGTGGACACGACTATCTACCCGGGCTTCGACGGCGGCGCCGAATGGGGCGGGCCGGCCTGGGATCGGGACACGGGCCTCCTGTACGTGAACACGAACGAGATGGCCTGGCTCGGTTCGCTCGCGCCCAACGACACGGGCCGCAATACCGGCAAGTCCATCTACCTGCGCGATTGCGCCGCCTGCCATGGCGAAACACGCGAGGGTTCGCCGCCGCAATTCCCGTCTCTCGTAGGGCTCGACGCCCGGCTCACCGTCGAACAATTCACGGAGCGCGTCCGCAAGGGCGGCGGCCGCATGCCCGCTTTCCCCCATCTCCAGAAGGAGGCGCTCGATGCCCTGGTGGCGTACCTATATAAAGGTGTCGACCTGCCAGCCGGGGCCCCGGATGCCTCGCCCACCAACCAGGCGTACCGGTTCACAGGCTATCGGCGCTGGTTGGACCCGGAAGGTTATCCGGCCATCGCGCCGCCCTGGGGCATGCTCACGGCCATCGATCTCGCAACCGGCAGGTTCGCCTGGCGAATTCCTTTCGGTGAATACCCCGAGCTCGTGGCACGTGGCCTGCGCAACACCGGCAGCGAGAACTACGGCGGCCCGCTGGTGACGCGCGGCGGATTGCTGTTCATCGGCGCGACACTTCACGACCGCAAGTTCCACGCATTCGACAAGGCCACCGGCGCGCTGCTCTGGGAAACCACGCTGCCCTTCTCCGCCGATGCCACACCCATCACCTACCAGGTCGATGGACGGCAATACGTCGCGATCTACGCCAGCGGCGGCAAGGAGCGCGGCGGAAACACGCGGGGAATCTACCTCGTTTATTCGCTGCCACGCTGACGCGTGGCGCAGTGACCCGCCGGATCGCGCGCTGCGCCGACCCGGTGCATGTCAGCGCTCCCATGTGCGTCTGACCCCTACGGTATACGATATATCATATTTGACCAATTTCAGCCGCCATTGTCTCCTCTCGCCCGGGGAACCCCAATCAACAACTGGGAGAGGCAATGCAAAACAAACATCAGCGCCGTCAGAAATATCCGGCTGCTGCAAGCGTGTGTATCGGCGCACTGATCGCGCTGGCGCCCAACGCGGCGTTCGCTCAGACGGCGCCAGCCAACTCGAGCACGGAAGAACTGGACGTCGTCACGGTCACCGGCAGTCGCATCAAGCGACCCAACATCGAGAGCGCGAGCCCGGTGGCGGTGATCGACACCGAAGAGCTCGTGTACCAAGGCACCACCAGTGTCGAGACCGCCCTGAACCGGCTGCCGCAATTCACCGCGGACTCGAATGAAAACGGCTCGAACGGTTCGGATGGCACGGCGCGCCTGAACCTGCGCGGCATCGGCTCCGGCCGCGTGCTGGTGCTGGTGGATGGACAACGCATGCTGCCGGTGGAAACCGCGGATGTGAATTTCATCCCGAGCTCGCTGCTCGAGCGCGTGGACGTGGTCACGGGCGGCGCCTCGGCCGTGTACGGTTCGGACGCCGTCGCCGGCGTGGTCAACTTCATCATGAAGAAGGATCTGCACGGCGTCCGCGTCGATGCCCAGTACGGCATCGCCAATCACTCCAACGACAACAGCTACGTGCGATCGGTGGTCGACTCCGCCGGGTTCGCCCTGCCCGAGTCCTCGCTATGGGATGGCGCGCGCACCAACGTGAACATGTCGTTGGGCATGAACACCGAGGATGGCAAGGGCAACGTCACCTTCTACCTCGGCTATCGCGAGCTCGACCCGGTCACGCAGGACACGCGCGACTACTCGGCCTGCGGGCTCAATCTCACGGGCACCGGCAACTCCGATTTCGTCTGCGGCGGCTCGAGCAACAACCAGTGGGGCCTCTTCACCGCGCTCAACGGCCCGAGCCAGAACACCACCTTCAACAACGTGAAAGACGGCAGCGCGACCTGGGTGCCTTACGACAGTTCATTCCTCTACAACTACGCGCCCACCAATTACATCCAGCGCCAGGACAAGCGCATCACCGCGGGCGCCTTCGCGCACTACAACTACAGCGAGAACGCGGAGATCTACGGCAGCCTGATGTTCATGGACGATCACACGTTCTCGCAGGCCGCGCCCAGCGCGTACTTCCAGGGAACGGTGTATCCCATCAACTGCGACAACCCGCTGATGTCCGCGCAGCAGGCGGGCCTGCTGTGCGGCGCCCAGGCAGGCACGCCCACCAACATCAACACCTTCATCGGTTACCGCTTCGGTGGCGAAGGCGGTCCGCGCCGCGATGACCTGCGGCACACCGACTACCGCGTGAACATCGGCACGCGGGGCGATTTCGCCGAAGGCTGGAGCTATGACGTCTCGGCGCTGTTCTCGCAGATGATGCTCGACGAGAGCTACAAGAACGACCTGGATCCCATCAAGGGCGCGCGCGGATTGCAGGTGGTCGACGTGGGTGGCGTGCCCACTTGCCGGTCGGTCGTCGACGGTACGGACCCCAATTGCGTGCCGGTGAACGTGTTCCAGGCCTTCGGCATCTCGCCGGAAGCCTACGGCTACATCTTCACGCCGACCTTCACGCACGGCGTGCAGAAGGAGTCGGTCCTGAATGCGGTCATCAACGGCGACCTCGACCGCTACGGCATCCGGCTGCCAACGGCCGCGGAGGCCGTGGCGATCGCGGTGGGCGTCGAGCACCGAACCGAAGACCTGACGTTCGAGGCGGACGCGGTGGCGCAATCGAAGGGCACCCGGGAAAACGAAGGTGACTTCAAGGTCGATGAAGCCTTCCTCGAAGTCGACGTGCCGCTGGTCAACGACAAGCCCGGCATCCACATGCTGTCGCTGAACGCCGGTTACCGTTATTCCGACTACAGCGTCGCGGGCGGCACCGGCTTCAAGGCCGACACATACAAGGCCGAGCTGCAGTACTCGCCCATCCAGGCGCTGAAATTCCGCGGCAGCTTCAACCGCGCGGTGCGCGCGCCCAACATCTCGGAGTTGTTCGCCGCGCAGGCACTGGGCAACGTCTCCGGGCAGGATCCCTGCTCGGGACCCAACCCGATTTCGGGCGAAGCGGACTGCGCGCGCAGCGGCGTCACCCCCGCGCTCTATCGCAACATCCAGCCCTGCCCCGCCGACACCTGCGTCACGCTGGGAGGTGGCAATCTCGCGCTCGATCCGGAGGCCGCGGACACGAAGACCTTCGGCGTCGTGGTGGCGCCCGAGAGCGTACCGGGGTTCACGTTCTCGGCTGACTACTTCGACATCAATGTCGACGGCTACATCGGTTCGGTTGACGCCTCCATCGTCATCAATCAGTGCATCTCCGAAGGCGTGCAATTCTTCTGCGACCTGTTCCA
This sequence comes from Steroidobacteraceae bacterium, assembly GCA_035525785.1. GTDB lineage: Bacteria > Pseudomonadota > Gammaproteobacteria > Steroidobacterales > Steroidobacteraceae > CADEED01. Next base: position 23,625 of record DATLDQ010000049.1, on the reverse strand, counting down.
TCGCGACCCGACCACCGGTGTGCTCTTCGGCAACGAGGGCTACATCGTCGCCACCAACCAGAACACCGGTCACCTCGCGACCACGGGCGTGGATTTCACTGCCACGTACGGCCTCGATGTCGGTACCTGGGGCAAGCTGAACTTCGACTTCATCGGCACCAGGCTCGAGAGTCGGGATGTCGAGCAGCTGCCCGGACTCGGCACCTATGACTGCAAAGGCCTGTTCGGCCCGACTTGCGGCCAGCCGACGCCTGCCTGGCGGCACAACCTGCGCGCCATCTGGTCGGGCATCGCCGATCTCGCCGTGTCGCTCAACTGGCGCCATTTCGGCTCGACCCGCCTCGCGTCGAACTCGAGCAATCCGCTGCTGCACGGCGACCCGGTGGAGATCAACGCCAGTCTTCCGGCGTACAACTACATCGATCTGTTCGGATCGTGGAAAGCGCGCGAGAACCTGGAGATCCGCATGGGCGTGAACAATCTGTTCGACAAGAGCCCGCCGGCCATCGCGGCCGGACTCCTGAGCGCCTTCGGCAACGGCAACACCTACCCGGGTGTGTATGACCCCATGGGCCGGCTGGTATTCGCCGGCATGACGTTCAACTTCTGAAGGCCGACAATGCGGGCCGGGCGTCATGCCCGGCCCGCTCTTCGACGAATGAAATCAAGCAAGCCTTTCTTCGCGGGTGCCGCGTCGCTTCTCCTGGCCTGCGTCGCCTTCGCGCAGGAGCAGCGCACGCCCACACTGGTGGCGCGCTTGCGCGCGGACACACAGACGCTCGCGAGCCTGTCTCCGGTCGCGGACCGCGACTTCGATTTCCTGCCATCGCATCTGGCGAATAAACGTCGCGGCGATGGCTTCGCGCATCTCGGCGATCTCAACATCCGGTTGCGCACTGACCGCCATGAGTGGCGCGATTTCTCTTCCTACCGGCACCGCGTAGTGGTGCGGGTGCTCCCGACCGAAACCGCCAACCCTGGCGAGTTCGCGGCGGCGGACATCAGTGCCACTTTCGGTGAAGGGCTGCCGTTGCGGGCCACGCGCCGCTGGCGAGTCGACGGCCGCGCGCTCGTGCTCACCTTCTCGCTTCTCAACACCAGCGCGACCGACGTCGAGATCGGTGGTCTCGGCATGCCGTTGGTCTTCGACAACATCCTCACGGACCGCACGCTCGACCAGGCTCACACGCAAGCCAGTTTTTCGGACCCGAGCATCGCCAGTGACGCGGGTTATGTGCAGGTCACCCGGCTCAACGGCCACGGGCCCGCGCTGCTGGTGCTGCCTGAGGGCCGCACGCCGTTCGAAACCTGGCGCCCGCTGCTCGATGACGCGACGAAGCGTGGACACACCTTCGAAGGCGTCCACGAATGGATGCTCGCGAGCCGCGGGTACGCGGAAAAAGAATGGGTCGGTGCCGGCGAACCCTGGAACCCGCCCACCTCGTTCACGTTGAAACCCGGCCAGTCGCGCGAGTTCGGGCTGCGCTTCGTCACCGCACCGTCCATCCGCTCCATCGAATCGGTGCTGATCGCCGAGCGGCGACCCGTGGTGATCGGCATTCCGGGCTACGTGCTGCCGACGGACCTGGACGGCACCCTGTTCGTGGCCGCACCCAGCCCCATCGAGCGCTTCGAAGTGTCGCCGGCCGGCGCGCTCCTTCTCGAGCCCGCGGGCGCGGTTCACGGCTGGCAGCGCTTCGCCGTGCGCGGCCGCAAATGGGGACGCGCGCGGCTCGACATCCAGTACGCCGATGGCACGAAGCAGTCGGTGGGCTGGTTCGTGACCAAGCCCGCGGGCGAAGCCGTGCGCGACCTCGCGTCGTTCATCACGCGCCGGCAGTTTTTCGACGATGCCGGTGATCCGTTCGGGCGTGCGCCCGGCATCCTGAGCTTCGACCGCGACGCGGACCGCATGGTCACGCAGGACACGCGCGTCTGGATCTCCGGCATGAGCGACGAAGCCGGCGCCGGCAGCTGGGTCGCCGCGATGATGAAGCAACTCGATGATCCGAATGCGGGCGAAGTCGCCCTGCTCGAGCGCGTCATCGACGAGACCATCCACGGCAAGCTGCAGGTGGCCGACGGCGAGCATGCCGGCGGTGTGTCCGGCAAACATGCCGGCGGTGTCAAGAAGAGCCTCTTCTGGTACGACCCCAAGCGGCTGCCGAACTACTACGACCCCGCCGCCGACTGGACGACCTGGACGTCATGGTCGAAGCCGCACGCCGACAGCCTCGAACGCTCGTTCAACTATCCGCATGTGGCCGTGGCTCACTGGGTCTTCTACCGGCTCGCTCGCGATCACACGGGGCTCGTCACGCGCCATGACTGGCGGTGGTATCTCGACCGCGCCGCGCTCACCGCGCGCGCGATGACGCGTGAAGCGCCTTACTACTCGCAGTTCGGCCAGATGGAAGGCGAGGTGTTCCTCGAGATCCTGCGCGACTTGCGGCGCGAGGGCCTCGACGTTCAGGCCGACGAGCTCGAGGCGGCGATGAAGAAGCGCGCCGACCACTGGCGCGCGCTCGCCTATCCATTCGGCAGCGAAATGCCCTGGGACTCCACCGGCCAACCCGAGGTGTACGCCTGGTTGCGGCACTTTGGCGACGAGGACAAGGCCGCGCTCACGCGCGAGGTGATCCTGGGCTACGACCCTGCGATACCCGGGTGGGGCTACAACGGCAATGCGCGCCGGTACTGGGATTTCCTGTACGGCGGCAAGCTGCGCCGCGTGGAGCGGCAGATCCATCACTACGGGTCGGCGCTCAACGCCGTGCCGCTGTTCGATGCCTATCGCGCGAACCCGTCGGACTTCCACCTGCTGCGCGTCGCCTATGGCGGGCTCATGGGCGCGCTCACCAACATCGATGAGCGCGGCTTCGGCTCCGCGGCATTCCATTCGTGGCCTGACGAGATGCGTTTCGATGCGCTCACCGGCGACTATGGCATGGGCTTCTTCGGCCACGCATACGCGACCGCGAGCTATCTCGTGGAACACCCCGCTTTCGGCTGGCTGGCCTTCGGCGGCAATCTCTCGCGGCGGGGTGAGACACTGCGCATCGAGCCGCGCGACAGCGCACGGGCGCGACTGTTCATTGCGCCCGCGAAGCTCTGGATCACACTCGCCGCGGGCAGGATCGACGCGGCCGAATATTCGCCGGCGGACGGCTCGGTGCGACTATGGCTGGCGCCCGCCGACGCGCACACGCCGCGGGCGCTGCTGTCGGTGGAAGCGGCGGGCAAGCCCGTCGCGCCCGCGGACGCGCGCCTGGAGCGCGGCTACCAGGCAATCACGCTCGGCTCAAATGCGACCATGATCAATCTACCGGGGGCTCATTGATGCACAGACGCCAGTTCCTCACACGCGCGGGGTCGATGACCCTCGCGACCGGCATCGCCGCCACGTCCATCGCGGCCACTACCGACCCGCACGGTTCACTACCCTCGCAGGCGAAGCCGCTGCCGCTCGGCGACGTGCGGTTGCTGCCCTCGCCCTTCCGCAACGCGGTGGACGCGAACCTGCGCTATCTGCTGTCGCTCGACGCCGATCGGCTGATGCACAACTTCTACACGGGCGCCCGCATGTCACCCAAGGCCCCCGTGTACGGCGGGTGGGAGAGCGACACCATCGCAGGTCACACGCTCGGGCACTATCTATCGGCGATGGCGCTGATCCACGCGCAAACCGGCGAGGCCGAGCCCTGCGTGCGCGCAAGTTACGTGGTGGGCGAGCTCGCGGCCGTGCAGAAGAAGCGCGGTGACGGCTACGTCGGCGCGCTCGGCCGCAAGCGCAAGGACGGCAAGATCGTCGATGGCCAGGAGATATTCACCGAGATCATGCGCGGCGAGATCAACTCGGGCGGGTTCGATCTCAACGGCGCGTGGTCGCCTCTCTACACCGTGCACAAGCTGTTCGCAGGCTTGCTGGATGCGCACGAGCTGTGCGGCAATGAGCAGGCGCTGGCCGTCGCGCTCGGCCTCGGCGGCTATTTCGAAAAGGTGTTTGCCGCGCTCGACGACGACGACCTGCAGAAGGTGCTGGCCTGCGAGTACGGCGGTCTCAACGAGAGCTTCGCCGAGCTGTTCGCGCGCACGGGCGAGCGGCGCTGGCTCATGCTCGCCGAGCGCCTGTACGACGACAAGGTACTCGACCCGCTCGAGAATCACGTCGACGCCCTCGCCAACATCCATTCGAACACGCAGGTGCCCAAGCTCGTCGGGCTGGCGCGCATCCATGAGCTGAATGGCAAGCCCGAGCCCGCGGCCGCCGCGCGCTTCTTCTGGGACCGGGTCACCCGGCACCACAGCTACGTGATCGGCGGCAACTCCGACCGCGAGTACTTCTTCGAACCCGACAAGATCTCGAAGCACATCACCGAGCAGACCTGCGAGCACTGCAACAGTTACAACATGCTGCGGCTCACGCGGCACCTGTTCTCGTGGAAGCCGGATGGGGCGCTCTTCGACTATTACGAGCGCACGCACTTCAACCACATCCTTGCCCAGCAGAACCCGGGCACGGGCATGTTCACGTACATGACGCCGCTGATGTCCGGCGCAGCGCGTGAGTTCTCGAAGCCCACGGAGGATTTCTGGTGTTGCGTGGGTTCAGGCATGGAGAGCCACGCCAAGCATGGCGAGTCCATCTTCTGGCAAGGCGCCCCCGACGCGGCGGCCACGCTGTTCGTGAATCTGTACATTCCCGTCGAGGCGACCTGGCGCGCGCGCGACGCCAAGCTCAGGCTGGAAACCGGCTATCCATTCACCGATCAGGCCACGTTGCGGTTCGGTGAGCTACGCAAGGCCGGCCGATTCGCCGTGGCGTTGCGCGTGCCGGCCTGGGCCGCGGGCGCCACGATCTCGGTGAACGGCAAGCCCGCAAAGGCAGCACACGAAGCGGGCTACGCCATCGTCTCGCGGCGCTGGCGGCGTGGGGATTCGGTGTCCATCCAGCTACCGCAGAAGTTGCGCATCGAGGCGACCAACGACGACCCCGACACCATCGCCATCCTGCACGGCCCGCTGGTCCTGGCGGCGGATCTCGGCGCTGGCGCCAGCGACCTCACTTCGTTCGCGCCGGTGCTCGTGGGTGGGGACGTGCTCGCGGCATTCACTCCCGTGCCGGATGCGCCGCGGCAGTACGCGGTGGCAGAAGGCGCAGCGCGGCCTGGCGCGCTGAGATTCGCGCCGTTCTACGGGCTGTACGAGCGACGCACGGCGGTGTACTTCAAGCGCTTCACCGACGAAGGCTGGAAGGCGGAACAGGCCTCGTTCATAGCCGCACAGGACGAGCAGCGCGATCTTGCGTTGCGCTCCGTCGACGTCATGCATCTCGGCGAGATGCAGCCCGAGCGCGACCACAAGCTCATCTCGGAGATCAGCTATCCGGTGAGTTATCGCGGCCTCAACGGGCGTGACGCACGCGCCGGCGGCTTCTTCGAGTTCGACATGAAGGTGAAGCCCGGCGTTGCGCTGCAGGCCACGTACTGGGGCGACGAGCGCAAGCGCGAGTTCGAAATACTCATCGACGGACAAAAGCTCGCAACGCAGAAGCTCGAACTCGATCAGCCGGGCCAGTTCTTCGACGTGGTCTACCCGATTCCCGCGGAGCTGATCCGCGGCAAGACCACGGTGCGGGTGCGCTTCGCACCGTTGCCGCGCAATACCGCCGGCCCGGTGTTCGGCGTGCGTGTGTTCAGTGAAAGGAGCGAATGATGCAAGTGGATTGGAAGGGCGTATTTCCCGCGGTGACCACGCAGTTGAACGCGGATCTCACCATCAATGTGAATGGCACGCAGCGCATCGTCGACGCCTTGGTGCGCGACGGCGTGGACGGACTGATCGCGCTCGGCACCGTGGGTGAGAACAACTCGCTCGAACATGGGGAGAAGATTGTACTGCTCCAGGGCATCGTCGAAGCCGTGGGCGGCCGCGTGCCGGTGATCGCGGGCGTCTCCGAGTACGACCAGCGCCGCGCCGCGCGCTTCGCGCAGGCAGCGGAGAAGGCCGGCGCGGACGGCCTCATGCTGCTGCCGCCCATGGTCTACGTACCCACGTCGGCGGAGCTCGCGCATTTCTTCCGCGCGGTCGCCGCCGAGACGCGGCTGCCCATCATGCTCTACAACAACCCGCCCGCTTACCGCACCAACATCGACGTGCGCGTCCTGGCGGATCTCGCCGACGTGCGCAACATCGTCGCGCTCAAGGAATCCGCGCCCGATCCCCGCCGCTTCACCGACCTGCGCAACTCGCTGGCCGACCGGTTCGTGCTGTTTGCCGGTCTCGATGACGTGGCGCTGGAAGCGTTGTATCTCGGCGCGCGCGGCTGGGTCTCCGGGCTCACCAATGCCTTCCCGCGCGAGTCCGTGAGCATGGTGGCGGCGCTCGCGCGTGGCGACCACGCGCGCGCGCTGGCTATCTACCGGTGGTTCATGCCGCTGCTGCATCTCGACGCCGAACACGACCTGGTGCAGTCCATCAAGCTGGCCGAACAGATCATGGGGCGCGGCGCCGAGTTCGTGCTGCCGCCGCGCCAGCCCTTGTGCGGCGAACGGCGCGCCGCGGTGATCAAGATGGTCGAGAATGCCGCGGCGACGCGCCCCGAGCCGCCGACCGCGATCGCCGCCTGACAAAAGGGGACAGATCTATTTGATGACGACATCATCGTCATCAAATAGATCTGTCCCCTTTTCCTTCAGGCTTCGCGCGGCTGGAACTTGAGCGACACCGAGTTCATGCAATAGCGCAACCCGGTGGGCTCCGGGCCGTCGTCGAAGACATGGCCGAGGTGCGCGTCGCAACGCCGGCACGACACCGCGGTGCGCGCCATCATCATGCTGTTGTCCAGCGTCTCATTGACGTTGGCGTTCGAGATGGGCTTCCAGAAACTCGGCCAGCCCGTGCCCGACTCGAACTTGGTGCGCGAGTCGTACAGTGCCGTGTCGCAACAGATGCAGTGGTAGAGCCCATCGGCGTGGTTGTCATTGTATTCGCCCGAGAATGGCCGTTCGGTGCCCTCGTGGCGCGTCACGGCGAACGAATCCGGCGCGAGAAGCTTGCGCCACTCCTCGTCGGTCTTGACCACGGTGGGCACCTTTTCCTTCCCGATGCTGACGCCGGCTCTGGAGAACTTCTCGATGGTGACTTCGGAGGGCAGCGCCTTCTTGCCGGGCTCCAGCGCGCGCGCACAACCGGCCACGCAGAACAGCGCCGGCGCGCCGATCAGGAAATGTCTTCGTGTGTGTGTCATGTCTCAACCAAACGTGAATGAATAGGCATCTACGCCGGCATCCGCGAACTCGATGACGAACTCGGTCTCCAACACGGGACCCGCGAGCCGCACGAGGTTGTACAGCCGGTGCTCGCGCACCACGCCATTGCCCTGCGCGTCGACGTCCACGCCCGCATCCTTCTTCGGCGGGGCGCCGTTGACGGTCACGCGGAAGCGCACGGGCTTGCCCGATTTGGCGGGGCCCAGCACCAGGTGCAGGTCACGAGCCTTGAATCGGAATGCGATGCGGCCATTGGCGGACTGCAGCCGCGCATGCTCGCCCGCCACGTTCCACGAGCCCGCGAGCGCCCACTGGTTGAGCGCGAGCGATTTCGGTTGCGCATAGTTTTTCGCGGAGCCGCGCACGAGCCCGCCCGGCGATGCGAAATTCTCCGCGCGCGCATAGCCCACGTAGGTTTCGGGCGATGCCACTTGCCCGGCGTCCGATGCGGCCGTCACGCCCTCGCCTGCGGCTTCATCGAGCGGGTCGGGCAGGTTCTTCGCGCCGGCCTCCATGAGCAACTGGCGGATCGTGCGCTCGGAGCGCGCGTACTTGCCTTCACCGAAGTGATGGCCGCGGATCTGCCCCTTGGCGTCGACGAAGTAGTGAGCCGGCCAGAAGCGGTTGTTGAAGGCCTTCCACAGCGCGAGATTGCTGTCGAGCACCACGGGGTATTTGATGGCGAACTTGTTCACCGCGGCCTGGACGTTGCCGTTGTCCTTCTCGAAGGCGAATTCCGGCGAGTGGACGCCCAGGATGACCAGGCCCGAATCCTTGTAGTGCTGGTACCAGGCGTTGATGTACGGCATGGCACGCAGGCAGTTGATGCAGGAATACGCCCAGAAGTCGACCACCACCACCTTGCCACGCAGCGCCTCGCGCGTGAGCGGCTTCGAATTCAGCCAGCCCGTGGCGCCATCGAGCGGCGGCAGCGGGCCTTCGGTCTTTGACGGGCCGTCCGCGCCCGCGGCCGACATCATCGCCCCGGAACCCGAAGCTTCCGGGGGCTTCGCGCTCATCGCCATGGCGCCCGACGGCTTCGCCGGGCTCGTCATCATCGCGTCCGACGGCTTCGCCGCGCTCGTCGTCGATCGCGCGCCGTCGCGCGACATTGCCGGCGCGCCATCGCGCGACATGGCGGGGTCTGCGTCGTTGCCCGCCTTGCTCGACTCCGCCACCGTCACCGGGTCCGCCTGGTACAGCGTCGGGAGCACGCGCTGGAAGTTGCGTACCTTGGGCAGGTCGTTGATGACGATGTACGGGCTGTTGGGGTGGTTCAGTAGATAGTCCTGGTGATACGCCTCGGCGGCGAAGAAGCCGCGCAGCGGATCCACGCGCGTGACGATGCGCCGGCCGTACGCGCCCGCCCGGTCGAGCTGGGCGATGTAGGCCTCGGCGATCTTCTTCTCTTCGTCGTTGCCGTAGAAGATGGCCGAACGGTACTGCGAGCCCGTATCCGGGCCCTGGCGATCGAGCTGCGTGGGATCATGCGCCACCGAGAAGAACACCTGCAGTATCTGCCCGTAGGTCACCTTCGCGGGGTCGTAGAGGATCTCGACCGACTCGGCGTGGCCCGAATCGCCACCGCTCACGCTCTCGTAATCGGCGGAGCCCGACGCGCCACCGGCATAGCCGGAGAGCACCCGATGTACACCCGCCAGGTGCTGGTAGACGCCCTGCACTCCCCAGAAGCAGCCGCCGGCGACCACGGCCTTGCGCAGACCAGGAGCCACGGGGGACTGGTCGAGCGCGGGCGCGGGAATCTTCACCGCGTCCTCGGAAGCCGCCGCGCAGGCGGCGAGCGCCAACGATGCGGCCAGCAGCCAGGCTTTGAGCATGCAACCTCCAGTAGAGACTTGTAGTAACCAAGGAGACCCGCTGTGCAGCCCCATTATTTCATCGCCGGAGTGGCATTGCGGGGCCCGACGTTGAGACCCACGCCGGCGGCATTGATTCCGCAGGAAGAGCGCCGGCTTGCGCCCGGACGCGGTACGCGCGGTCTGCGGCAAAAAAAACAGGCGCCTGGACGTTCCGTTCCAGGCGCCTGTCGTCGTCACATCGCCCGGCAGGGAGGGTTCGCCGGGTCGCGCGACATCGAGCTGACACTAACTACAACTTCTTCCTCGCGGGCTTTCCCGCTACAACGGCGGATAGGCGTTCTGCAGCAACTGCTGGAACTGCCCCTGGAACCAGTGACCCGACAGCGGCGCGTTCGGCAGCGCCCCGGTCATGCTGTTGTTGTTGCGCGCGTTGCCGCCGTAGGTCGGGTCGCACATGCGGTCGAAGCCCTTGCCTTCATCGTTCGGGATGAGCGAGCTCGAGCCATCCGATTCGCCGGGCGGCTTGATCCACACGTAAGCATCGATGCCGGAAGCCGGCGCGGCGCGCGGACGCTCGCCGAGACCAGCGCCACTCGGATTGCACCAGTTGCCTTTATGGATGCGGCGGTCGACCCGCGAGGCGTCGATGCGCGCATTCAGGTCGGACAACGTCGATGGACCGGTCGGGCGCGCCGCGCCGCCCCAGCCGTTGCGTGACGTGTCGATGAGCATGCCGATGTTGGCGTTGAAGCCGGCGCTCACGGCCGCGTTGCGGAAGGCCTGGGCATAGCTCAACTCGTCGTTGAATTGGTTCCAGTCGATCCACCTCGACGGACGCGTGGTCGAATCGACCGTGATGTAGGGCTCCACCAGCGCGGAGGTATTCGCGGTGTTGGTGATGAAGCCCGTCACGTTGTTGACAGTGCTGCCGGAGGCATTGGCCGCCTGCAGCATCATCTGCACCGAGGGCAGGAAGTTGGTGTCCCAACCCAGCCAGCCGTGGTGACCCGCGTCGATGTAGTTGTAGACGTTCGGGATGGCGCCGAGCTTCGCGAGCGCGTAGCCCACGCCGTTCACGTAGTTGCCGTTCTGCTTCATGGTGTCGCAGGCGGCCGTGCCCGTGGGCCGGTCGGTGGTATTGGTCACGAGATTCGGCAACGAGTCGATCTCGATGATCGTCGCGATGCGCAGATTCGCGTACTCGCTGCGCGCCAGGATGCCCGCGATCACGTCGATGTACTCGGTCTTGTAGCGCCCGATCTCCGTCGGCCCGAGCTCGCCATTCGAAGCCAGCGCCGCGCAGTCACGTCCCGGCAGGTCGTAGATGACGAGCTGGAATACCAGCGGCGAGGATCCGTTCTGCGAGTCCTGCGTCAACGCGGCATTGAGGTGATCCACCAGGCCGAAGGCGCCAGTAGTGCCCGAACCATTGCCGGCGATGGCGCTGATGCGATCGAGCCAGACGCCGGTGGGCTGGTTGGCGATGGCGCTGCCGCCACCGGCCACCGCGTTCGCGCGCCAGATCGGATTGTTGTACACGGACGCGCCCGAATACGGATTGTCTACGCGGCCCGGCGTGGTGCCGGTCGTGCGATTCACGGTCACCGACGCGCTGGTGTAGCTGGTCGCCGAGGCGGTGAACGTCGAGGTCGCCGCCGTCGTGCCCGCGGCCGCCGTGTAGGTCACGTTCACGCCCGACGACCAGTTGCTGGTGGTCAGCGTGAAATTGCCCGGGCTCGAGGTGATGGCCGTCGATCCGCTGCGGGCGAGCGTCACCGCCACGTTTCCGCCGGGCGCGGCCGAGAGCTTGTAATTCACCGTGCCGCTGCCGCCGCTCGCGAGATTGAGCGTGGTCGGCGCAGCGACGATGGCTCCGCCGCCGGACCCGCCGAGCACCACGAATGGCACGACCGGCGACGATGCCGAGTTGCCCGAGCTATCCACCGCGGTGGCCTGCGCCGTGTGATTGCCCGCGGAGAGCACACCCGCGCCGAAGCTGTAAGGCGAGCTCGTATCCGTCGAAGCCAGCGCGCCATCCAGTCGGAACTCCACGCGCGCCACCGCGGCGTTGTCGCTGGCGTTTGCGGACAGGGTGAGCGCGCTGCCGTTCGGCACCTGCTGCCCACTCACCGGGTTGGCGAGACTCACGGTGGGCGGCGTGGTGTCGCCCCCCGTGCCGCCGCCATTGCAGACGGTGCCATTCAACATGAACGACGCGGGCGCAGTGTTGGCGCCGCTGAACGTGCCGTTGAACCCGACGGTGAAACTGCCGCCGCTGGCGATGCTCTTGTTCCAGTCGGCATTGCTCGCGACGGTCACCTGTGCGCCGTTTGCCGGCTGCGAGAACGCGACCGGCCAGCCGTTCTGCAGGCGCTGTCCGTTCGGAAAATTGAACAGCAATGTCCAGCCATTGGTGATGGCCGGCCCGTTGTTGTTGATGACGATGCTGGCGCCGAAGCCATTACCGCCTTCCCAGCTCCTGGTGTACGTGACCTGGCAGGCGGCGCTCTGGGCCATCGCGTGCTGGCTGAACACACTCGCGAGGCAAATCGCGGCGCCGATGGCGACGCGGTGTCGGATCGATTTCATGGCATCACTCCTTGATGTCGTCAATCCCGGTGGAGCCCACGCACTCGGCGTGGACCCCACCGGGCCATTCCGTCCCACTCAGAACGTCCCGGCCTGAGTGCGGGCCGTTCCGCCCGTGGTGTAGTTCACCGTCCATGTATCCCCCGTCGTCGGATGCACGCTGCCCGTGCCGCCGAACTGCGCGGCGAAGGTGCGCGACGTCGAGGCGCCGAGGCTCTGGCCGGCGCCCAGCGTCCACGTGTACGTGACCGTGTTCGAGGTGCTGGCATTGGCCTGCGCCACCTGTCCGCCTACGGTGTTGTACTGGCCGCTGTAGCTCACGCCCGTCGTTCGCTGGACCACGACGGACATGCTCATCGCGGTGATCGGCGAGGTGTTGGCCAGCCGGACCTGCAGCTCGTTGAACCAGGGACTGTTCGCCGCCACGGCCTTGGTCACCGTGACGCCGCCCGTGTCGCCCGTGGGCGCGCCTGGCGTACCGCTCACCTGCGTGGATACCGGGCTCTCGCCACTCGCATTCACCGCGGTCACGACGTAGTAGTAAGTCGTGCCGTTGGTGAGACCCGTGTTGGTATAGCTCGGCGTCGCTACATTGGTGGCCACATTGCTGTACGGCCCGCCATTGGTCGTCGAACGCTTCACGTTGTACCCGGTGGCGCCCGAGGTCGCGCTCCAGGTGAGCGCCACCTGCGCATTGCCCGCCGAGGCAGCGAGCCCGGACGGAGCTGCGGGAACATTGCCGGGAGTGACCTGCAGGAACGCGTTGGTGATGTTCGCCGAGGTCATCGAGTAGATGCGGTTGCTGGTGGCGTTCGCGGCCGGCGTGATGGTGTTGTTGCTGGTGTTGAGCACACCGATGCGCACGTTGCCGTTGAGCCCGTTCACCGCATTGCCGAGTGTCACCGGCCACTGCGCCGCCCCCGTGTTGGCCGAAGTGATGGTGATGGGTGTCGCCGGCCAATAGGCATCCTGTCCCGTGCTGTTGACGGTGCGGACGTTCACGCGATCGCCAACCACCAGAGTCTTCGGATCCGTGGTCAGCGTGCCGAGATCGAACCACGGATTGCTGACCGCGGGGTTGTGGCGGATGGTGCGTGTCTCGCTGTCCGAGGCGCTGCCGCTGGTGACCAGCAGGTTCACGGTCACGTTGCCGGCAGCCGTGGGCGAACCGAGGTTCAGCGTGGCACTGGCACTGGTCGGGTTCGTGATGCTGTAGAGGCCCGGATTCTCCGAGTCCACGCTCCACGAGTACGCGAGATTGCTGCCCGTCGAGCCCGCGCCGCTGAGCGCGATCGAGCCCGGGCCGGTGAACGCCGTGACATTGGGATTGAGCGCGATGGCCGCCGTGACGGTGGGCTGCGGATTGCCCGAGAACTGTGCGTCGATGCAGCCATGGAAGCGCTCGTAGGTGAAGTAGTTGCGGCCCCACTCCGCGTAGATCACGTGGCGGCCGGAGCGGTTGGGCACGGTGCACCGGGTCTGGAACGTGGCAGCACCAGGATTGGGTATGACGTTCGGATTCGCGTTCGGGGTGGCGTCGTTGTACGTCAGCGTGCAGAACGGCGTGTCCTCGAAATCACTGAACGACAGGGCCTTGCCCGTCTGCCAGGCGAAGTCGGGCTTCGTGATCCAGTAGCGGAATTCCTCGGTGTCCGAAAAATGCGGACCCCACGAGATGTTCCATGTAAAGGTCCTCTGCCCCGAGGTCATGGGCATCGTCGGCCAGTCGATGGGCTGATCCCAGACCGTGGCGCGGCCATTCCAGGTCTCGGAATTGAAACCGCACACATTGGCGCGTGGCCCCACGCCCGAACGCCCGGTGGTGTGCGTGAGCACGCTCATGAAGCTGTAGCCGTCGGTGGACGACATGCCGGGCGCGTTGAAGGCATTGCCGCAGACCGGATACTGCGCGGTGCCGTTGGCCACCTGGTCTGGCTTGGTCACGGCGCCGCAGAACCAGTTGCGCGACGGCGGATCCTGTATCAATCCATGCGGCACGGCCGCGGTCGAAAGCAGTGCGAGCAGGAAAATCCCTGCCGCCCTGTATGCGTAGCTCCTCATGATTTTTTCCCTCGTGTGTTAGAGATCCATCTCTGCGACGACAGGGAGCGCGTCAGGGCGGCAGCGCCCTTCGCAAAGCCGAGAGCAGGCAACGCGGCGCCGCGCGCCGCGCGAGTTTACTTGCGTCCATACAAGTCCCCCTGGTCCGCACGCAACGGATCGCGTGCGGCGCGGATGTTAGGCACAGCGCAAAGGCGCGCACAACACGTGTGCACCGCATCGTGGTAACGCCCGACAGCGTTGTCATCGGCCAATCCGGGCATTTCGGGCCCGCCGGGGCGCCGGGCCGCGAGAAAAAATATTTGTGGGCGCCCGTGGACACGCGCCGCGCATGTGGACAGGGGCCCGCGACAGCCGCGCATGATGCAGCGCGATGCGACTAGCTACATTGTTAGGACACGCACGAAAATCATGGCGCGTCAATCGGCGAAGGGATGATGACGCGGGCCGCGACGCGTCGACCGGCGACTGCCCTTGCTAGATCTCGATTTCGGTGGCCAGTACCATCACGCCCCGGGTAGGCATGCGGAAGAACTCCGCCGCTTGCGCGCTGCGACGCTGCAGGAAGGCGAAGGCGCGTGCCTTGACTCCGGCCAATCCGGGTCGTGGCCGCGCGCGCACCAGGTGCCACCCCAGGAAGAACGACGAGTCTTCGGCAAACACACACAGCCCCTGTCGGCGCGCATTGCGCAGTGCCTCGCCGACATCCGGCGTCTCCATGAAGCCGAAGCGCGCGCGCATGTCGAAGACACCAGGCTGCAGCTCGGTGACCAGCACGCGCGCCAGCGGGTCGACGCGCGGCACGCGCTGAATCTCGACATGCAGGATCACGATCTGCTCGTGGTGCACCTTGTTGTGTTCGAGGTTGCGCAACAGCGCCGTCGGGACGAAGCCCGAGTTGCTGATGAGGAACACGGCGGTGCCCGGCACCTGGGTCGTCTTCGCGAGCAGCTCCGGCAGTTTGGTCACCGGCACTGCGCGATATTCGAGCTCGGCGCGCAATCGCTGGCGTCCGTCGCGCCAGGTGACGAACATGGCGAACATCACCGTGGCGAAGGCCAGCGGCACCCAGCCGCCGCTCGCGATCTTGGTCACGCTGCCCGCGAGGAAGGCGCTGTCCACCACGAGGAACAGGCCGAACAGCGGAATCACGCGCCACCAGGACCAGTTCCACATGGAGCGCGCCACCAGCAAGCCCAGCAGCGTGGTCACGAACATGGTGCCCATGACCGCGACGCCGTACGCGGACGCCAGCGCGCTCGAGCTCTGGAACACCAGCACGAAAAGGATGACGCTCACGAACAGGAACAGGTTGGCCGCAGGCACGAAGATCTGTCCATGCGCGTCCGCGGAAGTCTGTTGCACCCTGACGCGCGGCAGCAGGTCGAGCTGCACGGCTTCGCGCGTCAGTGAGAACGCGCCCGAGATCACGGCCTGGGACGCGATCACGGTCGCGGCCGTCGCCAGCAACACCAGCAGCGGCAACAGGTTCTGCGGGACCATGGCGTAGAACGGATTCGCGACCGCGGTGCCCGCGTGGATCAGCAGTGCGCCCTGTCCGAAGTAGTTGAGGATCAGCGCCGGCCAGACCAGCAGCAGCCACCCGAGACGAACGGGTTTGCGCCCGAAGTGCCCCATGTCGGCGTACAGGGCTTCGCAACCGGTGACCGCGAGGATCACCGCGCCCAGGATGGCGAGCCCGATGCCCGGGTGAGCGAACAAAAGCCTCAGGCCATACAGCGGATTCACGGCGAGCAGTACGTCGGGCGCGCGGATGATTGCGAGCACGCCCATGACGGCGAGCGAGACGAACCAGATGACCATGACGGGACCGAACAGCTTGCCCACCTTCTCGGTGCCGCGCCGCTGGATCGCGAAGAGGACCACGATCACCGCGATGGTCACCGGCAGTACGGCGGCCGCCATGCCCGGATCGAGAAGCTTGAGCCCCTCGACCGCGGAGAGCACCGACACCGCGGGAGTGATCAGCGCGTCGCAGTAGAAGAGCGCGGTGCCCAGCACACCCAGCGCGACGGCGTGACGCACCCACGGCGTCGCGGTACCGAAGTGCTTCTGCACCAGCGCGACCAGCGACAGCACGCCGCCCTCGCCCGCGTTGTCGGCGCGCATGATCACGCCGACGTACTTGATCGTCACGACGATGGCGAGGCTCCAGAAGATCAACGACAGGAGGCCTAACACCTTGAAGGTTTCGCCCGGCAGGTATTGCGCGGCATCGAGGGAGCTGCCGAGCGCATAGAGGGGACTGGTGCCGATGTCGCCGAAGACCACGCCGATGGCGCCAACCACTGCGGGTCCCAAAGCCTGCTGAGCCTTCATATGAGGGCGCGCATTCTAATCTCCGCAGCGCGGCAAAGCCTTATTTTTCGGTTACCCTCACGCGTATGCCCGCGGAATTGCACGAAACTTCGCTGATTGCGCTCCTCGCGATCGGGTTCGTGCTTGCGCTGCTCTTCGGGTTGGTGGCAAACGCCCTCCGGGTGTCGCCCATCGTCGGCTACCTGGTGGCCGGCATTGCGGTGGGCCCTTTCACGCCGGGTTTCGTCGGCGACTCCGGCCTCGCCAACCAGCTTTCCGAAATTGGCGTGATCCTGCTGATGTTCGGGGTGGGTCTGCACTTCTCGATCAAGGATCTGATGTCGGTCAAGACCATCGCGCTGCCCGGGGCGGTGGCGCAGATCGCCACCGCCACCGCCATCGGTGCGGGCATGGCGCACCTCTGGGGATGGAGCCTGGGCCAGGGGCTGGTGTTCGGGCTCTCGTTGTCGGTGGCCAGCACCGTGGTGCTGTTGCGCGCCCTCGAGGAACGCAACGCGCTGCAGTCATCGGAAGGCAAGATCGCGGTGGGCTGGCTCATCGTCGAGGACCTTGCGATGGTGCTCGCGCTGGTCATGCTCCCGGCGCTGGCCGAGACGATGGGCGGCGACGCGAGCGCGATCCACGCGCCAGGCGCTTCGGACAACACCGCGCTCACGCTGCTGATCACGCTCGCCAAGGTGGCGCTGTTCGTCGCGCTGGCGTTGGTCGTGGGCACGCGCGTGGTGCCGTGGCTGCTGATACGCGTCACGCGCACCGGTTCGCGCGAGCTCTTCACGTTGTGCGTTCTCGCCGTAGCGCTCGGCATCGCGTATGGCTCGTCCGCCGCATTCGGCGTTTCGTTCGCGCTGGGCGCGTTCTTCGCGGGCGTGATCCTGTCGGAATCGGAGCTCAGTCACCAGGCGGGCGCGGATTCGCTGCCGCTCAAGGATGCGTTCGCGGTGCTGTTCTTCGTCTCGGTGGGCATGCTGTTCGATCCCGGGGTGCTGGTGCGCGAGCCGTGGTCGGTGCTCGCGGTGCTCGGCGTCATCATGGTGGGAAAATCGCTGGCCGCGTTCGCCATCGTGCTGCTGTTCCGGCATCCGCTGCGCACGGCGCTCACGGTGTCGGCTTCACTGGCGCAGATCGGCGAGTTCTCCTTCATTTTGGTGAGCCTGGGAGCCGCGCTCGGGCTCATGCCGGCGGAAGGACGTGATTACATCCTCGCGG
Source organism: Steroidobacteraceae bacterium (assembly GCA_035525785.1). Classification (GTDB taxonomy): domain Bacteria; phylum Pseudomonadota; class Gammaproteobacteria; order Steroidobacterales; family Steroidobacteraceae; genus CADEED01. Next base: position 6,338 of record DATLDQ010000049.1, on the reverse strand, counting down.
GGGCGATTCTTTCCATTGCGCTGAATCCGCTCGCGTTCGCTGGCGTCAAACCCCTCACGCGCTGGATCGAAGCACGGCCGCGCTTGCTGGCATTGCTCGAACGCCCGGGCGCCGAGAGACACCGAATTCCGGTAGTGAGCGCGGCGGGATATGCCGACCACGCCATCATCGTCGGCTACGGGCGTGTCGGCGGCGCCATCGGTCCGACGTTGCAGGCCGAGCGCCTGCCCTTCGTGGTCATCGAGCGCGATCACCTCATGCTGGGCGCCGCGCAGGCGCAGGGGGTGCCCACGCTCGAAGCCGACGCCGCGGCGCCGGGCGTGCTCGAAGCCGCGGGCATCGTGCAAGCGCAGCTCATCGTCGTCGCGACGCCCGACAGCTTCCAGGCGCGTCACATCGTCGAGCTCGCGCGGCGTCACAACCCGTCCATCGCCGTGGTCGTGCGCACGCACAGGCAGGAGGAGATCGTCGAGCTCGAGAAGCTCGGCGCGAACCGGGTATTCCTGGGCGAGCGGGAGCTGGCGAAAAGCATGCTGGAATCTTCGCTGCGCAGCCTGGGCGTGCCGGCGGAACGCGCGCGCGCAGTCGCGGGGCGCGACACGCCCGTGAACGCCGAGGGCACCTGAGATGAGCTGCGGCGCATGAGCCCACGAAAGTGAACCCACGCAAGTGAGCACAGCAGAGACCGACGCGCTGCTCTTGAGTCTTTCGGTCGCCGCGCGCAGCGTGGCGTTCAACCTGCCCTTCGCGATCCTGGTCGCCTGGCTGCTCACGCGCGCGCGCTTCGCGGGACGAACGCTCTTCGACGCGTTCGTGCACCTGCCACTGGTGCTGCCACCCGTGGTCGTCGGCTATCTATTGCTCGTGTTGTTCGGCGTTCGCGGTCCCATCGGCGGCTGGCTGCACGAGCACTTCGGCATCCGGCTGGCGTTCACCGGTACGGGCGCGGCGCTCGCCACCGCGGTGATGTCCTTCCCGCTGGTGGTGCGCGCGATCCGCATTTCGCTCGAGAACGTGGACCGCGGTCTCGAGGATGCCGCGCGCACGCTGGGTGCGGGTGCCTTCGACCGCTTCTTCTCCGTCACGCTGCCGTTGATACTTCCCGGCGTACTGGCGGGCGCGATCACGGCCTTCGCCGCGGGTCTCGGCGAATTCGGCGCCGTGATCACCTTTGCGTCGAACATCCCGGGCGAGACACGCACGTTGCCGCTGGCCCTGTACACGGCGATCCAGTCGCCTGACGGTGACGCGCTGGCCGCGAGACTCGCCTTGATATCGCTGACGCTCGGGCTCGCGGGGCTGTTGGCGGCGGAGTTCCTGGCGCGAATGCTGCGACGAAGGCTGGGCCGCTGATGCTGCAGGTGGACGTCCGCAAACGGCGAGGCGATTTCGAGCTGCAGGCGCGATTCAGTGCGCCCACACCGGGCATCACCGCGTTGTTCGGCCGTTCCGGCTGCGGCAAGTCCACACTCATCTCGCTGATCGCCGGACTGCTCGGGCCCGATGCCGGCCGCGTGCTCATCGACGACGACGTGATGGTGGACTGCGAACGCGAGCTGTTGGTCGACGCGCGTCACCGGCGCATGGGCGTGGTGTTCCAGGATGCGCGTCTCTTTCCGCATCTCACGGTGCTCGGCAACCTGCGCTACGGTGCGAAACGCGTGCCGCGAAACGTACCGGCTCAGGTAAAGCACGACGAGGTGCTGTCGCTCCTCGGCCTGGAAAACCTGCTGGAGCGCCGCCCGCACGAACTCTCGGGCGGCGAGAAGCAACGCGTCGCGTTGGGCCGCGCGCTGCTCTCGCAGCCGCGCCTGCTGCTGCTCGACGAGCCGTTGGCGTCGCTGGACATGGCGCGGCGCGAAGAAGTGCTGCCCTATCTCGAGCGCCTGCGCGATCACTTCGCGCTGCCCATCGTCTACGTGAGCCACCAGTTCGACGAGGTGCTGCGCCTCGCGACGCGCGTGGTGCTGCTGGATGCCGGGCGCGTGGTCGCCGATGGTGACATCGCCACCGTGAGCCGCGACCCCAAACTACGCGCCATCGTCGGGGCGGACTCGGTGGGCGCGGTGGTCGCCGGCATCGTCGAACGAATCGATGCCGCGGGTCTCGCGGTACTGCGGGTGGGCGACGCCGAACTCACGGTGGAGGTCGACGCCAGCGTGGGTCAGCGGATCCAGATCCAGGTGCTGGCGCGCGACGTCATCGTCGCCACCGAACCACCGCGCGGTTTGTCGGTGCGCAACGTGGTGCCCGCGCGCGTCGTGTCGGTGACCCCCGATTCCGGGAGAGCCGTGCTCGTCGAGCTCGATATCGGCAGGACCACGACGCTGCTCGCGCGCATCACGGCGCGCGCATCGGAGGAGCTCGCGCTCGAGCCGGACCGGCAGGTTTGGGCGCTCATCAAGGCCGTCTCCCTGCGCGGACACGCGTTCAGCGTGCCAGCGCAGCGAGCCTAGTTGGACGCGAGGGCGTTCAGTACCGGCTGGTATTCGATCGTCGCGCCGAGACCTACGACGATACCGATCGCCGCGAGCGCGAATGCGAGGTTCCTGACCAGCTTCTCGATGCACATGATGTTTTCTCCTTTGTCCGTTGGAGAAGCATCTTGCTAGCCGGGACGATGGCGAACAAACGCGCTGTCTGAAGCCGGTATCAACAAAACTTACTGATGGAATGCGTGCAGAGTTCGCGACTCCAACGAACGCTCACGCCGCGGGCTTGCGCACCAGCGGTTTCAGCGATGCAGTGCGCTTTTCGAACAGTGAATGCGGCTTCGGAAAGCTCTTCGCCATGTCGAAGATCCAGTCGCGGAATTTCTTCACCTTGGGCATCACGAGATAGGGCTCAGGGCAAACGAAAAAATACGAGAAGCGGAACGGCAGCAGCGCGTCGCCCGCGAGCACCACGCGGCCCTGTTCGAGCGCACGCTGCACCAGCGACCAGCGCGCGAGCGCGAAACCCACGCCCTCTTCCGCCGCGGCGATGACGCCGGCCGAGTCATCGATGATGGGCGCGCGCGCCAGCCAGTTGCCTTCCTGGCCTTTTTCGATCCAGGCCTGCCAGGGCTCGTCGATGGCGCCGAGCAGCGGGAAGTTCTGCAGGTCCTGGCCGCGCGGCACGGGCCCGTATTTCTCGAGCAGCGCCGGGGATGCAATCGGGATCACCCATTCGTCGAGCAGTTTCTCGACGTGCAGCCCGGGCCACTTGCCCAAGCCCATGCGGACGGCCACGTGCATCTCCGAACGTGAAAAATCGACGGGATCGCGCCCCGTGTGGAAGCGCAATTCAACGCCCGACTCCTTCGAGTTGAAACTCGCGATGCGCGGCAGCAGCCAGCGTTGCAGGAAGGATGACAGCAGCGTGACCTGCAGTGGTCCTTCGGAGCGGTGCTGCTTGAGGTGCTGCATCGATGCCTCGAGCTCGTCGAGACCCCTGCGCACGCCAGGCAGCAGCTGCTGGCCCTCGGCGGTGAGCTCGATGCGGCGGCCCGCACGCTTGAAGAGCTGCACCTGCAGATAATCCTCGAGCGACTTGATCTGCTGGCTCACGGCGGCCGGCGTGACGTGCAAGGCCTCGGCTGCGTCGGCGAAGGACAGGCGCGATGCAACCGCTTCGAAGACTCGCAAGGCATTGAGCGGCAGGCGGGCGTAAGCGGCGGAGGACACGTCAGTTTTCCTTATGGGCGCATCAGCAAGCGCGTTTGTTCGTGGAGCAACTGTAGCCCAATCTGACCACATCGCAAATCTGCCGAAGGAGATACCGCCATGAGCACGAAAAACCGCACTGGAAGCCACATTCCGAGAACCGTTTCCGCCGGCCTCGAGGCCCGCCTGGGCGCCTATGGTTCGAAGGTCAGCGGGTCGGTCTGCCGTGGGGCCCTCGAGGATCTCGACATCGAGGCCTCGCGCGCCGTGACGCCCCAGCACGAGCGCCACCTGCGCCTCCTGCCATCGCTCAAACTACTGTTGGCGTCCCTGGGCGCGGGCAACAGCGTGGTGCCGCTGGGCGACAACAGCCGCGCGGCGCGGCTGCTCTCCGAGTACGCGAACTCATTGCGGGCGAACTGACCGGCCGGCTTCCGCGGGGTCGTTGGTTATATGGTTATTTCCAAACGACCTTGCGCGTAACCGACTCGTTACCGGGTATCGACTGACGGCATAACCCCCTCGTTTCTACTCTCTCCTGGCCGCTGGGAAGTCCGGTGGCAACCACCAGAACCAGGAGAACGAGAGTGAAAATCAGACGCGCGGCAGCGCTCGCCCCCATCGCGGCGCTGCTGCCTTTTACCGGGGCGGCACTGGCGCAAAACGCGCCCGCCAGCCCGGACGCCAACGCCGACCTGCGCCGCGAACTCGACGAACAAAAGCAGCGTCTGGCGGTGCTGGAGCGCAAGCTCGAACTGGCCGATGAAGCAGCCAAGGCGGCCGCGGCCACGGCGCCGCGCGTCACCGCCAGCGCCTCGCGATTCCAGATCGGCTCGACCGACGGCGCGAACTTCGTGCGTTTCCGTGGCACGTTGTTCGCTGACAGCCGCGTGTTCGGCGGCGACTCGGCTCCCGAGACGGCTGACACCTTCCTGCTGCGCAGCGTCCGCCCGACCATCGAAGGCACGTTCGGCAACATCTACGACTTCCGGTTCACGCCCGATTTCGGCAGCGGCCGGAGCATCGTGGTCGATGCATACGCCGCCGCGCGCTTCAAGCCGGGCCTCGTCGTGACCGTGGGTAAATTCAAGCCCTCGGTCGGTCTGGAGCGCCTCGCTTCCGAACCCGATCTGCGCTTCATGGAGCGCGGTCTGCCGACCCTGCTCGTGCCTAATCGCGATCTCGGCGTGCAACTCTCCGGCGACTTCGCGGGCGGCGCGTTCTCGTACCAGGTCGGGTATTTCAACGGCGTCACGGACGGCCAGAGCAGCGACAACCTGGCAACGCCCGATGTAGAAATCGACACGGGCGGCGACTACGCCGCGCGCGTTTTCTTCCAGCCGTTCGTCAACTCCGACAACTTCAGCCTGCGTGGCCTCGGCTTCGGCGTTGGCTCGACCTGGCAGGATCTCGACGGCGCGTCGACCAACCCCTACCTACCGGGCTATCGCTCGCAGGGTCAGCAGAGCGTGTTCAGCTATCGCGCCAACACCGCGACCGGCATCACCCCCAACAATGCGACGTTCGCGGACGGCGAGCGCCTGCGCCTCGCGCCACAGCTGTACTACTACCGCGGCAGCTTCGGCTTCCTCGGCGAGTACACGCAGGTGGAGCAGGACGTCTCGCGCACGATCGGTGGCGTCACGCGTTCCGACACGCTGACGAACTCCGCATGGCAGGGCCAGTTCTCCTGGTTCGTCACGGGCGAGGAAGAGGCCTACCGCGGCTTCACGCCACAGAGCACCTGGCAGCCCGGCAAGCCCGGCTGGGGAGCCTTCGAGCTGGTCGCGCGCTATCAGGAACTCGACATCGACGATGACGCGTTCGCCGGCGGCGCGGATTCCTTCGCCAACCCGCTCACGGCCATTACGAAAGAGACGTCATACGGCGTCGGCGCGAACTGGTACCCGTGGAATACCGTGAAGCTGTCCATCAACTACGACGTGACCTCGTTCGACGGCGGCGCAGCTACCGGCGATCGTGCGGATGAACGCGCACTGTTCTCGCGCTTCGCCGTCAACTTCTAACGCATCGGAGAAAATGAAAATGTCACAAACGAATTGGCAACGCCGGCTGCTGCTGGCAATGACCAGCGCGGTCTTCATCGGTGGGGTCGGCCACATTGCTCAGGCCGCCGAAGTCGAACTGCTCAACGTGTCGTACGACCCGACGCGCGAGCTGTACGTGGATTTCAACAAGGCTTTCGCCGACTACTGGAAGAAGAAGACCGGCGACACCGTGACCGTCAAACAGTCACACAATGGCTCCGGACGCCAGGCCCGCGCGGTCATCGACGGTCTTCCGGCCGACGTCGTCACACTGGCCCTGGCCGCGGACGTGGACGCGATCGCCAACACCGGCAAACTACTGCCGGTGAACTGGGAAGAGCGCCTGCCAGACCATTCGGCGCCCTACACTTCCACCATCGTGTTCCTGGTGCGCAAGGGCAACCCCAAGGGCATCAAGGACTGGGGCGACCTCGTGAAGCCCGGCGTGGGCGTGATCACGCCGAACCCGAAGACCTCGGGTGGCGCGCGCTGGAACTACCTCGCCGCCTGGGGCTGGGCGCGCAAGCAGCCTGGCGGCAATGACGCCACGGCCAAGGAATACATCCAGAAGCTGTACAAGAACGTGCCGGTGCTCGACACGGGCGCGCGCGGTTCCACCACCACGTTCGTGCAGCGTGGCATCGGT
>DATLDQ010000039.1:0-8245 GCA_035525785.1 Steroidobacteraceae bacterium | reverse complement strand
TCGCCACCCAGGTAGCCCGTGACCACGCGCGCGGGCACACCGACGGCGCGCATCATGGTCGCGTACGCGGAAGCGAAGTGCCCGCAGAAGCCCTGCCTGGTATCGAACAGCACGCTGTCCACGGATTCGACGCTCGTGGGTTCGGGCTGCAGCGTGTACTGAAGATGGTGATCGCGGAACCAGTCGAGCACCAGCTGCGAGTAGGCGGCGTCGTCCGCTGCACGCGAACGCAGCTCGCGCGCGAGCGCCAGGGAGCGGGGATTGCGCGTCGCCGGCAGCTGGGTCTCGTGGCGGCGGCCCAGCGGCGAGAGCGGGCCGCGGGTCCGCGTCTCGACGTGCGAGCTCAGGTCGTAGGTGAACACCTCGGTCACCGGTTCGCTGCGCGCCAACTGCCGGTCCTGCGCCAGGAACACGGTGCCGCCCGGGGTGCCATCGACGGTGTCGAGTGCGAACAGCCATTTCTGCTGCGTGGGTTCGAGCGTGATGCGATAGCGCACGGGTTCGCCGAGCATCTCCCGCGGCGTGTCGACATAGATGCGCCGCTCGCGCCGCCAGGTGAACCCGTCGAATGTGTTGAGCACCGGGCCGCGCCAGTACCGGAACTGTGGCGGCGGCGGCAAGTCGCCCTCGAAGCGAACGCGGAAGGCGGGCTCGTAATCGGCGACGAGCCTGTCGATGGAGCCGGGTGACATCTCGTCGCGCAGGCCGGTGGTCGCGCCACCGCCACCGGGAAGCGCCCAGAACTGGCTGCTGAAGCGTGGAAAGAACATGAAGCAGGCCGCGGCCAGCGGCGCGGCCATGAGGAGCGCGCGTGCCGAGAGGCGCAACGCCGAGCGCACGGGCAGGCCCGAGCCGGGGTGCGCCACCTGCATCATGGCCGCGCAGGCTCCCCAGATGACCAGTAGATAGAGGGGCAGGCGCGACAGCGACTGGTCGGAGAGCGCGGCGGCCAGCAGCATGAACAGCGAGACGCCGATGACGATGCCGTCGTCGCGGCGCCCGCGCGACTCGACCAGCTTGAGCGCCCCCATGACCACGAGCAGCGCCGTGCCCGCGGCGAGGCCGTTCAGGGTGCGGAAGCTGAGCAGCACTCCGCCGACCATGAGCGCCGTCGCCGCGCCGAACAGGAAGCGCGCGCCCTTGCGCGGACGCGGTGGCGGTAGTGCGCCCATCGTGACGAGCAATCGCCAGAGGGCGCACGCGTGGGCGATCAGGATGGTCCACAGCGGCGCGCTTCCGACCACGATGAGAGAGACGGCCGTGAATACCAGGATGACCATCAGGCGTGCGCGTGCTTCGCCGGGGATGCGGATCATGGCCGCGCGTCCGCGTTGCAGTCGCCGGTCTCGCCATATAGGGCGAGCGCGTCCAGGCAGCGCTTGCGATGCCCGCTGCCGCCATCCGTCGGGATCTCCGCGCCACCCAGCCGGAGACCGAAGCGCTCGCCGCGGGCATGAGCTGCCATGACCCAGGCGGACAGCTGCCCGAGCCGTTCTTCCAGTCCGCCGCCGACGCTCGCGAGATCGAACAGGCGGTGGTGCGCCGCTGGTGATTGATAGGTCTTCACGAGCAGGCCCCGTCCGCGCGCATACGCGGCCCAGGCCACCTGGCGTGGCGAGTCGCCGCTGCGGAAATCACGCAAGCCCGCCCATTCCTCGTCGCCCGCGCGATGCACCGCGGTCGCCGCGCCACCCGTCGAGACTTCGGGCGGCGGCTCGCGCCGGCCGCGCGGCACCGGCCAGGCGAGCAGCGCCAGGTCGAGGTGCACGTAGGTCCACGCGCGGAACAGCCCGAATGGAAACGCCGTGGATAGTTTGATCCGCCTGACGACGACACGTCCGCGCTTCGCGAGCGGCACGGCGATGTCGGCGCGCGCGGAGCCGGTTTCGCGCAGCTCGATCGGAACGCGGCGGCTGCCCTCCACCTCGCAATCGATCGCGAAATGCCCCGCCTTGCCTGCCGATTGCAGCGTGAGCAGGAGCAGGCCGTGTTCGCCCGCGAACGCATCGACTGGCGCGACGCCGCGAACCACCACGCCCAGCAGATTGCGATGCGTGAGATGCATGGCGATGAGGCCGAAGCCCGTGAGCAGGAAAGTGATCATCAGCGCGACGCTGTTGCCGTAGTTGAGTCCGGCGATGAGCATCACGAAAAGCAGCGCGGCGAACGCGAGCCCCGAGCGTGTCGGCAGGATATAGACGCGGCGCGCCGCGATGGCGATCGGCAGGCGGTCTTCGCCCTGTCGGCGCCGGGCCCATGCCGCCGCGCGTCTGCGCATCGCGGCCTTCCAGGCGCCGGCCCAGGTGGCGAAGAAGTTTCTTTCGCGCACCGCCATGTTCATCGTCCGCTAGAGCGGAACGGCGACGCCGCGTTGCAGGTCGGCGATGAATGCCGCGTGATCCGCGGCCGCGGCCACGCCGACGCGTTCGAGGCGGTGCGTGGCGACGGGCGCGAACACCGCCTGCACGTCTTCGGGCATCACGAGGTCGCGGCCGGCGAGCAGCGCCCAGGCGCGCGCGGCGCGCACCAGCCCCTGGCCGGCTCGTGGCGACAACCCCAACAAGACGTCGGTACGCTGCCGCGTGCTCGCGATCAGCGCCTGCGCGTACTCGAGGAGGTTCGCGGAGACGTGCACGCGTTGCGTGGCAGCCTGCAGCTCGCGCACGCCCTCCGGATGCAATGCCGGCTGCATGCCGGCGAGTAGATCGCGACGGTCGCCGTCGGCGAGCAGCGCACGCTCGTTGACGGCGTCCGGGTAGCCCAGCGAGATGCGCATCAGGAAGCGGTCGAGCTGCGACTCGGGCAGCCGGAAGGTGCCGAGCTGCTCGAAGGGATTCTGCGTGGCGACCACGAAGAAGGGGTCGGGGAGGCGGTAGGTAGTCACGTCCACGCTGACCTGGCGCTCCTCCATCGCCTCGAGCAGCGCGCTCTGTGTCTTCGGGCTCGCGCGGTTGACCTCGTCGGCCAGAAGGAGCTGGGTGAAAACCGGCCCCTTGCGGAACGTGAAGCTGCTGCTGCCCGCATCGAACACCGACACGCCGAGGATGTCCGCAGGCAGCAGGTCGCTGGTGAACTGCACGCGCTGCCAGGCGAGACCCAGTACCTGCGCGAGCGCATGCGCCAGCGTGGTCTTGCCCACGCCCGGTACGTCCTCGATGAGCAGGTGCCCGCGCGCCAGCAGGCAGGTCATCGCCAGCCGCACGGCCTCGGGCTTGCCGAGGATGATGCGGTCGAGGGCTTGCAGCGCGGTGGCGAGTTGCGGGTTCACGAGCCGAGCTGGCGCACGCGTTCGAGTTGTTTGATCAGCCCTTCGGTCTGCGCCTCGAGCTCCGCGAGCTTGGCGCGATCGGCGTCGACCAGCTCGGGCTTGGCGTTCTTCACGAAGCTGTCGTTCGAAAGCTTGCCGCGCAGCTTGCCGATGTCCGATTCGTTCTTCCTGATCACCTTGGTGAGGCGGTCGATTTCGGCGGCCGCGTCGATGAGGCCGGCCATGGGGACGAGCAGCGTGGTGTTGCCGACCATTGCGCTTGCGGAGATCGGCTCCGCCTCGCCGGCCTCCATGACCTTCAGGGTTTCGAGACCGGCGAGCCGCTGCACGTAGTGAGCATTGCGGCCGATGAGCAGTTGCGCCTGGGCGTCCGCGTCACGCAGCAACAGCGGAATCTTGCGCGACGGCGCGATGTTCATCTCGCCGCGGATCTGGCGCACCTTGAGGATGTAGTCCTTGATGGCCGCCACCTGCGTCTCGGCCTCGTCATCGCGCGCGTACTCGCCGGCGACGGGGTAGGCCGTGAGCATCACGCTGTCCGCATCGAGCCGCGCGCCGCGCACCTGTCCCGCCGCGATGAGCGGCTGCGCGACCGGGCGCACCCGCTGCCAGATCTCCTCGGTGATGAACGGCATGATGGGATGCAGCGCGCGCAGCAGCGCTTCGAGCACGATGACCAGCGTCCGCCGCGTGCCGCGCTTCTGCGCCGACGTGGATGCTTCCGACTGCAGCACGGGCTTGGTGAGCTCGAGGTACCAGTCGCAGAACTCGTACCAGGTGAACTCGTACAGCGCCGAGGCCGCGAAGTCGAAGCGGTAGTCGTTCAGCGCGGCATCCACCTTGCTGAGCGTGTCGGCGAAGCGCGAGACGATCCAGCGGTCGGCCACCGACAGGTCGGCGTCGCCCATGAGATCGCCGGAACCGCCGCTCAGGTTTCCCTGCGCGTCCACGCCCTGGATCGTCATGAGCACGAAGCGCGAGGCGTTCCACAGCTTGTTACAGAAGTTGCGGTAGCCGCCGACGCGGCCGAGATCGAAGTTGATGTCGCGCGCGGAGCTCGCGAGCGCCGCGACGGTGAAGCGCAGCGCGTCGGTTCCATGGGGCGCGATGCCTTCGGGGAACTGCTTGCGCGTCTTCTTCTCGATGCCGGGCGCGAGGTGTGGCTGCATGAGGCCCGTGGTGCGCTTCGCCACCAGGGCGTCGAGCGCGATCCCATCGATGATATCGATGGGATCGATGACGTTGCCCTTCGACTTCGACATCTTGTCGCCGTTCTCATCGCGGATGAGGCCGGTGATGTACACGTGCTTGAAGGGCACGTCGCCCATGAACTTGAGCCCCATCATCATCATGCGGGCGACCCAGAAGAAGATGATGTCGAAGCCCGTCACGAGCACGCTCGTGGGGTAGAACCTCCTGAGCTCCGCCGTGGTGTCGGGCCAGCCCAGCGTCGAGAAGGGCCAGAGCGCCGACGAGAACCACGTGTCGAGCACGTCGGCATCCTGCGTGAGCTTGCGCTCGCCCAGCGAATGTTTCTTGCGCACTTCGGCTTCGTCGCGGCCGACGTAGATGCCGCCGGTCTCGTCGTACCAGGCCGGGATGCGATGGCCCCACCAGAGCTGGCGGCTGACGCACCAGTCCTTGATGTTGCGCATCCACTCGTAATAGGTCCTGGACCAGTTGTCGGGGACGAACTTCGTGCGGCCGTCTTCCACGGCCTTGAGCGCGGGCTCGGCCAGCGGCGCGATCTTCACGTACCACTGGTCGGTGAGATAGGGCTCGATGACGGCATTGGTACGGTCGCCGCGCGGCACCTTGAGCTTGTGCGGCTCTATCTTCTCGATGAGGCCCCGGCTTTCGAGATCCGCGACTATCTTCTTGCGTGCCTCGAATCGATCGAGACCGCGGTATTCCTCGGGTGCGTTCTCGTTGAGCCGGGCCGTCGGCGTGAAGATGTTGATCTGCGGCAGGCCGTGACGCAGGCCCATGTCGTAGTCGTTGAAGTCATGCGCCGGCGTGATCTTCACGCAGCCCGAACCGAACGCGGCGTCGACGTAGGAATCAGCGATAACGGGGATGGTGCGCCCGGTCAGCGGCAGTTCGAGCTGCTTGCCGACCAGGTGCCGGTAACGATCGTCGTCCGGGTTCACCGCCACGGCCGTGTCGCCTAACAAGGTCTCGGGGCGCGTGGTCGCGACCACGACGAACCCGGTACCGCTGGGGTCGCCGCCGACCACCGGGTACTTGATGTGCCACAGCGATCCGTTCTCTTCCTCCGCGAGCACTTCGAGGTCCGAAACCGCGGTGAGCAGCACCGGGTCCCAGTTCACCAGTCGCTTGCCGCGGTAGATGAGGCCCTCGTCGTGCAGGCGCACGAACACCTCGGTGACGGCGCGCGAGAGATCCGGGTCCATCGTGAACTTGTCGCGGGACCAGTCCACGGATGTGCCGAGCCGGCGCATCTGCCGGGTGATGGTGCTGCCGGACTCGCCTTTCCATTTCCAGACGCGCTCGACGAAGGCCTCGCGGCCGAGGTCGAGGCGATGCTTGCCTTCGGCATCGAGCTGACGTTCCACCACCATCTGCGTGGCGATGCCGGCGTGGTCGGTGCCGGGCTGCCACAGCGTCGAATCGCCGCGCATGCGATGCCAGCGCGTGAGGGTGTCCATGAGCGTGTGCTGGAACGCGTGCCCCATGTGCAGCGTGCCGGTGACGTTCGGCGGCGGCAGCATGATGCAATACGCCGGGACTTCGCCGCCTTCCTGGGTGGAGGAGGGAGCGAAGGCTCCGGAAGATTCCCAACGTTCGTAAATGCGGCGCTCGATGTCGCCGGGGGTGTAGGCCTTGTCCATGAAGGCCGGGGATTATACGGGGTGCCGGCGCCTGGGCGCCGGGTTTCCTAGGGTTGATAGACCTTGAAGTCGTCGAAGTCGGCCGCCGTCCGCCACGTGATCGGACCGGCCGCGCCACGGGCGTGCGCGTGGTCGATGGTCTCGATGACCTGGGTGCCGTTGACGTAAGCCCGCAGCCTCCCGCCGATCGCCTCGAGACGCAGCCGATACCATCTGCCCAGGATCACGGGCAGGTTGACCGTGCCCAGCTCGGTGATGGCGCCGTTGGTGAGCTTGCGCAGCGAGAGGGTGTTCGAGCTGCGCAGCACCAGATAGTAATAGTTAGAGTCGTCGACGTAGCGGGCCATCACGCCAGCCCAGCGGTCCTGGCTGCTGCCGGTGCTCTCGAAGGTCGTGGGGCGCGCCAGTACCTCCACCACCTGGTCGGTGGCAGCTACGCCAACAACCGCGCGCGCCACACCCTGCACCGAAGCCTGGGCGAAAACGCCGTTGGTGCCGCGCAGCTGGTTGCGCCACAGACCGTCGCCGCTCTCGATGAGCGGAAAATCACGGCAGCAGCTCTCGAACTGTTGGGAGTAGACGGTCGTGAGCGACGACGGAGTCGCGATGACATTGTCGAAGTCGGCCGCGGTGCGGAAGGCGAGCAGCGCCACGCGCCCGCTCGAGAGGCCCGGGTCGTCCACGTCGAGCAGCAATACATCGTCGATATACACCCGATGGTTCGTGCCGGTGGAGTCGAGCCGCACGCGGTAGTTGCGGTTCGCGGTCACGGCAAGCGGCGCGGACGCGAGAGTGACGAACGCGCCATTGCGCGTGCGCTTCAGTTGCACGCTGCCCGAACTGCGCAACGTGACGTAGTAGTAGTTGCCCGCGTCGCGGTAGCGCGTGGCCAGCCCGAACCAGCGATCGCTGCCGTTGAAGGCCGTCGGCCGGATCTCGGCCTGCACCGACTGGTTGGTCCAGTTCGCCGAGGCGAGTATGGCGGTGGAAGTCGCCGCATTCGCGGTGTCCGACTGTCGGTACACGCGGCTGGCCGCGCCCTGCACGATGGCGAAGGTGCCGCCGCTCGTCGTCCAGCGGGAGTCGTCGCCGCCGAAGGTCTCGTGCAACGCATTCGGCGCCACGAGGCTCGCGGGCAATTCGAAATAACAGGCGTCATCGCCGCACTGGGCGACTATGCGTCCGCCGCCATCGGTGTCGAAGCGTCCGAGGCTTTGTCCGCCGGAAGCCCGCAGTATGGCCACGTGCTGGTAGACGTTGCTGCTGTCGGGGCCGAACACGTTGATTACCGCGACGTCGCGGTCGGGGTCCATGTTGAGCTGCAGGAACAACGCGCCAGAGTTGCGGATCTCCCAGGTCGGGCCACCGCCCATGAGACTGTTGAGCGGTTGCAGTCGTTCGGCATGCTGCCAGTTGTTTATGCTGCCCTGGCGCCTGAACAGGTGTGAGCCGGTGCGCACCGAACCGCCGATCACGATCTCGTTCTGGCTGAGTGCCACTTCCTCGCCCAGCTTTTCCGCTGGGTACGGCGAATCCTCGAGAGGTGAGCGAATCTCCGAAACCGTTCCCCATTGGCTGCCGGAAGTGGGTGCGAACAGGCGAAACACCGGTGTGATGTCCGGGTCACCATCGTCGGTGAAGGGGCTGGAGACCACGGCGAGATTGCCGTGAATATCCACGGGGCCGCCTTCGTATTCGTCATCGGCGAATCGTTGTTCGCCGAGCAGCACCTGGGTCCGGCGCCACACGTTGGCGGCGTCCCGTTCCCAGAGGGAGCCATGCCATGTGCCCTGGCTGCCGCCGAGCAGGATGCGCCCCCCACTGATGCGCACGGCGCGTCCTGGCGAAGTACCGGCGGTGCCGAAGTCCACCGTCGCGCGTGTCCAGGTCCCGTTGACGTTCTCGAATACCTGGAACGGCTGCGATCCGAGCGCGGCAATGCCGCCCTGCATGTCGAGGCCGTAGTTGAAGACGTTCATCGAACTGGAGAACGCGGTGGAAATCTGCCCGCTCAACGTCCAGCGGGCGCCGGACTGGCGGTACAGGAACAGCCCGAGATCACGGGAGTAGTCGTTCGGATCCGAGCCCGCGTCCGCCGGGTTGATCCGGTGGACGGCCATCATCA
>DATLDQ010000031.1:0-14976 GCA_035525785.1 Steroidobacteraceae bacterium | reverse complement strand
CCCTTCACGACGTCGCCGATCGTGTGGGCGGCATTCACGATGAGATTCAACACGACCTGATTGATCTCGCCCGCATAGCAGTTCACGAGCGGCACGTCGCCGAGATTCGTCTCGACTTCGGCCACGTATTTGTATTCGTTGGAGGCGATGACGAGCGTGCTCTGGATCGCCTGATTGAGATCGGCCTGCGCCATCTCCTTGCGATCCGGATGCGCGAACTCTTTCATCGAGCGCACGATCGCCGCCACGCGGCCGAGGCCGTCGCGCGCGCGGTCGAGCGCCACGGGCGCGTTCTCGAGGATGTAGTCGAGGTCGGCGTCGTCCTCGGCTTCTCCGGCGGCCCTGGCGGCGGCAAGCACGGCGGCACGCTGGTCGTTGTCGTTCATCGTGCTTTGGGTCGCGGCACGCAGCTCGCGATACTTGCCGAGGATTTCGGCGAGATCGTCCATGGCCTCGCGCACGAAGAGCACGCTGTCCGAAACGAACTGCACGGGCGTATTGATCTCGTGCGCGACACCCGCCGCCAGGCGGCCGACACTCTCGAGCTTCTGCGCCTGCGCCAGGTCATTCTCCAGGCGGCGCTGCTCGGTGACGTCGAGCATCATGCCGCGCATGAGCTTGTGCTGGCCGGTGGTATCGCTGGTCTCGCAGTTCACCACCCAGCGAAGATCGACGCGCTGATCGTCCTGCGTGAGCACCGTGGTCTCGAGCTCCACGTGTCCTGTCTCGCTTTGATCGATGCGGCTGCGAACCGCGCCATTGCGCTCGCGCGGCATGAGCCTGTCGAGGAAGCCCGCCTGCTTCCACAGCTCTTCACTGAAGCCCAGACGCTGCGGGCCCTGCGGGCCGATGTATTCGAAGTGCCCGTCCTCGACGTCGAGCGAGAACGGGATCGCCTGCGTGCCTTCGACGACCAGCCGGAATTGTTCGCGGCCGCGTTCCAGTTCGCGTGTGCGTTCGGAGACCAGCTTTTCCAGACGCTGTTTCTCGGTGCGCTCCATCTCGCGGCGCTCTTCGAACATGCGCACGCACTCGGACATCATCACGCTGAAGGAGTTGGCGAGCGCCAGCAGGATCGCGAACAGCAGCACCAAAGCCGTGGTCATGGCGGGGAACTGCGCAGCGCGCATGCGCGCCGTGGCGATGTGCTCGGTGGACAGGGCGAGCAGCAGCCGGCCGGAGGCACCCTTCTCGATGGGTACGTCACGCACGATCATGTATGTGCGGTCGTCCATGAGGCGGGCTTCGGCCGCGCTCGCGAGTCTGGACGGCACGCTGCCATGACTCGCGAGCAGCTTGCCGCTCACCGAGTACACGCCGATGCCGAATACATTGCGATCGCTTTTCAGCGGCTGGATCACCGCCTCGGCCAGGGTCGGGTCTTCGGCCGCGATCGGGTTGTAGAGCTGCGCGGCGAGGTTCGTCGCGTACACGCTGGCCTTGGCCTCGACGCTGGTCTGCAAGTTGTGCGCGTCGAAGGTGGTGTAACCGATGAGGCCGGCGATCGCGCTCAGGAAAAGGACGAGCGCCAGCGAGCCCATGAGCTGGGCCTGCAATGGCAGATCGGTCGTGGCATTCCTGCCTGCTGCTTCTTTCCGCGCGTCCGACATCGGTACTCCAAAGCCAGGGAACGGGCACTCCAAGCCCGCCGGCTCCACGCGGTTTATCGGATTAAGGGTGGTTTAACTTGAGTTGGCGCCGGCGCGGATGGCCCGGGCGGGCCGCCAGCTGGCGGCAGAAAATTGCCGCCGTACGCGGCTGTGACGCAATTCACTTGCCAGGGGCGGCGCCCCACTCTTGCGCCGCTGGGGCAGCGGCGTAAGGGGAAAGGGTGGACGGCGGGGTCCACCCTTTCGGTCATGTCAGAGCTTGCGCAACCAGATGTTGCGGAAGCGGACCAGGTGGCCATGGTCCTGCAGACGCAGCGGCATGTCGCCGTGCGCGACGTAGTTAGGCGCACCGATGTACGTGGTGCCACCCTTGAGCACCGAGTTGTTCTGCACCAGGATGCCATTGAGCAGTACGGTGAGCCGCGCCGGCGACGCGAGGGAACCGTCGGCGTTGAATCGCGGCGCGGTGAAGATGATGTCGTACACGTTCCAGGTTTCGGCCGGCTGGGTCGCGTTCACCAGCGGCGGAAACTGCTTGTAGATGGAGCCCACCATGCCGTTCACGTAGGTCGGGTTCTCGAAGTTGTCGAGCACCTGCACTTCGTAGATGTCCTGCAGGAAGATGCCGCTGTTGCCGCGATCCTGGTTCACCTTGTCGGGCGGCAGTTTGGGGTCGGTCCACTCGACGTGCAGCTGCACGTCGCCGAACTTCTCCTTGGTCTGGATGTCGCCGGTACCCGGCTTCACGACCAGCTCGCCGTTGGCCACGGTCCATTGCGCGGCGCCCGGCTGCTTGGTGCTCTGCCAGCCGTCGATGTTCTTGCCGTCGAACAGGATGATGGCGTCCGAAGGCGGTGCACCGGGCGACGCACCGGGCGTGACCTTGGCCGGCACGGGGAACCAGACTTCCGTGACCTTGGGCTCTGGCTCGAATGCATCGGTCTTGGTGAGCGGTCGGATCTTGATGTTGCGATACCAGATCTCGGCGGCCTCGGCCTGCAGCGCGATGCGGCCATGGTCGAGTTTCACCCACGAGTTGCTGCCCGCATCCCAGGCTTTCATGTCGCCGACGCGCATGTTCGTGACGCCGTTGACGATGTGCATCGATCGGTCGCCCTGCACGATCACCTGGAGAGTATTCCAGCCGGGGAACTCGTTGACGCGGCCATGGCGCACGCGCTCGAACTTGCCGTCGTTGCCGACGGTCAGCGGCACGGCGCCGTTCTCGAGCAGCGCGAAGCGCTGGGTCTTCGGGTCGATGGTGCTCGAGGCGCGCGAAGATACTGCCCAGAGATCACCGACGTCGCCTTCCTGTATCTGTGCCTCGATCGCCGCGGGCCAGTCGCCGTCACGCAGGCGGTGCACGTTGTAGAGCAGGCCGGCATCCCGCACGAGCTTCATGCGTGGCTCGAATTTCTTCTCGCCCCACTTGTATTCGAGGCTGATGACGTAGTCCTTGTATTCCTTGTCGGAGAGCAGGTAGGCGTTGGGCTGCTCGGTGCCGGGGGTCTCGTTCGGATACGTGTGGATGGCGCCGTCTTCCACCTTGAAGAATTTGCCGGGCGCCGGCGCGCCTTGCGGCACCTTCGAGGCGTATTCCACCGTCCAGCCGTTGAGGTTCTTGCCATTGAACAGCGGCTTCCAGGCCGCGGAATCATCGACCGCCGCGGCGGAATGGGACAGGACCACCATTGCTAAGCCCGAGGCCAGCACTGACAACTTGCGCATGCGTCTCCCCTTTTTTGGACGCACGCATGATGCGGGGCGGGTTGGAGCCACGCAAGCCGCGGAGCGGGGTTCCGCTGCGCGGCTGGCGTGATTGCTCGGCCGATTCGTGGCTGCCGCCCTCACTTGCCAGCGGTCGGTCATGTTATCGGTGCCGCTATCGGCGGCACCCCGCTTGCGGATTGCCCCGGTGCCCCGGGCGCTAACTACATGCGGTTTCGCTGGCTTATTGCCGCGGAGTGCTCTCCGGCGGGGTTGTGGTAGGAGCCGTAGTGCTGTCGTTCGGACGGGTAGCGCCATCGTTCGGTCGGGTGGTGCTGTTGTCCGGATGCGAACTGCTGTCCGGGGTAGTCGTCGTGCTGTCCGGAGATGGGGTCGCCGGGCTCGTCGAATCCGAGCTATCGGAACCGGACTTCGGACGCCCCGAGTACTCGCCGTTGTCGAGATAGCCGTCGCCGTTCTTGTCCGCTTGCGAGAAACCGCGGCCCAGGTTGCGGTCCGAAGACGCCTCGGCGCGCGAGATGCGGCCGTCACCATCGGTGTCCATCGACCCGAAGGTACCCTTGCCGGAGCGCGAGCCCGCGCTGGACCGGTCGTAGGAGCCTTGCGGCGATGAGCTGGGCGTACTGGTGCTTCCCGGCATCGTCGATTGTTGCGACGACGGGCTGGAGGGCGTCGATGGCTGGCTCGGCGGGGTGGATTGCGCGAAGGCAAGCCCGGCGGTGCCGAGCGAAGCGGCCGCCGCGATGAGGATCTTCCGTTTCATGAATTTCTCCTTGCTGCAGGTTAAAGAGGTCACCTGTGGGGAGAGGCAATTCGCATGCCAGAGCATTCGACGCGCGCGGGCGGCGGGTCTGTGCCCGTACCGCGGTGACTGCAAGAGCCTTGCAAGAGTTACTGGTACTAACTACTGCGTCGCGGAAAGCGGCGTCGGAATCGATGGTGGGTCGGGTGGGAATCGAACCCACGACCAATGGATTAAAAGTCCAGTGCTCTACCGACTGAGCTACCGACCCACGAAAAGGCCCGCCCGGGCGCCCGGAGCGAGGGCGCGCAGTCTACACATACCGTGTCGGATCAGCGACCCCCGCGGCGGCAAAGCCCTCGCGCCGCAGCCGGCAGGAATCGCAGGCTCCGCAGGCCATTCCGCGGGCATCGGCCTGGTAACAGGACACGGTCAGCCCGTAGTCCACGCCCAGCGCGACGCCGGCGCGGATGATTTCGGCCTTGGACATGTTTATTAGAGGAGCCCGGATGGCGGGCGCCCGCCCTTCCACGCCGGCCTTGGTGGCGACATCCGCGAGATTCTGGAAAGCCGCGATGAATTCCGGCCGGCAATCGGGGTAGCCGGAGTAGTCCACGGCGTTGACACCGACGTGTATTGCGCGGGCATCGAGTACCTCCGCCCAGGCCATGGCGAGCGACAGCATGATGGTGTTGCGCGCCGGGACGTATGTCACGGGGATGCCTTCACTTGCGACCGTGGGAATGTCGATGGATCTGTCGGTGAGCGCGGAGCCGCCGATGTGGCCGAGGTCGACATGCACGATGCGGTGCTCGCGCGCGCCGAGCGCATGCGCGATACGCGCGGCGGCATCGAGCTCGGCCTGGTGGCGCTGGCCGTAGGAAACCGACAGCGCGTAGCAGTCGAGCGCGATTGAACGCGCCATGGCGAGGACCGTAGCGGAGTCCAGTCCACCGGAGAGAAGAATGACCGCACGCGCGCTCATGTCGTTTGTGAACCCCACGAACCCTTCGCCGGCGCCACTATTTGCCCGGGACATTGCCCCAGAGCACCTTGTGCAGCTGGAGCTGGAACCGCACGGGCAACCGGTCGGTGAGGATCCAGTCGGCGAGGTCGCGCGGCGGGAGCTGGTCGGCGCTGGGTGACAACAGCACGGTGCAGCGCTTCGCGAGACCGAGCTCCGCGATCCTGGCGCGAGCCCAGTCGTAGTCGGCGCGATCGCAGATCACGAACTTGATCTGCTCCTCGGGGCGAAGCAAGGCGAGATCCTGGTAGCGGTTGCGCGCTTCCTCGCGCGAGCCGGGGGTTTTCACGTCCACGACCCGGATCACGCGCGGGTCGACGTCACCGATGGGCATGGCGCCGCTGGTTTCGAGCGACACGTGGTACCCGGCATCGCAGAGCTTCGTCAGCAGTGGCAGGCAGCTTTTCTGGGCCAGCGGCTCACCGCCGGTCACACAGACGTGACGCGCCGACCAGCTCGCGACTCTGTCCAGGATGTGCTCGAGGTCCTGCCACTCACCGCCATGGAACGCGTACGCGGTGTCGCAAAACTGGCAGCGCAGAGGGCACCCCGTGAGCCGCACGAACACCGTGGGGAAGCCGACCGTATCGGCCTCCCCCTGCAGCGAGTGGAATATCTCGGTGATCTTGAGACGCGTGCCGGTCGCGCGGCCCGGCGCGGTCGTGGGTGCGTCGGCTTCGCCGACGGCGGCGCTCATCGACCGGCGGGCATGCGCTTCAATCGCTCGGAAGCCAGCTGCGCGGCCTCGCTGCCGGGGAAACGCCGCGTGACGTCTTCGAGCGTGGCGCGCGCTTCGGCGTTCTTGCCTTGCGCGGCCTGCGTGAAGCCCACCTTCACCAGCGCATCCGGCGCCTTGCGTGAATCGGGCCAGTCGGTGCTCACCTTGCGGAAAGCCTGCACCGCCGCGTCGTATTCGCGCGTGACGTAGAAAGCCTCACCTAGCCAGTACTGCGCGTTGCTGGCCAGCGGGCTCGTTGGATAGGCCGTGAGGAACGAACGGAAACCGGCGATGGCCTTGGAATAGTCCGCGCTCTTGAGCGCGCCGAACGCCGTGTCGTACAGCGCCTGCTCGCCGCCGCCTGCCGCGTTGGCCGGCGGCAGCGCGCTGCCAGCACCCGGAGGGCCCGCGACGCCCTCACCCGCCACACCGCCCAGTGTCTCCAGCGCCGCGATACGTTTCTCGAGGTCGGAGTACAGCGTGCGCGATTGCGTCTTGCCGCCTTCGCTCTGGTTCTGCAGGAGCTCCACCTCGCCGCGAAGCCCGCGTACGTCGGACTGCAGCCGGTCGATGCGCTGCGCCAGCTCGAGCAGGCTGTTGTTGGTCATCACGCGCTCGATGCGCTGCACGCGCTGATCGAGATCGTTCAGTCGGATGAACATCGGGTCTTCCTCGGGCGGCGTCGCGCAGCCGCCGAGGAGCACTGCGGTGAGCGCGAGGGAGACCAGTGACCGCGTCGGGATGGATCGCATCGTGGTTCTCACTTCAGGTAGACGATCTCGACGCGGCGGTTCTGCGAATAAGCCTGCTCGTCGCTGCCCGCCGAGGCCGGGCGCTCTTCGCCGTAGCTCACCGTGGACAATTGCGCTTCGGCCACTCCCTGCAGCAGCAGCGCGCGGCGCAGCGCCTGGGCACGGCGCTCACCGAGACCGATGTTGTACTCGCGCGAGCCGCGCTCGTCGGCATGGCCTTCGAGGCGGACCTTCACGCCCGCGTTCTTGGACAGGAAGGCGGCATGCGCGGTCACCACCGACTGGGAATCCGCGCGGATCTCGGCGCGATCGAAGTCGAAGTACACGATGCGCTGGGAGAGCAGCTCACCCGACGGACCCTGGATAGCCGTCTCATCGGAGGTCACGGGCGAAGTATCGAGACCGCTCGTGTTCGAAGACGTGGTGGGAGTCTGCTGCTGATCCGGCTGCGTCTTGGGCTTCGACGGGCAACCGGCAAGCAGGGCGAGCGAGGCAACCAGCAAGGTGAAAGCGACGGACTTTTTCATGTGCATACCTTTTTTCATTCGATTTCTGAAGGCTCAGGGCCAGATTACGGAAGATAGGGTCCCCAGATCGGCTCGCGGACCTCACCGGCATCGGCGTCCAACCGCCCGGTGGTGAGGCCATCGGTGGAGACGGTCTGCAGGACACCCTGTCCCCGCTCGCGTCCCGCGAAGATCAGCATGGCGCCATTGGGCGCGAAGCTTGGCGATTCTTCCTGGCGCCCCTTCGACAGCACGGTCAGGTTGTTGCTCGCGAGGTCCTGGATGGCGATACGGTACGCGCCATCCGCCAGCGTGAGCATCGCCAATTGTTTGCCGTCCGGCGAGATGCGGGGACGCGCGTTGTAGGAACCGGTGAAAGTCACGCGTTTGGGACGGTCCGCGCTTCCGGGTGTCAGACGGTAGATCTGCGGGCTGCCGGATCGGTCCGACGTGAAATACACGTTGCCCTTGTCGTCGAAGCTCGCCTCGGTGTCGATGCCCGGGTCGTCGGTGAGCCGCGTGAGCTGCTGGCTGCCGAGGTCGAGTAGATAGAGATCGAGGTTGCCGTTGCTGCCCGAGAGCGTGAGCGCGAGCTTCTTGCCGTCACGCGAGTAGGTCGGGGCGCCATTGATGCCGGCCCGCGCGGAGACGAGGATCTTGCGGCCCGTGCGCACCTCCTGAACGAACACCGCGGAGGTGCGCCGCTCGAAAGACACATATGCCAGCCACTCGCCATTCGGCGACCAGGCCGGCGACATGAGCGGCAGGTTCGAGCTGCCGATGCGTTTGCGGCTGGCGCCGTCGGAGTCGGCGACGTAGAGCTCATACTTCTGGTTCGGGGGCCGACCGTCTACCGAGATGTAAGCGATCTTGGTCGCGAAAGCGCCCGGTACACCCAGCATCTTCTGATGCAAGGCATCCGCGACCCGATGGGCCGCCATGCGCAGGTTGTCGGGCTGCGCCGTGGAATTCGGCGAATCCATGTGAACGCCGGTAAGCGCATTGACGAGATCGGCTTCGACTTTTACGCGGCCGTCGGGCAGCGAAGTGACACGACCCACGACCACGTAGTCGTTGCGCATCTGCTTCCACGACGCGGCATCCACGGCTGCGAAGGTGGTGGGCGTGTTGATCATGTCGCGGCGGTCCATGCCCTTGAAGCGACCGGTGCTCTCCAGGTCTTTCTGGATGATGGACGCCACGTCGACGCCGCCATCGGCGGGCACCGCGCGCGCGAAGGGCACCACGGCAATCGGAATGGGATCGGTGACGCCGGAGGAAATGGTGAGGCGTAGTTGCGCCTGGGCCGGCAGGGTACCCGCCAGCGCCGCCAGTGAGATCATCAGGGAAACGAGTTTTTTCATGCGCCTGTTCATTGGTTGGGTGCGAATGTTAGCTCCAAATTGCGTTCGAACGGCACGCCCTGTGGTGGCGTGGGCAGCGGTGAGGCCCGGTACACCGCCGCCTCCACCGATTCGCGCAGCGCGGCATCGCTCACGCTGCAGCTGCTGACGCGCACCGAGGTGACCTCACCACCCGGCACCTGGCTCACGAGCACCACGCAGGTGACGCCCGGCACCGCCGAGGGTGGTTTGATCCACGCGCGCTCGATCTTGGCCACGATGGATGCATACCAGCGGTTCGCTTCCGCACTGTTTCGGGCCGCATTGCCCCGCTCTTCGGCCTCGAGGCTGCGCCTAAGTTCCTCCTGGGCCGCCTGCCGCGCCTTTTCTTCCGCGGCCTTGCGGGCGTCGTCGGCCTTCTTCTTCTCCGCCGCCCTCTTCTCCGCGGCGGCTTTTTCTGCTGCAACCTTCTCGGCTGCGGCCTTCGCGGCCGCCTGCTTCTCGGCCTCCTTTTTCTCGGCGACGAGACGCTCCTGTTCCTGCTTCTCAGCCTCCAGCTGCTCGCGTTCCTTCTTCTGCTGCTCGGCTTGCTCCGCCGCGATGCGCTCTTCTTCCTTGCGCTTCAGCTCCTCGGGATCCGGCGCCGGCGGACCCTGCTCTTCGGGCGGCGGTTGCTCGGGTTCGGGCTCCGGTTCGGGCACGGGCTCCGGCTTCGGTTCCTCGGGCGGCGGCTCGGGCGCGACTTCAGGAAGTTTGTTGGCGCCCTTGAGCGCGCGTTCGTCGACCACCGTGGCGTCGATGGCCAACGTGGTCGGGGGCGGCTCGTGTTTCCACGTGAACCAGCCGAGCACCGCCGCCGCGATGATGAGCCCGTGCACGAATAGCGAGAGCGCGACGGCGCGCCAGCGGCCTTTGGTGAGCGATTGCCGGGAACTGGGCGGCATTACTTCTTTTTGCCGTCGTTCTTGCGATCCGCCGGCTGCGTGACGAAACCAACCTTCTCGGCGCCCGCGCGCTGCAGGATGGTCATGGCCGCGACGATCTCGCCGTAGGCCACGCGGTAGTCGCCGCGCACCAGAACCGCGGTCTCCGGCGCACGGCGCAGGACCGCCGACGCCTGTGCTTCGACGGTCGCGGCATCGAGAGGCGCGTCTTCAGGATCGTTGTAGTTCAGGAAGAGCTGGCCGCGTTCGTCGATGCTCAGGATGATGGGTTTGACGTCCTTGAGCATCTCGGGCGACATCCCGCGCGCCTGCGCCTTGGGCAACTCGACCTTGATGCCCTCCGTGAGCAGTGGCGCCGTGATCATGAAGATGATCAGCAACACCAGCATCACGTCGATGTATGGCACCACGTTGATCTCGCCCATGAGGCGGCGGCGGCGACCTTTCTGTTGCATGGAAGCCATGTCCGGACTCAGTTCGCGCGCGCGGCAGCCGTGCCGCTGCCGGCGTAGCGCTGCAGGATGGTCGAGAACTCGTCCATGAACGCCTCGTAGCGCAACTCCAGGCGGCTGACCTGGTCCGCGTAGCGGTTGTAGGCGATGACCGCGGGAATTGCCGCGAACAAGCCGATGGCAGTGGCGATCAGCGCTTCGGCGATGCCGGGCGCCACCATCGCAAGCGTCGCCTGCTGCACGCCCCCGAGCGCCACGAAGGCGCTCATGATGCCCCACACGGTACCGAACAAGCCGACATAGGGACTGGTGGAACCGATGGTCGCGAGGTTCGCGAGACTCTCCTCTAGCTTCTCCAGCTCCTTGAGCTGGCCCACTCGCATGGCGCGGCGCGCGCCCTCGAGCAGCTGGTCCGGCGCGATGCCACCCTGCTTCAGGCGCGCGAACTCGCGAAAGCCGAACTCGAAGATGCTCGACATGCCGGTGGCGCCGCCGCGGCCTTCTATCTGCCGGTACAACGCCGTGAGGTCGCCGCCCTTCCAGAAGCTGTTTTCGAAGTTTTCGGCTTCGTCATGCGCCTTCGAGAGCAGCGAGCGCTTGCGGAAGATGATGGTCCAGGACATCAGCGACGCCAGCAGCAGGAGGCCCATGACGGCCTGCACCACCGGGCTCGCGTCCAGGACCAGCCGCACTATGCTGAGTTCATTCTCCATCGATCACCTTTATGAACCTGTCTCTATGAACGGGGGAAGTCTGCGCGGCCGGAAAGTCTTCGCGTCGACACAGGCGACGCGCACTTCGCCTTCGACCAGTACTTCGTCGCCGCGCTTGATCACCTGCCGGAAGCGGATGGACACGCGCCCCTCTGGCACCGGCACACACGAGATCAGCAACTCGTCGTCGAGGCGCGCGGGCCTGCGGTAGTCGAGCTTGACCTCGGCGACCGCGAACACGAAGCCGAACTTCTGCGCGAGCTCGCTCTGCGCATGCCCCATGGCGCGCAGCCACTCGGTGCGCGCGCGTTCCATGTACTTGAGATAGTTGGCGTAGAAAACCACACCTCCGCCGTCCGTGTCCTCCCAGTAGACACGGGCTCGCCAGATGAATTCCGTCATGGCCGGCCGTCTTTAATGGATCGACCAGGGTTCATGGCTCGAACAGCGGCAGGTTGGTCAGCGCGCGCTCGGGCACCTTGAGCCCGAAGTGCAGGTAGGCGGCGCGTGTCGCCATCCGGCCACGGGCGGTGCGCATGAGGAAGCCCTGCTGGATCAGGAAGGGCTCGATGACATCCTCGAGCGTGCCGCGCTCCTCGCCGACCGCCGCCGCGAGGCTCTCGATGCCCACCGGGCCGCCATCGAACTTCTCGATGATCGTGCCTAACAACTTGCGGTCGAGCGCATCGAAGCCCTGCGGATCCACCTCGAGCAGGTCGAGCGCGGCGCGCGCGGTGACCTCGTCGATGCGGCCGCTGCCCTTCACCTCCGCATAGTCGCGCACCCGGCGCAGCAGCCGGTTGGTGATGCGCGGCGTGCCGCGGGAACGCTGCGCGATGCGCTGCGCGCCGTCGCCGTCGATGGGCACGCCCAGGATGCCCGCCGAACGCGTCACGATGCGTTCGAGCTCGGGCGTGGTGTAGAACTCGAGCCGCTGCACGATGCCGAAGCGGTCGCGCAGCGGCGAGGTCAGCAGGCCCGCGCGCGTGGTCGCGCCGATGAGCGTGAACGGCTGCAATGCGAGCTTGATGGAGCGCGCCGCCGGCCCCTCGCCGATCATGATGTCGAGCTGGTAGTCCTCCATCGCGGGATAGAGCACTTCTTCGACCACCGCGCTCAACCGATGGATCTCGTCGATGAAGAGCACATCGCGCGGCTGGAGATTGGTCAACAGCGCCGCGAGATCGCCGGGTCGCTCGAGCACCGGACCCGAGGTCTGTCGCAGGTTCACGCCGAGCTCGCTCGCGAGGATGTTGGCGAGCGTGGTCTTGCCGAGACCGGGCGGCCCGAAGATGAGCGTGTGATCGAGCGCCTCGCCGCGCTTCACCGCCGCCTGCACGAAGATCTCGAGCTGCGCCTTCACCTGCTCCTGGCCGACGTAGTCCGCGAGCTTTTTCGGGCGTATGGCGCGATCGACGGCCTCCTCCTCGGTGGAGGCGGTGGCGCTGATGATCCGCTGGTTCGTTTCGGGCGGCGCGTTCATTGCGCACGCACCGTGCCCTGCAAGGCGCGCCGGATGAGCTCTTCGGTGGTCACGCCCTGGCCCGCGAAGGGCTTGAGCATGGCGGTGACCTCGCCAGGCTTGTAGCCGAGCGCAACCAGCGCGTTCCACGCTTCCCCTTCCGTGCTCGACGCGGTGGCCGGAATCGCGCCACTCATCGTCGCCTCGTTCACGGCGTCGAGCCGGTCCTTCATTTCGAGCAACACCAGTTCGGCCTTCTTCCGCCCTACGCCAGGGATCCGGGTCAGCGCGGCGGCATCCTGCAGCTTCACGAGCGTGGCAAAGCCCTCGACGCTCACGCCCGAGAGAATCGCCAATGCGATCTTGGGACCGATCTGCGAGACCTTGAGCAGGTTGCGGAACAGCGCGCGTTCTTCCTGCGTGCCGAAGCCGTAGAGGATGTGCGCGTCCTCGCGTACCACGAGATGCGTGAGCAGCCGCACGTCGCTGCCGAGCGCGGGCAGCGTGTAGAACGTGGACATGGGCGCTTCGATGTCATAGCCGACGCCACCCACGTCCACCGTGAGATGGGGCGGCGCCTTGATGACGAGCTTTCCGCGTACGAAACCGATCACGCTCCACTTCCATGAGCGACTGGCTCCAGGTTGCGGGTGTGCGCATGGCAGATGGCGATGGCCAGCGCGTCCGCGGCGTCGGCCGCCAGCCGCAGGTCGACGCGCAACAGTTGTTTGACCATGTGCGCCACCTGGGCCTTTTCGGCGCCGCCCGTGCCCACCACCGCGAGTTTCACCGCCCGCGGCGCGTACTCGTGCACGCCCAGCGACGCGGGCACCGCCGCCAGAGCGGCGCCGCGAGCCTGACCCAGCTTGAGCGCGCTGTCGGCGTTCTTCGCGAGGAATACGCGTTCGACGGCGACTTCCCGCGGACGGTGCAGCGCGATGAGCTCGGCCACTCGCGCGTGAATGATGCGGAGGCGATCGGCCAGCGGCCCACCCGAAGTGGCGATGCACCCTTGCGCGACGATGGTGAGACTGCCGCCGGCGCAATCGATGACGCCATAGCCGGTGCGCAGTGAGCCGGGGTCGAGGCCGAGAATCCGCGACGATGCGCGCGCCGACATCCGGACCACCGAAACCGTGGGCGCGGCTTTGCCGGCCTCAGGCCGGTAGCTGCGCCAGGATGCTCCGGGATATCGCGCCATCAGTCGTACTCGTCTTCGCGAGGGCCTTCGTAAGGGCCTGCGCCGCTTGGGAAAATCTGCGCGTATCATAGCCGCAAAACAGCCGCGCCAGCAGCGCTGACGCGAGCCCGCGACGACGAATCCCGTGCACAACCTTCATTCCTGTTCCGCCCAGCTTCGCCAGACGATCGACTCGCACGCCGCCCGCCTCGAGGAGTGGGGAGTGTCGCGTGCCGCTATCGATCGCGCGGCCGAAGCGGCGGTCATCGTGGCATCGCTGACGGAGGACGCCGTCCTGGCGTCGGCGCTGCTCGCGCAGGCGGCTCTGGGTGCGCTCGCACGCGAGGGAGAGGCGCACGCGGATCTGTCGCGCGAAATCGAGCAGCACTTCGGACATGCGTCGAGCGCACTGGCGCGCGAGCTCGACCACTTCGGCGACGTCCGGCTCACACCCGTGGCCGCGGCTTCGCACCACCTGGAGCCGGCGCAGGCCGAGGCGCTGCGCAAGATGTTGCTGTCCGTGGTCAGCGACCCGCGCCTGGTGCTGGCGCGATTGGCATGGCAGCTCGTCGATCTCATCGCCGCGAAGGACGGGCACGCCGGCACGCGTGAGCGCCTCGCCCTGGAGACGCGCGAGGTGTTCGCGCCACTCGCGAACCGCCTCGGCCTCTGGCAGCTCAAGTGGGAGCTCGAAGACCTGGCCTTCCGCTATCTGCGCCCCGATGACTACCGCCGCATCGCCGCGGCGCTCGCCGAAAAGCGCGCCGACCGCGAGCTGTATATCTCGGCCTTCTGCCGCATGCTCGAAGGGATGATGCGCGGTGCGGGCATCGACGGCGAGGTCTACGGCCGCCCCAAACACATCTACAGCATCTTCCGGAAGATGGACCGCAAGCAGCTGTCCTTCGAGCAGGTGTTCGATCTGCGCGCCGTGCGCATCGTGGTCGCCACGGTCGCCGAGTGCTACACGGCACTCGGGTTGGTGCACGGCGCGTACACGTACATCCGTGGCGAGTTCGACGACTACATCGCGACGCCCAAGGATAACTTCTACCGCTCCATCCACACGGCGGTGCTCGGTCCCGAGGGCAAGGCCGTGGAGGTGCAGATCCGCACGCGCGAGATGCACGACCAGGCGGAGCTCGGGCTCGCGGCCCACTGGAAATACAAAGAGCGACCGTCCAGGGAGTCGCGGGCACTGGACGTATCGTACGACCGCAAGATCGAGTGGGTTCGAAAGCTGCTCGCGCCCGAGCACGAAGGCGGCCCCGCTGCGGAAGACCGCGACTTCCTCGACCAGGTGCGCTCCGAGCTGTTCGAAGACCGCGTCTACGCGCTCACGCCCAAGGGCCAGGTGGTCGATCTGCCACACGGCGCGACGCCGCTCGACTTCGCCTACCACGTGCACACCGATCTCGGGCACCGCTGCCGCGGCGCCCGCGTGAACGGCCGCATCGTTCCATTGACGCGCGCGCTGGCCAATGGCGAGATCGTCGAGATCATCACGCACAAGCATCCCCAGCCGAGCCGCGACTGGTTGTCCGAAACCCAGGGCTATCTCGCGAGCCCCCGGAGCCGGTCCAAGGTGCGCGCCTGGTTCCGGAAGTTAGACGAGGAAGCGGGCCAGAAGGCGGGCACCGTCGCCGAGGCACCCGAGCCGGCACCGATCGCCCCCGCGACGCCGCGCCGACGTCCTCGCACGCGCAAACCGTCGCGTTCCCCGGTGGTGCTGGCCGGCGTGGAAGACCTGCCGATCAGCTTCGCCCGCTGCTGCGCGCCCGTGAAACCCGAGCCCATCGCGG
>DATLDQ010000017.1:0-25368 GCA_035525785.1 Steroidobacteraceae bacterium | reverse complement strand
CCTCATGTTCAACTACACCTCGCGCGCCGAAGGCGTGTTCGAGCACGAGCTCAACGAGTACAAGAGCGTGCAGGCGACGCGCATCCTGCACGACTTCTACGACTCCGATCCCAAGCGCGGTTTCTATGGTGGCGGCGGGCTCGACGCGCGCATCGGTCCGCAACCCATGTTGTGGGCCATTCGCGCCGCGTCGGGCGGTCCGGGCTGGGGCAGGCCTTTCAAGGACAAGCTGCGTGAATTCCCGCGCTCCTTCCAGGTGTCGGGTCACGGCACCTCGCTGCCGCTCGAGAGCAACAACGTGACCATCGACCCGACCCTGAAGGATGCCTGGGGCATCCCGGCCATCCGCGTTACCTATCGCGATCACCCGGACGATCTCGCGAACGCGCGCTTCCTGCAGGACCGCGGCGCGGAGATCCTCGATGCCGCGGGCGCCCTGCGCGTGGACAAACCTCCAGTCACCGAGAGCGCCATCGGATTCCACCTACTCGGCACCTGCCGCATGGGCGACGACGCGGCGAAATCGGTAGTGGACAAGCACCATCGCGCGCACGATATCCCTAACTTGTTCCTCTGCGATGGCAGCAGCCTCGTGACTTCGGGCCGCGGTCAACCGACCATGACCATCCAGGCACTGGCGTTCCGCGCCGGCGAGCACATCGCGAAATTTGCGCGGCGCAACGAGATCTAAGCGGATCTCAAGGAAAACTGAACTGGCGCCATCCGGATCGGCGGATGGTCCGCATTCGTTTCAATCGATCTATCAAAGCAAGGAAAGCCAATGAAACCCTCCCCCACCACTTCCCTAACCACTCTCCGCATCGCGATTGCCACGGTGCTGGGCACGCTCGTGAGCCCGGCGCTCTTCGCGCAGGAACAGGACGCCGGCGCACAGGACGACAACACCGATGAGATCGTCGTCACGGGCACGCGAGTCGCCGAACGCACGCGTCTCGAATCGCTGTCGCCCGTCGACGTGCTGTCGGCCGAGTCGCTCGAGACGCAGGCGACCACCGAGCTCGCCGAGGCGCTGTCGAACGCGGCGCCGTCACTGAATTTCCCGCGGCCGTCCATCACCGACGGCACGGATCACGTCCGCCCCGCGACGTTGCGCGGTCTTGCGCCCGACCAGACCCTCGTGCTGGTGAACAGCAAGCGGCGCCATCAGTCGGCGCTGGTGAACGTCAACGGTTCCATCGGCCGCGGTTCGGCCGCCGTCGATCTCAACGCGATTCCGCTCGCGGCCATCGAGTCCATCGAAGTGCTGCGCGACGGCGCGTCGGCGCAGTACGGTTCGGACGCCATCGCCGGCGTCATCAACCTGCGTCTGCGTGACGCGCGTGAAGGCGGCGCTGCGACGCTCACCTACGGACAGTACGACACCGACGTGCAGACCGAGCGCGGTTCGCGCACGGAATCCGATGGCGCGACCATGACGGCTTCCGGATGGGTCGGCCTGCCACTCGGTGCCGAAGGCTTCCTGACGCTGTCGGCGGAATATCGCGACCGCGACCCCACGAGTCGCGGCGATTTCGACGACCGTGTGCCGGGCTCGCCCGTCACCTCGCGATTCGGCGACCCACGCATGGAAGACATCACGGCCTACGTGAACGCCGGCGTGCCGCTGCAGAACGACTGGCAGGTCTACGGCTGGGCGGGCTACCAAAGACGCCAGGGCGACTCGGCCGCCTTCCCGCGCATCTTCAACGACGTGGTGCGCAACGTGCCGGCTATCTACCCCAACGGGTTCCTGCCCCTCATCACCACCGACATCGACGACGTGGCGCTCGGCTGGGGTGTGCGCGGCAAGATGGGCGAGTGGGATGCCGACGTGAGCCTGGTGTACGGGCTCAACAAGATCGACTACGGCGTCGAGAACAGCGTCAACGCCTCATATGGCGCCGCTTCACAGACCGACTTCGACGCCGGCGGCATGGAATACAACCAGCTGGTGTTCAACGCCGGCATCGTGCGCGGCTTCGACTGGGGCCTGGCGGAGCCGGTGAACCTCGCGCTGGGCGTCGAAGCCCGGCACGAGAACTACAGCATAGAGGCCGGCGAAGCTACCTCGTGGAACCGTGGACCGATCGACACCGCGCCGGCGGGCGCGCAGGGCTTCCCGGGCTTCAAGCCCGCCAACGAGCTCGACGAGAGTCGCAAGGGGTATAGCGCCTATGCGGATCTCGAAGCGCAGGTGACGGAGAAATTCCTGGCCTCGGCCGCGGTGCGCGGCGAGGACTATTCCGACTTCGGCAGCGCCGTGACGGGCAAGCTCGCCGCGCGCTACGACTTCACGCAGTCGTTCGCGCTGCGTGGCGCCGCATCCACCGGCTTCCGCGCGCCCGGCCTGCAACAGGAATTCTTCACCTCGACGGCCACCAACTTCATCGGCGGCATTCCGTTCGAGGTGGGCACCTTCCCCGCCACCTCGCAAACGGCGCGTGTACTCGGCGCGCAACCGCTCGACGCGGAGGAGTCGCGCAACTACTCGCTCGGCACCGTGCTTCGCTTCGGTTCGTTCGAAGCCACGATCGACGCTTACCGCATCGACATCCGCGACCGCATCGTGCTCTCCGAAAACCTGAACACGCCGCAGGTCACCGCGCTGATCCAGCCGTTCGGCGCCACCGTGGCGCGCTTCTTCATCAACGGCGTGGACACCAAGACCGAAGGCGTCGATCTCGTGGCCCGTTACCGGCTCAATTCCGAGAGCGCAGGTCGCTGGGAATTCGTGGGG
The DNA here is from genome assembly GCA_035525785.1 of Steroidobacteraceae bacterium. Classification (GTDB taxonomy): domain Bacteria; phylum Pseudomonadota; class Gammaproteobacteria; order Steroidobacterales; family Steroidobacteraceae; genus CADEED01. Next base: position 22,631 of record DATLDQ010000017.1, on the reverse strand, counting down.
GCCGGCAACTGGAACAGCACCGACGTCGAGAAGCTGCCGTCGTTGAACGTGATCAACAACATCTGCCAGGGCCAACCCGCGCCCTGCACGCCCCCGGTGCTGTTCGGCCGCATCAACACGCTGACCTTCGAGGAAGGCACGCCCGACAGCAAACTGAGCCTGTCGGTGGACTGGTCGATGCCGATCGGCAATGCCAGCTTCGGCGTGAATCTCAAGGGCACGCAGTATGGCGACGTGGTCGAACCCGGCCAGCCCATCCCTGCCGAAATCGCCGCGGGCTTCGACGACGCGCGCGACATCGACATCGACGGCGACGTGCTCGTGGACCTGGCGCTCAGCGGCAAATTCATGGACGGCAAGCTCGGCCTCACCGTCGGCGCGGACAACCTGTTCGACCAGTATCCGGATCGCGTGCCTAACAACCGCGTACTGCCCACGGGCGTGGTGAACCTCAACGCGACCAACGCGCTCGGCTTCTCGCGCTACTCGCCGTACGGGTTCAACGGGCGGTTCCTGTACGCGCGGTTCGGCTACTCCTGGTAGGCGGACCCACGGCAATCCGTCAAATACAGGCGGCCACGGACGGCCGCATTATTTGAACCGGTTCGCACTGGCGCGTCCGTCCCACCGGGATCCCGGGCCGGACGCGCTGGAACCGTGAACTGCATGCGGTGCGCCCCGATTCCGTGACTCGGGGTTTGCCCGTATCTTGGCGGCCATGGGAACTACCTACCGCATGCCCATCCTGCAGAGCCGCCGCGAATACTTCCGGCTGCCCTATCCGGTTTCCACCGGCGCCGTGCTGATCCTCGAAGGCACCAACTACAAGGTGGACGAGCTGTCCGAGCGCGGGCTGCGCGTGGTCACGGGCACCGGGCAGTTCGCCGCGAATTCACGCATCGAGGGCACACTGGCGTTGACCGCGGGCGTGCGTTGCAAGATCGCCGGTACCATCCTGCGCGTGGACGCGGGCAGCTTCGTGGTGCAGCTCGAGAAGGGCCCGACCTGCTACGACGTGATCCGGGAGCAGCGGCATCTCGCGAAGACGCACCCGGACTGGAAACCACAGCCGGTCTGACGCTCAGCGATCCTGTTCTTCCAGGATCGTCGCGTAGTACAGCAACGCCGACATTGCCGCCGCCAGTTGCTCACGCTCCTGCGCGGCGAGGCCCGCACTGAACCACACCCTGCCCTTGCCCGCCGTCTCGACGGCCGCGACCACCGTGCCGCCCGACCGGAATTCATAGCCGAACCTCGCCAGTGGAAACGATGACCGCTGCGTAGCGAGGTTGTTCACCGACTGCACGTTCCACAGATGCTCGCCGAACCGCACCAGCCCCGAATCACGCTGCGTGAGGAAGTCCGGCCGCAGCGTCAGGCGTCCTTCGCTCGCACCGGAGAGCTTGCAGTCGATGCGTGGATAGCCTGGCAAGGTCACCGAAGTCTCGTCCTCGACGCGGCCGCGGAATTCGGTGTGCACCGCGAAGCGGCCCTGCGCCAGGCAGCGGCTGGCGGCCGATGCCGCTGCGGAATCAAGGTCGAACGTAAATCCCACCTTGGATACATCGACGCGCAACTCTTCGTCGGTATGGGCTTCGCCCAGCGGCACATCCCAGCTCCAGTAACGGGGGTCGAACGACGCGGGTGTGCTGGCGCGCCAGTCCGCGAACGCGAGAGCGCCCCGCCAGACATCGGGCGTGCGTCCCCGCACCGGCTGCGCGGTGACCTCCATAAGCTCAGGCGAGAGTTTCATCGAGGGGGCGGCCGACGCCGAGCCGATCGGAAGGCCGGCTAATGCGACCAGGGCAGCGAACCAGGGAAGACGAGCGGGCTTGGCGAGCATGGGGGCGAATGTGACATTGCGGCGCTGAATGAGCCGTGAACGCCCGCGAATGCATGCCGCACAAGGTTCTGAGGCATTGTCTTTGGCGTTTGCGGGCCGGTCTGCTACCCTGCGCGCCCCTTTATCCCGGCTTGGCGCTTCCTTCCCGTCTAAGCCCCTGAGTTCCATGGCAAATCGTCCGATCCGCAACATCGCCATCATCGCGCACGTCGACCACGGCAAGACCACCCTCGTGGACTGCCTGCTGCGCCAGTCCGGCACCTTCGCCGCGCATGAAAAAGTGACCGAGCGCGTCATGGACTCTAACGACATCGAGAAGGAACGCGGCATCACGATCCTCGCGAAGAACTGCGCCATCGAGTATGGCGGCACGCGAATCAACATCGTCGACACGCCCGGGCACGCCGACTTCGGTGGCGAAGTGGAACGCGTGCTGTCGATGGTCGACACGGTGCTGCTGGTCGTCGACGCCGTCGAAGGCCCCATGCCGCAGACGCGCTTCGTCACGCGCAAGGCGCTGGGCCTCGGCCACAACGCCATCGTGGTGGTGAACAAGATCGACCGCCCGGGCGCGCGTCCGGACTGGGTCATCGACCAGACCTTCGAGCTCTTCGACAAGCTGGGCGCGACCGACCGCCAGCTCGACTTCCCGGTGATCTACGCCTCGGCGCTCGAAGGCTGGGCGAGCACCGATCACACGCGCCGCGAACCCGACATGCGCGCGATGTACGAAGCCATCCTGCATCACGTGCCCGCGCCCAAGAGCGAGCCGGAAGCGCCGCTGCAGCTGCAGATCTCCACCCTCGACTACAACTCGTACGTCGGACGCATCGGCATCGGCCGCATCCGTCGCGGCACGGTCAAGACCGGCCAGATGATCCAGCTCTGGAATGGCAGCGAGGATCACGGCACCGCCAAGATCCAGCAGGTGCTCACGTTCAAGGGCCTGTCGCGCGAGTCGGTGGACGAAGCCGTCGCCGGTGACATCGTCGCCGTCACGGGCATCGAGGACGTGCACATCGGCTATACGATCAACGAAGTCGACAAGCCCGACGCACTGCCGCCGATTTCCGTCGACGAGCCCACGCTGGTCATGAGCTTCCAGGTGAACACCTCGCCGCTCGCCGGCAAGGAAGGCAAGTTCGTCACCAGCCGCCAGATCCGTGAGCGCCTGATGCGCGAGCTCGAGAGCAACGTGGCGTTGCGCGTCGAGGACACCGAGAGCGCCGACGTCTTCCGCGTCTCGGGTCGCGGTGAACTGCATCTCACCATCCTCATCGAGAACATGCGCCGCGAGGGCTATGAGCTGGCAGTGGGCAAGCCGCGCGTGCTCACGAAGACCATCGACGGTGTCGTGCACGAGCCGTACGAGGCGCTGACAGTCGACATCGACGAAGGCCACCAGGGCGCCGTCATGGAAGCGCTCGGACGCCGCAAGGCTGAAATGAAGGACATGGCGAACGACGGCCGCGGCCGCGTACGTATCGAGTACCGCGTGTCCGCGCGCGGGCTCATCGGTTTCCAGAGCGAGTTCATGAACGCCACTCGCGGCACCGGCCTGCAGAGTCACATCTTCGACGGCTACGCGCCGCTCGCAGGTGACATCCCGGATCGCCACAACGGCGTGCTGATCTCGAGCGAGCCCGGCGCCGCCGTGGCGTATTCGCTGTTCTCGCTGCAGGAGCGTGGCCGCCTGTTCGTGTCGCACGGCGAAGCCGTGTACGAAGGCATGATCATCGGTATCCACTCGCGCGAGAACGATCTCGTGGTGAACCCGATCAAGACCAAGAAGCTCACCAACATCCGCGCCGCCGGCAAGGATGACGCGTTGATCCTCACGCCGCCCATCGAGCTCACGCTCGAATACGCCGTGGAGTTCATCGCCGACGACGAACTCGTGGAAGTGACGCCGAAGAACATCCGCATCCGCAAGCGCATGCTGCTCGAGCATGAGCGCAAGCGCGCGAGCCGCGTCGAAGAGGCGCTGCTGGCCTAGAGGTAAAAGGGGACAGATTTATTTGGGACAGATTTCAAATCTGTCTTAAATAAATCTGTCCCCTTCGCTCAGTCGATGGGGCTAGTCGATGGCGTAGTCGACCGTCACCACCACGCGGGCGATCTTGTCGATGGTGGACTTGTCGTACGCGCCACCCCAATCGCTGACATCCTGGTCGGCGCCGGCCGCGAGGATGTAGAACGCGCCCTGCGAGGCGGAACGCATGCGCCCCACCTCCACATCCCCGCTCTTGGCGAACTCACCGGCGCGCGCACGGGAATTCTGCATCGCGGCCGCGATCAGCGACATCTTCACTTCCTCGAGGTTCGAGACCAGGTATTGCGGTTCGCCATAGCTTACGGGGTGACCGTCGGCTTCGAACTGCACGATGGCCCGGCTCGCGGCATTGATCCTCGCGAGGTCCGCGGTGTTGATCGCGACCGACTGCCGCGCCACGTGCCCCTGCTGCACCGAGAGCATGTTGCCGTTGCGCCCCTCGACCTGCTCGTAGTTAGGTTCCACCGCTTCGTTCGACACCGTGTACGCCGACTTGTCGAAGCCGGCCTGTGCCAGGAAGGTCTCGAGCTGCGGCCGCTCCTTGCGCAGTTTCGCCAGCGCGTCGGGGATGGTGTCGCCCTTCACCTGGATCTGCACCCGCCACTCGGCGCGATCCGCCTTGACGGGCTTTTCCGCCAGACCCTTGACCGAAATGCTCTCGCGGCCGCCGCCGACCTGTTTGACCTGGAAACCGAGGATGGCGGCGGCGACCACCAGCGCGATGGAGAAGATGATGGTTCGGAGCATGTGCCTCACCCGGTGACCTGACCTAGCTAGATTCTCGTCGGACCGGGCCTGCTACTACAAGTTCAAGCGCCGGGAGCGTAATGTCGCAACGATGAAGAAGTGGCTGATGATGGTTTTTTGTGGCGCAGGCGTGGTGATCGGCGCGGCGATCGCCTCGGAGCACCCGAAGGTGGATGCGGCCCTGGCGGAGTGCGACGCGCACATCGCCCAGATGCGGGCAGCGTTCGCCGCAGCCCCGGCTGCCCCTGGCGACGACACATGGGTCAAATCCAAGCTTCAGCACATGGCCGACGTGGATCAGTACGTGCGGAAGTTCTCCCAGGAGGGCTATGCGCGCGGCTTCTCGCCCGACGAGAGCGCCGCCTTCGGATCCCGTATCAGCGAGCTCATGGTGGCGGTGGACCTCGCGAACACCACCGATCTCAAGCAACTGCTGTCCAAACAGGAATGGTTTGGCATCAGCCGCTTTGGCGAATGGGCGGACCTCAATGCCTGGCTACTGGTGCAGCACGCGGACAGGGATCCGGCCTTCCAGCGAGAGATCTTGCAGCGGCTCGAACCGCTGGCCGCGCGCGGCGAGACCAAGCCATCGCACTACGCTCTGCTGTACGACCGCGTGGCGTTGAATTATGCCGACCCGACGAAGCCGAAGCTGCAGCGGTATGGCACTCAGGGGCGCTGCACGGGGCCGGGGACCTGGGAGCCTTATCCGGTCGAGGAGCCTGACAAACTCGATCAAAGACGCCGTTCAGTGGGCCTCATGCCGGAGACCGACTATCAAAAGCTCTTCAAGGACCTCTGTCATGAGTCCACCGAGGAGACCCTGCGCAAGCAGGTCGAAGCCACCAAAGCCGGCAGCTGAGACTTTGTGGCAGACTTCGACGCCATGACCGGTGTCGACCTCGAAACCGCGCACGTCGCGACCCTCATCCAGCAGGCGCTGGGCCCGGTGTTCCTCATCTCCGGCGTCGGCATCACGCTCAGCATGCTCACGGCACGCCTGGCGCGCATCGTCGACCGCGCGCGGACGCTCGAGGACCGGCGCGACGCGACCACCGACGCCCTGCGCATCGCGGACATCGACCAGGACCTGCGGTACATCGTGCGCCGCACGCGCTACATCAATGGCGCCATCATCACGTCCACGCTGTCGGCGTTCTTCACGTCGCTGGTCGTGGCATTGTTGTTCGCCAGCGCGTTCCTGCCGCTCAATGTCGGCATCCTCATCTCCATCATGTTCGTGGCTTCCTTGCTCGGGCTGGTCACGTCGTTCGCGCTGTTCCTCGTGGAAGTGCGCATCGCCACCCGATCGCTGCGCATCGGTGGGAAGATCCGGCGATGAGACGCCTCATCACCGCGCTTTGCGCGCTCACGGCCACTGCGGCATTTGCCATCGGCAACAGCAATCGCGAGAAGCCGCCCACCACCGCTGAGGTGCTGGAGTCGGCACAACCTTCGGACTGGCGGAAACCGGATCCCGCCAACCTGTTCTACCTCGAGCTCGCGAGCGGACGGGTGATCATCGAGCTCGCGCCGCGTTTCGCACCCGAGCACGTCGCCAACATCAAGGCCCTGGTCAAGGAGCGGTTCTTCGACGGGCTCGCCATCACGCGTGTGCAGGACAACTTCGTCGCGCAATGGGGTGACGCCGACGGCGCCAGGCCCACCGGGACGGCGAAGCGCAAACTGCCCGATGAGTTCGCGTTCGCCTGGAGCAAGGCGGTACCGCTCGTCAAACTACCGGACGCGGACGGTTACGCACCCGAGACCGGCTGGATCGACGGTTTCCCCGCGGGTGTCGAGCGCAAGCCTTCCGGCCAGGCATGGATGGCGCATTGCTATGGGGTACTCGGTGTCGGCCGGGACAACTGGCCGGACACCGGCAGTGGTTCCGAGCTGTACGTCGTCATCGGGCAGGCGCCTCGCCAGCTCGATCGCAACGTGGTGGCACTGGGGCGCGTGTTGCGCGGTGTCGAGCTCCTGTCGTCGCTGCCTCGCGGCACCGGCGCGCTCGGCGCCTATGACAAGGCGGAGTTGCGCGTCCCGATCAAGGCCGCGCGGTTCGCATCCGAGGTGCCCGAAAACGAGCGCACGGCGATCGAAGTGCTGCGGACCGACACACCGCTGTTCACGCGGTACGTCGAATCGCGCCGCAACCGCCGCGACGACTGGTATATCCATCCCGCCGCGCACATCGACGTGTGCAACGTCGCCATCCCGGTGCGGTGATCATTCCGGTGCGCTGTCACCCGGGCACTATGGGTGGGCGGCCGCGCACGGCCGCGGCGATCTTCTCGATGTCGATCTTGGGCGTGCGATCGGCATAAAGCAGGCCGTTGATCTCCTGGAAGGTGTCGGCGAACTGCGTGTAGCAGAAACCGGAGAACATCCCCGTGGTGCGCGCAGCCTCGATGACCCCGCAGACCATGCGCTCGAAGTCCTCTGCGGAGCGCGCGCGTGAATAACCCCAATCGCGGTCACCGTACTGCGGCGTCCCCGGGATGAATGCCACGCCGCCGAACTCGGTGAGGCAGATGGGTTGTCCGCGATGCGGGAAACCATCGAGCGTCAACAGCCGGCCCGCGGTCCAACGTTGGTCGACCAGTTCCTTGGGAGTGACCTCGGGCCCGTAGCGCACATGCATGTGCTCCGGATCGGTGTCGTAGTCGTGGATGCCGATGATGTCGGTGGCGGAACTCTCCCACCCATCGTTGCCCACCACGAGTCGCGATGGATCGAGCGTCCGCGTCAGGTGATAGAAAGCGGCCACGGCATCGCGCGGCGCGGGCGTGGTGCTGAGCTCGGGCACGCCCCAGCTTTCATTGAACGGCACCCAGATCACCACGCACGGGTGGCTCATGTCCCGCTCGATGGCCTCGGTCCACTCGCGCATGAGCCGGTTGATCGACTTGGTCGTGAAGCGATATGCGCTCGGCATCTCGTCCCAGACCAGAAGCCCCAGCATGTCTGCCCAATAGAGATAGCGCGGGTCCTCGAGCTTCTGGTGCTTGCGCACGCCGTTGAAGCCCATGGACTTGGCGAGCACGACGTCTTCGCGCAATGCGCGCTCGGAAGGCGCGGTCATGAAGGTGTCCGGCCAATAGCCCTGATCCAGCACCAGGCGCATCGTATAAGGACGGCCATTCAACAGCAGCTTTTCGCGCCGCACGGCGATGGAACGCAACGCCGTGTATGACTGCACCACTTCGATGGTGCGGCCGTCGCGCATCAGGTGGATTTCGGCGTCCAGCAGCGTGGGTGTCTCGGGCGACCACAGGAGCTCGTTGCGATAGTCGTCGATGCCCGGGTCCGACAGGCTCATGCGCCGGTGCACTTCACCGCCGATCACCGAGTAGGTGTCGTCGGCCAACATGCGCGGGCCGCAGCCGAGCTTCACGCGGATGCTGAGCTCACCGCTGGTGTCGCCACCGATGAAGGCACTGAACGCGATCTCCCACCGCTCGACGGACGGCGTCCATCGCAGGGAAGTGAGGTACGACGGTGGCACGCTCTCCAGCCATACGGTCTGCCAGATGCCCGTGGTGCGCGGATACCAGATGGAATGAGGATGCAGCCGCCAGTCCTGTTTGCCGCGCGGCTTCTCCAGGTCTTGCGGATCGTCTTCCGCCCAGACGGTCAGCTTCTGCGGGCCGCCGTTCACGAGAGCGAAGGTGATGTCCGCGGAAAACGGGGTGTGTCCGCCCTCGTGCTCCGCGACGGGCATGCCATTCACCCACACGCGCGCGTGGTAGTCGACGGCGCCGAAATGCAATATCAGCCGGCGACCCTCCGCGACCAATTCGGCCGGGACGTCGAATTCGCGTTGGTACCAGACCGCCCGATGAAAGCCCTGGTCGCCGATGCCACTGCGCGCGCATTCGGGCGCGAACGGCACTTCGATCGTGAGGGGCCAATCTGGTATGTCGGCGGGCACACGCCAGCGCATGTCGCCATCGAAGGCGAATTGCCAAGGCCCGTCCAAAGACTGCCACTGTGCGCGCCGCAGTTGCGGGCGCGGATAAGATAGGTCCTGCATTCGTTCGGCGGAATCGGATTAGAGTTCGAACGTACAGCCTATAGAACGCTCAATGGCCCGATAAGCAGACTGTTCCTACGCTCCTCCCGTGAGCTAACTAATCGAAGCGAAGGACAGCATGCAGCCCATGATCGTATTTTCTCACCTCCGTTGGGACTTCGTGTTCCAGCGTCCGCAACACCTCATGACGCGGATGGCTCGTACCCATCGCGTGTTCTTTTTCGAGGAGCCCGTCCACGACCCGGGAGAACCCTGGCTCGAGACGATGACTCCCGTGAAGGGCGTAACGGTCTGTCGTCCGCATACACCGATAGCCGATGCGGGTTTCGCCGACGCGCAATTTCCGGTTCTCCGATCTTTGCTCGCGCGACTGGTGCGCGACGAGGGACTCGAGACACCCGTTGCGTGGATGTACACGCCGATGGCGTTGCCGATGCTCGAGGGGCTCGAAGTCTCGGCCGTGGTCTATGACTGCATGGATGAGCTCAGCGCCTTCCTCAACGCGCCGCCGAAGCTGCTCGAGCGCGAGGCGGCGCTGATCAAGGCCGCCGACGTGATGTTTACCGGCGGCCCGAGCCTGTTCCGCGCCAAGCAGCCCCTGCACGCGAACGTGCATTGCTTCCCGAGCAGCGTACAGCGCGAGCATTTCGCACGTGCACGCGATGCCTCGATCGATCACGTCGAGCAGCGCGACCTTCCCCACCCGCGTCTCGGCTTTTTCGGTGTCATCGATGAGCGTTTCGACCCGGCATCGATTGCGCTGCTCGCCGATTCGCATCCGGACTGGCACGTGGTGCTGGTCGGGCCCGTGGTGAAGATCGATCCGGCGTCGCTGCCGCAGCGCCCGAACATCCACTATATGGGCCAGCGCAGCTACCAGGACCTGCCAGCCTTCCTCGCCGGCTGGGACGTGTGCCTGCTGCCGTTCGCGATGAACGATTCGACGCGATTCATCAGCCCCACCAAGGTGCTCGAATACATGGCTGCGGAGAAGCAGATGGTGAGCACGCCGGTCACCGACGTGGTCGCGCCCTACGGGCACATCGTGCACATCGGCGACGGCCCAGAGGCATTCGTCGCGGCCTGCGAAAAGGCGCTTGCCGAACGAGGCGACGCGTGGTCGCGGCGCCTCGCGCAGATGCAGGAAGTGGTCAAAGCCACTTCCTGGGAAATGACCGCGACCAAGATGAGCGCGCTGATCGATAGCGCCGCGCAGATGCGCAGAAAGCGCCGCGCCCAGGGCAATGGCGCTGCCGACGTCTTGCAGCCCCGGCGCGTGGTGGTCATCGGCGCCGGTCCCACGGGACTGTCCGCCGCCTATCATTTGAACGAGAGCGTCGAGGAGAACGCGGACGAAGCCAACGTACTTCTGGAACAGCGCGACGCAGTGGGTGGCTGGTGTCGCTCGGTCGAGGACAACGGCTTCACGTTCGACTATGCCGGGCACATCATGTTTTCGAACGACCCGTACGTGCATGAGCTGTACGGGAAGCTGCTCGGTGACAACGTGCATTGGCAGAATCGCGAGGCCTGGATCTACAGCAAGAACGTCTACACGCGCTATCCATTCCAGGGCGCGCTGTATGGGCTGCCGCACGATGTGCTCAAGGAGTGCATCGTGGGTGCGATCGAGGCGCGTTTCGGGCCACTGAAGGAACCGGCCCGACACAATGGCAATGGCAACGGCAACGGCAACGGCAACGGCGCGAACGGCTCATCCCCTTCGGCGTGCAAGGCCGAGTCGATCACCGACTGCTGCGCGGATGGCGTGGCGGAAAGCACCACGCCGTTGGTCGCGCGCGGCAACGGTCGCTCGCCCACCGCGAGCGGCGAGCGGCACTTCGACAACTTCGAGGATTTCATCCTCGGCGTCTGGGGCCGGGGTGTCGCCAAGCATTTCGCGCTGCCTTACAACCGCAAACTCTGGGCCGTCCCGCTGAACGAGATGGAAACCTCATGGCTCGGTGGCCGGGTCCCCATGCCGGATCTCGAGGAAATGATCGACGGCGCGCTGCGTCCCGTCGCCAAGCCGCAGGGGCCGAATGCCCGGTTCGGCTATCCACTGCGCGGTGGATTCCAGGCGCTCATGGACGGCTTCCTGCCGCACCTGCGCACCGAGCTCAAGCTGAATGCGCAGGTGGCACGCATCTCGCCGTCACGCCGCCTGGTGCAACTGGCCGACGGCACGCGCTACACCTATCAGAAGCTGATCTCGACGATGCCACTACCCACGCTGGTCGAACTGATCGGCGATGAGGCGCCGTCTCGGGTGCACAAGGCCGCCGCACGGCTACGGCATGTCTCGGTTCGCTGCGTGAACCTGGGCATCGCGCGCGAGAACGTCACCGACAAGCACTGGATCTATTACCCGGAGGATTCGGTGTTCCACCGCATCTTCGTGCAGGGTAATGCGAGTCCGTTCAACAACGCGCCGGGCGGGTTCGGCATCACTTGCGAGATCACCTATTCTCCATACAAACCGCTACCGCTCGACGGCGACGCGCTCATCGACCGATGCATCGCGGATTGCATCGCGGTGGGCATCCTCAACGCCGACGATCGGATCATCGCGCGCAACCAGGTCGACATGCCCTATGCGTACGTGGTCTACGACCACGCGCGTGCCGAGTCGGTGGACGTCATCAGGCAGTGGCTGCGCACGCGCGACATCGAGCTCGCGGGACGCTACAGCGAGTGGGAATACTACAACTCCGACCACGCATTCCTCGCCGGCAAGAAAGTGGCGGAGCGCGTCGAGGAGGCGCTGCGGCAACGCCAGCGCACCGCGACGGCGCGCGATGTGGTCAGCCAGCTCCTGGCTCCGGCCTCGGGATTGTCGGCGACGAGCCGGGCGTCGTGATACCGCATGCAAGTCTGGGGCGGTATCGAATGCACGATCGCGCGTGTTGGCTCGAACAGTTTCGACCAGCTCGCGCGATCCGGTCACTACTCGCGAATCGATGACCTGGAGCTCATCGCTTCGCTTGGCATCAGCACTCTGAGATATCCGCTGCTGTGGGAGCGCGCGGCGACGTCCGTGCCGGGCGTCTATGACTGGAGCTTCGCGGACGAGCGGCTGCCGCGCCTGCGTGAGCTCGGCATCCGGCCCATCGCGGGGCTGGTGCATCACGGCAGCGGCCCGATGTGGACGAACATGCTCGACGATTCGTTCGCGACCGGGCTTGCGGATTACGCCGGCCAGGTGGCGCGGCGGTATCCGTGGCTGCAGTGTTACACGCCGGTCAACGAACCGCTGACCACGGCCCGGTTCTCCGGACTGTACGGTCACTGGTACCCGCATGCCCGTGATACGCGCGCATTCGCACGCATGCTCATCAACGAATGCCGGGCGACCGTCCTGGCGATGCAGGCGATCCGTGCGGTGAACCCGGCCGCCAAGCTGGTGCAGACCGACGATCTCGGCACCGTCTATGCCACCGGCCCGTTGCAGTACCAGGCGGAATTCGAGAACGAGCGCCGGTGGCTCGGATGGGACCTGCTGTTGGGTCGCGTCGATGTCACGCATCCCCTGTACCGTCATCTGCTTCGCTGCGGCATCGGCACGGGCGAAATCGCCTGGTTTCGCGAGCAGGGCTGCGGACCCGACCTGATCGGCATCGACCATTACGTGACCAGTGACCGCTTCCTCGACCATCGGCTCAGCCTCTATCCGGAAAGTACTCACGGTGGAAATGGACGGGAGCGATATGCCGACGTGGAAGCCGTGCGCGTGCTCGACCGCCCGGGCACATCATTGCGGCATGTGATCCTCGAGGCAGCGCGCCGATATCAACTGCCCATCGCGTTGACCGAAGTGCACATCGGCTGCGACGTCGATGAGCAGGTGCGCTGGCTGCACGACGCGTGGACTACCTGCGTCCAGCTCGAGGCCAGCGGCGTACCGATACGGGCCGTGACGCCCTGGGCCATGCTCGGCTGCTACGACTGGGACACGCTGATGACTCGTGGCGGGGACACCTACGAATCAGGCGCGTTCTGCCTGCGCGGCGGAAGGCCGCGCCCGACGGCGCTCGCGGAGTACATCGCATCGCTCGCCGGTCGATGCAAGCTCGACCGCGCCGCGGCACTTTCCGCGGCGGCGCCGGGATGGTGGCGCCGAGCGGATCGGCTGCTCCATGGCCATGCGCTGCCGTGCAACCCCGAGCCGTCATGGGACACCATCACCGCACGTTCCGGCGTCGGGACTACCTCGCGTGTGCCCTGATTCGATTGCTCACCCGCGCGCGGAAGCACAGCCTGTGCGTCGCACCTGGACACGGAAAAGTTGAGGAGAAGTCATGGCACTGGATATCCATAAAAGTCGCGGCACACCGGTCGCAAATCAGCGCTTCACCTGGCGCGAGCTCGTGCAGAAGCCCATCAGCAAGCTCGACGACGACGCGTTCACGCGCGTGCGCGTCATTTACATGAACGGCCTCGAGAACGAGGCGCTTCGGTTCCAGCACGCGGCCGCGCGATTCAACCTGGCGCTGCGGCTGCCGCTCGCCGAGATCCGGCGCGTGGAGCATCACCAGGCCACGCTCGTGAACTGGCTGCTCGGGGCGGACCACTCGCCGCTCGAAACCACCATCGCGTACGAACAGGTGGCCATCGAGGTGACCGCGGCCATGGCACAGCGCGAGCCCGACGAATACGTGGCGCAGAACATGCGCTTCGGGCTGCTCGAGGACTTCGATCACATGCACCGCTACTCGGCGCTGCTCGATCGCCTCGAAGGCAAGGATGCGAACAACATCCTGCAGTGTTACACCGACATCATGCCGGGCCGGCCGACGGCCGTGGAGCATCGCGCGCCGGAGCACGATTTGCGCCGCCCTTTCGACAAGGCTTCGGCCGATCCGCTCACCAAGCTGCATGCACTGTCGCTGACCGCCGCCGAGCAGCAGACGCACAATTACTACATGAACATCGGCCCGCTCTTCGCGGACCCCGTGGCGCGGCAGCTGTACGCGGAGATCGCCTCCATCGAACAGCAGCACGTCACGCAGTACGAGAGCCTGCTCGATCCCTCGCAGTCGCTGCTCGAGAACTGGCTGCTGCACGAAGCCATGGAGGTTTACGCCTACTACAGCTGCGTGCAGCAGGAAAGCAATCCGCGAATCCGCGCGATCTGGGAGCGCATGCTCGACTACGAGCTCGGCCACTTCGCGGCCGTGAGCGACCTGTTCAAGGAACATGAGCGCCGCGATCCGGAAGAAGCGATCGGTGCGAGCCTTCCCGAGCCCCTGCCCTTCGAGAGCAATCGTGAATTCGTGCGTGAGGTGCTGGCCGCCGAAGTGGACCTGCGCGCCAACGGCACGGAGATCGTGCCTCTCGAGCAGGAAGGCGAAAGCTCTCTGGCTTATCGCAAGCACATGAACTCGCAGGGCTCGCCCTCCGAGATAGTCGCGCAGGGATATGCGTGGCGCCCGGGCACCGAGCTCACACTCAAAGTCGTCAACGCCTGAGTCGAGGAACGAACATGGAAGACCCAACCAAACTAGGCCACAACCGCACCGGGATGCAGATGTCGCCACTGCAGGCGGAGATGTTGCAACGATCCGCTGCCGACGCGGCAGCCCTCGTCGAGACCGACGACCTCGCGGAAGGCCTCGATCAACCCGAGGCGACACTGATCGCGGAATCACGTCGCGAGTACATCAATGAGGCCGACGCGCTGGGCTCGGTACCGCCGCCGGGGACGATCTCGGGTGCGGTCAAGAGCGGCATGGGCATGCTCACCGGCATGAGGCTGCAAGTACTCATCGACAAGGTCGCAGAGCGCATGGCCTTCGAGCGCGGCGGCACGCGCCTTTACGATGCAGCGCTGGTCAAGGTGGTCGCCCTCGCCCGCGGCACCCCGGTGACCATCGAGCGCGTGAAACAGATCCGCAACCAGGAAGCGCAGCACGCCGAGCTGCTGCGGCAGGCGCTGGTGGATCTGGGAGCGGACCCGACGGCACAGACCCCCTGCGCCGACCTCGTGGGCGTGCAGTCCATGGGCCTGATGCAGGCGGTCACGGACGCCCGTACGTCATTGCCGCAGACGCTGAGCTCTCTGCTGGCCGCGGAGCTCATCGACGTCGCGAGCTGGGAACTGCTTTCCCGCCTCGCGCGCTCGCTCGGGCGCGACGACCTGGCCGAGCAGTTCGACGTTGCGCTCGAAGAGGAAAACGAGCACCTCACCACCATTTCCGGGTGGTACGAGGGGCTGCTGAACGCCGATGCCAAACTGCTGAGCTGATGCAGGATGGCGGGTTCCGAGCCGGCGTGACCCCGGCTCGGGACCGCCGCCGCGATCCCCGCTAATCGGGGGGCCGTTCGGCTAGAATCCGCGCCCTTATGGGACGCATATTCGAAGTACGCAAGCACACGATGTTCGCGCGCTGGGACCGCATGGCCAAGCAGTTCGCGCGCATTTCCAAAGACATCAACATGGCCGTCAAGGCCGGCGGCACCGACCCCAATGCGAACCCGGCGTTGCGTCGGCAGATCCAGAACGCGCGCCAGATCAACATGCCCAAGGACAAGGTTGAGGCCGCGATCAAGCGCGCTTCGGGCAAGGACGCGACCGCCTACGAAACCATCATCTACGAGGGCTACGCGCCGCACGGCGTCGCCGTGATCGTCGAAGCGGCCACGGACAATCCCACGCGCACGGTGGCGCAGGTGCGCACCATCTTCTCGAAGGGCGGCGGCAACCTTGCCAATGCCGGCAGCGTGGCGTTCCAGTTCCGCAAGATGGGCGTGTTCCGGTTGAAGCCCGACGGCATCGATCACGACGACCTCGAGCTCTACCTCATCGATCACGGTCTCGACGAGATGGGCGACAGCATCGGCGAGAAAGGCGAGACGCAGATCGTCGCGCGCTGCGAATTTCCGCAGTTCGGCCACATGCAGGAAGCGCTCGAGAAGCGCGGCATCCACCCGATCTCCGCGGCGCACGAGTTCATCTGCACCACCCCCGTCGAACTACCGGAGGCGCAGGCCACCGAGGTGCTCGAGATGGTCGACCAGCTCGAACAGAACGATGACGTGCAGAACGTCTATCATTCACTCGTCTAGGCTCTGGTGCGAAATGGAAACGCTCGAGGCGCTCAACGCGCGCAGCACGGCCAAGACTTACGGCGGCAACGCGCCAACCGAGGCCCACCTGGCACAGGTGCTCCAGGCCGCCGTGCGCGCGCCGGATCACGGCCGGCTGCGCCCCTGGCGATTCATGCTCATCTCGGGTGATCAACGCCACAAATTCGGCGACCTGCTCGCGGCGTCGGCGTCGCGCCGCGTGCCCGGCCTTGCGGCAGGCGATCTGCAGCGCGAGCGGGACAAGGCTTTGCGCGCGCCTCTCATCATCGTGACGGTGTGCCGCGTGGTACCCGGCACCAAGGTGCCGGCCATCGAGCAAATCCTCGCGGCCGGCGCGGCGACACAGAACATGCTGCTGGCACTGCATGCGCTCGGCTATGCATCTGCATGGAAGACCGGCGAGGCGGCCTACGATCCCGAGATGAAGAAAGCGCTGGGACTCGCGAGCGACGATCACATCGTGGGCTTCGTGTACACCGGTGGCGCCGGCGCCGGTGGCGCGGCGGCGGCTCCCGGCAAGCCAGCGAGCATTCAGGAAGCGATGCTCGAGTTCCCCGGCTGAACCGCTCAGGGGTACTCGTCAGACCCCTGCACCCAGATGAAGGACTGCAGATCGATCATGTCGCGCGGGCGCAGCGCGCGCTGATCACGCCGCACCTGTGCGGCGAAATCGAGTAGCGCGCGGTAGGTAGCCCAGTTCGGTCTGGACGCATACGGCAGATCGAATCCGTACGCGCGCGCCGCAGCGCGCGTGACCAGCGGTTTCATGAACATGTGCTGGCGCGGTTGGGCGATGAAGCCGAAGACCGTGACCAGCGGCCAGGTGAGCACACGTGTCTGGCGTCGCGGCAACGTGCCTACGGTCTCCACCCAGCGGCAGAATCGTCCCTCGAGACTGTCGGCACCGTGCAGATAATCGTGGAGCCCGGTCGCAAAGGCACGGGCACCTTCAGACGAGCGCACCGCATCGCGCAGCGCCATCTTCTCGAACGAGAAGATCATGCTGTGGCGGGATTGCTGTTCCACGCGCCCAGCGCGTGCCGCGATCTCGGCATGCTCTCCGGCGGCGAGCAGCCGTTCGAATTCCGGCTTTGCGAGCGCGGCCTCCCAGCGCTCGTGCGTCTCCCACTTGTAGTCGCGCTCCCAGTCCGTATAGGTCTCGTCGCGAAAGCCGCCCGGAAAGTAGCGCAGGAATTTCCGCTGGCAGCGGGCCGCGCGTGACACGGCTCCCGTCGGAGCGCGGCCGGCTCGCGTACCCGGTGAGGTGGACGTGCGCACGAGCCTGGAATAGCACGCGCGAGAACGCGGACTGGTGGGCGCGTGTCGCCGACTCGCGTAGTCCGCGCCGGTCAGTCACCGGCACGGTATACGGACGCCGTCGGATTCAACCGTCGGCGCCCTTCAGGATCATTCAACCCGCAGCGCCGGCGTGAACGGTTTCACGCCCATGGCTTCGAGCACCTCCGCGGGGTAGTAAGCCGCCTCGCCTTTGACCACGAGCGCCACCTTGCGGATGTCCGAGATGTTTTTCGTCGGGTCGCCGTCCACGAGGATGAAGTCCGCGCGGCGGCCCGGCGAGATCACGCCGCGGTCATCGAGCACGCGCGCGTACTTCGCGCCGTTGTAGGTGGCGATCTGCAGCACCTGCATCGGCGTGAGGCCCGCCTCGACGTACAGCTCGAGCTCGCGCTGCAGGGTGAAGCCCGCGATGTCGTCGGTGCCCGCGACCAGCGGGATGCCCGCCTTGTACATGCGGCCGACGAAATCGATCATGCCGGCGTACGACTTCTCGTAGCGCTGGTGCGTCTTCTCGTCCGGGATCTTCATCTGCCCCGAGAGGAACCCGCGACGCACGTCGGGCGGCACGTGGTCGGCCACGGCCGCGAACTCCTGCGACATCACGCCGTCCACCTGGCGCACGAAGTTGAACGTGGCCAGCGTCGGATCGATGACGATCTTCCGGTCCGCGAGCAGCCTGAGGAAACCCTGCACCTCCGGCGAGTCGAGGTTCAGCGCACCCACCTTCTCGGCAGGTAGATAGAAACGCTCGAGCGTACGGGTGTCGGTCTTGTCCGTGACCAGGAAGTTGAGCAGCACCTGGTTGATGTGCTGGATCTCGTCGTAACCCGCGAGCACGGCATCCTGCGCGCGCAGCCACACGGGTATGTGCCCGCTCACACGCATGCCCTTGGTGTGCGCGTACTCGGTGGTCGCGGCCAGGATGTCCTTCGGAAACGAGTTGTAGATCTTGATCTGCGGGAAGCCGTTGTCGTGGTACCAGTCCACCGCCTTCTTCGCGTCATCGAGGTTCTTAACCACGAAGCCGCTGCGCGAGGCATGCGGGCTCTCCCCCTCGATGAAACCGGCGGCGACCACGTGCGGCATCATCAGCGTGCCGTCCTTCTCCTGCTTCATGAGCTCGAGCAGCGTGGGGTTGTCGTTGCCCATGTCGCGGATGGTGGTGATGCCGGCGCCAAGGTGCAGGCCGCCGTCCCAGAAGGTCACGTGCGCGTGCATGTCGAACAGACCCGGCAGCAGCACGCGATTCGCAGCGTCGATGACACGGCCCGCCTTGCGCGTCGACGTGCCCGTGGGGCTCACCTCGATGATGCGGCCGGCCTCGATGAGCACGTCGGCGGGCGCGCCCAGGGTCGCGCTCTCGCTGTCGAAGACCCGCGCATTGCGGACCAGCGTGGTTCCGGGAATCGAATGCGTCAGGCGCTTGTTGAAATCGACCAGCAGCTCTTTCTCGGCCACGACCTGCCGCGCTTCCATGTCGGCGGCGCTGCCTTCCCAGCCCTCTTCGACGATCTGCACGAAGCCCGGGAAGATGTACGCGAACATGCGCGGCGCATCGCCCGTGGTGGCCCAGACCGTGGTCGGCGTGAAACCCACGCCCGTGAGCGCGACGAGCTGCACCTTCTGCCTCTCGTTGCCGCGCGACACCTCCATGTCGAGCAGCTTGCGCGACGTCAGCGTGCCGCTCGGGATCATCGGCAGCTTGCCATCCGGTCGCTTCGCGAGCGCGGTCAAGGCCACCGAGAAGCTTTGCGGCGTGCCGTTGAGCGGCGCGTAGATAGCAGTACCCTGGACAGCCTGCTCGCCCTTGTCCGACGTGGATTTCCAGCGCGCCTCACCGGCCTTGCGCGTGAACGTCTCGTCGACCAGCGAACCGAACGTGGTGGCGCCCTTCACGCGGTAAGTGGCGAAGGTGCCGTCGTCGGCCAGCGTGTACTCCTCCTTGAGCTCGGGGCCGCGGCCGTTGTCCTTGAACAGGTAGTCGACGTGGTACTTGTTGCCCTCGCGCGTGGTGACGAGGTGGCCGGCCTTGTCCTTGCCGCCATTGACGAAGGCGATGTAGCGCGTGCCCTTGGTGGCAGTGACCCCGTCGGCACTGCGGCCATCGGCACCGGGCGCCGCCTGCGAAAGGGTCGCCAAAGCGAACGCGAAAACGGTCGCAAGAGTGTTCTTCATGTGTTTCCCCGAATCAGTATCTGGCGATAGTGCCGTGCTCGCGGCGTGTATTCCAGCGGCCTGCGCCCGCCCGTGGTCAATTCAGGACGAGGAGTTCCGCGCCTTCCTTGACCTGGTCGCCGGCGGCGCAGCACAGGCGCTCGACCTCGCCGTCGCGCGGTGCCGTCACGGTGTGTTCCATCTTCATGGCTTCCATGACCACGAGCGGCGCCCCGCGTGCGACCTGCTGCCCCTGCGACACCAGCACCGCGAGCACGCGGCCCGGCATCGGCGCCGTGAGGCCCCCATGATGATCGGCGGCTTCGGCGGGCGGTAGATAGGGATCGACGATGGTGAAGACGTGATGATGCCCGGCGTCGAACACGTGCACCTGGTCACGGACGCGCACCGCACGCCCGGCCGGCGCCGCGGGCCGGGAGAAGTCGACGGTCAGCACGCGCTGCTCGTCGCCGCTGCGCAGGATGACCGGCCGCGAGCCGCGCGAGCCATTCATGCGCCAACCGGAAGTGTCCGCCCAGTTGATCCCGCCTTCCGGGAGCTCGACACTCACGCTCGCGGCAAGTTGCCAGGCAGCCTCCGGCGGCGCACCCGGCCCGGGCAAGAGGTGGGCGCGCTCGCGCTCGATGAGCGCGGTATCGAGGCGGGCGTCCACGAACGATGGCGCACTGGTCAGCCGGTGCAGGAATTCCACGTTGGTGCTGACGCCGGCGATTTCATACTGTGCGAGCGCGGTGCGCAGGCGTGCGATGGCTTCGGCGCGCGTGGCGCCGTGAACGATGAGCTTGGCGATCATCGGGTCGTACCAGGGTGAAATCCCGTCGCCCTGCCTTACGCCGGTATCGATGCGCACCTGGGTCGAGGTTTCCGGCGTGCGCAGGTGCACCAGCTCGCCGATCGACGGCAGGAAGTCGCGCGCCGGATCTTCCGCGTAGATGCGCACCTCGATGGCGTGGCCGTCGATGCGCAGGTCCTGCTGTCGAAGCGGCAACTTCTCGCCCGATGCCACGCGCAGCTGCCACTCGACGAGATCGAGGCCGGTGATGGCCTCGGTCACCGGGTGCTCCACCTGCAGGCGCGTGTTCATCTCCATGAAGTAGAACTCGCCCGAAGGCTCGGCGATGAACTCGACCGTGCCCGCGCCGCTGTAGGCGACCGCGCGCGCCGCGGCCACCGCCGCCTCGCCCATCTGGCGGCGGCGCTCGGCGGTCATGCCCGGGGCGGGCGCTTCCTCCGCGACTTTCTGGTGGCGGCGCTGCACCGAGCAGTCGCGTTCGAACAGATACAGCGCGCCGCCATGGTCGTCGCCGAACACCTGCACTTCGATGTGGCGCGCCGTGGTGATGTAGCGCTCGACCAGCACGCGCGCGTCCTTGAAGCTCGATTGCGCCTCGCGCTGGCAGCTCGCGAGCGCGGCGGCGAAGTCCTCGGCGCGGTCGACGCGGCGCATGCCCTTGCCGCCGCCGCCGGACACGGCCTTGATGAGCACCGGGAAGCCGATGCGCCGCGCCTGGTCCAGTAGATAGTCGGTGCCCTGCTCGTCGCCGTGGTATCCGGGGGTGAGCGGCACGCCGGCGCGCTCCATGAGCGCCTTGGCGGCTGATTTCGAACCCATCGCGGCGATGGCTTCGGGTGAAGGGCCGACGAACACGATGCCCGCCGCGCGGCACGCAGCCGCGAACTGCGGGTTCTCGGAAAGAAAGCCATAGCCCGGGTGGATGGCTTGCGCGCCGGTACGTTTCGCCGCTGCGAGGATCGCGTCCCCGCGCAAATAGCTGTCCTGGGCGCGCGGACCGCCGATGTGCACCGCCTCCTCGCAGGCGCTGACGTGCATGGCGCCGGCATCCGCGTCGGAATACACCGCGATGGTGTGGATGCCCAGCCGCCGCGCGGTGCGCGCCACGCGGACGGCGATCTCGCCGCGATTCGCGATGAGCAGGCGCGTGAACATGTCCGCGCTATTTGTCCGTGCCGGGGCGCGGTACCCAGGCCGGCGGGCGCTTTTCGAGGAATGCGGCGATGCCCTCGCGGCCTTCGTCCGATACCCGCGCGTCGGCGATGCACTTCGCCGTGGCGGCGAGCAGTACGTCGTCGAGGGGAGCCTCCACGACATCGGCCAGCAGCCGCTTGGTGGCGGCGAGCGCGGCGGGACTCGACGACAACAGCACGCGCGCCTGTCGCTCGACTTCGAAATCGAGGTCCCGGGCCTTCACCACCTCGTGCACGAGGCCGATGCTCTGCGCTCGCGCGGCATCGAACTTCTCGGCGGTGAGCATGTAGCGCGCCGCCTGTCGCGGGCCCATGGCGCGCACGAGGTGCGGGGAAATAGTCGCGGCCACGATGCCGAGCCGGACCTCCGAAAGACCGAAATTCACCTTGTCGGAAGCTATGACGATGTCACAGGCCGCCGCGAGGCCGACGCCACCGCCGTACGCATCACCCTGCACGCGCGCGAGCACCGGTCGCGAGCAGGAGTGCACGGCATGGAACATCCGCGCGACTTTCAGCGCATCAGCATGATTCTCGGCGTGACTGTACCCGGACATGGCGCGCATGTAATTGAGATCGGCGCCGGCGCAGAACACCTCGCCGCGCGCGGCGACCACCACGACGCGGGTATCCGGCGCCGCTTCGACGTCGGCGAATGCCCGGGCGATCTCGCCTATCAACGGGTCATTGAACGCGTTGCGCACTTCCGGGCGGTTGAGCCACAGCCAGCGGATCGCGCCGCGTTGTTCGATCTCGATGTGTTGATAGCTCGTCATGGCTCACATGCGGAAGACGCCGAAGCGCGTCTCGGGGATCGGCTGGCGCAGCGCCAGAGAAAGACCCAGGCCCAGGCACATGCGCGTGTCGGCAGGGTCGATGACTCCGTCATCCCAGAGCCGCGCCGTGGCGTAATACGGGTTGCCCTGGGCTTCGTACTGTTCGCGGATCGGCGCCTTGAACGCGGCCTCTTCGTCCGTGCTCCAGGCACCGCCCCTGGACTCGATGGCATCCCGCCGCACCGTCGCGAGCACGTTCGCGGCCTGCTCGCCGCCCATCACCGAGATGCGCGAGTTCGGCCAGGTCCAGAGGAAGCGCGGTGAATACGCGCGGCCGCACATGCCGTAGTTGCCCGCGCCGAAGCTGCCACCGACGATGACCGTGAACTTCGGCACGCGCGCGCAGGCCACTGCGGTCACCATCTTGGCGCCATGACGCGCGATGCCTTCGTTCTCATATTTCTTCCCCACCATGAACCCGGTGATGTTCTGCAGGAAGACCAGCGGTATGCGCCGCTGGCATGCGAGCTCGATGAAGTGTGCGCCCTTCTGGGCGGACTCGGAGAACAGGATGCCATTGTTGGCGAGGATGGCCACGCGCATCCCATGGATGCGCGCGAAACCCGTGAC
>DATLDQ010000015.1:0-50138 GCA_035525785.1 Steroidobacteraceae bacterium | reverse complement strand
GAAGTGGTCGGCCGCTACTGGCTGCGCGTCGACTAGTCAGGGGCTGAAGTCGTCAGGGACTGCGCCCCACGTCGGAAAACGACGTCGAAGCTACGTCGTCCGAGAGACAAATCAACTTAGATACTTTTTGATTCTCGCGTGCAGCGGCGAGTGCCGCGGAAAATGCGCGCGCAGATATTCCATCTGGTCGGCGAGCACGCGCCGCCCCTTCAGGAAAATGTATTCCGCGTAGGTCGGAGTGAAGGGCACCGCGATGAGCTGCATTTTTGCCTGCTCTGGTGTGCGTGAGGCTTTCAGGTTGTTGCAGCGTCGGCAGGCCGCAACCACGTTCGTCCACACATCGCGGCCGCCCTGGCTGAATGGGCGTATATGGTCGCGCGATAGCTCGCGCACGGGAAAGCGTTGCGCGCAGTACAGGCAGAAATGCGCGTCGCGGCGGAACAGCGTCTGATTGTTCAGCGGTGGCACGTAGTCCTGGCGGGTGTTGCCCGGATTGCCGGTGTGCCCGATGGTCGCGACGATCGAGTTGACCTCGAGCACCGTACGGAAGCCGGTGCGAGCGCTGACACCCCCATAGAGCTTGAACAGCGGGCTGCCGCAGGTATAGGCGACCTGCTCCTGGTGGTAGAGGCGCGCGGCTTCCTTGTAGTCGATCCACTCGAGCGGCATGCCGGAGACGTCCGTGCGCAGAACGAGTTGGGAGAGCGCGCGACTTACGTTGCCCGCGATGAGGTACAGATCATTGCCGAGGCCGTGATCCGCTTTGTCCAGATCGATGCCCAACATTGAGCATGTAAGATAAGCCAGTCGTGTGCGAGAATTCAACGTCGCAAGACATTCATTTAACACGGGAAAAGAAGGCCTTTGGCTCGCGAGCCACGGGTTTTGCCGAAAGACCGGGGGAGTCCAGACAATGCCGATCACGATAGGTGCGCTCAAAGAGGGCGCGCCCGGTGAAACTCGCGTCGCGCTCGTACCCGAGGTCGTCGATAAATTCGTCGCTGCGGGTGCGCGCGTGGTGCTGGAACCCGGCGCCGGGGTTCGCGCCCAGTTCCCGGATGCGCTCTACAAGAAGGGCGAATGGCTCGGTAGTTCGGCCGAAGTGCTGGCGCAGGCCGACGTCCTGCTGACGGTCGCACCCCTCTCCCTCGAACAGATCGGCCAGCTCAAGCCAGGCGCCGTGGTCGTCGGTTTCCTGCAGGCCCATGCCCGCCAGGCCGAGGTGAAGGCCCTCCGCGACCGCAAGATCACGAGCTTCGCCGTGGAGTTGATCCCGCGCATCTCCCGCGCGCAATCGATGGACGGCCTCTCCTCGCAGGCGGCTCTGGCCGGCTACAAGGCCGTGCTGATCGCGGCCAACAACCTCGAGAAGTTCATGCCGATGCTGACCACGGCCGCCGGCACCATCCGGCCGGCGTCAGCGCTCATCATCGGCGCCGGCGTCGCCGGTCTGCAGGCCATCGCCACGGCCCGCCGCCTGGGCGCGGTGGTCGAGGCGTATGACGTCCGCAGCGCCACGCGCGAGCAGGTCAAATCGCTGGGCGCCAAGTTCGTCGAGACCGGCGTGAGCGCCGACGGTGTCGGCGGATACGCCCGCGAGCTCACCGCGGAGGAGAAGGCGAAGCAGCAGGAAGCACTGGACGCGCGCATCGCTGCGGTCGACACCGTTATCTCCACGGCCTCGGTGCCCGGCCGCAAGGCGCCGGTCATCATCTCGAAGGCCGCCGTCGAGCGCATGCGCGCCGGCTCGGTGATCGTCGACATCGCTGCCGAACAGGGCGGCAACTGCGAGCTCACCAAGGCCGGCGAGACCGTGGTCACGGCCAATGGCGTCAAGGTCATCGGACCGGTAAACCTGCCCGGGTCGCTCGCCTACAACGCCAGCGAAATGTACGCCCGCAACCTCCTCAACTTCCTCAAGCCAGCGATCGACAAGGGCGGCGAGCTCAAGATCGATTGGGCCGACGAAGTATTCGCCGGCGCCGTGCTCACGCACGACGGCGCGATCAAACACGAAGCCACCCGGAAATCGGTGGAGGGTTAAGACATGACCGGAATCGTTGCGCTTTATATCTTCATGCTCGCGGCCTTCACGGGCTACGAGATCATCGCCAAGGTGCCGGTCATCCTGCACACGCCGCTGATGTCGGGTTCCAACTTCGTCCATGGCATCGTGCTGGTCGGCGCCATGGTAGCGCTCGGCAGCGCGGTGACGCCGCTCGAGAAGATCATCGGCTTCGTGGGCGTACTGCTCGCCGCGGGCAACGCCGTGGGTGGTTACGTCGTGACGGAACGCATGCTCGAGATGTTCAAATCGTCGGGCGCCCGCAAGAAGACCCCTAACGAGAACAAGGGCGGTCACTAATGGATGACGTGATGCAAACGTCGGGCATCTTTTCCCGACTGCTGATCATCGACATCAGCTACTTCCTCACCGCCGCGCTGTTCATCCTGGGTCTCAAGCGCATGAGCTCGCCCGTGACGGCGCGCAGCGGCATCCTCTGGGCCGGCGCCGGCATGGCGGTCGCGACGCTCGTGTCCTTCCTCTACCCGGGGATGTCCAACTACGAGCTGATCATCGCGGCGATCGTCGTCGGCTCCCTGATCGCCTGGTGGAGCGGCAAGAAGGTCGCGATGACCGACATGCCGCAGATGATCGCGCTGTACAACGGCATGGGTGGCGGCGCGGCCGCGGCCATCGCCGCGGTGGAGCTATATCGTGCGGCTTTCGCCAACGCGGCGGGTTCGCCTGCGGCGCACAGCAGCGTGGTCATGTCGTTGGCCGTCATCGGCGGCATCATCGGCGCCATCTCGTTCAGCGGTAGTTTGATCGCCTGGGCCAAGCTGCAGGGCGTCATCAACAAGACGCTGCGCTTCGGCGGCCAGAAGTTCGTGAACGGCCTGCTGTTCCTGGGTTCGCTGGCCGTCGGCGCCATCGTGGTCGTGCATCACGGCGCGGATCCACTGCACGTCACGGCGATCTTCGTGCTGGCGTTGCTGTTCGGCATCGCCATGACGCTGCCCATCGGCGGCGCGGACATGCCCGTGGTCATCTCGCTGTACAACGCGCTCACCGGTCTCGCCGTAGCTTTCGAAGGCTTCGTGATGAACAACGCGGCGATGATCATCGCCGGCACGGTGGTGGGCTCCGCGGGCACGTTGCTCACGCAGCTCATGGCCAAGGCCATGAACCGCTCGCTGGCCAACGTGCTGTTCTCGGACTTCGGCTCGGGCGGCGGCGGCGCGGCTACCGCGGTGTCCGGCTCCATGAAGCCCATCGAAGCGTCGGACGTCGGCGTCATGATGGCTTTCGCATCGAAGGTCATCGTGGTGCCCGGCTATGGCATGGCGGTCGCGCAGGCCCAGCACAAGGTCTGGGAGATGTGTCAGCTGCTCATCGATCGCGGTGTGACGGTCAAGTTCGCAATCCACCCGGTGGCGGGCCGCATGCCCGGCCACATGAACGTGCTGCTGGCCGAAGCCGGCGTGCCTTACGACCTGATCGCCGATCTCGACGAGATCAATGCGGAGTTCGAAACCGCGGACGTGGCCTTGATCATCGGCGCCAACGACGTGGTGAACCCGGTCGCGCGCACGGACAAGTCGTCGCCTATCTACGGCATGCCCATTCTCAATGCCGACAAGGCCAAGAACGTCATCGTCATCAAGCGTGGCCAGGGCGCGGGTTTCTCCGGCATCGAGAACGCGCTGTTCTTCCTGGACAACACGCGCATGTTGTATGGCGACGGCCAGAAGGCGGCGGCCGAGCTCGTCAACGCCATCAAGGCGGCGGGCTAGAGGCGGTCAGGTGGGGAAAGCGCCTACTTCATGAGGCGCGTGTAGCGCGCCGACAGCCCGAGCACGCTGGGCCAGAAGAGGGTGTTGATGAGGTCGTGGATGCTGGCGCGCCAGCGCCAGCGGCCCAACTGCACCCAGTCGTCGAAGGCATCGAAGCATTCGATGCCGCACGCGACCACCAGCACGACCAGCCACGGACGCAGCGTCGTGATCGAACGGCGAAACACCGCTGCCGCGAGCAACCACACGCCGATGCCGACGTAGATGTGCAGCGCGTCCTTGGAAAGCCCCGTGTAGCCGACGATGTCCAACTTCAGCGACTGGACGAAGGAAGTATCCGCCACCGCTCTCAGTGATCGCGATGCTTGGCGAAGGACATCTTGTCGAGCACGCCCAGCAACACGGCCGAAAGCACGAAGGTCATGTGGAGGATCACGTACCACATGATCTTGTCGTTGTCGGTGCTCTCCGCCTTCATGAACACGCGCAGCAGGTGGATCGAAGAAATCGCGACGATGCTGGCCGCCACCTTGAGCTTCAGCGTTCCGGAATCCATCTTGCCCAGCCAACCCAATGAGTCGGTGCCCTTGGCGTCGATGGTGGACACGAAATTCTCGTAGCCCGAGAACATCACCATGACGATCAGGCTGCCGACCAGCGAGATGTCGATCAGAGCGAGCACCACCAGCACCAGTTCCGATTCATCCTTGGTGAGCACCTCGCCGATGAGGTGGTAAGCCTCCTGGAAAAACTTGATGCCGAGCGCCAGCAGCGCTAGCGAGAGTCCAAGGAAAATGGGCGCCAGGATCCAGCGCGAAGCGAACAGCAGCTTCTCGGTGATGTGCTCGAGCTTGGATGGCTCCACGTATCAGCTCCCGCGGTGAAAGTCGGCGCGCATTGTAACCAAACATAGCGGATTGGTAGGCTCGGAGCGTCATCCACGTTGCCGAAGCATCGAAGGGGACTGGCATGTTGAAGAAGCGTGATTTCATCGTGGCGGGGCTCGCCGTCAGCACGACCCTGGCCTGCATTTCAATCGCCGATGAGGCGAAGCAGGTGCTGGACTCCACTGCCTGGAAATGGGAAGACATCCTGGCGAAGGACACCGACGTCGGCCAGTACCGCTACGTCACGCGCCAGCCCACGCGCACGCTCGACGAGCTCGAGATGCACATCACCACGCTCAAGCCTCACACCGCCTCGCACGCGCCGCATACGCATCCCAACGAAGAGATGGTGATCGTCAAGGAAGGCACCTTGCAGGCGCACGTCAACGGCAAGGAGATCGTGGTGGGGCCGGGCTCGGTGCTGTTCTTCGCGTCGCTGCAGCCGCATGCTGTGCAGAACATCGGCGACACGCCTGCCACGTATCACGTGATCAACTGGAAGACCGCCGCGACGCCCGCGGTCATCAAGCAGATTCCGAAAACGCCCGCGCCCTCGACCGCGCAGTAGCCCTCGCCAGCCCGCGCCGCGAGCTACTGCTGGTTGCGACGCTCCTGGCGCGCGCGGCGGCGCTCCAGCATTCGCTGTCGCTCTTCGGGCGTGGCGTTCTGCCAGCGTTCGCGCAGTCGCCGGCGCTGCTCGGGCGTGAGCTTCTTGAACCGGTGGTAGCCATCGCGCACGCGCGCCTGCTGGTCGGGCGACAGCTCCCGGTAGCGGCGCCAGGAGCGGCGCGCATGTTCACGCTGCTCGGGCGAGAGATCCTTCCAGCGGTCGAAGCGGGACTTCGCGCGGTCGCGCTGCTCGGGAGTCATGTTCATCCATCGGCGCGTGCCACGGACGAGGCGCTGCTGCTGCCCGGGGGGCAGCTGATCCCAGCGGTCACTGAAGCGGTTCAGGAGCTTCTGCTCCTCGCCGCTCAGCGACGACCATGCGATTGGCGCGGAGGGTACGTCCTGAGGACCGGGCTCGGCGCGTGCGCGCCCGGCAAGCGCGAGATGAAGCCCGGCGGCGAAAACCGCGGCTAGCGCCGCGCGGCGCGAACAACTACTCACGTTTCCCTTCCTTCGCGGGAGTGGTGGCCCCCGGCGATGGCTTTTCGGCGACCTTGTCGATGTCGTCGACATTGGCGAGAAAGTCGGAGAAATCGCTGTTCTTCGAATCCTCGTTGACCTCGTCGATGCCGCCGAGGAATTCCAACAGATCCTCGTCCGGATCGGCTTTTTTCGGCTCGCTCATGATTCGATCTCGCCCGAAGCCCATTCGTAGAATTCGACTTCCTCACTGTCGCTGACGAAGTCGGGCGCGTCGCCGTCCGCGAGCAGGTCGATGTCCTCGAGTGCGCTGCCGTTGCCATTCGTGGTCGCGAGCTGCGAGCCGGCATCCCTGCCGGGGGCGACCCAGAACATCACGGCGAGCACAGCAGCAGCCGCGGCCGCGCCCACCGGCACCCAACCGCGCCACCACTGGCGCGCCGACGTGGCCTGCCGGGCGAGAGCCGCATGGCGCGCCTGCGTGAGACGCGAAAGCGTGCGGCCATCCAGCTTCGCGGTGCTCTCTTCCAGAACCTCGCGCGTGCGCTTCTCGAACGGAGTCGGATTGTCGGATTCGTGAGTCATGGTCTAGAACACTTCGCCCAGTTTGCCGCGCAGCGCTTCCAGCGCGCGGAAATAATGCGTCTTCACACTGCCTTCGGAGCAGCCCATGGCGCTGGCCGTGGCGCTCACGTCCAGCCCCTCGAAGTTGCGCAGCAGGAAGGCCTGCTGCTGTCTCGGCGGCAGCTCCGAGATGGCCGTCTCCAGCGCGCCAATGGCCTCGTCGAGCTCGAGGCGCCGCGCGGGCGTGACGTCCTGGCTCGGCGCCTGCGCAATCGGGTCGTACTCCTCCTCGTCCTCACCGTCACGGACCGGCAGCCAGGCCATGATGCGGCCTCGCACCGTGCGCCGCCTCTGCATGTCGCGCACCCGGTTCGAGAGGATGCGATAGAACAGCGGCGGCCATTCCTCCGCGGGCCGCGAGGCGTACGACTGGACCAGCTTCATCATCGCGTCCTGGACCGCATCGAGGGCATCGTCGTCGTTGCGCAGCCCGAGCCGCGCGATCTTGAACGCGCGCCGCTCGACGCTGATGAGGAATTGTTCGAGTGCACGGCTCGTCGTCATTAGTCCCTGGTCCGAGTCCGCTCCGCGCCAAAATTGATCGAATGGCGGGCGTGCTATAAACGCCGGCGAGCGTAACAAAGGCGGTCATATGGGGGTGTAACGCACTCCAGAGCGCGGCGTTGACCTCCGTCCCCGGCGCGTTGCACTTCCGTGAATCATGAACTTACGAACACTCCCGGAGATGCAGTGTCATGAGTCCGCAATAAGGCAACCCGAAACGTCGATGCGTTTTTGTAAATGGTTGTTTTCGCTGGACTCGCGTTCATGTGCTCACGATTCGATCAGACCAACGAGAAACTGCAAAAACACAGCACTTTTGTAGTCTCCATCCGGCGTCATCCACAGACTTATCCACACACATTGTGGAAAACCCCAAGCTTGATTTCGAGCGTGACAACTTGACGACGGCTGCGATCCTGCGCATCGCGCTGGACACACCGCTGCGCCGGCTCTTCGACTACCTCCCGCCTCCCGATGCGCCACCGCCGAAAGCCGGCGCGCGCGTGCGTGTGCCGTTCGGGCGTCAGCGGCTGGTCGGCGTCGTGGTCGCGCACGCAGCCGAATCGGATCTGCCGGCCGACAAACTCAAAGTCGTGCTCGAGGTGCTCGACGACGAGCCCGTGCTCGACGCTCGCGTCCTGGAGTTGGCGGAGTGGGCGTCGCAGTACTACCACCATCCCCTCGGCGAAGTCATTTCAGCCGCATTGCCCAAGCTCGCGCGGGAAGGCGCGCCATCGCGGGCGACCACCGAACGCTGGTTCATCACGCCGGAAGGCAGTGCGGCGTTGACGGAGAACTCGCTGTCACGCGCGAAACGCCAGCGTGAGCTGCTGGAGCGCGTCGCCGCCAAAGACGGCATCGCCAGCGACACGCTCGCCGCGACCGAGCACGACTGGCGCACACCGATGCGCACGCTGGTGTCGCGCGGCTTCGTGTCCTCCGCCGACGTCGCGCACGAACCCGCCCCAGAACCGGCCGCCTCGGAACTGGTGCGCACCGCCGGCCCGCCTCTCAGCGGCGAGCAACGCGTCGCCGTCGACGCCATCGATGCGGCGCACGCGCGATTCACGCCTTTCCTGCTCTATGGCATCACCGGCAGCGGCAAGACCGAGGTGTACCTGCACACCGTCGAACACGTATTGCGCCGCGGGCGGCGCGCGCTCGTGCTAGTGCCGGAGATCGGCTTGACGCCGCAGCTGGTGGCGCGCTTTCGCGAACGCTTCGTGGTGCCCGTGGCGGTGTTGCACTCCGCGCTCACCGATACGGAGCGGCTCGCCGCCTGGCGCCAGTGCGTCTCCGGCGAAGCGCGCATCGTGCTCGGCACGCGCTCGGCCGTGTTCGCGCCGGTCAACGACCTCGGCATCGTGATCGTGGACGAAGAGCACGACGCCTCGTTCAAGCAGCACGAGAGCGGCTTCCGCTATTCGGCGCGCGATCTGGCGGTGTTGCGCGCGCAGCGAGCGCAGGTGCCGGTGGTGCTGGGTTCGGCCACGCCCGCGCTCGAGACATTGCAGAACGTGGCGACGGGACGGTTCACCCGGCTCTCGCTGCCGCGCCGCGCGGGCCAGGCACTGCCACCGCGCGCGGCCGTGGTGGACCTGCGCGAGCACGCGGTTCGCCAGGGCATTTCGACGCCGGCTGTCGAAGCCATGCAGCGGCATCTCGCCGATGGCTCGCAGGTACTGGTGTACATCAACCGGCGCGGCTATTCGCCCACGCTCGCCTGCACCGCGTGCGGCTGGATGGCGCCCTGCCGCGATTGCGATGCCCGACTCACGGTGCATCTCGGCGCCGCGCGGCTGCGTTGCCACCACTGCGGCGCCGACGCGCCGCTGCCGCGGCATTGCCCGCAGTGTGGTTACGCGGTGAAGCACGTGGGCCAGGGCACCGAGCGCGTCGAGGAGACCCTGGGCAAGCTGTTCCCGGAAATGCCGATCGTGCGTCTCGACCGCGACGTGGTGCGCAAGCGCGGTGATCTCGAGAACGCGGTGAGCCGCATCAACAGCGGCGAGGCGCGCATCCTCGTGGGCACGCAGATGGTCACCAAGGGGCACGACTTCCCCAATGTAACGCTGGTGGTGGTCCTCAACGCCGACCAGGGGTTGTTCAGCACGGACTTCCGCGCGCCCGAACGCGTGGCGCAGTCCATCATCCAGGTCGCCGGCCGCGCGGGGCGCGGCAACAAACCCGGCGACGTACTCATACAGACCGAGTACCCCGAGCACCCGCTGCTCGTGAGCCTGCTGGAGGATGGCTACGACGGCTTCGCCCGCACCGCGCTCGCGGAGCGCGCGGCCGCCGGCTGGCCGCCGTTCGCGCACGTGGCGGTGTTGCGCGCCTCGTCCGTGGAGCTCGCGCCGGCCATCGAGTTCCTGCGCGCGGCGCGCACGCTCGCGCGACCCACCCGGGATCTCAAGTTGTTAGGCCCGGCTCCGGCCGCCATGGCCCGGCGCGCCGGGCGTCACCACGCGCAGCTGCTGCTGGAGGCGCGCGAACGCGGGCCATTGCATCGCCTGCTCGGCGAGTGGCTGGCGGGCGTCGAACAGATCAAGACTCCTCGCGACCTGCGGTGGTCGCTGGACGTGGATCCCCTGGATCTCTTCTAAGAACGACCGGGCAGACGGCCCGGCTTTCCTTGGCTACTGCCACGCTGCGTCGCGCGCGGTCCTTTCGCCGTTGGCGTCGAGCGTGTCGCCGGCCATGCGCGCCTCCACCGCCTTCAACAGGGACGGCGACAGTTCGGATGCGGCCTGGCGGACGCCGCCGGCTTCCGGGTCGATGGCCTCGGTGAACGCAAGCTGCCAGTCCGAATCTTTGCGGCAGGCGAGACCCGCGGCCGACGAGGCACGCGAAACGAAGCTGCGGCAGTAGCTGCCGTCCTTCGACTTGAAGCTGAGTCCGATTCGCACGGAAGCATCGTTCGCCTGGTCGCTGGCCAGTTGCTTATCGAGCGCCTCCGCGAGCTCCCCCCTCGCGACGAGCGCGCCGCCGCGCGACGTCACATCGCCGGTGCTGCGCGCCATGAAATGCCACCCGATGAGCCCGCCGAGCACGAGGCTCGCGGCCATGGCGGTCCATTCGCGCGCTCGCCACGGCGCACCGGGAGCATGCGAACCGCGTGACGGAAACTGCACCACGTTGCCACGCGGCCTCGCTTCCGGCGCAGGCGGCGCAGCGGACAGTGGCCCGCGGGCCGCGGCGCGCAGACGCTCGGGCACCGACTGATCGATGACGCTCGAGAGCGCGCCGGCCACCTCGGTACGCAGCGCACGATGCTTCGCGACGCGGCCGGCGAGCTCGGGATCCTGTTCGATGGCGGCCGCGATCTCGGCGCGGCTCGCTGCGTCGAGCTCGCCGTCCGCATAGGCCATCAGGGTTTCTTCGTCGTAGGTCATCTCAGGTCTCTCCGAGGGCCGCGGCCAGGGCCGCACGTCCGCGCGCCAGGCGACTGGTGAGCGTGCCCATGGGTATCTCGAGCACGTCGGACGCCTCTTTGTACGACATGCCTTCCACCAGCACCAACGCGATCGCCAGGCGCTGCTCCTCGGGTAGTTTGTCCATGGCTTCGGACACCGACCAGAGGTTGGCGTTCATGTCCGTGGGATTCACCGCCGGATGATCACCGCTGTCGTCGGGCAGCGCGACCTCCCCGCGCCGGCCACGCGCGCGACGATCGTCTATCCACGCATTCTTCATGATGCCGAACATCCATGAATGCAGGCTCGCGCCCGGCTTGAGCTGCGCGAGATTGCGCCACGCGCGCTCGACCACCGACTGCACGAGATCGTCGGCGTCGTGCTGGTTGCGCGACAGCGAGCGCGCGAAGCGGCGTAGCCGCGGCAGCAGCTCGACGATGCGTTCACCGATTTCCTCCGATGCGGATGTCATGCTTTCATGTCGGATAATACGTTCGGCAACCTGGTTTTCTTCCATGCGACGTTCGATGCTCATTGTGCTGCTGGCGGCGAGCCTGTGTGAAGGCGCGTCCGCGCAATTGCCACGCGTGCAGGTGCCCGCGCTGCCCGGCGTCGTCCCGGCATTGCCCGAAGCCACCCGCGCAGTGGGTGGCACCGTGCGCGAGCTCACCGGCGCGCGCGCGCTTCGCGTGAACCGGCTGTTCGTCGAAAACCGCGCGCAGCTCGATCGCGACCCGCGCGGCGAGCTAGTGGTGCGCGCGGAGGTCGTGGCCATCGACATCACGCAGCCGGCGCTCGACCAGGCCGTGGCCGAGAAATTCAGCGTGCGGCGTGTCGAGGAGCTCGCCGACCTTGGCGTGAAGATCACGATCCTGCAGACCCCGGAAGGCATGAGCGCGGCGCGTGGTCTCAAGCGGCTGCGCAAGCTCGATCCGGAGGGCACTTACGACTTCAACCACGTCTATCTCGACAGCGGCGAGATTGGCGCCGGGCGCCTCCGCAGCGTCGCGGACGACCCCGCGGGCGACACCACGCCGGCGGCCGCTGGCCGGGCAGGGCTCATCGATGGCGGCGTCGACAGCGCCCACCAGGTGCTGAAGAAAACGCGCGTGCAGCGCTTCGGCTGCGCCGGCGCCGTGGTGCCGAGCGCGCATGGCACGGCAGTCGCTTCCATTCTGTTGAGCCGCGGCACCATCTCCGAACTTTTCGCCGCGGACGTGTACTGCGGCGAACCCGCGGGCGGCGCGGTCGATGCCGTGGCCGCGGCCTTCAGCTGGATGGCGCGCGAGAAGGTCGCCGTCATCAACGTGAGCCTGGTCGGCCCGCGCAATGCGCTGCTCGAGCGCGTGGTGGGCGCGCTCGTCGCGCGTGGCCACGTCATCGTCGCGGCGGTGGGCAACGATGGTCCCGCCTCTCCCCCGCTCTATCCGGCCGCCTATGAAGGCGTGATCGGAGTCACCGGCGTGGACGCGAAGCATCGCGTGCTCATCGAGGCATGCCGCGGCAAGCAGGTCGACTTTGCGGCGCTCGGTGCCGAAGTGTCCGCCGCGGCAGGTGCCCCCGATCAATTCGCTGCGGTGCGCGGCACTTCATTCGCCGCACCACTGGTCGCAGCGATGCTCGCGGAGCTTCGCGCCCCCGATGCCGGCCTGCGCACTGAAATGCTCGGCAGACTCAGCGCCGCCGCGGAGGATCTGGGCAAGCCCGGCCGCGATGACATCTATGGAGCCGGCGAGCTGGGCAGCGCTTATAAATAGAGTGCCCGCCGCGGCAAGGAATAAGTCAAATAAATCTCTTCGTACGACGCGGGAAGAAATCGTCCACCCCGGTCGTAGTACCTCCTGAGAGCTGCGGATGTACCGCGGCGAGCATTCAGGAGACATCCATGAACAAGATCATCAAGTCCGCGGTTGCCCTCGCCCTCGTGTGCGGTGCGCCGCTTCTCCAGGCCCAGGTACTCGGCGGTGGCGCCGGTGGCGCGCTCGGCGGCGGCCTCGGCGGATCGCTGGGCAACGGCATGGGCAGCGTCGGCGGCATGGGCAACGGCAGCATGAACGGCACGCTCAATGGCAGCTTCGATCACGGCGACATGTTGCGCCGCGCCGGCACCCGCTCGATCGAGCGCACTCGCGAAATCGGTCAGCGCTCGGGCGACGCAGCGAGCGGCGTCGGCACTCGCGCCCGCGATGCTGCCGGCGGTGTGACCAGCCGTGCGCGTGACGGTATCGCCACCACTCGCGACGCCGCGCAAGGCGCGGCCTCGTCGGCGGTGGCATCCGGACAGGGCACGATCGGCGGTGCCGCGAATACGGCCGCGAGCGCGGCGGGCAATGGCATCAATGGCAGTGCGAATGCCGCGGGTAGTGCGGCGGGTTCCGCGCAGTCGACGATGTCGGGTGCGACGAGCACGGCGAATGGCAATCTCGCCGGTGATGCGATGGGTTCGATCGACGCCACGCCTGATAGCGTGCCGTCGGCCGGCTTGCCGAGCCTGCCGGATGCGCCGGCGTCGGCCCCTGCTCCCGCCGCTCCGGCCGCTCCGGCCGCTCCGGCCAAGCCTGCCAATACGTCGGCCCCCGTGTTGCCGACACTCAGCGGCAACGGCAACGCCAATGGTTCGGCCTCGGGTTCACTGCTCGTCGACGATCCGCAGCAGCCGCACTACTCGCCAGTGCATGCGAATGCGAACGCGAACGGCACTGCGCATGCCGATACGGGCGCGTCGATCGACGCCTCCCAGCCACAGGAGTGAGCACCGCTGACGCGGACAACAGCGGCGGGATCCTCACGGGTCCCGCCGCTGCCGTTTCAGCGCGAATTGCCGGTCGCTGACTGACTAGTTCTGCGGAGGCCGGTGGCCGGACCCACTTCTCTTCAGTTCGTCCTTGCTCAACATGCCGTTCTGGTCGGCATCCAGCGTATTGAAGCGATCCGCCAGGCGGGGCAGCTTGGCCTGCACCTCGTCGAGCGAGAGCTGCCCATCATTGTTGGCGTCGGCTTCCTTGAAACGCTGTTCCATTCGCGCCTTCATCTCGCCGCGCATGTGGTCGCGGCGTGCATCCCGGCCGTTCTGGATCTCGTCTTCGGTGAGGAAGCCATCCTTGTTCGCATCGGTCTTGTCGAACCAGTCGCCTTGCTTCTTGTCGTGAAGGGCGGCCGCTTCGTCCTTGGAAACCTTGCCATCGCCATCCGTGTCGGCTCGCATGATGCCGCGCGGACCGTCCTTGGCGGGCGCGCCGTCCGGGGCGTTACCGGCCATGGCATTGCCGGCCAGCAGCGCGGCCACGGCCAGCGCGCAGGTGGAAAGGGAAATCTTCATCGGGAAACTCCTTTACGGAACGAGGCCTGCAGGCAGTTCAACGCGCGCGCGCGGCAATGGTTGACTCCGGTAAGATCGCGGCCGTTGAAGCGTCTGGCAGGTCCCCCGTGAAATCCGAGCTTGAGCGCCTGCTGCGTGAGGCGCTGCGATCCCTTGTTCCTTCGGTACTCGCCGAGCCCGTCGATGCGGCGCAGGTCGTGGTCGAGCGTGCGCGCGATCCGCAGCACGGCGAATTCGCCAGCAACATCGCCATGCGCCTGGCCAAGGCGGCCCGCAAGAATCCGCGCGAACTCGCGCAGGCCATCGTGCAGGCGCTGCCGAAGAACGAGCTGGTCACCGCGGCGGAAGTCGCGGGCGCGGGTTTCATCAACTTCCGCCTCGCGACGGACGCGTGGTTCTCGGCACTGAAGCAGGTGGCCGCGCTGGGCCCGAACTACGGGCGCAGCGCGATCGGCAATGGCCGCAAGGTGATGGTGGAGTTCGTGTCCGCTAATCCAACCGGCCCCATGCACGTGGGTCACGGCCGCGGCGCCGCCTACGGCGCGACGCTGAGCAACCTCCTGGATGCCACCGGTCACACGGTGTACCGCGAGTACTACATCAACGACGCGGGCCGGCAGATCGACATCCTGGCCGTCAGCGTCTATCTACGTTACCTCGAGCTGTGCGGCGAGCAGGTGGCGTTTCCGTCGAACGGCTATCGCGCCGAATACATCTTGCCCGTGGCTCGCGCCCTGCAGGCGCGGCGCGGCGACGCGCTCAAGCGCGACGCCAACGAGGTGACGCGTGGTGCGCCGCCCGACGCACCGCATGGCGGCGACAAGGACAAGCACATCGATGGTCTCATCGAGAACGTGCGACGGCTGCTCGGCGCGGCCGAATTCGAACACATCATCCTGTTCGCGCGCGACGCCATGCTCGCGGACATCCGCAACGATCTCGAGGAGTTCGGGGTGCGGTTCGACCGCTGGTTCTCGGAACGGGAGCTCGCGCAGAGCGGGCTGGTCGACGAGGCACTGGCGGAGCTCGAAAAGAGCGGGCGTGTCTACGAGAAGGAAGGCGCGCGCTGGTTCAAATCGACGGACTTCGGCGACGACGAAGACCGCGTGGTGGTGCGCGCCAATGGCGAGAAGACCTATTTCGCGCCGGACATCGCCTATCACTGGGACAAGCTGCGCCGCGGCCACGAGTTGCTCATCGACGTCTGGGGCGCGGATCACCATGGCTACGTGACGCGCGTGCGCGGCGCGCTGCAGGCGCTCGGCTACCAGGGCACGAGCTTCGAGGTCTGCCTCATGCAGCTCGTGAGCCTGTATCGCGGCGGGGAGAAGCTCGCCATGGGCAAGCGCGAAGGCAACTTCGTCACCTTGCGCGACCTGCGCAACGAAGTGGGCAACGACGCCTGCCGGTTCTTCTACCTCATGCGCAGCCACGACCAGGCGCTGGACTTCGACCTGGAGCTGGCCAAGGCCCGCAACAGCGACAACCCGGTGTACTACGTGCAATACGCGCACGCGCGCGTGAGCTCCGTGTTCAAGGAGTTGGCCGTGCGCGGCCATTCGTACGACCCGACGGCGGCGAACCTCGCTTTGCTGGCCAGCGAACATGAGCGGTCGACGATCACCGCGCTGACGCGCTACCCGGAAATCCTCGAGCGCGCCGCACTCGATCGCGCGCCGCATGCCATGGTGCATTACCTCCGCGACCTTGCGAACGAGCTGCACAGCTACTACAACGTCAAGGAGACGAAGTGGATCGTCGACGACGCGGCATTGCGAAATGCGCGCCTCACGCTCGTGCTGGCCGTGCAGACCGTGATCCGCAACGGGCTCACGCTGCTCGGCGTGTCCGCTCCGGACGCGATGTAAAGGAGACGTTCTGGCCGCCAAGATCACCAGCCGGGATTTCAAGCGCGCGCGCGGCAGCTCGCTGCGCTTCGATCTCAACCGTTGGCGGGAATTCGGCCTGGGCCTCGCGCTGGGCCTCTCGCTCTCGCTGTGCGTCCTGGTTTGGCAGAACTATCGCGAGAAGCAGGCGGCCAGCGCCGAGGCCGAGACCCCCAAGCCCGATCCGCACGCGACGGTTGCCAAAGGCACGGACGAGGCCGCGCGCAACTACGAGTTCTACGAGCGCCTGCAGAACATCGAAGTGCAGGTGCCGGAGAAAGCCCAGACCACGTTCAACGAGCCCGCGTCCGCTCCCGGCAACGTCGAGCGTCCCGGTGTGTACGTGGTGCAGGCGGGCGCCTTCCGCAACCAGAAGGACGCGGACCGCGTGCAAGCGCAGCTCCACAAGCTCGGCATCGAAGCCAGCGTGCAGAAGGTGCAGGACGATCGCGGCGAGCTGTTCCGCGTGCGCATCGGTCCGCTCTCGGATCTCGCCGAGATCAATCGGCTGCGCGGGCGGCTGCGCGCGTCGGAGTTCGAGTCGCAGGCATTTCGGGTGGCGGACTGATCCATGCGCCCGGCCGCGTGTCTGGCGCTCGGTGCCCTGGCGATGCTGCTGGCCTCCTGCGCGACGCCGCCGGCCAAACTACCGCCTGCGCCCACACCGGTGAAGACCGCTGAGCCGGCGCCAGCCCCCGCGCCCGCTCGCGCGCATCCCGGCCTCACGCTCGCGGCGGTGGGCGACATCATGCTGGGCACCGATTACCCCGAGAACATCCTCCCGGATGATGACGGGCTGTCGTTCCTCGATGGGGTGACGCCGCTGCTGAGCACCCCGGACGTGACTTTCGGGAATTTCGAAGGCGTGCTGCTCGATGGCGGCGAGCCGGTGAAACAGTGCAAGAACAAGGCCCAGTGCTTCCTGTTCCGCACGCCCACGCGCTATGCCCGATATCTCAAGCTCGCCGGCTTCGACGCGATGAGCCTGGCCAACAACCATGCGCGCGACTTCGGCGAAGAAGGCCGCACATCGAGCATGGCGGCGCTCGAGGCCGAAGGCATCCACACGTCCGGGCGCGAAGGAACCGTCGCGAGCTTCATTGCCAATGGGCGGCGCATCGCGCTCGTGGCCTTCGCTCCCAACGTCGGGTCGAACTCCCTCAACGACCCGCAAATCGGCTTGCCACTGGTGAGCGAGCTCGCGGCGAAGAACGACATCGTCATCGTGTCCTTCCATGGCGGCGCCGAAGGCAATGGCGCCGAAAAACTGCCGTTCGCGCGCGAAATCTTCGCCGGCGAGGATCGCGGCAACGTCGTCGAGTTCGCGCACCAGATGATCGACGCCGGCGCCGACCTCGTACTCGGCCACGGCCCGCACGTCGTGCGCCCCATCGAGTTGTACCGCGACCGCCTCATCGCCTACAGCCTCGGAAATTTCGCGACCTACTACGGCATCAGCGTGGAAGGCATCCGT
Organism: Steroidobacteraceae bacterium; assembly: GCA_035525785.1. Classification (GTDB taxonomy): domain Bacteria; phylum Pseudomonadota; class Gammaproteobacteria; order Steroidobacterales; family Steroidobacteraceae; genus CADEED01. Next base: position 33,141 of record DATLDQ010000015.1, on the reverse strand, counting down.
GGCATCGCACCGATTCTCATGGTGACGCTGGATGACGAAGGCAAATTCGTCGGCGGGAAGATCGAGCCGACGATCCAACTGCGCCCGGCGGGCCCAGCGCTCGATCCGGAGAAGAAAGTGATCAAGCTGATGCGCGAACTCACCACGGTCGCGTTTCCCGACGGCGCGCTGACCATCGCCGAGGACGGCGCGCTCTCGGCGCGGTGAACCGGGGACGCCGCGCCCGGTAGCTACTCTGCGTCGTCGGTGATGTTGCGGAAGTCGACGCCGAGCGACCGCAGCTTGCGGTACAGATGCGTGCGTTCCATGCCGACGCGCTTCGCGAGCTGCCCGACCTTGCCATTGCACAGCAGCAGCTGCTGCTGAAGATAGGCGCGCTCGAACTGCTCGCGTGCTTCGCGAAGCGGTAACGCCAGCAAATCCTGCTTCACCAGTGGCTCGGCGGTCGGCGCCTGCGCCGCGAGCTCGCGCTCGATTTCCTCGAGACGAATTTCCTCGCCGCCGCCCTGCAAGAGCAGGCGCTGCACGAGGTTCTTGAGCTCGCGAACGTTGTCCGGCCACGGATAATTGCGCAGGCGGTTTTGCGCGGCCACGCTGAACTTGCGGAACGGCAGACCCTCGCCGTCGACCATGCGATCGACGTAGTGCCGCAGCAGATCGGGCACGTCCTCGGTGTATTCACGCAGCGGCGGTACTCGCACCACCAGGGTGTTGAGGTGTGCGAGCAGGTCGCGGCGGAATTCGTCGCTCCGCGACTCGATGCCGGGTCGCGCCGACGACAGGAGCCGGGCCTTGAGCGCGACCGTCGCGGAGCCACCGACGCGCGTGAACTGACCGCTCTCGAGTGTGCCCAGCAGCGCGCGCTGCGCCTGCGCGGGCAGGTCCTCGAGCTCGTTGATGAACAGCGTGCCGGCGCCGGCGCGTTCGAGAACGCCGGGCGCCACCTGTCCGCCCTGCTCGGTGCCGAACAGCACCTGCTCGGCGCCATCGCCACGCAGCGTGCTCGAAATGAGTGTGACGAAGGGGCGCGCGGCGCGCGGGCTTGCGTCGTGCACGAAACGCGCGAACGCTTCGCGCCCGGTTCCCGTCTCGCCGACCAGCAGCACGGGCGAATCGTTGCCGGCGATCTGCGCGAGGTCACCGCGCAGCTGTTGCATGATGCGGCTGCGCCCGACGGGTACGCCTGGCGACGCGGCCAACAGCTTGCCGGCGTGGCGCTTGCGCTTGCCGGCTTCGAGCGCCCGTTCGACGGTGCGCAGGAGCTTCTGCAGCGACAGCGGCTTTTCGACGAAGTCGAAGGCGCCGAGGCGCGTGGCCTCGACCGCGGTCTCGACGGTGCCATGGCCGCTCATCATCACCACGGGGCACGAGGATTCGGCGGCCGCGGCCTGCCACTCGCGCAGCAAGGTGATGCCGTCGGTGTCGGGCATCCAGATGTCGAGCAGAACCAGATCCGGAAGCTGGCGCGCACGCGAGGCGCGCGCCTGGCCGGCGTCGCCCGCGACGTCCACGTCGTAGCCTTCCTCGGAAAGGATTTCCTTGAGGAGGCCGCGGATGTCGGCCTCGTCATCAACCACCAGAATGTGTGCGGCGCTCATGCTCGCTCCTTCCTGGGTTCAGCGCGCCGTTCGCGCGCGACCATCTGTCGGGTTCCGTCAGTGACCGGCAAGGATACACGCACACGCCCGCCGCCTTCGGGCCGATTGTCGGCCTCGACACGGCCGCCATGCTCCTCGACGATCTTTTTGACTATAGCCAGCCCGAGGCCGGTGCCCTTGGGCTTGCTGGTGACATAGGGATCGAACACGCGGCCCAGCACTTCGCGGGAAAAACCCGGCCCGTTGTCGGTGACCGTGATGGTCACGTAGGCGGCGTCGCCGAGTGTTTCCAGGCGCGTCGCCGCAATCACGTGCCCTGCGGAGGTCTTTTCGACCGCCTCCGCGCCATTCACGATGAGGTTGTTGAGGATCTGGCGGACGCGGCCGCGATCCGCTTCCACCTGGTCGACACTGGGGTCGAGATCGACGTCGATGCGCACGTTGGATTCCTGCACGCGGTGCAGGTCGGCGACTTCGGTCACCAGCGCATTCAGCGGGAATTTCGTCACCTTCATGTCGGGCGCGCGCGCGTATTCGCTGAACGCGTTGACCATGGCCTTCATGGCCTCCACCTGCTGCACGATGGTGTAGGTGGCACGATCGAGTATCTGCGCGTCCTCGCCCTGCATCTGCGCGAGGTAGCGGCGGCGCATGCGCTCCGCCGACAACTGGATCGGCGTGAGCGGATTCTTGATCTCGTGCGCGAGGCGCCGCGCCACTTCGCCCCAGGCCGCGTCGCGCTGCGCCTGCAGCAGCGCGCTGATGTCGTCGAACACGATCACGTAGCCGCCCTGCCTCTCGAGATCGCTTTCGGCGTGATCGTCGCCGGGGAGCGGCGTGCAGGCGCAGACCAGCACCCGCGCACCCGCGGCCTCGGGCTTGAGATCGAACTGCTCGCGCCATTCCTCGTCGCCCTTGGTGAGCCGCAGCGTCACTTCGCCGACGAAGCGGCCACAGCGCGTATTCTCGCCGGCCAGCGCGTCGAGCGGCTGGCCGACGCCGCGTTCGATCTCGACACCGAGGATGTTGCCCGCCGCCTGATTGGCGCTGCGCACCACGAGATCGCGGCCCAGCGTGATGACGCCGGTGGACAGGCGCGCCAGGATGATCGACAGGCGTTCGCGTTCGCGTTCCACGGCCGCCTGGCTGCGCTGCGTGTCTTCGCGGGCGCGGCGCAGCCGCTTGGTCATGTCGTTGAACGAATGCACGAGGAAGCCCATCTCGTCACGCGATGGCAGCGGCAGCCGCGTGCCGAAATCTCCCTTGCCCACGGCCCGTGTACCCGCGATCAGGTCCTGCACCGGACGCACGAGTTTTTCGGCCGAGTAGATAGCTCCATAGATGGCCGTGAGCATGGCCAGCAACAGCACCAGGGTCAGCGTCATGCCGAAGAGATTCTTCACGCCCTCGCGTTGCGAGGTCAGGTTGCTGTGCTGCGAATAGGAATGCTGCACGGCTTCCGAGAGCCGCACGAGATGCGGCGGCACCGGGTACATGGCCACCACGAATCGGCCTTCGCCCGATCCGGGCGAGTTTGCGATGGGCGCCGCCGTGTTGATCAGGTAATCGTCTTCCGAGAGCGGTTCCAGGCTCCAATAGACGTTGCCCGCGTCCATCGCGGCGGTGATCTCGGCCGACGCACGCGGTAGCGTGGAGCTCGCGCCGAGGCTGCTCGCCGCGAGCACCTGGCCGAGCTTGCCGTACACCACGACTTCGAGCGCGCCGCTCTCCACGCGCTGCTGGTCCGTCGCGGACGCCCAGTTCGACGGTGGACTGTCGGCGAGGCGGTTGGCGAACAGCTGGGTGCTGCGTGCGTATTCGCGCATGCGCACGTCCACGGCGGACTTGGACAGCTCCAGAGCGTCGGTGAGGCCCTGCTTGATCTCGACCTTGAACCAGCTGTCGATGCCGCGATTCAGGAACTCGAGGCTGAACAGATAGACGATGATCAGCGGCGCGATCACGAGCGAGCCGAAGATCGCCACGGTGCGCGCCGTGAGCCGCGAGCCTGGCACCTGCGCGCGGAAGGCGCGCACCAGCTCGATGATCTTGCGCGTGAGCAGCCAGCCGACGCCGATGAGCGCGATGACGTTCGCGAGCAGGATCCACGATTGCAGCTGGCTGAACTGGACCGAATTCTGTACCGACAACGCGAGCAGCAGCAGGAGGCCACCGCTCACCAGCACCCAAAGTGCGATGAGCCCGAGGGTTCCGAGTCGCCTCAGCGCTGCAGGGACCATGAGAACCACTCGCTCTCTCGATGCCAGTCGTCGGTCCAGAACATGAGCACTCGCAGTGAATCGGGCAGGTGTCCGCGCCGAACGCCGGCGCGCAGGCTCACGCGGTAATCGCGGTTCAGGCTGAGCTGTTGCGGCAGCAGGAAGGGCCAGGCGTCCACGGTGCCCAGGGCTTCGAGCGCTTCTTCGAGCGTCGCGTAGCTGTGCTGATCGGAATTGCCGGGCTCGACGTCACGCGTGACGTAGCGGTCGCTCACGGCGTGGTACAGGAGCTCGCGGCGCAGCGTGTACTCGGCCACGGTCTCGTCCATCCAGAAGCGGCGTTCCCGCGAAACCACCACGTCGAGATCGAAGCTCAGCATCAGACCGTCCTTGAGCGCCGCGCGGATGTCGTCGTTCACCGGGTAAGCGATGCGTGCGAACAGCTGGAAGACACCCTGGTCGGTGTTCACGTACGCAGAGCGCACCTCGAGCAAGCCATCGAGCACGTCGGACCGCGCGGTGACCGCGAGGAAGCCGATGATGGCCGCCGCGTACAGCGCCAGAAAATTATGGGTTCGACGGGTCTGCATGCGTGAGGCAAGCATAGTAGAAGCCATCCGTGCCTGCGCCTCCACCCGGCAGCAGCTGCCAGCCGACTGGCGCATCGACGATATCCGGTGGCCGCGCCACGTTTTCGGGCCAGGCGAGCGCCCGCGCGCGCGGCTGGGCGAGCAGGAACGCCGCGATGACATCCTGGTTTTCGGCCGGCATCACCGAGCAGGTGCAGTACACCAGCCGCCCGCCGGGCTTCAGCAGACTGAACGCGGTGTTCAGGATGCGGGACTGCGTCGCCGCGAAAGACTCGACGTCGGCCGCCCGCCGCAGCAGCTTGATGTCGGGGTGCCGGCGGATCACGCCGGTGGAGGAACAAGGCGCATCGACGAGCACCCGGTCGAAGCGCGTCTTTTCGAGCGACGGCGGTACGGAGGTGAAGTCGGCGGTGATCAGGACCGCATCGCGGCCGGCACGCTGCAGATTTTCGCGCACGCGCGCGAGCCGGAGGGCGTCATCGTCCACCGCCACCAGGTCGGCGAGACCCGGGGTCCGTTGCGCGATGTGCAGCGTCTTGCCGCCCGGCGCGGCGCAGGCGTCCAGCACACGCATGCCGGGCCGGGCGTCGAGCAGCAGCGCCGCGAGTTGGGCGCCGGCGTCCTGCACGGAGACGGCGCCGGTCTCGAAGCCGGGCAGCGTCTGCACGGTGGCCGGCCGCTCGAGCACCACGACATCCGTATTCCATTCGACCAGGCGGGCGTCACGCCCCTGCGCACGCCAGGCACGCAGGAAATCCCCGGCGGGCATCTGCGCCGGATCGACGCGCAAGACCATCGGCGGGTGCATGTTGTTGGCGGCGAGTATCTGCTCGGCGCGCTCGCCCCACGCGGACTGCAACGACTTCACGAGCCAGCGCGGATGCGCATGGCGCTGGGCCGGGTCCACGTCGATGGCCGCGAACAGCTCGACGCGCTGCGCCACGAACTTGCGCAGCACCGCGTTGACCATGCCGCTGGCGCGCGACTCGCCGACGATGCGGCTGGCATCGACGGCAAGATGCACCTGCGCCTCGGCAGCGCCGCGCGAATACTCCACCTGGTGCGCGGCGGTCACGAGCAGGGCCGCAAGCTGCGGCGACATCTCGGCGAACGGCCGGTTGAGCAGCGGCGCGAGCGCGGGCTCGAGCCTCAGGTACCAGCGCAGCGTACCCAGCGCGATGGCGCGCACGGCCGACCGATCGGTCCGCTCCGCGGCCGCTTCGAGCGCGACGTCGGAAGAACGGCCGTCGAAGCGCACGGCGTGCACCGCGCGCGCCGCCGCGGCCAGCGTGTCGGCGCCGGGAGCGAAGCGCGGCTTGGGCGGCGGATTGCGCCGGCGGGGCGGGGGACGGTTGTTCATGCACCGAATCTCAGGCCGTCGAGGCGCACGGCGTTGGCGAAATCACGCGCGGATACCGGGCGCTTGCCGGCGCGCTGCAACTCGCTCACCGCGACGACGCCGTCCCCGCAGGCGACGCGCAGGCCGTCGTCCGCCAGACCTAACAAGGTGCCGGGCGCGGCGCCGCCGCCCGCGGACGGTGCGATGCGTGCGCGCAGCACGCGCAGTGTTTCACCGGCGAACGAGGTCTCGGCGATCGGCCACGGGTTGAACGCGCGTACCTGCCGGTCGATCGCGGACGCATCCAGCGTCCAGTCGATCGCGGCTTCGGATTTCTCGAGCTTGGCGGCATAGGTGACGCCTGCAGCGGGCTGGGGCCGCACTCGCACGGTCCCCGCGACGATCGCGTCGATGGCCTCCATCAAGGCCGCGGCGCCGAGCTCGGATAACGCATCGTGCAGATCTCCGGCGGTGTCATGCACGCCGATCGGGTGTCGACGCTCGATGAGCACCGGCCCCGTGTCCAGGCCCGCTTCCATCTGCATGATGCAGATGCCCGTTTCGGCATCACCGGCGAGGATGGCGCGCTGGATGGGCGCGGCGCCACGCCAGCGCGGCAACAGCGAGCCGTGGATGTTCAGGCAGCCGAGCCGCGGCCGATCGAGCACTGCCTGCGGAAGGATGAGCCCGTACGCCACCACCACGAGCAGGTCCGGCGACCACGCGTGAAGGATGGCGCGGCCTTCGGGTGTCTTGAGGGTCACAGGCTGGGCGATCGGCAGGCCCGCCTCAGCAGCTGAGGCGAGTAGTTTGACCGGCGAGGCGCGCAGCCCGCGGCCCCGGCCGGCGGGCCGGTCGGGTTGCGTGAGCACGCCAACGACGCGATGTTGCGAAGCCAGCAGCGCGCGCAGCGCGGGCAGGGCGAATTGCGGCGTGCCCGCGAACGCGATTCTTAACGAGGTCATGTATGCCCGGAGGGCTGGGGGTTTGTTACGCGCGCGCGGCGGTGGTCTCGCGCGACTTGGCGGCCCGTTCCTTGCGGTCCTTGTCGAGCTTCTTGCGGATGCGTTCGCGCTTGAGGTCGGACAGGTAGTCCACGAACAGTTTGCCCTCGAGGTGATCCATCTCGTGCTGCAGGCAGACGGCAGCGAGGCCATCGAGCTCGACTTCGAAGGTTTTGCCGGTAACGTCGCGCGCGCGGGCCCGGACCACGGCGGCGCGTTTCACCTCGTCGAAAATGCCCGGGACCGACAGGCACCCCTCTTCGCCCTGGCCCTCGCCCTCGGCCGAAAGGATCTCGGGATTGATGAAGACCTGCGGTCGCTGCTTGTCCTCGGATATATCCATGACAATCAAGCGCTTGTGGTAGTCGACCTGCGTGGCGGCCAGACCGATGCCCGGCGCGGCGTACATGGTCTCGAACATGTCGTCGACCTGCTTGGCCAAGGCTGCGTCGAACACCTCGACGGGCTTTGCCCGGGTGCGAAGACGTGGGTCGGGGTATTCAAGAATTTGCAGGCGCGCCATGATGTTCCGCTCGATTGCTGCTAATGTTTGGGCGATTCGATTGCAGGCAAGGTGGCTGGGTTCAACTTCGGGTCTGCTCCCCGTGATCCAGCGCACAGACTTGACATATAGATCGAGCCCATCGTGCCGCCGCGGATTATAACAGCGGGGTCCGCTTGCCCCGCCTGAGCCTAGAAGAGATGAGGAGTGGAGGATGTCTCTGAATCAACAACTTAGTGCGCGCGCGTTCGTCTCCATGCCTTCGCGCGTCCTGGCGCTCATGGCGCTGGCTGCCATCGTCGTGCTCGCGGCCGGTTGCCAGTCGACCGAACCCGTGACCGAATCGCGCCCCGCCGCCGCGCCGGCGCCGGCCGACACCTCGCAGGACCCCGCCAACGACATGACGGCCACCGAGGCCGCGGTCGCCGGCATGAATGAGGCGCCCGCTGCCGAATCCTCGCAGCCCACCTCGCAGCTGCTGCGTCCCGATGCCCCGGTGAACTACACCGTGAAGCGCGGCGACACGCTCTGGGACATCTCCGCGGTGTTCCTCAAGGACCCCTGGTTCTGGCCTGAGATCTGGCAAATAAATCCGCAGGTCGAGAACCCCCACCTCATCTATCCAGGCGACGTGCTGTCGCTGGCCGTTGGCGCCGGTGGTGACGCCCGCGTCTTCATCTCGCAGTACAGCGGCGCGCGGCTGCAGCCGCGCTTGCGCAGCGATGCGCTCGAAGGACCGATAGACACGATCCCGTTCTCGGCCATCGCTGCGTTCCTCTCGAAGCCCAGCGTGCTCTCCAAGGAGCAGGCTATCGCGGCACCGCACATCCTCGGCTTCCGCGATGAGCACATGATCGCGGGCACCGGCCACGAGATCTACGTGAAGGACCTCAACGGCGCGCTGAACCAGCGCTATGCGGTCATGCACGTCGGCGACCCGATCCGCGACATCGGCTCGCGGGAAGTCCTTGGCTACCAGTCTTATTACGTGGCAACCGCGGTGGTGAACAACCCCGGCGAGGTGTCCAAGGCCGTGCTGACCGAGGGCGCGCGCGAGGCGCTCGAGGGCGACCGCCTGATTTTCCAGGAAGGCGAGGTGCCGCTGACGTTCACGCCGCATGCGCCGAGCCAGGCCGTCAACGGCCAGATCATCGCCGTCGCCGACGAAGTCGAGCAGATCGGCCAGTATCAGGTGGTGGTGCTGAACCGTGGCAGCAACGAGGGGCTCACGCCTGGCGCGGTGCTCGCCATCGACCAGCAAGGCGCCGTGGTACGCGACAAGTACGGCAGCATGCCCTGGAAGAAGAAGCCCTTCGCCAAGGAAGTGCAGTTGCCTTCCGAGCGCGCGGGCACGCTGATCGTGTTCAAGGTGTTCGATCGCATCAGCTACGGCCTCGTGATCGGCGCCAGCGGGCCCATGCGGGTCGCCGATTTCGTCCGCAATCCCTGACACGCCTTTCTCGACGGATCGACTAGATAGGGCCAGCCACCCGGCTGGCCCTTTCGTTTTAGGCTGCCGCGATGGACGAGAAATCGTGGCGGTGGCAACGCCGGCTCGCCGCCGTGGCGCGCGCAGGGCTTTCGGCAGCACAACTTTCGCAGCTCACGGCGCTGGCGCCCGAGCACTGCGACCTGGGACGCGCCGAGGTCGCAAGACTCGAGGATCTCGGCCTCAGCACGCGCATGGCCCGCATGGTGGCCACTCCGGATGAGCGCGCGATCGACGCGGACCTCGGCTGGTTGCAGGCCCGCGGCGCGTCGATGCTCGCCGCCCCTGACGCCGCCTATCCGCGACTGCTGCGAGAGTCACCCGATGCGCCGGCCGTTCTCTACGTGCTGGGCTCGGTCACCGTGCTCGCCGAACCGCAGATCGCGATGGTGGGCAGCCGCAATCCCACCGCGGGCGGTCGCGACACGGCGCGCCGCTTCGCCGGCTGGTTCGCGCAGGCCGGGCTCGCCGTCACCAGCGGGCTCGCGCTCGGCATCGACACCGCATGCCATGAAGGTGCGCTCCAGGCCGATGGGCTCACGCTCGCCGTGCTCGGCTGTGGCCTCGACATCTGCTACCCGCGCGAGAACCGTCAGCTGTTCGACCGCATCGCTCGGGCGGGCGCGCTGGTGTCGGAGTTTCCGCCCGGCACCGAGCCCCGCGCGGCGCTCTTCCCCCAGCGCAATCGCATCATCGCCGGGCTGTCGTCGGGCACGGTAGTGGTCGAGGCGGCGTCCCGTTCGGGCTCACTGATCACCGCGCGGCTGGCCGGGATCGCCGGTCGCGACGTGTTCGCCATCCCCGGCTCCATCCACAACGAGATGGTTCGCGGCTGTCACGAGCTCATCCGGCAGGGCGCCAAGCTCGTGGAGAAGCCCGAGGACGTACTCTCCGAGCTCAAGATTTCCCTTTCTGCCCAGCTACTTGCCGATCAGTCACCGAACCCTTCCAGCGGCCCCGTGTTGGACAAGGAATACAAAATCCTGTTAGATGCGCTCGCCTTCGAGCCGGCAGGCGTCGACACCTTGATCGAACGCACGGGTCTGAACAGCGAATCGATCGCCTCGATGCTGCTCATTCTCGAGCTCGATGGACACGTGGCCCCGCACCCCGGCGGCCGATACAGCCGCATTGCGGAGCGATGAAGCCAGTAACCGGCGACAGCATGACCGGAAGCGTTTTAGACATTCTTATTTACGTGTTCGACCAGTACATGCTGGCGGAAGTCCCGGAAGTACCCGAACGCGAAGCCCTGGCCGCGGATCTCGAGCGGGCCGGCTTCGGCCGGCACAACGTGGAACGGGCCCTCGACTGGCTGGCGGACCTCGCTGGCGAACGGTCGCGCCCCGACATGTCCTCGCGCGCGCTGCGCGTCTTCTCGGCCGACGAGCTGGAACACATCTCCACCGACTGCCGTGGATACCTGCTCCAACTCGAACAGCAGGGCATCCTGTCGCCGCTGCAGCGCGAGATCGTCATCGATCGCCTGGTGGCGCTCGACGGCGACGAGGTCGACATCGATCGGCTCAAGTGGCTGGTGCTCATGGTGCTGTCGAGCCAGCCAGGCCAGGAACAAGCCTGCGCGCGCATGGAAGACCTGGTATTCGACGAACTGGACTCTCTGCCCCACTGATGGCCGACAACCTCGTAATCGTCGAGTCTCCCGCCAAAGCGAAGACCATCAAGAAATACCTCGGCAAGGATTTCGAGGTGCTGGCGTCATACGGCCACGTGCGCGACCTCATCCCGAAGGAAGGCGCAGTCGATCCCGACAAGCACTTCAAGATGAGCTACCAGTCCATCGAGCGCAACGAGAAGCACGTCGATGCGATTGCCCGGGCGCTGAAGAAATCCAAGAACCTGTACCTCGCGACCGACCCCGATCGCGAAGGCGAAGCCATTTCCTGGCACCTGCGCGAGTTGCTCGAAGAGCGCGGCGAGCTCAAGGGCAAGCAAGTCAAGCGCGTGGTGTTCTACGAGATCACCAAGGGTGAAGTGCAGCGGGCGGTGGCCGAGCCACGCGACCTGTCGCTCGACCTCGTGAATGCGCAGCAGGCACGCCGCGCGCTCGACTACCTGGTGGGCTTCAATCTCTCGCCACTGCTCTGGAAGAAAGTGCGGCGCGGCCTCTCCGCCGGCCGCGTGCAGAGCCCGGCGCTGCGCATGATCTGCGAGCGTGAGCACGAGATCAGCATCTTCAAGCCGCAGGAATACTGGACGCTCGAAGCCGAAGGTGAGCACAGCACCCAGACATTCCCGCTCAAGCTCATCGAGTTCAACGGCCAGAAGGTCGAACAGTTCAGCTTCACCAACGAAGGCAGCGCGCGCGATGTCGAGCAGTCGCTCAAGGATGCCGCGCAGGGCTTCCTGCACGTCGTTTCCATCGACAAGAAGCAGCGCCGCCGCAACCCGTCACCACCATTCACCACCTCCACGTTGCAGCAGGAGGCAGCTCGCAAGCTCGGCTACTCCGCGCAGCGCACGATGCGCCTGGCGCAGCAGCTGTATGAAGGCGTGGACTTCGGTGAAGGCAGCATCGGCCTCATCACCTACATGCGCACGGACTCGGTGAACCTCGCCGTGGATGCCGTGAACGAGATGCGCGAGGTCATCGCGCGCGAATACGGCAAGGAGGCCGTGGCCGAGGAAGTGCGCGTCTACAAGACGAAGTCGCGCAACGCCCAGGAAGCTCACGAAGCGGTGCGCCCCACCTCCGCCGCCATCCTGCCTTCGCAACTCGAGGGCAAGATCGACCCCGACCAGTTCAAGCTGTATTCGCTGATCTGGAAACGCGCGGTTGCCTGCCAGATGGCGCACGCGTTGTTCGACACGGTGGCGGTCGACATGGTCCCGGGTTCGCAGGCGGACTCCAACGGCCCGCGCAGCACGCTGCGAGCGAATGGTTCGACGCTCGTGAAGCCGGGCTACATGGCCGTGTACCAGGAAGACGTCGACGATTCCAAACCCGAGAACGAAAACGACCGGCTGCTGCCGGCCATGAACGAGGGTGACGTGGTCACCCTTCTCAACGTGCACGGCGACCAGCATTTCACCGAGCCGCCGCCGCGCTTCTCGGAAGCATCGCTGGTCAAGGCGCTGGAAGAGCACGGCATCGGCCGGCCGTCCACCTACGCGACCATCATCTCGACGCTCAAGGATCGTGAGTACGTCGACATGGACAACCGGCGCTTCATCCCGACGGATATCGGCAAGATCGTCGGCGGCTTCCTGTCGAAACACTTCCACAAGTACGTCGAATACGGCTTCACCTCCGCGCTCGAAGACGAGCTCGACGCGGTCTCGCGCGGCGAAGAGGACTGGACCGAGCCGCTCAAGAAATTCTGGAAACCGTTCATCACGCAGGTGGACCACATCGAGAAGAACGTGTCCCGCGAGGAAGTCGCGCAGGCCCGTGAGCTCGGCAAGGACCCGGTGAGCGGCAAGCCGGTCACCGTGCGCATGGGCCGGTACGGCCCGTTCGTGCAGATCGGCACCAAGGACGACGAAGAGAAGCCCAAGTTCGCGGGTCTGCGTCCGGGCCAGAAGATGGATCTCATCAAGCTGCCCGAAGCACTCGAGCTCTTCAAACTACCGGTCAGTCTCGGCAACACCGCCGACGGCGAGCCGGTGCAGTCGAACATCGGCCGCTTCGGTCCGTACATCAAGTACGGCGCCAAGTACGTCTCGCTGAAGCCGCCGGATGACCCGTACACGGTGACACTCGAGCGCGCGCTGGAAGTCATCCGCCTCAAGAAGGAAGCGGACGCCAATCGCATCATCCAGGACTTCGGCGTCGACAACATCCAGGTGCTGAACGGCCGCTACGGCCCGTACATCACCGACGGCAAGCGCAATGCGCGCATTCCGAAGGACACCGACCCCAAGGCGGTCGCGCTCGAGCTGTGCCGCGAGCTGCTCGCCGCCGCGCCGCTACGTGGCTCGCGCTTCGGGCGCAACAAGAAGAACGCGAACTCCAAGGCAGCGCCGGCGAAAGCTGCGCCAGCGGACGCGGCCGCCGCGTCTTCCGCGGACAAGCCCGCGAGCGCGAAGACGGGCAAGAAAGCCGCGAGCAAGACCCCGCAGAAATCGGCTGGGGCCGACGGCGCCGCCGCCAAGGCAGACAAGAAACCTGCCGCGAAGAAAAAGCCGGCGCGCGCGAGCACTGCCAAGGCCGCACCGGCCGTCGCCAAGGCCGCACCCGCCGTCGACAAGAAAGCTCCGCCGAAAGCAAAGAAAAAAGAAACCCGCTCCTGATGCGGTTCTCATCCCGTTCAGGAAACGGGGTGCATCACCCGATCCGACCATGCGCTAGCTAGCGCCGGCCCTCGCGCGAAGCTGCCGGCGCGCTCGCCGGTTTGCCGCAGGTCACGACGTTTCCGAGCGAGTCCGTGTGATAGAGCATCTGCCCGGAAGCGGTGGCCGCGGTGACGCGATAGCCGGGAACCAGCATCTGCGCATACACGCGCCCCGGTACCGGGCAGCCCAGCGACCCATCGCCCCACGTCACTTGCTCGGCGCGTGCGAGCACTACGGCGCTCTCGGGGACTTCGAAGCGCCGCGCGGCATCGGCCACCACGGCATGCCGCACCACCTTCGGAATGCCGGCCGCGGCGACCGGCGTACCAAGGGGCGATGACTCCGGCCTGATAGGCGCGGGGATGCGCGACGGCGGTGCGATGCGGGCCGGCGAAGCCGCGGGCTCGCGAGCCTGCGCGGCTATACCGAGCGCAAGCGGCAACAGCAGCAATGGTCGGAGTGGTCTCATTTATCCTCGCGCCCGAGTCTTGAACGGTCTGGCAGGCGCGCGGGGGTCACAGGATCAGCATTCGCAGCGACTGCCTCCGGCCGGAATTGCGATGGTGGCGATGAAGCATCCGGCGACCGCGTGCCGCAACTGCAGCCATTCCGCGCCTGCGGCAGTGAACAAGCGCTGAATCCGCATCTCCACCGGCTGACTCTGGTCGGCGGAAAAGCCGATGACGCGGCTGCCGGCGGCGCGCGCCTCGAGCGCGAGCGGCAGGTCGCGCAGCCCTTCGGGAAAGCCTTCGCCTTCGAATGCCTGGCAACGATCCGCGTGGATGAACACGGGACCCGGGGCCGTCAGGCTGCCGTCGACGGGCGGGCGATACGTGAAGAGCAACCGCTGGTCCTTGCCCGGCTCGAATGTGCGCAGGCAACAGCGACATGGGCCGGTGCCGGTCGCGAGTTCGAGGTGCGCCGGGTGGCCGTACCCCGGCGACCGATGGGTACGGCGTACTTCATCGGCGACTTCCTGCGGCACTCCACGAACGACGTATTCCATGGCGATCTCCTTTACACGCAGCATGCCTGCGCCCGGTTTCCGGAACGACCCGGACCTTGCTGAACTCGTATAAGGTCGCGGCCCAGCCATGAAGTACCGACACCAGTTCCACGCCGGCAATTTCGCGGACGTCCACAAACACGTATTGCTGCTCGACGTACTGACCGCGCTCACGCGCAAGGACAAAGGCCTGCTGTTCGTCGACACGCATGCGGGACGCGGCGAATACCAGCTGCATCCGGGCGATGCGGCGCATCCGGCCGAGTGGCAGTCGGGCGCGGCGAAGCTGCTGGTGGCCTCGCCGGCGCACGAGGCGCTACGGCGCTACCGCCAGTTGCTGCTGGCGCGCCAGCACGGCGCGAGCCTTTTCTACCACGGCTCGCCACTGCTGGCCGCGGGCACGTTGCGCGCCGTCGACCGCATGGCGTTCTTCGAGACGCAGCGCGACGAGGCCGGGCAGCTGCGCAAGTCGCTCGCCGCGGGCGACGCCGGCCGGAATGTCCGCGTCGAGACCACCGATGGTTTCGCCGGCCTTCGTGCACTGCTGCCGCCGCCGGAGCGTCGCGGCTGCGTGTTGATCGACCCGCCGTATGAAGAGCGCGAGGACCACGCGCGCGTATCGGCGGCGATAGAGGATTGCCTGCAGCGGTTCGAGAGCGCCGTGCTGCTGCTCTGGCTGCCTGTGAAGCTGCGCGCGGACTTCGACGCCTGGCGCGACAAACTACTCGCGCGCGTCACGCGGCCCGTGCTGGCTTCGCTGCTGTGGATGCATCCCTGCGATTCGCGCGCCGCGCTCAACGGTTCGGCGATGGTGGTGGTGAACCCGCCCTACCTGGTGGAGCAGGAGATGCGCGAATGGCTCCCCGAGCTGCGCGCACTGCTCGGTGGCGCGCGGTCGGGTTGCGAGGTCATTGCCAGCGCACCGCGCTGAGTATCTCGGCTTCGGTGGTTTCGGGCACGCCGCCGCCGCGCGTCAGCAGCGCAACGCTGCCCTCGCCTGCCGGCAGCAAAACGCCTTGGTAACCCTGCTCCTCGAAAGACTCGCGAGCCGCGATCTTCTCGTGCGACAGGAGCATGACGGTCACCGGGCCCTGTGCGGTCTGCAACACCAGGTGCGGCGCGACGTGGCCACGGAATGGACACGGCGACGCATAGACCACGGGCATCGAAGAGTCGAAATGGACGCCGGCGCGCGCGAGCACCGCGGCGATCTCGTCCGGTGCGAGCCGTCGCTGCAATGCCCAACTACCGGCTTCGTGACGGACGTGTTCCATCACCTGGTCGGCGAGCGCGGGCCGCGGCTGGAACAGCCAGGCGCCGCCGCCCAGAAGCACTGCGATCAGCAGCGATGCCGCGAGTGCGTAGCGGCGCGGCGCGTGCGATTTCTTCGCATCACGAAATCGGTGCAACGGCAGCTGCAGCGCCGCCTCGAGCCTGCCTTCCATCGCGAGCATCTCGTCGCGGAATTTCCGACAGGCGGGACAGCCGGACACGTGTCCTTCCACTTCCGCCGACAGGTTCCGCGGATCACCACCAATGGCGAGCCGCGCATGCGAGCAGTCCACGGTGCCGCTCATCCCGCGTCCTCGACGTCATTGGCGGGCGTCAGGCCATAGATTTCGCGCAGCTTGTTCCGGGCGCGGAACAGGCGGGTGAGCACCGCGGCCTGGGTGAGGCCGAGCTCCTTGCCGATCTCCTGCGTGGTGAGACCGCCGAGCACCTGCATGACCAGCGGTTCGCGGTACTCGTCGGGAAGCTTGAGGATGGCGCGTCGCAGGTCGTCGAGACCGATGTCGCCCTCGCTGGCCAGCGCCGGGTCGCCCTGAACCGTGATGTCGTCCACGTCGACGGTGGGCAGGCGCTTGCGCTCATAAAGGCGCGCGTGTTCGCGGCGCACGATGGTCAGCAGCCAGGGCCGCGTGGCCGCGGGATCTTTCAGCTCGTCGCGTGACTTCCACGCCCTGATGAGAGTCTCCTGCACCACGTCCTCCGCCACTGCCCGGTCGCGCGCCAGCCAGAAGGCAAAGCGGACGAGGTCGGGCCGCAAGCCTTCGAGCAACCGCGCGAAGGGGCCACCGCCCGTCGTTCCGCGTGGGCGTGGGTTCATGTATAAGACCCGCCGGGTGGGACGCTTATTTCAGTCATTTCCGCAATGAATGCACCGGATCAGTACGGCGTGGTCGGTCATCCGATCAGTCACAGCTGGTCGCCTTTCATTCACGGGCTTTTTGCGAAACAGACGGAGCAGTCGCTCGTCTACCGCCTGTACGACATCGCGCCCGAAGATTTCCGTGTGCAGGTGCTCGAGTTCTTCACCCGCGGGGGCCGCGGGCTCAATGTGACCGTACCACACAAGGAAGCGGCGGCAGAACTCGCCAACGAGCTCACCGAGCGTGCGGATCGCGCCGGCGCCGTCAACACGCTGATCATGAATGCCGAGCACTCGCTGCTTGGCGACAACACCGATGGCCACGGCCTGGTTACCGACCTGCGCAAGAATCTCGCGCTGACCGTGACCAACGAACGCATCCTGATCCTGGGCGCGGGCGGCGCCACGCGCGGCGTCATCGAGCCGCTGCTATCGCTCGGCCCGACGGAGATCGTGATCGCGAACCGCACGACCGACCGCGCGGTGAATCTCGCCTCGCTATTCCAGGATCTCGGCGCGATCCGCGGTTGCGGCTTCGACGAGGTGGGCGATGAACCCTTCGACATCGTCGTCAACGCCACCGCGGCCGGTCTCACCGGTTCGGTACCCAACGTCGACGGCTCGGTGATCGCCAGTCACACGGTGTGTTACGACATGAGCTACAGCAAGTCCGCCACGCCTTTCGTGACCTGGGCCATTGAACAGGGATGCGCGCGGGCCCATAAAGGCTGGGGCATGCTGGTCGAACAGGCCGCCGAGTCTTTCACGTTGTGGCGCGGAGTCCGTCCCGATACGGAACCGGTGCTCACCGCGCTGGGAATGAAATAAGCCAAGGAACGAGATGAGCACAGCCAACGTCAGCGGGACCGCGCTGCCCGCCTTCGACCGCATCCGCGCGGCCGACGTCGAACCCACGATCCGTACCCTTCTGGAAAGCCACCGCGCGGAAGTCGCCACGCTCGAGGCGCAGCCGAACCCGACCTTCGAGAACACGGTGCTGCCGCTCGAACAGCTAGCGCACCGGCTGTCGCGCACCTGGTCGCCCATCGGTCACCTGAACGGCGTGCTCAACTCCGACGAGCTGCGCGCCAGCTACAACGCCTGCCTGCCGCTGCTCTCGAACTACTGGACCGATCTTGCGCAGAGCGAGCCGCTGTACCGCGCGTACACGTCCATCGCGGCTAACGAAGCATCGCGCTTGCTGCCGGCCCAGCGGCGCCTGCTCGAGCGCGCGCTCGAGGACTTCCGTCTCGCCGGTGTCGGCCTGCCCGCGGACCGCAAGGCGCGCTACAAGCAGGTCGTCCAGGAACTGGCGCAGCTCGGCGCCAGGTTCGAAGAAAACGTGCTCGACTCCATGAATTCGTGGACGCGCCACGTCACCGATGAATCGGAACTTGCCGGCATCAACCCGGTGATCGTCGAGCAGGCGCGCACGCGCGCCGCCGACAAGGGCGTGCCCGGCTGGTTGTTCGCGCTGGAGCAGCCGACCTACGTGGCCGTGCTCACCGACGCGGACTCCGAGACGCTGCGCCGCGATTTCTACGAAGCCTGGTCGACGCGCGCTTCGGACCAGGGTCCGACGCCCGCCCGGTTCGACAACACCGAAGTGATTCACAAGATCCTCGAGCTGCGGCACGAGGCCGCGCGGCTGCTCGATTTCCCGAACTATGCGGCATACGCGCTGGCCACGCGCATGGCGCCGTCGACGCAGGCGGTGTTCGACTTCCTTCACCAGCTGGCGAAAGTGGCGCGCCCTGCCGCCCAGAAAGAGTTCGCGGAGCTCGAAGCCTTCGCCGGCCGCAAGCTCAATGCCTGGGACGTAGGCTATTACGCGGAGAAGCTGCAGGCGAAGCTGTTCGCCATCACGCAGGAGGAGCTGCGGCCCTATTTCCCGCTCTCGCGCGTGCTCGAAGGGCTGTTCTCGGTGGCCGGGAAGTTGTTCGGCGTGAAGATCGTCGAACGCCTGGGCCTCCCGATGTATCACGCCGACGCGCGCTTCTTCGAGATCCAGGACGCCTCGGGCAAGGCGCTCGCCGGGTTCTATCTCGACGCGTGCGCGCGCGCCAAGAAACGCGCCGGCGCATGGATGGACGACTGCGTCGGGCGCAAGGACTTCGGCGAGTCGCCCGCCGTGCCCGTGGCTTATCTCGTCTGCAACTTCCTGCCCGCCGCGCCCGGCAAGCCGCCGCTGCTCACGCACGACGACGTGGTCACCATGTTTCACGAGTTCGGGCACGGCCTGCACCACATGCTCACGCGCGTGGGCTATCCCTCGATCGCCGGCATCAATGGCGTGTCGTGGGACGCGGTGGAGCTGCCCAGCCAGTTCATGGAGAACTTCGCCTGGCGACCTGAGGTGCTGGACACCATGGCGCGCCATTTCGAAACCGGTGAGCCGCTCCCCGCTGACAAGAAGCAGAAGCTGCTCGGCTCGCGCACCTTCCAGGCCGGGCTCGCCACCGTGCGCCAGCTCGAATTCGCGCTGTTCGATTTTCGCCTGCACGCGGAGTACGACCCGTCCAAGGGCGCGCGCATCGCGGAGATACTCGGTGAAGTGCGCGATGAAGTGAGCGTGTTCGCCGTTCCGTCGTGGAACCGCATGCCGAACAACTTCGCGCACATCTTCGCGGGCGGATACGCCGCGGGCTATTACAGCTACAAGTGGGCCGAGGTGCTGGCCGCCGATGCGTTCGCGGCGTTCGAGGAACAGGGCGTGTTCGACCGCGGGGTTGCGCAGCGTTTCCTCGATTCCATCCTCTCGCAGGGCGGCAGTAAGAAAGCGCTGGACGCCTTCGTCGACTTCCGCGGCCGCGCGCCGGACGTGAACGCGCTGCTCAAGCAGCAGGGCCTCATGCAGTGAGGCTCGCATGACCAGCGGCGCCGGCACGTTTTCCGTCGCGACGTGGAACGTGAATTCGCTGCGCGTGCGCGGCGAGCAGCTGGTGCAGTGGCTCAAGGACGCGCAGCCGGACGTGTTGGGGCTGCAGGAAACCAAGATGCAGGACCCGGACTTCCCGCATCCGGAGTTCACGGCCGCCGGGTATCACAGCGTCTTCAGCGGCCAGAAGACCTACAACGGCGTCGCGCTGCTCTCGAAGCTGCCGATGACGGACCTCATCCGCGACATCCCCGACTTCGACGATCCGCCGCGGCGCGTGCTGGCCGCGACCATCGCGCATCCCTCGGGTGAATTTCGTGTCATCAACCTCTACGTGCCCAACGGTCAGGCGCCGGGCTCGGAAAAGTTCGCCTACAAGCTCCGCTGGCTCGAGGCGCTCACGCGCTGGCTGCGGGACGAAGCGGCGCGGCATCCCAATCTCGTCGTGGTGGGTGACTTCAACATCGCCCCCGAAGACCGCGACGTGCACGACCCGGCCGCCTGGGTCGGCAGCGTGCACGTGAGCCGGGAGGAGCGTGCGGCCCTGCGCGGCATTCTCGATCTCGGGTTCGTCGACGCATTCCGGCAGTTCGAGCAGCCGGAGAAGTCGTACAGCTGGTGGGACTACCGGCAGGGTTCCTTTCGCCGCAACAATGGCCTGCGCATCGACCTGATACTGGCGCATCAGAAACTGGTGCCGCGCCTCACGGGCGTGCGCATCGACGTCGATCCGCGGCGCGTGGAGCGGGCCTCCGATCACACACCGGTGATCGCGTATTTCCAGGGCTGACGCCCGGTCGATGTGTCGCTCCGCTTTACAGTAGTCGGAAAGCCGGCGGAATCGCGGCGATCCGCCAACGTGAAGCGTGTCACGGTGCGCCCGCGGCCCGATCCTGGCCGCTGGTTTTTTGACCACCCCCTGCCTAGACTCGCCCATCTTGTTAGTTTTCAAGGCCATCGCGCTGTGATCGCCGACTCCCGTCGCAGCGACTACGACGTCACCGACACGGTCCTCGTGAGTTCGGCGGCGGATGTCCGCGCGGCGATCGAAGAGCTCTTCGCGAAGGTCTGGCCAGCTCAGAAATTCCCCGCCTTCTCGCATGTGTTCGGTGACTTCGAACGCATGTTCTCGGGCCGCATGCCCGGCTACTACGGCGTCGACACCGTTTATCACGACCAGCAGCACACGCTCGACATCACGCTCGCGACCGCGCGCCTCGTCGTCGGACACGAGATGCAGGTGCCGGAACCGCAGAGGTTCGGCGCCGAGCGGGCGATGCTGGGCATCGTCGTCGCCCTGTTCCACGACGTCGGATATCTGCGCACCACGCGCGACGCGGACGTGCCGAACGGCGCCGAGTTCACCACGGTGCACGTCTCGCGCGGCGCCGCGTTCCTGCGCGACTATCTACCCAAGATCGATCTCGGCCACTGGGCGGACGTCGCCGCCGAGATCATCCACTACACGGGCTACGAACGTCCGTTCAAGAACATCGTCGCGCCCGATCCACGCGATCACAAGCTGGGCCATTTCATCGGCACCGCCGATCTCATGGCGCAGATGGCCGACCGCTGCTACCTCGAGAAATGCCGCGACCGCCTCTACGCGGAATTCGTGCTCGCTGGCGTGGCGCTGCCGGTCGGCGAAAACGGCCACGTGAAGGTGCGCTACGCCTCGGGCCTCGACCTGCTGCGTCAGACGCCGAAGTTCGTCTTCGACATGCGTGCCAAGCGACTGGACGGCGAGTTCAACCGCGCCTACCGCTGTCTCGAGGTGCTGTACGGCGGCCGCAACCCGTACATGGAATCCATCGACCGCAACCTCGAATACCTGCAGCGCATCCTGCGCAGCGAGAACTGGCGCCTGCTGCGGCGCCAGCCGCCGGTGTTCACCGGTGTGGAGGATTCGATGGCGACCACGCGCACGTTGATGCTGGGCGCGATCAAGAAGGTCTGGGGCTAGGCGAGCCCGGGCGTCCACGGCCGAGCCGTGCAGCTCACACCAGCAGCGGGCTCATCGTCGCGAACTCGGGCGGCGGATCCACGTTGACCACGTAGTTGGAGTAGTTGCGCGTGAGCGCGGCCAGTACTTCGGCCCTGCCTTCGATCGCCGCCGACTCCAGCACGGCGCGCAACCCCTCCACCGAGAAATCCGCGGCCGCGGCCATCGCCACCGGCGCGTACGACAGGTGCCAGGGCTCCGGCGACACGCCACCGCGATCGGTCGTGTACGGCCGGTAGAAGCCGAAGGCGTGCATGTGCCGGTCCAGCCAGGTTGTTAGGCGGTGGAACGGGCCGCCTTCGCGGTATTCGTCCGGCACCACCCGGAGCTTGTATCCCGGCGGGATCGCGGCCGCGTCCATGACGTCGAAATCCGTACCCCAGTGGTGGCGGCTGGCCCCCGGCAGCGCCGACCACCAGAGAATGGCCTCGACTCGTTCGGCGGGTGTGAGGCGCGCGACGTCGAGCGGCTGCCCCACCCGGTCCAGCAGCGAGCGCTCTCCCCTGAATTTGCCGTTCCAGATGGCCAGCTGCCGGTCGAAATCCCGGAAGCTCGAGAAGGCGACCAGGTCGATGCCATCGGCGGCCGCCGCGGCGCGAAGTGTCAAGAAAGGCGACACCACTCGCTTATGCAAGGTGCAGACAGGGTCCGCGACCTCCGACAGGTGCCCGCGGCTGCGCCCGGTGAGCTGATCCAGCGTGAAATTGAGGGGGCTCGGCATCGCCCGCGATCCTAACGGGAGTCTTTCTGCGGACCTAATCGACAGTGGCGCCGTGTCGCGCCGCGGCTACTGTGGCCCGGGCCGGAAGCCCACGGTTAAGATGCGCCGAATACTAGAAGACCCGCACGGCCCGTGAGCATCGTCAGTTTCAAGAGCAAATACATCACCGTAGCGGTCATCACGGCTATTGTCGTAGCCCTGGCCGTCTCATCGGTAGTCGTCTACGACAACCGGGCCCAGCACACCGCGCTGATCGACACCGCCGCGGCGGATGCGCGCGACCGTGTACTCGGCGAGCTCACGCTGCGCGCGGGCGACCTGGCGCAGCACCTGGCCAACAACGTGGCCGAGAGTGTCCTGAACGGAGACGTCGAGCGCATCCGCGCCGAGGCCCGGCTGTTCCAGCGCGACGACACCTTGTTAGGAGTGGTGCTGCGTGGCACCGGCGGCGAGGAGATCTATGCCTGGCGTCGCGACTCGGACATCACCGGGCTGATCACGCGCCGCACCATCGTACCCGTGCGCGCGCAGGTGCAGGTGACTCCGGGCGTGCTCTCGCCGCGCACCGTGGGCGAGCTCGAAGTCGAACTCCGCTCGCTGGAGACTTCCCCGGAGACCGTCGCGGCGCGCAAGCGCTTCGATTCGCTGGGCCGCGTGCAGTTGCGCAACGCACTGCTGCTCGCCGCCGGACTCGGCGCGGCGGTGCTGGTCGCCGGTCTCACGCTGGCCTGGTGGGCGGGCCGCCGCGTGAACAAGCCCATCACCACGTTGATCAAGAGCGCGGACCGCATCGCGCAGGGCGACTACTCGCGCCAGCTCGAGGTGGGACGTCGCGATGAGCTCGGCGAGCTGCAAGCCGCTCTCGAGCGCATGCGCCAGCGCCTGCGCCAGACCACGATCAACAAGAACTACCTGACCAACGTGCTCGGCAGCATGACGGACGCGGTATTCGTCACGTCGAGCGAAGGCGTGATCCGCATGGCCAACCAGTCGGCCTGCAAGCTCCTGTCGTATGGCGAGGACGAGCTCGTGGGCCGCACCATCGTCTCGATCTTCGATGATCGGGAGCGTGCGGACTTCGACATGCTGCGGGCCTCGTCCGACACGCGTGAGACCGTCGTGAAGACGCGCCACGGTCAGACCATTCCCGTGGCGATCACCGGTTCGCAGATCACCACGGACGATCCGCAATATCAGGGCACGATCTTCGTGGTCCGCAACGTCACCGAGCGCAAGCGCGCCGAGCGTCGCATCCGGTATCTCGCGCGTTACGACGCCCTGACCAAGGTGCCGAACCGCATGCAGTTCCAGCACTTGCTGCAGCAGGCGATTGCGCGCGCGCTGCGCAACCGGACCTCGCTCGCGCTGCTGTATCTCGACATGGACCGGTTCAAGGAGATCAACGACACGTTCGGTCACGCCGCCGGCGACCGCACGCTCGAGATCCTCACCGAGCGCCTCACGCGCACGCTGCCGCAGGAGACGGTGATCGGCCGGCTCGCGGGCGACGAGTTCGCGATGTTCGTCGACGACCTCGCCGCCGACGCCGACAACCGCGGCACCGTCGCGCAGCTCGCGCGCAGCGTGCTCGCCGAGATCGGCCGCGCATTCCAGCTGCAGGAGCACGAGGTGTTCCTCACCGCCAGCATCGGCGTCGCGTTCTGCTCACGTGACGCGGACAACGTCATCGACCTGATCCGCAATGCCGACGCGGCCATGTATCACTCCAAGCAGAACGGCGGCAATTCCTTCGCGTTCTACTCACCGGAGATGAACGCCGCCGCCGTCGAGCGGCTCATGCTGAAGAGCAAGCTCCGGCGCTCACTGGAACGTGATGAATTCCTGGTGCACTACCAGCCCAAGGTGGATCTGCGCGATGGCCGCATCGTCGGCGCCGAAGCGCTGCTGCGCTGGCGTCTGCCCGGTCATGGCGACATACCGCCCTCGCAGTTCATCCCGCTCGCCGAGGAGACCAATCTCATCCTCGAAGTCGGCGAGTGGGTACTGAACCGCGTCTGTCAGGACTACCGCGAGCTCCAGCAGACGGTGACGACGCCGGGACGCATCTCGCTCAACCTGTCGCTCAAGCAGCTGCGCCAGGCGAGTTTCATCCTTCGATTCCGTTCGGTGTTCCGCAAGCACGGCGTCTCGCCCACCTGCTTCGAGCTGGAGATCACCGAGACCACGCTCATGGCCGACAGCAAGCGCACGCTGCACCTGCTCGACGAGCTGTACGCCATGGGCCTGCACCTATCCATCGACGACTTCGGCACGGGCTACTCGTCGCTGTCAGCGTTGCAGCAGTTCCCCATCGGCACGCTCAAGATCGACCAGTCGTTCGTGCGCGATTCGGACGATGACGAAAGCGATGCCACCATCGTGCGTACCGTCATCGAGATGGGTCGCAACCTGAAGATGAACGTCATCGCCGAAGGCGTCGAGACGCTGGGCCACCTGCAATTCCTCCGCCAGCATCATTGCGGCTTTGGCCAGGGAAAGCTGTTCGGCGAACCCGTGACGCTCGAGGAAATGCGCCTGCTGCTGGCCCGCCAGCAGGAGACCGGCCCGGCGTTCGCCGGGCTGATCGCGCAGTCCGCTTCGACGGAGAAGAAGAGCCAGCCTCGCGGCGCGTAGTTAGACGCACCGGCTACGCCGTCACTCCTTCTCTTTTTCCTTCTCCTTCGGTCTCGATGCGGCTGACCAGGCCTGCTGGCAGTCCTTGATCGTGGCGGTGCCCAGCTTGTCCAGCTGCCCGATCATCGTCGCGATCTTGCGAGCGTTCACCGCACGGTCGTTGATGATCAGCGTGTTGGTCTGCACTTCCGCGGCGAGGTGCGCGGCCTGCGGCATCAGCGGACGCAGGACCGGAACGAGCTGCGCCGCGCACACCTTCCGGGGAGTCACCAGCAGGTTGACGATCTCGTAATCCGCCGCCTTGAAATCGAGGTCGCTGTAGATGGGCGAGGGAAACTGCCGCGCATTGGCGTCCGGCACCACCGCCATGACCCCGCCCGAGTTCACCACCGAGAACATGTGGACGTTGAGCACGGCCAGCAGCTGGTCATAGGTGAGATCGCCCGCGTCGATACCGGCCAGCGGCACCTGCGCCCGCACGCGCGGGTCGATCACGATCTGCTTGTTGTTGCGCTTCGCGTATTTGGCGATCACTTCGCTGATTTCCACGCCACCCGCGCCGGGCGACATCTTCGAACTCTCCTGCGCCGCCGCCGTGGCGGCGAGCGCCGCCAGGCTGCACGTCAGCAATACTCCGGCCACTTTCATGCTCTGCTCCCTGTTGAAGACCCTGCGAGCTCCGGCGGAGCCCTGCGCACCATGGAGAACGCGCCATCACGCCGCACGGGGTTATCCCGCACCTATACAATGCCGCCCCCATGCTCGAACTCAGAGATTTGCGCCTGCGACGCGGCGCCGCCGTCCTCATCGACAAGGCGAACCTCACCATCTTCCGCGGCGACAAGATCGGGATAGTCGGACGCAATGGCGCCGGCAAGTCCAGTCTGCTGGCGCTGCTGCGCGGTGACATCGGCGCGGATGGCGGCGACTACTCGGTGCCCGGCAAGCTTCATTTCGTGTCCGTGTCGCAGGAGTTGCCGCGGACCGAGCTCACCGTGCTCGAGTACGTGCGCGGCGGCGACGCGAGACTGGTGGAGATCGAGGCGAAGCTCGAGAAGGCGCGTGCCGCCGACGACGGCATGAAGGAAGCCGAGTTGTTAGGTGACTACGACGCCGCCGGCGGCTGGACCTCGGCCGCGCGCGCCGCGGAACTGGCCGACGGCCTGGGCTTCGAGCCCGCCGACATCGAGCGGCCCGTGCGCCAGCTTTCGGGCGGACTGCAGATGCGCGCCAACATGGCACGCGCACTGATGTCGCGCGCCGACGTGCTCATGCTCGACGAGCCTACCAACCACCTCGATCTCGACGCAGTGCTGTGGCTCGAAGGCTGGCTGCGGCGTTTCCCGGGCACGCTGCTGCTCGTGTCGCATGACCGTGAGTTCCTCGATGACATCGTCGGCCGCATCGTCAACCTCGAGAACGGCCAGCTCACGCACTGGACCGGCAACTACACCGATTTCCAGCGACAGCATGCCGCCAGCATCCAGCAGTCCGCGGCCATGGCCGCGCGCCAGGAGCGCGAAGTGGCGC
Organism: Steroidobacteraceae bacterium; assembly: GCA_035525785.1. Classification (GTDB taxonomy): domain Bacteria; phylum Pseudomonadota; class Gammaproteobacteria; order Steroidobacterales; family Steroidobacteraceae; genus CADEED01. The sequence continues at coordinate 7,184 of DATLDQ010000015.1, read as the reverse complement.
GCCTGCACTCGTTCATCGACCGCTTCCGCGCCAAGGCGAGCAAGGCGCGCCAGGTGCAGAGCCGCATCAAGGCGCTGTCCAAGCTCGAGACCATCGCCACCTACCAGGAGCTCGACACCTTCGAGTGGGAATTCGCCGCTGCCAACAAACTACCGCAGCCGCTGGTCACGCTCGATGGCGCCACGGCCGCGTACGGCGAGCGCACCGTGCTCACCGGCGTCTCGCGCTCGGTGAACCCGGGCGACCGCATCGGCATCCTGGGACGGAACGGGGCCGGCAAATCGACGTTGATGAAGCTCATCTCGGGCGCGCTGCCGCCGACGGTCGGCGACCGGGTGGCCTCGCCCGATCTGATCGTCGGCAACTTCGCGCAGCTCGAGGTCGATCGCCTCGATGCGCGAGACACCGCCCTCGTCGCGCTCACCAATCGCATCGATGAAATCGGCGCCCGCACGCAGTGGGACGAGCAGCGCCGGCGCAATCACCTCGGTGGCTTCGGCTTCCGCGGCGACCGCGTGTTCGAGCCGGTGGTGCATTTCTCGGGCGGCGAGCGCGCGCGCCTGGCGCTGGCAATCCTCGTGGCCGAACGCCCCAACCTGCTGTTGCTCGACGAACCCACCAACCACCTCGATTTCGAGATGCGGCACTCCCTGATCACCGCGCTGCAGGGCTTCGCGGGCGCCGTCATCGTCGTCTCGCACGATCGCGGGCTGCTGCGCAGCGTCTGCGACCAGTTCTGGCTGGTGGCCGACGGCGTGACGCAGGACTTCGATGGCGATCTCGAGGACTATGCCGGCTGGCTCGAAAAGCGGGCGGGTTCGGCTAGCACCCCGGGCGCGCCTTCGGCCCGCAAGAAGGAGCCATCCCAGCGTGACGACTCCAGGAACAGGGATTCGTCGCGCAAGGACACCCCTCGCAACGCTCCGCGGCGGCAGGAGATCCGTGCCATCGAGACATCGCTGGACAAATTGGGACAGGAACGCGCCAAGCTCGAGAAGGAACTCGCTGGCATGGATTTCGCCCGCGATCCTGCGCATGCGCGCAAGGTCGGCGACCGGCACGCGGCCGTGGTCCGTGAAGTCGAGCAATTGGAGACACGCTGGCTGGAGCTGTCGGAGCGGCTAGAATCGGCGGATGGCTGAAGAGCCTGACGCGACACCCATAGATCCGTCTCCGCCGCCGCAGGCTGCGCCCCGCAAGCGCCGCTGGGGGCGTTTGTTCGGCTATGGGTTCCTGTCGCTCTGGCTGGCGGTCGCCGTGTGGAATCTCTTCAAGCCGCTGCCTGCCGGTGTCAGCGTGCGCGGCGAAATCATCAGCACACCGCTCGCCGACCTCCAGTTCCTCAGCGACGTCACCAGTGCCGACGTGTATGGCGAGCGCGTGGTGCGCCAGCAGATATTCGACGCCATGCTGCAGACGATCGGCGAGGCGCGCGAATACCTGGTGCTCGATTTCTTCCTGTTCAACGGCCAGCGCGGCGCCGACATCGAGGCGAAGCCGTACCGCGAGCTTTCGACCGAGCTGCGCGACGCGCTCATGCAGCGCAAGCGCGAAGTCCCGGGGCTGCGCGTCCTCATCATCACCGACCCCATCAATGACGTGTACGGAGCGCTGCCGTCGCGCGACCTGGCAACGCTGCGCGGTCTGGGCATGGACGTGGTGCGCGTCGACCTCGACTCGCTGCGCGACTCCAACGCCATCTACTCGGCGATCTGGCGGCTGACGATGCGCTGGTGGTCGGGCGACGGCCGCGGTGAGCCACGCTTCGCGAACCCGCTGGACGCCGGCCCCGAGCGCGTGAGCTTCGGCGCCTGGGCGCGACTGCTCAACTTCAAGGCGGATCACCGCAAGGTGCTGCTCGCCGACGACGGCCACGGCGGCCTCACCGGCATCGTGACCTCGGCGAACCCGCACGACGCGAGCAGCCTGCACTCGAACGTCGCGTTGCAGGCGTCGGGCGCGGCACTGCTGCCGTTGCTCGAAAGCGAGTTGAGCCTGGCGCGCGACGCGGGGTGGAAGTCGACCTGGGAAGCGCCTGAGATCTCACCCACGCCTGCGTCGCCCGAATCCACCGCGCAGCTGCAGGTGCTCACCGAAGGCGAGATCGGCCGCGCCATCCTCAACAACATCGCCGCCACGCGCGTGGGCGACAACATCGATGTCGCCATGTTCTATCTATCGGAGCGCGACGTGGTGCGCGCGCTGATCTCCGCCGCCAAGCGCGGCGTGGGCGTGCGCGTCATTCTCGACCCCAACAAGGATGCGTTCGGCCGCACCAAGAACGGCATTCCCAACCGCTCGGTGGCCACCGAGCTCGGTGCCGCGGCCGAAGGCGCGATCAAGGTGCGCTGGTTCCGTACCCATGGCGAGCAGTTCCACGCCAAGCTGGTGGCCATCCGTACCGCCAGGGAATTCTGGTTCACGCTGGGATCGGCGAATCTCACGCGCCGCAACCTCGACAACTTCAACCTCGAGGCCAATCTCGCCGCCAGCGTGCCGCTCGATTCGGCCATCGCAACGCAGGTGACCGCCTGGTTCGACTCGCTGTGGACCAATCGGGGTCCGCCCGAGCTGGAATACACGGCGGAGTTCGGTGCCTACGCCGACCCGGCGCAGGGCACCTACTGGCTGTACCGCATCATGGAATCGACCGGATTGTCGACCTTCTGATCAGTTGGCCGCGGGTGGCTTCTCGCTGGCAATAGCCGCGGTCGTGGCACGGGTGAGCTCTGCCATGGCCGCCGACGTGGCGGCTTCGAATGCGGCGACCACCGACGACAGGCGATCCTCGGCGGCACGTGCGGAACCCTGGGCGCTGAAAGTTGCGAGCAGTGCGCGATCGCGGTGACGCCCGAGCGTGCAATCGAGCGCCACGAAAACCGTGGGCGTACCGCCGCCGGTGTAATCGGCTTCGAAACGCCGTAGCGAGATGCGCAGGTCGTACAGCGGCGCATAGGGTGAGACGTCGTCGAGCACGGCGGAGAATGTGCCCGCGCCACGCAGCGCATCGACGACCACGCTCTCCACGATGTCGGGAGCGGGTGCCGCCCACAGGCTCGCGGCGTAGAAATCGAAGCGGCGCTCGCTGCGCAGCAGCGCGATGCGGTTCGACTCGAGGCCGGGGCCGGCTTCCGGACGCTGCACCAGCAGACTGCCAGCCGAAGGCTGCGCTGCGGGCGAACCGTTCGCGGGCAGTCGCAGCACGTAGGTCTGCGGCGCCGCCAGCTTGCTGTCGAGCAAACTGCCACACCCCGACAACGTGAGCGGCAGGCACAGTGCGAAACCCGCGAGGGCGTTCTTCATTCGGGAATCTCCACGCCGCGGTAACTGGGCTCGTACAGAAGCTGCGAGGGATCCGCCCTGAGGCTGCGCGAGAGCTCGCGGAATTCCTGCGCGGCCACGCGGCTGTCGCGCAGCAGCCGCTCCATCTCCGGCAGGCTGTCGCGCAGGAACAGGCCCAGGTCTTCGCGGTGGTCGGTCATGAGCTTGTCGAGATTCCCGGTGGTCTTGGCGAGATTGTCGGCCAGCAGTCGGAAGCGCTGGGCGGCGGCCGTCAGCTCGGGGGCCGAGGTGTCCATGAACTCGCGCGCGCCGGCGGCGGCCGCGCGCACGTCCACCAGCGTGTCCTTGAGGTCGGCGACCATCTGGCGCGCGTCGCGCATGGTGTCGGGCAGGCTCGCCGCACCCTGCTCGATGCTGGTCAATGTCTTGGTGATCGAGGCGATGTTCTCGTCGGAGAGCACCGAGTTGGCGCGCCCGATGAGATCGGGGAGGCTCGACAGGAACAGGTCGAAATTCGAAGGCACCGAGTCGATGACCGGGTACCTGTCGCTGGGCACGGGCGGCATGCGGCGCTTGACGTTGTCGGCATCGGACAGCAGGTCTATGTACAGGAGCCCGGTCACGCCCTGCAGCGACAGCGAAGCCAGCGTGCTCTTCGAGATGGGCGTCGACGAATCGATGTCCGCGACGACCTGCACGCGGTCCGCGGCGCGCCGGTCGATGCGGATGGCGGCGACGCGGCCGACCTCGACACCGAGATAGCGCACCGTGCTGCCGCGATTCAGCCCCGACACCGAGCCTTCGAAGTAGATCTCGTAGCGCGCGTAGTCTCGCGCGTCGGCGGAGCCCGCGTACCAGTACACGAACAGCCCGGCCATGGTGGCGATGAGCAGCACGAAGGCGCCCACGGCAGTGTAGTTAGCTTCACGTTCCATGCGACACGAAGCGCGTGGCGCGCTCTCCATGAAAATAGGACTGGATCCACGGATGCGGATTCCGCGTGATGCCCTCGAGGGTGTCGCTGGTCATCTTCCGGTCGATGATCACCCCGACACGATTGCAGGTTCTGAAGATGGTGTCGAGATCATGCGTGATCATGATGACCGTCAGACCTAGCTGTTCGCGCAGGTCCATGAGCAGCTCGTCGAAGGCGGCGGCGCTGATCGGGTCGAGACCGGCCGTGGGCTCGTCCAGCATCAGGAGCGGCGGGTCGAGCGCCAGCGCACGCGCCAGCGCCGCGCGCTTGATCATGCCGCCGGAGAGCTGCGCGGGATACTTGCGCGCGGCTTCGTCCGACAGACCCACCAGTCGCACCTTCAACATGGCCAGCTCGTCGAGCGCATGCGGCGTCAGGTGCAGATGCTCGAGCATGGGCAGCTGCACGTTCTGCAGCACGGTGAGCGCGGAGAACAGCGCGCCCTGCTGGAAGGTCACGCCATAATTGGCCTTGACCTCCTTGAGTTCGACGGCCGACATCTGCGTGAGGTCGCGACCCAGCAGGCGCACTTCCCCGCCCTGCGGACGCTGCAGCCCGAGGATGGACCGCAGCAGCACCGACTTGCCCGAGCCCGAGCCGCCGACGATGCCGAACACCTCGCGCGGCTCCACCGTCATGTCGAGGCCATCGTGCACCACCTGCGCGCCGAAGCGGTTGACGAGACCGCGTACCTCGATGATGGGTATCGACGAATTCGCCATCAGACGTCCAGTTGCCAGAAGACCACGGCGAATATCGCATTGGCGAAGATGACCAGGAAGATCGACTGGACCACGGCCATGGTGGTCAGCCGGCCCAATTCACGTGAGGAATCCCTGACCTGCAGACCGCGGTACGTGCCGGAAAGCGCGATCAGGAGGCCGAACACCGGCGCCTTGATGATGCCCACCCAGAATGTGGTGGGCGCGATGGCGTCCTGCACACGATCGAGATACAGAGGCAGGGGCATGTCGAGCAGCCACTTGCAGAGCAGCGCGCCACCCGTGAGGCCGATGAAGTCTGCGATGACCGTGAGCAGGGGCAGCGCGATGACCAGGCCGATGACGCGCGGCAGGATCAATACTTCGTGCGGCGGCACGCCGATGGCGTGCAACGCGTCCACTTCCTCGTTGAGCTTCATCGCACCGATCTCGGCCGCGAAGGCGCTGCCCGAGCGGCCAGCAACGATTATGGCGGTGAGCAGCACGGCGAGCTCGCGCAGCACGCCCACGGTCACGATATCGACCACGAAGATTTCGGCCCCGTACTGCCGTGCCTGCTGGGCGGCGATGTAGGCGATGATCAGCGTGATCAGGAAGGCGATCAGCGACACGATCGGGATGGCGGTGATGCCCGTCTCGTAAAGATGGCGCGCGATCGAGGTGGGGCGCATGCGCCGCCAGCTGGTGCTGGCGTGCAGCCCGGTGAGTGTGATGCGCCCGATGAAGTCGAGCGCCAGCTTGAAGCTGTTCCACCGCCGCGTGACGTGACGCCCGAGGGCGCTCACCGGTTCGAAGCGTGGCTCCGAAGACGTGGGCGGCGTCCCGCGGCGGCGGTCGGAGAACGTGCTGTCGATGAGATCGATCTGGCCCGGCTTGGCGCCTGCGAACTGGACGGTGACGCCGGCGTGCTCAGCCGTTTCGATCCACTCGCGAAGGCGCCACGCGCCGGCCAGATCGAGTTGCACCGATTCGGGCACGACGATGCGCAGCTTGGTGGCGCCGGCCAACGGTGCCGCCGCGATCTCGGCGTCGATGGCAGGCAGCTCGGCGCCGCGCCAGCTGCCCGACAGCTCGACTTCGAGTTCATCGCCGTTGCGCCGCTGGCTGAGGTACATGGCGCGCGAGTGTACCGCGGGGAATCGGGCAGGCCTCGAAAAAAAAGCGGCCGCCGGGTGTGTACCGGGCGGCCGCCAAGGTGGACGGCGTTGCAGGGGAGGCCGTCGCTCTCTCTAACTAGCCAATCTGATCGGCATCCTCAGGAGTCGTCGCGGAATCGGCGGATGCGGACGGTCACGAACAGCAGGGCCGCCGCCGCCGCGATGCCCATCCAGGCCTCGACGCTGGTGAACATGCCGGACATGTCGAAGCTGTCATACAGGTCCTGGACGCGCGGCATGTCGGGGCCGTCGTGTGTCATCCGGATGTTCGCCGGCTCGATGTTCAGTTCCTTGGCGTAGCCGCCAAAACGCTGCCCGATGAATTCGGCCACGTGGCTGCTGCGCAGGAAAATGAACTCGAGAAGTGGCGCGGCGATCAGCGGCACCACCGCCCACAGGAACACCATGCGCTTCACGAACACCGAAAGCAGCAGGAAGTAGGCCGCGATGGGCGCGTACCACATGATGCCGCCGAGCATGAATCCGGCCTCGATGGCCACCGAGTGGAACCAGGACAACATGTCCCAGTCGGGTGTCATCATGCCCACGACGCTGCCGGCGAATCGCAGGTTCCAGATGCCGAGCAGCAGCAGCTGCGTTACCGACGACAAGAGGATCACACCGGCCGGCACCACGAGCATGGCGGTGATGAACTTCGATAGCACCACCTGCGTGTCGGAGACCGGCATCGATTTCCAGAACAGGATGCTCCGGTCGCGCCGCTCGGTGAACAGGCAGTCGATCAGGTAGAAGAACACCACGATGCACATGAAACCCGAGATCAGCGCTCCGATCATGAGGTAGGAGAAGGCATACACGGTCTGCTTGCGGTCGTTGTCGTAGGCCAGTGCCTTCTGGATCTCCTCTCGCTTCGCATCGCTGAGATCGCGCAGTTCCTCCACGCTCGCGGCCGAGGCGAATTCGCCGAAGTCGTTGTCGTGTTCGAGCTGGAAGGTGCCCCAGGTGAACATCACTACGAGGATGCCCACCCAGACGAGCGGCGCGATCCACAGTGACCGGTGCTCCCAGAGCTCGCGGCGGATCAAC
>DATLDQ010000003.1:0-62321 GCA_035525785.1 Steroidobacteraceae bacterium | reverse complement strand
ACGGCAAGCTGCTTCCCGAGTGGCGCGACAACCTGTTCATCGCCGCGCACATGGGCCAGCACGTCGCGCGCCTCGTGCTCAAGGGTCACCGCGTGGTGGGTGAAGAGCGGCTGCTGCTCGATCAGCGGCAGATGATGCGCTGGGTGGGTCAGGGGCCGGATGGCGCACTCTGGGTGCTCACCGATGATGCGGATGGCCGACTCATCAGGCTGAGCGCGACGAGCAAGCGGTAGCTGGGAGCCGGGTCAGCGAACCGTCACGATCAACTTGGGGCGCGATTCGCCAGCATCGATCGACCTGGTTAAAGTCGGCGACATGTCGGCGCCGCGGCCCCTGTCGGCTCTTCTCGTCATCCTGGCGTGCTTCGCCGGGACCTCGTCGGCCGCTCCATCCAAGCCGAAGATCGTGGAGGCCGCCCCGCCCATCTACCCGGAAAGCTCGCGGCGCGCGCAGGAGCACGGCGACGTGCTGGTCCGCGTGCTGGTGTCTCAGCAAGGCAGGCCGCTGGACGTAACGCTGGCCAGATCCTCCGGCTACCCTGCACTGGATGCCGCCGCTCTCGAGGCCGTGAAACTGTGGAAGTACGCGCCGGCGACCGACGACGCCGGCAAAGCCATCGACGCGCAAACGCAATTCAACGTGCGATTCCAGCTCGACGACTCGCCGCCGCCCCCACCGGCGTTCGACGCCGAGACACGCGCGAAGATCGAGAACGAGTGGTACAGCCTCATCGACCTGTCGGTCATCGTCGATCGCACGTGGCGTCGCTGCCGGTCGCTGAGCGAACCCGGTAGTTCGGTCGAGAAATTCCGCGACTTTTACGAAGCATTGGCCCCGGAGATCAGTGCGCGCGAGAGCTATCTGCATCTTTATTTCAAGGATCACCCGAAGGATCAGGTCGAGAGAATGATCCGCTTCGAGAAACAGGGCTCCGCGGCCGCGATCGCCTATTTCATCGAGAACGCCACGTTGAACCAGAAGTCGCCGAAGACCTGGTGCGAGCCATTAATGGCGGAATCCCAGGCTGCCATGAACCAGTTCATGCGAAGCAAAGAAGTCGACTGGGCTGCGCCCGACCTGCGGATCATCCGCGCGCTGCACACCCCCAGGCGGAAACTGATGGAACCCCGCCGCTAGCCACATGGCTCCGGGCGGCCGCCATCGCTGAGAGATGACGACCGCCCGGTTTTCAATGGCGCGGGCCCACTGGACACGCCTGTCAGTGATTGCCGCTTCTCGTGCTCGTGAAGATGTCTCCATCCCGTCCGAAGTACAGCCGCTTGCCGTCCTTCGACAACGTGGATCGCTGCTCGACACCCGCGGTGTTCACGGTCTCACCGAGATTTTTCGGCGACGACCACAACCCGGTGAGCCACCAGGACCGCGCGATGTACACGTCCTGCGCGCCGAACGCGGCCTGCCCGCGACCCCACGTGGGACGATTCGAGCTGAACACGATCTCGAAGCTGCCATCCTTGCGCGCACGCACATTGGGCATGATGTCTTCGAACTCGGTGCTGAGATCATCCACCACCTTGCCGGGCCCGAACTGCCCATCGCGGCCGAGGCGGCTGACATAGATGTCCTGATCGCCACCGCTGCCGTTGCTCGAATAGAAAAGGAACGTACCGAACCACGTCTCCACGAGCGACGGGCTGCGCTCGCCGCCGGAGAAGTTCGGGCCTTCCGGTGCGCACTTGAGCATCACCGGGTTGCTCCAGCCTCCGGCGGGGCTCTGGCGTGACAGATAGATGTCGCCACCGCCGCAGGGCGTGGGGCCCGTACCGTCGCCGGGACGCTCGGACACGAAGAACAGTGACCGGCCGAGCACCGGCGTGGGGCAGAAATCCGCTGACGCGGTGTTGATGGGCGCGCCGAGGTTGCGCGGCGCCGAGAACGGTGCGCCGATGCTGGCGCGGTCGGCGGCCCAGATGTCATTGGCGCCGGTGGTGCCGGGCCGGTTCGATGCGATGAACAGGCTCAAGCCATCGGCACTTTCGATGGGACAGCCGTCAGCGAAGCCAGGAACGCTCACTTCGCTGACCAGCGTGGCCGTGCCGAACTCCGGCTTCGCAGGCTGCGGTGGCCCGCCCGCGCTGGCCGAGGCGGTCACGACGGCGAGAAGGGCACCGGCCAGAACGGTGCGGGCCCGGTGCGGAATGTGTAAGGCAGTTTTCATTTGGAATCCCCGAGTAGTTGAAATGCAGACAAAGCGGTGGAACGCGGACGCGCGGCGCATAACTGGTCCACCAGAGACCGGAAGCGGGCTCAGCGAGCCGCGACGCTCGCGGCTGCGAGCTTCGCGGGCTCACCGCCGAGCTGCGCGAAGTACTCCGACAGCATGGGGCGGTCGATTCGAGCGACGGCGGCCGACACGGCGCGCTTCACGCAGACCGGATAAGACTGCGTGGCCAGCCGCTCCGCCTGCTGCTCGCACACCCGCCGGGCGGCGCCCCGGATGCGGACGTAGAGCGTGGCGATGCCCGGCTTGCGGGTGAGGTCGAGGTCGGCGAACTGGACCGTGACCGAGTAGGCGGCGTCATCAGTCGGGACGGCGGCGCGCGCGTCGAGCGTCGTGAGCGAGAGGATCGATGCGGCGAGAGCGATGGCGAGTTTCATGTCAGTTTCCTTGAACGTGCTTTGTGAAGGTCGCCTCTCCGCCTGCGGCGCGATCGGCAGGTGGCGAAGTTCCATGCGACGGGCCTGCCGAACCATGCTTCCGCGCTGTAGGTGCGCTAAATTGTTTCTGACCGCGATCTGTACCCGCCCAAGTCATTGACGCAGATGGACAACTGGAAAGCGCCCCGAAGATGAAGACCTCCCGAGTGATCTCGTTCGACGGGTGGGTGCTGCGCGCGGACGTCGGAGAGCTGCTCAGGGATGGGCGCAAGATCCGGCTCCAGCAGCTTCCGCTGCTCGTGCTCGAAGAGTTGCTCGCCCACCCGGGAGAGCTCGTGACGCGCGAACAGCTGATCGCCCGGCTATGGCCGAAGGGCGTAGTGGAATTCGACACGGGCCTCAACACCGCCGTGCGCAAGCTGCGCGTGGCGCTGGAGGACGTCGGCGAGGTGCCGCGGTACATCGAAACCATCCCGCGAAAGGGCTATCGATTCCTCGGAACGATTGATCCGCCGGCCGATGTCGTGACGCCGGCGGCGTCCGCGGTGGCGTCCGTCGCGGCACCGGCCGTGCCGCCACCGTTGCCCGCGGCAGAAATGGAATCGGCAACACCGACGGAAAGGCGCGCCGCCGAAAGACGCGCGGTGGCTCCGGCGTCGGCCACACCCGCTACGCGCCTGGCACCCGTCTTTTCGCGGCGAGGGGTGACGCTCGCAGCTGCCCTACTGCTCCTGCTGGTTGCCGCGGGCGCAGCCTGGTGGGGGCGGCGGCCAGATCCATCCGCAAGTCATGGCATGACCGTCCGGCTGTCGGGCTTTCAACTCCTGTCGCCAGACTTGCCCGCAACGCTTCGCGAGACCGTGGACGCGGAGATCACCGCGGCATTCAGCACGGATGGCGTCGTGGGTATTTCGAGTGCATCTGCGCCCACGCCGGGCGCCGCGCCCGCCTACACCCTGGGCGGGACGATCCAGCGGGACGGAGACACCATCCGTGTCATCACTCGCATGCTCAACGAGCGCTCCGGCGAAACCCTGTGGTCGAAGACCTCCAACTACGACGGGAATGAAGTCTCGAGGGTCCCGCGCCACATCGCCGTCGATGCCGGCAACGTCGTCCGCTGCGGATTGTTCGGAGCGTCCACCTATCACAAGCCGCTGCCCGACGGAGTTCTGCGCGACTACATGCAATTCTGCGAGGGACATTGGGATCCCAATATCCAGGACGGACGAAAGGCCCTGGTTCCCGCGCAGCGGGTGGTCGCTGCCGTCCCGGACTTTTCCTGGGGCTGGGCTGCGGTCGCCGGTGGGTACTGGAAGGTTGCACTGAGCGCGGACAGCAATGGGATCATCGAAGAGGCTCGCGCCAATGGTCGTGCGGCGGCCGACCGCGCCATCGCGATCGACGGCAAGAACAGCGAGGCCCTGTACATCAAGTCGATGGTGGTCGATCGGCACGACTGGATCGCTCGCGAAGAATTATTGAAACGCGCCATCGCCGCCCATCGGCTGGATTGCGGATGCGAGTACCACCAGTACGGGTGGATGCTCCTCAACGTGGGACGCACCGCCGAAGCGGTCGAACGATTGCACCAGGCCAACGACATGCTGGCCCTCTATGTCTATACGCCTTGGAATCTGGCCCAAGCACTCGTCATCGCGGGCAAGCCAGACGAGGCGAAAATCCATTTCGATGCGGCGATCGACCTCGCTCCGAATGCCGATTTCGCCAAATGGCCTGCGGCCGACAAGGCAACGCGAATTGGCGACATCGATCTTCTGGGCGACCCGACATTGCCGATTTCCGAAGATTTGCGCGCGGCATTGTTGCAAGGCCATCGCGCACGGATGTCGCGTGACTCTGCAGCCCGAGCGCAAGCAGTCGAGGCTCTCCTGGCGCTGCCGGAAGCCCAGCAGACAGAAGCTGTCGCGAGATTGCTCGCCGATCTGGGAGCGAACCGCGAGGCCTTCCAGATCGCGGCGCGGATTGCGACGACGAAGGAATATCCGGGGCCATCGATCTTCTGGAATCAAAGCATGCGCGGGACTCTGGCGGATCCCGGCTTCCCGGACCTGGCCACACAACTCGGCCTTTTGAAATACTGGACGACGACCCATACCAAGCCCGACGTTTGTAACGAAGAGTCGCCGCCGCCGTTCTGCAAGAAGATTTGAGCGGACTGCCCCGCCCAGGTGCGGCCACAATGCTGTCGATGTTCAACGCCGCGTGCCTCGCGTATCAAAATGCGTTTCTCGAGGCGGGTACCTCCTTGACCGCCGCACCCTCGCGCTACAATTTTTCAAACCGGTCCGCAAATTTTGCGCCTTAAGGGTGCGGTGCCGTGCGCCGGCGAATTCAGTCGCCTTCTCCTATGGCGCATGGCCTGGAGTTCGGTCCTAACTACAGGAACCGTTGCCCCCAGGGATACTTTCAATGCTGCGTTTCATCCTCATCGCGTGCCTGCTGATCGCGCCGGCGGCGCATGCCGCCCGGCCCAAGCTCGTCCACCAGACGCAAACCCTCGCGAAGCCCGCAGGCTACTATTACTTCGGCTACGAGATCGCCCTCGACGGCGACTGGGCGCTCATCGCGGCCGCGACGGCGTCGCCGCCAACGGGGCAGACGCAGCGGCACGATGCCCTGCTGTACCACTTCGTGAACGGACAATGGACATTCGATCGCGTCCTCGCGACCCGGTCGCAGATCGAGGGCGGAACCTTGACTTACTTCCGCTCGTTAGCCATGAGCAACGGGCTGGCGGCCATCGGCTCGAACCCCACACAGGTGTTCAAGCGCACGAACAACACCTGGGCGGAGATTTCGCATCCGTTCACGGCGCCCGTCGGCGACCCCGACCATGTGGAGGGTGCGCTCGTGTGGGACGGCAATACGTTGCTCGCCGAGAAGAGTACTTGCGATGCAGCGCGCTGGGGCGCGCGGATCTCCACATTGCAGACGGACGGCAGCTGGACTCCTCTCCAGCGCATCACCGGCGACGATGACTGCGTGCTGCGCCCCAGGTCGTGGGCTATTTCGGGCGACACGGTGGTCGCGGGCACTGTCACCCAGGACCCGGAGACCAAGCCCAGCCAGATGCGAATCTTCCGGCGCGGCGGCGCCACGTGGCAACTGACTTCCAGCGTCCCTGACGGCGGTATCGAGGCCGACGTGCGCGGCAACGAGATATTTTTCGACGTCGGCGGCGCGGCTGGCACGCGCGTCTACCGCAACGACGACACCCTCACGCTGGTGGACCGCCTGCGCACGGTATCCGACAGTTCCAGCCCCAACTATCCGACCTTCGGCCTCACGCACAGCAGCGACGTGGTGGTGCGCGACAGCGATGTGTTCCGCAAGAACGTCAGCGGCAAATACGAACACGTCGCCCGACTGGTGACGCGTGGCGATTCGCAGATGAGGGACGACCTCAAGATCAGCGGGCGCCGCGTGCTCTCCAAGGCCGTGCTCCATATGGACAGCTCGTTCCCCGTGGTCATGTATCACGAGCTGCCGGCTACCTACACGCCGTCACCCGTCATAACGACGGGTTTCACCAATGGCACGGCGCCTTTCACGCCGGTGATCGGCAGCTTCGCGGTGGCCACGACGCCGACCGGCAACCGCGTGTATCGCCAGAGCAGTGTGAACGGCGAGTACCGCGCGCTGCTCAACTACTCCGACTGGCAGGAGCAGTCGATCGAGGCGGACATCAACCCGATGGCGCTCGGTGACTACAACTGGGCAGGTCTTGCCGTGCGCCATCTCGACGGCGCCAATTACTACTATGTCGCCGTGCGCAGCTCTGGCCGCATCGCCCTGAACATGATGCGCAACGGCGAGCGCACGCAGTTGCGCGAGGTCCAGATCGGCCAAACCGGTACCAACCGGCACGTTGCGCTGCAGGCCCTGAACAGGACCCTTCGCGTGCTCGTCGATGGCAAGGAAGTCATCTGGTATGTGGATGCGACGCCGATTCCGCATGGCAGCGCGGCGCTCGTGGGTAGTGACACCGCAGCGGACTACGACAATGTGGTGGCGGCGCAGGTGGGGCAGAACGCGATCTTCGACCTGGAGCAGTACGGTTGGTGCAACGGGTCCCTGGTGTACACCAATTTCTACACGGTCACCGGATCGGGTAGTTGGAGCTGCAACGACGATGACAACGGCATCTCCATCATGCGGCAGACCTCGACCGCGGACATCGCGCGTGTAGTTATCCCCGGCTTGCCCACCGACGACCAGGTGGTCGGCTCCCGGGCGCGCCTGACCGCGGTCAACGGGTCGGACCGCTGGATCGGAATCATTGCGCGCTACGTCGATGCAAACAACTACTACTACCTGACGTTGCGCGGCTCGAACACGGTGAGCCTGCGCAAGGTGGTGAATGGTGTCGCGACGGTGCTGGTCACCGCCAACCTCCCGGTGACGTTGAACACCTGGTACGACCTGCGGCTGGATGCGGTGGGCAACGAGCTGCGTGCGTTCGTGAACAACAGGCAGGTGCTGCAGACCACCGATGCGTCGCACCCGGTCGGCCGTCCCGGCATGCTCACCTACAAGGCTGGCGCGGAGTTCTCGAATTTCATTTCCTGGCAACCCTGATCGAAGCACTCCGATCGGCGCGGCCCTGACTGACATTGGCCCGGATCCAAACGTGGCGTGCCGGTGGTTTGACCGGTTACCATTGTTTGCCGACTGACGCGTCGTCGGATCGGGCTGTCAACCAGGGAGAAAACGAGATGAGCAGGATTGCGTTTCGCAATGGCCTACCTACCGGTTCGGGTGTTCTGGCTCTCTCGCTCGCGCTGTGCGGCACATCGGCGGCGCAGACTTCCGGTGAATCGCCATCGCGCCCCACCGACGATGGCGGTCTCGAGGAGGTCGTCGTCACGGCGAACAAGCGCTCGGAAAGCCTGCAGGAAGTGCCACTCGCCGTTTCGGTCATCGGCGAGGACGAGCTGCGGGCCTCGGGTGTCACCCAGTTCGCGGACCTCGGCAAGGTCTCGCCGTCGTTGACGATCCGGCCCGCGGAGCATCCCGCGAACTCGAACGTCTCGCTGCGCGGAGTCGGCACGTTCGCGTTCGGCATCGGGGTGGAGTCGAGCGTCGCGGTACTGGTGGATGAAGTACCGCTCGCCTTCCAGGCCCGTGCTTTCAGCGATCTGCCGGATGTCGAGCGAATCGAAGTCCTGCGTGGTCCGCAGAGCACGCTCTATGGCAAATCCGCTTCCGCCGGCTTGATCAACATCATCACGAAGAGTCCGACCGATTCCTTCGAAGCGCACATCAATGCGCTCGGCACCAGCGACGACGAGTACGGTGGCAACTTCAGCGTGTCGGGGCCGATCAATCCCGATCTCGGCTATGTGTTTTCGGCGTCCTACTCGCAGTGGGATGGCAACGTGAGAAACCTCTTCAACGGCAAGGACGTCAACGGGCGAGAGGCCCTGAATACCCGCGCGAAACTGCGGTGGGCGCCGAGCGAAAATACTTCGCTGACATTCTCGGCTGACTACATCGATGGCGAGACGACGGTGGGTCGTCCGTTCATCGCCATGGACCCGGCGGCCCTGCTCCGCAACACCCCGGGCCAGTCGGCAGCGGTCGTCCTCCCGGGCATCACCATCGATCGAGACAACTCCGATATCAGCAACAACTACGACGCGCGCACGAACTACTCGGGGTACGGCGGCTCGATTCGCGGTGAATTCGGCCTGGGCGAGTTGCAACTCGTGTCCATCACGTCATACGACCGTTTCAACCTCGGCGACTACCTGGACCAGGACGACTCGTCGGCGACCATACCGGCGGGCGGCAACTTTCAGGCGGGAAAATTCCACTCGAAGCTGACGACGCAGGAAATCCGCCTGCTGTCCCCCGACACGGACGCGTTCCGTTACACGGTCGGCGCGTATTACGGAAAGGTGGAATTCGATCGCCCGTTCTTCCGCGGGCCGGTGTTCTCGCTGGCCAACTGGCATGCGACGTCCGAGTCCACGCAGATCGCAGGCTTTGCGCAAATCGACTGGACGATCGTCGACGATCTGACGCTCACCGTGGGTGGGCGAGCCCAGAAGGAAGAGATTGCCTATACGTTCCTCGACGTCCAGAACGGGAATGCCCAGTTCAACGGCGACTCGGACGACACCGCGACCACTTACAAGATCAGTCCGCAGTACCAGATCACGCCCGATGTGATGGTGTTCGCCACGTACGCGACCGGCTACAAAGGCCAGACTTACGACCTGACCACCGGTTTCAATGCGAACCGCGCGGCGGCGGGTCCCATCAGGCCAGAAACCTCGCGCGACACGGAAGCCGGCATCCGCACCCAGTTCCTCGATCGTGCGCTGACATTGAACCTGACGTACTTCGATACCGACTATGAAGATCTCCAGGCGCAGTCGATCGAGACACTGGCCGATGGAACCAACAACTTCCGGCTGACCAATGTCGGCGGCCTCAACTCCAAAGGCGTCGAGTTGGAGCTCGCCGCGCGCCTGGGCGAGGCCTTCAACCTCAGCGCGTCCGCCACGTTCCTGGACGCCAAGTACACGTCCTTCCCGGTAGCGCAGTGCTACCCGTTGCAGACTGCTGCGCAAGGTTGCACGGGCACCCCGGCGCGCCAGAACCTGACAGGTACGCGCGCCGTGCAGGCTCCCGAGCTCAAGTTCCAGATCGCGGCCGATTATTCACACGCGATCAGCAGCAACCTGGTCGGCTTCGCGCAAGTCGCCTATCAGCACCAGAGCGACACGTACTACGTGGCGGAAGATCCGCAAACGTTTCAGCCCGCTTACGGCATCGCAAATGTTGGCGTGGGCGTTCGCGACGAGTCAGGCAAGTGGAAGGTAGTCGCTTTCGTGAACAACCTGTTCGACAAGCAGTATTACCCCGCGATCGCCAATTCGGCCGGCAACTGGGGCAGCCGGATTGCGACCCAAGTACTGCTGCCCCGCGATTTCGAGCGCTATGGCGGCATCCGCCTGAGCTTCGACTTCGATTAGGGGTGCGCATGGGAGCAAAGGTTGGCGAGAACGAGAGAGGTGATGGCGCTCATTCGACCCACTGCATAAGTGTCAGCGTGGCTTCAATGCGTAGATGGCGGCGCTCTTGCCACCCGTCGCTCGGGCGGCGACGAACAAGGTATCAGCCGCGGCGGAGAACAATCCGGTGCGCGCTCCCGGCGAGGTACTGACCCGGTCGATACGCTCAAGCGTCTCGCGCTTCATTACCTCGACCACGCCTTCGCCGCAGATCACGTACACCCGATTGCGCTTTTCGTCGATGAACACGTCATCCGCATCGCCGCAGACTTCAGCATGCGTAGTGACAGCGCCTCCTTGCATCGAGTAGCGCGCGATGACCGCAGGTTTGCGAAAGACCGTGAGCACGGCGTTGCCCGTTGAATCGATAGCCATCGGGAAGTTGGCGCTCCAGCCTTTCGTGGGCCAGGCGGCAATCTGGCGACGATGTTTCAGATCGCCCACTACCACCTGCCGGAGGTCGGGCACATTCATATATATATGTCGATCGACGGGCGACAGCTGAAAGCTCTCGGGATGGCCCGTGAGCGGTATCTCGCCGACCGGCTTGAGTGTGGACGCGTCGAGCACGGCGATGGCGCCCTCACCGTGGCCCACGTAGACGAGCTTGTCGGCCGCGTCGATGCGGATGTTGTCAGCATCGCCGCCGAGCTTGCGGCTGTTCACCAGCTTGAAGGTCTTGGAGTCGTACGCCGCGATCGATCCATCACCTCCATTGGCCACGTACAGCCGCTGAAGCTCGGGAAAGAATGCGATTCCCTGCGGCTCTTCGAGGCCTTGCAGCCGACGATCCAGCCTTCCCTTTTTCACATCAACGATCGCAACACTGTTGTTGCCGAGCTCGGCAATGAAAAGCCTCTCGCCCACCGCGTCGTACGCCAGATGGTCGATGCGGCCCTCGCAGTCAGGTAGCTCTATCTTCGCGGCCACCTCAAGGGTTGCCGCGGGCGCCGCAGCGACACAGGTGAGACCCAGGAATGCCATGAAGGCTGGAAGCGTCGACTTTTCCATGAGGAATCGAAGCCTACTTCGGCTTGCCGGCGTTGATTGCCGGCCTGACCTGAAGATTCCTTAAGGATTCGATCGCACCATGGATGCCGGATAATCTGGGCCGTGGCATCCATCCTCATCGTCGAAGATGATCCCAAAACCGCAGCGGCGATTGCCGAGGGTTTGCGTCGCGATGGCCATGAAACCCACCTGGCCACCACGGGAAGCGACGGCGATACCCTGCTGTCCCAGTCGAGATTCGACGCGTTGGTCCTCGATTGGATGCTGCCGGGACTGAGTGGTATCGATTTGCTGTCCCGTCTGCGCGAAGTCGCGAACAGAACTCCCGTGCTCATTCTCACCGCGCGAGACGGGGTCGAGGATCGTGTGCTCGGCCTGGACCGCGGCGCGGACGATTATCTGGTCAAACCTTTCGCATTGGCCGAGCTCTCCGCGCGAGTGCGTGCGCTGCTTCGCCGGGCGGAGACCCAGGAGCCAACCCAACCGCAGGTGGCGGACCTGACTCTCGATGTGCAAAGGCGGATTGCTCATCGCGCCGGCGCCGAGATCCTGCTCACGCCACGGGAGTTCGACGTGCTCCATTGCCTCATGCGCCACCAGGGTCGCGTGGTCACCCGTGCAATGCTGGCGGATGCAGTCTGGCGTGATGTGCCGCGGGCAACACCACTCGACAATGTCATCGACGTGCATCTCGCGCATCTGCGTCGCAAGATCGATGACGGTCAGAGCGTGAAGCTGCTGCGCACGATCCGCGGCGTCGGTTTTTCCCTGTGCGCTCCCTGAAGCACTGGTGGCGCCATAGATCGTTCAAGGCGCGCCTGGCCATCTGGTACGCGGCCACGCTCTGTATCGTGCTCGCAGCGTTCGCGGCAATCGCGTACGAGACCGTGGAGCACCGACTCGCCGCGGAACTGGATCGCCAGCTCCGCATCGATTTCGATATCGTCGAAGCCCAACTCGCGGTAGACGACAAAGGCGCCATCAAGTGGCCCGTGCGAGGAGCTCACGGTGACGACGGCTACGCAAGGTTGTTTGCGTGGTTCGAGGTCTGGTCGGAGGAAGGCCAGCTGCGCATGCGGCACTGGCCCATTCCCGAAGACGCCATCCATTCACCATTGCGTCGTCCCACCGCCCATGCGCTGAAGTTCTACGACCAGGAGATTGAAAGCAATCTTCCAGCGCGCATCATGGAACGTCCGGCGCGCATCCAAGGTCAGGGCGTGATAGTTCGAGTCATCCGCGACGCATCGGACATGAGGCAGACGCTTGCGCAGATTCTCGAGGTGTTTGCGATTGCCCTGCCACTTGCGGCCGCGATCGCCGCATTCGGCGGCTACTGGCTGGCACGGCGTGCGCTGGTTCCAGTCGCAAGGATGAGCGCGGAAGCCCGGAAAATCACCTCGGAATCCTTGGGCGCACGATTGCCGGTCGCAAATCGCCACGATGAGATCGGACAGCTCGCGACCGTGTTCAACGAGACCTTGGCCCGGTTGAATGCGAGCTTCACCGAGCTCAAGCGCTTCTCAGCGGATGCATCGCATGAGCTGCGCACACCGCTCACGGCGTTGCGGGCGGTGGGCGAGTCCGCACTGCAGGAGGACGGTGATGCCCGCCAACTGAAGGAAGCCATCTCCAGCATGCTCGAAGAGGCCAATCGGCTCACCGAGCTCACGGATGCGCTGCTGATGCTCGCTCGGCTCGAAGCCGGGGCCAGCGTTCAGTTCGAGGCTGTTGACCTTTCAACGTTGATCACCTCGGTGCGCGACACTCTCGCCGTCGTCGCGGATAGCAAGCGGCAGCAGCTCACAGTGCATGCCCTTCCTGAGAGGATAAGTACCACGGGCAATGCAGCGCTACTGCGTCACGCATTCTTGAACATCATGCACAACGCGATCCGCCATTCGCCGGCTGAATCCCGCATCGATGTGCGGACCGAGATACAAAGCGCCCGCGCATTTATCGACATCAGTGACGAAGGACCCGGCATTGCCCGTGAGCTCCGTGGTCGGGTGTTCGACCGGTTTTTCCGCGTCGACGCAGCCCGCTCCCGGGAGACTGGCGGCCATGGATTAGGGCTCGCCATCGCCCGGAGCATCGTCGAGAGGCACCAGGGAACGATTCGTATCCTGGAAAAGTCAGCGCATGGCGCCACGTTCCGGATCGAGCTGCCGCTGGCACCCGCGCCATGAATTTCCTGGCGGTCAGCCTGACAGGGATCGTAATGCTCGCGCAGACAGCGTCTTTCGAAACCGGCTCGTTGCCCGAAGGTTGGGTCACAGGTATTACCGGGAGCGGCCAGGCGCGGTGGAGCGTGGTACGCGACACATCCGCCGCTTCGGGGTCCTATGTCCTGCTGCAGTCCGGAGAGGCAACGTTCTGCTGGGCTGTAGATACTCGCGCCCGCCTCCAGGATGGCTACGTCGAATCGCGAATCAAGCCCGAGTCCGGAAAAGAGGATCAGGCCGGCGGCCTCGTCTTCCGCTTCCTGGATGCGAATAACTACTACGTCGTCCGCATGAACGCGCTCGAGGGGAATGTCGTTCTCTACAAGACGGTGGACGGGAAGAGAACACCACTGCAGGTTCGCGGCCGCATGATTGGCTACGGCGTGGACACGCAGGTGCCGAGCGGACGGTGGAATCGATTGCGCGTGGATTTCCGCGGCAGCGTGTTCCGGGTGTCCTTCAACGGCGAACATTTGTTCGAGGTCGAGGACAAGGTTCTTGCGAGATCCGGCGCCGTGGGCGTCTGGACCAAGGCGGACAGCGTGACGCGATTCGACGACGTGAGTTACGGTTCTCTCTGAACGAATCTTCAGACAGCAGGTGCAGGTCGCCACCTAGAGTAGCGATGAAACCACCGCAGTCTGAAGGAGACGACCGTGCGCATCGCCCTCAATACCTCGCTGATCGTGTCCTTGTTGTGCGCTTCACTGACTCACGCAGCCAACGCTTCCGACGCCGAAACCGTAAGTCGGCTCGGTCAAAGCAAGCACAGTTTGGTGCAGGGTATGCGCCAAGCCGCGAAGACCCAGGGCGCCCCGATCTCGGCGAAGTTCGAGTTCGAAGACGGCAAGTTCTGGCTGAGCGTTTACACCGCAAAGTTCGGAATCAAACCCGATGCGGAACACAACACGCTCATCGAGCTCAAGGGCGAGCCGAATGCCGAGCCGTGGAACCCCAACATCGAAGTCTTCGAAGACAAGAAGCACCTCACGCGATCGGCCATGCAGCTCACACTTCTGCAGCAGTCGAAACTGGATCTCGCCTCAGTAGTGGAAAAGGCCGCAGCCAAGGAGAAGGGCCTGCCCTACTCGGCGATCCCGGAGGTCAAGAACGGCAAGGCTGTGGTCGTCGTAAAGTTCGCCACGCCGGATGGCGCGAGTCACGCCGTCGACGTCCCGCTTTGAGTTGACCCGGAACGGCGATGGAAACTCGCGAAGCAGGTAGGGTGACCCGTCGGCAGTTCAGCGTGGCGGCGTTGGGCTGCCTGGGAGCTGCTAGCGCGATGAGGGCCGCCAGCGCCGAACCGGCACCGGGCTTCGACTGCCGCAAGGATTTCGCGATCTTCACGCGCCGTCACGGCCGGGCGCCGTTCGTCTACCTGGACAGCGCCGCAACCTCGCAGCGTCCGGAGGTGGTGATCGACGCCATTGGCGATTTCTATCGGGAGCACAACGCGAACCCGTCGGCAAGCTCGCATTCGCTGGCACGTGGAGCGAACCAGCTCTACGAAGACTCGCGGCGGTCGATCGCGGAATTCATCAATGCGTATGAATCGAGCGAGATCATTTTCACGCGAGGAACAACGGAAGCTATAAATCTGGTGGCTTCCGCCTGGGGACTCGCGAACCTCAAAGCCGGTGACGAGATTTTGCTCACCATCGCAGAGCACGCGTCCAATCTGTTGCCGTGGCGGCTCGTCGCGCGCCGTCACCAGGCTGTAATCCGGTTCGCGAACGTCGACGAATCCGGTCGCATCGACGTCGAGGATTTCCGCAGGAAGCTCTCGAGTCGCACGCGACTCGCCTCATTCAGCCATGTGTCGAACGTCGCGGGATTCGTGAACCCCGCCGCCGAACTGTGCTCATTGGCCCGCGCGGCCGGCGCCCTGGCTTTCGTCGATGCTGCCCAGTCCGCACCCCATGTGCCCATAGACATTCGCCAGATGAGTTGCGACTTCCTCGCCTTCTCGAGTCACAAGATGCTGGGCCCGATGGGCGTCGGCGTTCTGTTCGGGCGCCGGGAGCTACTGGATCGCCTGCCGGCCTATCAATCCGGCTCGAACATGGCACATGACGTGGATCTGGAATTCGAGACATTGGAAAGCGGCGCGAAGCGGTTCGGTGCAGGTACGCCGAATGTCTGTGGCGCCGTCGGAATGGCTGCCGCCGCCGGCTATTTGCGGAAGCTCCGGCGGGAGGGTTGCATCCAGCACGAGAAGCAGTTGGTCGAGTACGGACTCGGCCGGTTGACCGCCATCCCGGAGCTCAGATTGCTGGGGCCGCAGTCGCCCGAGAGTCGCACGCCTGTCTTCACGTTCGTTATCGAAAACCACGACGTCACCGATCTGGTGCGCGCGCTCGACGACACTGGCATCGCGGTCCGTGCGGGGGATCTTTCCGCATTGCCATTGCTCCGACACTTCGGGGTAACCAGGGCGCTGCGAGCCTCCGGTCACGTCTACAATTCCCGCGAGGACATCGACCAGCTGGCCGAGGGGCTTCGTTACATCGTGAATCAGTAGCGCCGTGCTCCAGGACCGTACCTGGTTATATGTGGCGGTTCTCGCGCGCTCCGTCGCGACGGGAATGATCGGCGTGCTTCTGGGAATCCATCTCGCCGGGTTGAATCTCTCCGCGTCCAACATCGGAGTAGTGATCGGCGTCGGCCTTGCGGAAGCGACCGTTGCCACCGCGCTCGCCACGTTTGGCGCTGACCGGTTCGGTCATCGCCGCTCGCTTATCACGATCACTTCATACGTTCTCGCATCACACCCGCGGCGCCCATCAGTGGGTCACCGATGATCTGCACCGAGCTCAACAGCAGCGAACACTTGCCGTACTGGTGTTCCACGCGCGGCCCCGACAAGCCGCTGAATTGGTGGGCCTGCTTGGATTCGAACCAAGGACCAAGGGATTCACGTGATCGAAGCGTTTCCGCCCCGCGTGGACTATCTCTTCACCCGCCGGGTGTCTAACTACACCCGGGTGGGGTGCGGGACGCTCTAGCCTGTCATCAAGGGCACTCGAGCCCTCAGGTAGTCTCTGCACCTTCCCGCGCTGTAGCGCGGGCTTGGCTCAGGGTTGCCATGTAATCGTGTTACGAAGGTTTCCCTGAATTCATCCCGTCCACTGCACGGGTTTCCCCGCGCAGGCACCTATATATAGATGAGTCCCCTGCACTAACCGCTGTGCTACAGGCCCAACCGGGCGGGATTGTACAGACCAAAGTCAAATCCGGCTTGCCCGTAAAGTGATATCACTTTAGTATCAGTTTCGAGTTCGATGGAACTCCTACCGTACGAGGGATCTATGAAAACGCCGGGTGTCACCGAAGAAATCCAGTTCAAGAGCAGCAGCGGGTATGGCGCGCTGGTCTTCGCCTTCATCGCATTGCTGATGATTCCGGGCGGCATGGCGATGCGGTTGCCGTTCGTGTCGGTCCTCGCGGTGATCGCGCTGATCGTGCTGGTCAAGGGCGTCTACATGCTCCAGCCCAACCAGTCGGCGCTGCTCATGCTGTTCGGCGAGTATCGCGGCACCGACTATGCGACCGGCCTGCGCTGGGCCAACCCTTTCTTCAACAAGACCAAGGTGAGCCTCCGCCTGCGCAACTTCAACAGCGAGAAGCTGAAAGTGAACGACAAGCGCGGCAACCCGATCGAAATCGCCGCGGCGGTCGTTTGGAAAGTCGACGACACGGCGCGAGCAGTGCTCGACATCGACCACTACGAGCACTACGTGCCCATCCAGGCGGAAGCGGCGCTGCGCCATCTCGCCAACGAGTACTCCTACGATCACGTGGACGATGATGGCCGCGAGCTCACGCTCCGGGCCGGCGGTGACGAGCTCATCGCCAAGCTCAAGCGCGAACTGCAGGAGCGTTTCGAGAAGGCGGGCCTGCGCGTCGAAGACGCGCGGCTCACGCACCTCGCCTACGCGCCGGAGATCGCGGGCGCGATGCTCCGCCGCCAGCAGGCGGAGGCGGTGATCGGCGCACGCAAGCAGATCGTCGCCGGCGCCGTGGGCATGGTCGAAATGGCGCTCCAGGCTCTGACCGAGCGTGGCGTGGTCGATCTCGATCCCGAGCGCCGCGCGGCGATGGTGTCCAATCTACTCGTGGTGCTGTGTGCGGAGACCGAGGCGCAGCCCGTGATCAACGCCGGCACGCTATACGGCTGAACTTCCGCGGATGAGCGAGACGCCCGAGCGCAAGGCCTTCCTGTTACGCCTCGACCCGGCGGTCGCCGCCGCGGTCGAGGCCATGGCCGCGCAGGAGCTGCGCAGCGTGAACGGCCAGATCGAGTGGCTGCTGCGCGAAGCGCTGGCCAGGCGCGGGCGTTCGGTGAATACGACCATGCGCACCAATGCGCGCCGGCCGAAGGACGACAAGTAGCTAGCCGGACGCGGCGCCGCCGAACTTGCGGCAGCCTTCGGCCGCCGCCTGCTCACCGCCGGATTTGGCGCAGGCCGCCGCCACCTGCGTGCGGAACTTCGCGAACACGGCATCGCGCTTCGGATCGGTGCTCCACTCCTTGAGCGCGGCATCCAGACGTGAAAGCCGCGAGAGCGTGCGGCGATGCACGCGGTTCGGGCCGTCGAGCTCGCCGAGCACCTCACTGCCCACCTTCTCGATGGTGGCGGTGTCTTCGGGCGCCAGTCGCAGGAGACCATCGAGATAGTTGTAGCCCCACTGGAAGCGCGAAGCGGGGCCCTTGGCCTTGTGATACGCCTCGCCGAGCAGCTCGAGTGAGCGTTGCTTGTTGCCGAGATGCTCCTCGACATCGGCAAGGTCGCCGATGTAGTAGTGAGGCGTGTTCGACGTCGACGCCTCGAGCGCGAGCAGGTCCCGCGCCCTCTCCCAGTCATCGAGCGCGATGTAGATGTTGATGGCCGAATTCACCACGCCAGCCCGTACGTAGGGCTCCATCTTCACGGCCAGCATCTTTTCCGACGTGGCCAGCGCCGAGGCTCGTACGTCGGTCGGCGTCTTGCCATCCTTGGCATAGGCCTGGGCGACACGCACTTTCATGAGCTGCGCGGCGAGCTGGTCGGCGGGCGCGAACTTCAGGTTTGCGGTAGTGGCATCAGCCACGCTCATGATGCGCGCGCGGAGCTCCGGCGCCACCTGTGGCACGGCCTGCCGCGCAGCCAGATAGAACTCCTTCGGCAGCGAGCGCAGCGCATCGGCGTTGGCCATGGCCAGTTCCTGGTTCGCGAGCAACTCGTTCACGCGCAAGATGAGCGCGGCGAGTTTCTGGTCCGCCTTGCGTTTGCCGTTGATGGCGTCGGCCTGCAGCCCGGCGGCTTCGGCCGCGGCGAGCACTGGAAAACGCGCGCGTTCCTTGGCGAGCTCGGTGGGGCAAAGGCGGGACGCATTCTCGAAAGCGGCCTGCAAGCGGGCCGGGTCGAAGATTCCTTCGTCGTCGAGATCGAAGGCGTTGTACGCAAGGCGGCGGCAATCCCCGGCGGTGAGCGGCGCCTCTCCCTGCACCGCGAGATCGACTATCTGCTTCACGGGACGCACGTCGCCCAACGCATCATCGAGCACGCCCGCGTAGAGCGAGAGGTCCATGTTGCCGGCGATGCGCGTGATCTCGGTGCGGTCGGGCTTGAACACCACCACCGTGGGGTACCCGGTCACGCGGAACGTGTCACCCCACTTCTGCGCGTCGGGCAGATCGCCGTCGAGATACACAGCGACGAACAACTTCGATTTCTCGATGAAGTCCGGGCGGCTGAACACCGCGGACTTGAGCTGCTTGCACGGCGGGCACCATTGCGCGCCCCAGTAGAGCAGCACGGGCTTGCCCGATGCCTGCGCCGCCGCGAACGCGGCATCCACATCGCCCTCGAACCAGTCGATGCCCGGCGCATCCGCGTGCACCTTGGCGAGATCGACGGAAGAATCCGGCTGCGCGGCAGCGACCGAAGGCGCCGGCGGAGTTTGCTTCTCCTTTTTCTTTTCGCAGCCAACCATGGCGGTGACGCATGCGAGCACGATAATTGCGATGGACGACGTTCGGGCAAGGCCGTGACGCATTTGTAATCCGCTCCGCGCTAGGCGTCGTAAAGAGGTCACGTTAGCATGCGGCCATGAAAAATCGACCCACTTTCGACGCCGTGCTGGCCGCCAATCTCTCGCGCCGCACCGTGCTCGCGGGCGCCGCGGCGGGAGTTGGACTGGCTGCGTGTGCGCGTCTTCCGACGCAACCACAAGCGCACGAATCCGGCCGCGCGGGCAACGGCCTCGCGGGGGCATTCAACAGCGTGGCGCCGCAGAATTCGGATGCGCTGGTCCTCGCCGATGGGTATCGCCACAACGTCGTGGCGCGCTGGGGTGACAGTCTCGTAACCGGCACGCCCGATTTCGATACGCGGCGCATGACCAGCAGCGACTGGCTCGATGCCGACTCGGCCGCGGCGCAGGAACGACGCTTCGGCACCAACGCAGATGCCGTGGGTTACTTCGCGCAGAAACAGGGGCGCGCGGCACGCGGCCTGGTCTGCGTGAACCACGAGTACGTGAACGGCGAGTTGGTCTGGCCGGGCCACGGCGGCGCGAACATGAAGCTCGAGCCCGCCAAGGCGTGGTTCGGCAAGCATCCGCATGCCGCGGCGTTCATGCAAGCCGCGCATGGCGTCACCGTCATGCAGCTGCAGCGCGACCGCGACGGCTGGACGCGCGACCCGGGCTCGCCTAACAACCGCCGCATCACGGCCAACACGCCCATGGATATCCACGGGCCGGCCCGCGGCCACGCACTGATGCGCACACACGCGGACCCCGCCGGCGTGCGCGTGCTCGGTACATTCGCCAACTGTTCCGCGGGGAAGACGCCCTGGGGTACGTATCTCACTTCCGAGGAGAACGTCGACGACTACTTCGCTGGCGCGGCGGTCAACGCCGACACGCGCAACCCGGCGGTCAAGGAAGCCTTGCGGCGTTTTCCGCTGCGCGACTTCTCGTTCTATCACTGGGACTTCCAGGATCCACGCTTCGATACGGCCGCGGAGCCGAACGAGTTCTTCCGCTTCGGCTGGATGGTGGAGATCGATCCGCACGATCCGAAATCGATACCACGCAAGCGCACGGCATTGGGACGATTCCAGCACGAGGGTGCCAACACCATCGTCGGCAAGAGCGGCCACGTCGCGGCCTACATGGGCGACGACGAGAAATTCGAATACATCTACAAGTTCGTCACGCGCGACACGTTCGATCCGAAGCACCCGGCCGCCAATCGTGACCTGCTCGACGAAGGCACGCTTTATTGCGCGCGCTTCGACGCGGATGGCACGGGTGAATGGCTGCCGTTGGTGCAGAACGACAACGGGCCGCTGAATTCCGGCGCCGGTTTCGCCAACCAGGGCGACGTCGTCATCAAGGTACGCGACGCGGCGGACCTTCTCGGCGCGACGCCGATGGATCGCCCCGAGGACGTCGAGGTCAGCCACCTCACCGGGCGCGTCTACATACCGTGCACCAAGACCGGCGAGCGCGGCGGCAGCGGCGACACCAACTGGTTTGGCCGCCACATCGACATCGCGGCGAACCCCGCGAATCCGCGCGCCGACAACAAGTACGGTCACATCATCGAGATCGCCGAGTCGGGCGACGATGCGCGCGCGACCAGGTTCACCTGGAGCGTGTTCCTGCTGGCCGGCGATCCGGCGGCCGGCCGCTACATCGTCGACGCGCGCGAGCTGGTGCTCGCGGCCGAGGGCAATAGTTTGGCCGGTACCGACACGTACTACGCCGGCTATCCGCACGCGGCCGACGTGAGCCCCATCCAGTGCCCCGACAATCTCGGCATCGACCCGCAGGGCCGGCTGTGGATAGTCACGGACAGCGACAACCGCAATCACCCGAACAATGGCTGCTTCGTGGTCCCGACCAGCGGACCACAACGTGGACTCCTCAAGCAGCTCGCGAGCGGGCCGAATGGCTGCGAAATCTGCGGCTGCGAATTCACGCCCGACGGTCGCACGTTGTTCCTGTCGATCCAGCATCCGGGTGAAGGCGGGCGCATCGACAACCCCACCAGCCATTGGCCCGACGGCAACGGCCTGCCCGCGCGCGCGGCACTGGTCGCCATCGAGCGCGAGGATGGCAAACCCGTCTGATTGTCGAGAAAGCTGCGTTTTACAATGTTAGACCGTGACGTCCGTTCAGGTGTGATTCAATCCGCCGGGCTTAGCATTCAACCCATGAACATCAGGTCTCTCATCCGGGTTCTCGCCGCCGCTTCGCTGCTGACGCTGGGTGGCTGCGCCAGTCTCTCCAAGAGCGAATGCCTCAACGCCAACTGGGAAGACATCGGCGTGCGTGACGGCGCCAACGGCGAGCCCGAGGAATACCTCATCCGGCACTCCACCGCCTGCGCCAAAGTGCACGTGGCGCCCGATCGCGGCGCGTGGTTGCACGGCCGCGAGCAGGGTCTCGAGCGGTATTGCCAGCCGCATCGCATGTACAGCATCGGGGAATACGGTGGCGGCTTCGATGCTGGCATCTGCCGCAACTTCGACCAGGAGCGGCTGGTCGACGCTTACGAGAAGGGTCGCGAAGTGAATCGCCGCAGCGGCATCCTCAGCGACATCGACGCCGAGCTGCGTGACATACGCACCAAGCTCGAGAACAAGGAGCTCGAGAAGAAAGAGCGCGAGCGCCTCGCCTATCGACTCGGCCAGCTCGAGTACCAGCGCATCGACGCCGAGAGGGATCTCGACCAGGCCCGGCGCCGCGCGCGCGACCTGTAGTCGGCGCCCTCACTACCGGGGCTTCACGCGCCGGGTCGGCTCGGCTTCCAGCGGATTCTCGGGCCAGTAGTGCCGCGGATAGCGGCCGCGCATGTCCTTGCGCACTTCAAGGTAGGCGTTTTTCCAGAAGCTCGCGAGATCACGCGTCACCTGCAGCGGCCGTCGCGCGGGTGAGAGCAGCTCGAAGGTGACGGGCACGGCGCCACCGCCGATGCGCGGCGTGGCCGCGAGCCCGAACACTTCCTGCATTCGCATGGATGCGATGGGCGCATTGTCACTGAGATAGTCGACGGACGTGCGCGTGCCGGTAGGCAGGCCGATGTGCGTCGGTGCGAGCTCGTCGAGCTTGCGCTGTCGTTCGTAACCCACGTGTGCCTTCAGCGCCTCGAGCAGTGGTACGCGTCCGAGCTGCGAACGGCGCGTGGCGCCCCCGAGAAAAGGCTCGAGCCAGCTCAGGTCCCCGGCGAGTGCGGCCCGCGAGAGATCGGGCCAGTCCGCGACGTCCTTGCGATCGAGCTTGCGCGCGAACTCGCTGCGCGCCACGAAGTTGCGCGCCTCGTCGTCCCAGGGCAACACGTCGAGACCCATGGACCTGACGCCGTCGAGCATGGCCGCCGCGCTGGCATCGCGGGGTACGTCGTTGAGTGGCTTCTCCTCGATGACGAGCTGATCGAGGCGGATCACACGCCGCGCGATCACGGCCTCGGTGCGTTCGTCCCAGACCAGCTCGTCCGCCTTCACGAGCCGCGCGGCGAAATGCTCGAGCAGGTCGGCCTTCGCCAGGGGCGCGGCGAGCTGAATGCGCGCCTCGCGCTCGCGGTCGTCGAGATCCACGGCAACGATGAACTCCTCGCGCGCGATCGATTCCGCGGCGGCGAACACGGCGCCGCGTCCGTTGCTGAGCAGATAGCGCGCGTCGGCTCCCGATCGTCGCCGCGCGATACGGTCCGGATAGGCCATGCCCAACAACACACCCGCATCACCCGCGTCATCGCCGCCCGATGCGCCAAGCTGCTGCTCGAACTGTCGTTTCGAGCGGCGCACGCGGTCGAGGGCTCCGCGGTCGATGCTCGGGGATCCGCGACGCAGCGCCTCGAGCCGCGTGCGGATGTCGCTATCGCGCGGCCCGCCACCGACGCGCAGCAGGTCGCGATCGGAGAGCAGCGCGGCGAGCTCGGCGCCGAGTGAGGCCGCGCCCAGCTCGCGTGACTCGAGCAGCATGTGAGCGAGACGCGGATGCGCCGGAAACTGCTGCATCGCGCGGCCATGCCGGGTGACTTTGCCCGACTCATCGAGGGCGCCCAGGCGACGTAACAGGTCGCGCGCGCTCGCCAGCGTCGCCGCTGGCGGCGCGTCCAGCCATTTGAGCGATGCCGCGTCCGTGCCCCAGGCCGCGAGATCCAGGGCCAGCGGCGCCAGATCGGCGACGCAGACTTCGGGCGGTGCATAGGCGGCGAGACTGCGCTCGGCGCCCTCGCCCCAGAGCCGGTAGCACGCACCCGGCGCGGTGCGGCCCGCGCGACCCGCGCGCTGTTCGGCCGACGCGCGCGAGATGCGCTGCAACTCCAGGCGATTCATGCCGCTTGCCGGGTCGAACAGGCTGCGTCTCTCGAGTCCCGCGTCGATGACGATGCGCACGCCGGCGATGGTGAGGCTGGTCTCCGCGATGTTGGTCGCGAGCACGATCTTGCGGCGGCCGGGCGGCGCCATCTCGAGCGCGGCATCCTGGTCTCCCGCGGCGAGCTCGCCATAAAGCGCGTGCACATCCACGTCGCGGCCAAGGAAGTCGAGCATGCCCTGCACGCGACGGATCTCGCCTGCGCCCGGCAGGAACACCAGCATGTCACCCGGTGCTTCCGCCAGCGCTCTCCTGATCGCGCGCACGACGGCGATCTCGGGTGTCTCGCGCGAATTTGCCGAGCCCGTCATGTAGGCGGGCAGCAGCGGCATGCCCGTACCGAGCCAATGCGTTTCCACGGGGTACATGCGACCGGCCGCGGTGACCACGGGCGCGTCGCCTAACAACTTCGCAACGGCCGCGCCATCCAGCGTCGCCGACATCACGAGCAGCCGCAGCTCGGGCGCCAGGTTCTCCTGCGAGTCGAGCGCGAATGCGAGGCCGGTGTCCGCGTGCAGGCTGCGCTCGTGGAACTCGTCGAACAGCACCGCGCCCACGCCTTCGAGCGCGGGATCGCTCTGCAACATGCGCGTGAACACTCCCTCGGTGACCACCTCGATGCGCGTCCGCCTGCCGACGCGCGTCTCCATTCGCATGCGATAGCCAACGGTCTCGCCCGGAGCTTCACCCAATGTCGAGGCCATGCGCGCCGCCACCGCGCGCGTCGCCAATCGCCGCGGCTCCAGCATGACTATCTTTCCGCCGCGCAACCATGGTTCATCGAGCAGCGCAATCGGAACGACGGTGCTCTTGCCTGCGCCGGGCGGCGCTTCCACCACCGCATTGCGGTGACGGAGCAACGCCGACTTCAAGTCGGGAAGTACTTCATCGATGGGCAGGCCGTATTTCACTGGGCGCGAAGTTTACCTCTGCTAACATCCCGCGCATGCGCTGGCGCCAGAGCAGAGAAAGTCAGAACGTCCAGGACTACCGCGGTCGCAGCACCGGTGGTGGTGGCGGGCTCAAGATCGGCATCGGTACCGTGGTCGTCGGTGTCATCGCCTATTTCCTCGGCGGGCCGCAGCTCGCGATGCAGGTCTTGTCAGGCGGCTCCGCGGCACCCACCTCGGAAGAAAACATCGACAGCTCCGTTCCCCAGGATGAAGCCGGCCAGTTCGTCACCCATGTGCTCGGCGACACCGAAGAAACCTGGGCATCCATTTTCCAGGCCGCCGGGCAGACGTATACCCAACCCCGGCTCGCCATCTTCGAGCGCGGCATCAATACCGCCTGCGGCTCGGCCACCTCCGCTGCCGGGCCTTTCTACTGTCCGGGCGACCAGCGCGTGTACATCGATCTGGCGTTCTTCCGGCAGCTCGAGACCGAGTTCGCCGCGCAGGGTGATTTCGCCAAGGCCTATGTCATCGCGCACGAGGTCGGCCACCACGTGCAGACCATCACCGGCATCTCCGACAAGGTCCGCGCGGCCCAGCAAGGCGCCGGGTCGCAGGAAGACGCCAACTCCTGGCAAGTGAAGATGGAGCTGCAGGCCGACTGCTACGCCGGCATCTGGGCGCATTTCGCGCAAAACTCGCGCCAGCTCGTCGAGCAAGGCGACATCAACGAGGCGTTGGGCGCGGCTTCGGCCGTGGGCGATGACACCATCCAGAAGCGCGTGCAGGGGCACGTGAACCAGGAGTCGTTCACGCACGGCTCGGGCGCGCAGCGCCAGGAATGGTTCCGCCGCGGCTACGGCTCGGGCCAGGTCGCGGACTGCGACACTTTCCGCTAGCCCGGCGCCACTAAGAACACGCGTCTTTCCGCGGTCTTTTCCGCGCATGTAAAGCTTGCTTGACAAGCTGGATCCCCTGCCCTAGCCTGTAAAGCATCCTTTACAAACACGGGAAGGGGACGACGATGCTGGAACGCGAAGCGAAGCGCAGGTACCTCACGGAGATGGCCATCGTCATGGCGCTGTACATCGGCACACTGACGATCGCGATCCGTGTCGGCCGCGGGATGGACGAAGGATTGCTGAAGACGCTGCTCACGCTGCTGCCGGCCATCCCGGTGTTCCTCACGGTGTGGGTGATCGCGCGGCAATTCGCGCGCGCCGATGAGTTCGTTCGGCTTCGCAGTCTCGAGAGCATCGCCATCGCCGCGGGTGTGACCGCCGGCCTCACTTTCACGTACGGCTTCCTGGAGAACGTCGGATTTCCGCGCCTCTCCATGTTCTGGGTGTGGGGGGTCATGGGGCTCACCTGGGGCGCGCACGCCTGCCTGCGATGTCTCTGGTCCAGATGAAGAACGACGTCCGCGAGTTGCGCACCGAACGCGACTGGAGCCAGGGCGACCTGGCCGACAAGCTGGAGGTGTCGCGGCAAACGATCAACGCCATAGAGACGGGGCGCTACGACCCCAGCCTGCCGCTCGCGTTCGCCATCGCGAAGCTGTTCGGCAAACCGATCGAAAAAATCTTTTTCACGGAGTGATCACATGATCAAGCGATTCGTGGCGAGCCTCGCGCTCGCGTTCTCCCTGCTCGTCCCGAACATATCGTTGGCGGCATCCGCAGCGAAGGAAGCCGCCTCCGTGAAGTTCGAAGTCGGCGGGCTTCAAGTGGAACAGCTCGGCGCCCGGGGACCGGCGGTCATACTCATCCCCGGTCTCGCGAGTGGACCGTGGGTATGGCGCGATACGGCGCCGCGGCTCTCCACCACGCACCGCGTCTACCTCGTCACGTTACCGGGTTTCGACGGCCGCGCGCCGCGGCCCGGCGCGAGCTTCGACACGCTTCGGACCGACCTCCTCGCGCTCATCGAGAGCCGCGAGCTCGGCAAACCGGTGCTGGTCGGCCACAGTCTCGGCGGCACCTTGTCGCTGTCGTTCGCAGCGACGCATTCCGACCGTATAAGAGGCGTGGTCGCAGTGGACGGCCTGCCGGTTTTCCCGGGCACCGAGAACGTGCCCGACCGCAAGGCCATGGCGGAAAGCACTCGTGCGCAGTTCGGCGGCCAATCACGCGAGCAGTTCGTCGCGGGCCAGCAGATGTACATGCGGACCATCGGGGTGCTGAGCGAGCCGCTGGCGCTCGAGCTCGCCGCGCTCGCGGCCCGCAGCGACATCGGCGCCACCGCCGACTTCGCCGCCCAGCTCATGGCACTGGACCTGCGCCCGGAGCTTTCTTCCATCAACGTCCCGGTGGTCGAGATCTCGCCGTTCAACGCGCCGGATTTCACGCGCATGGGAATCGATGAGGGCGGCAAGACCAATTACTACCGCTCGCTGCTCGGCGGCGTGCAGCAGCTCGAGGTGGTGCCGATTTCCCCCGCGCGCCACTTCGTGATGTTCGATCAGCCGGAAAAGTTCGCCGCGGCACTCGACCGGGCGCTGGCAAACATGTTCGAATCGGCGCCGAAATGACGGCAGGATACTCAGGCACGCCGCTCGCGAAGAAGCTGGGCTTCAAGCCCGGGGCTCGCGTGGCGGCGGTGAGCGCGCCGGCCAACTACCGCAAGTTGCTGGGGCCGCTGCCCGAGGGAGTCGAGATAGTCGCGAAGGTGGGCAAAACCACTGACATCGTCCATTTCTTCACCACCTCCAAGGCCGATCTTGCGAAGATGCTCGTAGCCTGGCTCAAGGTGCTCGCACCCGACGCCGCGATCTGGGTCTCGTGGCCGAAGAAGGCCGCGAACGTGCCGACCGACATCACCGAGGACACCATCCGCGCCGTTGCCCTGCCCATGGGGCTGGTCGACATCAAGGTGTGCGCGGTGGACGAAACCTGGTCCGGGCTGAAACTGGTGCTCCGGACAGATGTCAGGTGACGGAATTGGGGATCAGCTGCACCAGGTCCCACATCGTTCCGTACAAATCCTTGAACACCGCGACGGTGCCGTAAGGCGCATTGCTGGGTTCGCGCACGAACTCGATCCCTTTCGCCCGGTACGCGTTGTAGTCGCGCCAGAAATCATCGGTGTAGAGAAACAGGAAGACGCGACCGCCAGTCTGGTTGCCGATGCGCGCCTGCTGCTCCGCGTTGGCGCCACGCGCCAGAAGTAGTTTGGCGCCTTTGCCCGCGGCGCCGGGTGGCTCGATGACCACCCACCGTTTGTTCTGCTCGGGCACGAAGCTGTCTTCCACCAGCCTGAAACCCAGCTGGCCGACGTAGAAAGCCAGCGCTTCGTCATAGTCGCGCACCACCAGCGACACCAACCCGAGTGTTTGCATGCGATCGCCTCCGTTGAGGCCGTAACGTTTTCATGAATCGGGGAGGATGTCGATGAGCGGGTCATGCAAGCGGGCGCCGGGTGATTCCACCCGGCGCCCGAGTGGCGTCAGTCTTCCTCGGTGCCGAGCTTGTAGCCCTCGGGCACCTGCGTGCTGAAGTAGTCAGCCGGCACCCGCGGCTCGAACTCGAAGTGGAAACTCATGTCGAGCGCCACGCCCTGGTCGATCTTCATCTCGAGCGGCAGTCCTTCGTCGGTGGCCCAGAGCACGATGGTGCCCTTGCCAGTGGGCATCGGCAGCTCCCATCCATGCGCTCGCTGACCCTGGATCACACGTACCTCGGGCAGCGCGCGCGCCATGCCCTGGAAGTCGCGGATGTCCTTCAGCCAGTCCATGGCGTCCTCCTTGGTGCCAGGCTCGGGCAGCGGTGTGACGACCGCGATGTGTTCGGGCTTGACCAGCGTGAGCACGCGCTTCTCCTGCGTGTTGACCACGACCACGATGTCCTCGCCCACCTCGGTGCGGACGCTGCCATCGGCGCGCACGTTGACGCGTGACTTCATGATCATCTCGCCATTTGCACGCTGCTCGATGTCGAAGCGCAGCGAGTGGAAATCGCGGAAGTGCTTCTGGACGTCACTGAAAGCCAGTGCCGTGCCCGGGCTCAGCGGCAGCCAGATCGCGGCGATCACGGCGACGACCGCCGAAGCAGCCGCGGCGAGCCAGCCGCCGACGTGGGGCTTCCGCCTGCGCGGCGCCGCGCCGGCGATGACGCTTTCGAGTTTGCGCTGCGCGTCCTGCACGGCCTCGGCCGGCGGTTCGTCGTGGGAAAACAGTTCGAGTTTGCGATCGAGGGAGTTCATGACTGCTCCTGCTGAAGTTTTTCGAGTGCCTTGCGCGCGCGATGCGCCGCGACACTCACGTGGTTCTCGCTCAGACCCAGGGCCGCGCCGATGGCGGCGGGGGCGAGGCCGTGGAAGTGACGCATCACGAAGCATGAAGCGTCACGCGGATTGAGCCGGGCCAGCGCCCGCCGCATGAACCGCGCGGCTTCGGCGCGTTCCGCATCCTCGGCCGGCGAATCGACGGGCTCATCGCTCTTCCACAGCGGTGCGAGCAGCCGCCACCGGTGTTGCCGCCGCAGCGAGTCGATGGCCAGGCGCGTCGCCGAGGCCGTGAGATACGCCGGCCACGACTGCACTGTCTTCGGCGGCGACTCGATGAGCCGCAGGAACAGCTGCTGCTGCACGTCCTCCGCCGCCGCGCGGGTGCCGAGAATGCGCCAGGCCGCACGGAATACCGTGGGGCCGTACTGCCGCGCGAGCGCGGCGATGTCTTCGGTTTCCGCGGCGTTCATTGCCGGGCTTTCGATCGTTGCCAGTTTGTATTTGAGGGGTCGCACACCGTCGTCTCCTGTGTTTCTTCAGAACACATGACGAACGGCGGAGAGGGATATTACAGAGGGCTGTCGGCGTCGGGTGCGCCGGGGACAGATTTCAATCTGTCCCCTTCCTATCCGTCGGGTCGGAGTGGGGACAGACTGAAGTCTGTCCCCTGGGTCTCAGGTCTACGGCTTGATCGGGCTCAGGCCGCCCCAGGGCTTGAGACGATTCAGGGCCGGCACGATGGCGCGGCGCATGGCCAGGAAGTCGAGCTCGCCTTTCTCGCGATACAGCACGTTGCCCTTCTCATCCAGGATCAGCGTGTACGGCAGCTCGCCGCGCCAGTCTTTGACCGACTCGAAGGCGTCGTAGAGCTCATCCTTGTTGTCGCTCGCGAGGATGTAGTTCTTCATCGATGCGTGCTTCTTGGTGAGGAACTCCTTCACCGTGCCTTCCATGTCGGGATACTCCGCCGCGATGGTGATCATCTCGAACGGACGATCGCGGAAACGGATGTTGTGCTCCACGAGCTCGCTGAACTCGCTCACACATGGCCCGCACCACGTGGCCCACACGTTGATAAAGCGTATCTTCCCCGAATCCTTGTTAGCACGGATGGCCTTGAGCGTCGCGACGTCGGCCTTCTCGAGCGCCACCGGCTCGGCGGCCCACTTCGCCTTGTACTTGGCGTACTCCGCGACCTTCGATTCCCATTTCACCGAGCACCCGAACACACGCGTGGAGGTCGCAGGCGGCTCCTTGCCGGCCAACAGTGCATCCAAAGCGTCGCGTGTATCGTGCTTGGTGGCCGAGGACTCGCGCTCGGAATCGTCGATGCGCCCTTCGAAGCGAAGCTTGCGCGCCTTGTCGAAGATGAATACGTGCGGCGTCGCCACCGGGCCCATCTTGTTGGACAGCTCCTGCTTGGGGCCGTCGTCGAGCCAGACGAAGTTGAACTTCTCGCGCTTGGACCGCGCCTGCATCTCGGCGAAGGAATCGGACAGGTCCGTGTAGGCCAGCTCGTCGAGTCGCACCGAGTCCGCGTGATTCGGGTTGATGGCCACGAGCGTCACGCCCTTGGGCGAGTAGTCGGTCACCAGCTTCTTGATGCGATCCTGGTAGGCCTGCGCGGTCGGGCAATGCGCGCAGGTGAACACCATGACCAGGAAGTCGCTCTTGAAGCTCTTATCGGTGTAGGTCTTGCCGTCGACACCCGGCAACGAGAACGCCGGCAAGGTCGCGCCCACGGGCAGGACCGGTGGCTCGTTGGCCGCGAGTACGGCGCCCGACAGGACGAGCGCCACGAATGCGATGAATCCGCGCATGAAATCCCCCTTCATTTCTCTCCCCTTCGAGAGACGCCCAGAGTAACCGAATCCGTGGCACCGGCAATAAGTCACATTTTCTCGATCGTTGGCGCCGGTTGGCAATTGGGGCGGAAAACGCTTCCCCATACTCCGCGGCCTCATTTTTCACTCGATATCTACAACGGTTCGATCCATGTCCAAGTACCGCACGCTGATCTCCATCCTCATCTTCATCCTGATTGCGCCGCTGGCGCGCTCGCAGCAGTCACTGCAGGCCATGCATGCGCGCGTTCCGGCGCCGCCCGCCACGGCCGCCGCCGCCACCGCGTGGCTGGCCAGCGCCGAGTACACGACGCTCGCGAGGCAGCTCAAGGATCAGCGCGTCTTCGTCGAGAAGCTCAGCAAGGACGCCTCCGCCGGCGCGATGGCCGGCATGAGCAGCGGCGCGATCGACTTCGCGCGCGCGCAGCGTGACCCTGCGTACGCGCAGGAGCTGCAGAAGAAGATCCAGTCGATGAGCCAGGAAGAGCAGATGAAGCTCGCCGTGCAGATGTCGCAGGCCACGCAGAACCAGGCGCTGCAGGACGTGCAGGCCATGGCGGCGGACCCGGACGCCGTGACGGTCGCGGCCGAACATTGGCCCGACTACCAGATGAAGCAGTCCACGGGCGGCATCCAGGCACAGTACGCCGCGGTCAGCGAGATCGAGCGCAAGGTGAGCACGCGCGCCATGCAGATCTCGGAACAGGCGTCGAAGAAACTCAAGTGCAGCGACGGCGAGGGGTCGTGCTCCGCCGCCGACCAGGCCGCGGACAAGGCCACGCTCAAGGCTGCGCACGCGCAGATCATCGCCGAGTACGACGCCGCTCTCGTGCAGATAGGCCAGCAGTTCACTGCCGCCCGCAAGGCGCGCGCCGCCGACATCGCCGCCGTGCAGAAAGACCTCGCGGCCGCGCAATACGGCGCCGCCGCGAAGAGCACCACCAACAAGCAGATGCTCGCCGCGTATCACAATGCCGCGCTCATGGAAGTCGAGCAGCTGTTCATCCTCTCCGAGGACACCGCCAAGTGGGCCGCCGCGCGTGTGAAGGACCGGACGATCAACTTCATGCCCATCGATTGATGGGGATTAATGGGGACATTCCTCATTTGCTAGCAAAAGGGGACGCGGCTCAGGACGCGTCCCCTTTTTTTTTGCGCCCCCTATGCCCGGCGGCTAGTCTCGCCGCATGCCCGCCCTCAAGACCTTGGCCGTCGCGAACTATCGGTCGATCCGCTCGCTGGTCATGCCGCTGGATCAGCTCAACCTGATCACCGGCGCCAATGGCAGCGGTAAATCCAATCTCTATCGCGCGCTCCGGCTGCTGGCGGAGGCGGCGCAGGGCGGCATCGTCAGCTCGCTGGCGCGCGAGGGTGGCCTGTCGTCGACGCTGTGGGCCGGGCCGGAGGACATCTCGCGTGCCATGAAACGTGGCGATGTGCCCATCCAGGGAACGTCGCGCAAGGAACCGGTGAATCTGCGCCTGGGCTTTCAGGGAGATCAGATCGGCTACGCGATCGATCTCGGGCTGCCCATTCCCGCGATGAGCGCGTTCTCGCAGGATCCGGAGATCAAGCGCGAGTGCGTTTGGGGCGGTGAAAAGCTCCGGCCATCGTGGCTGCTCGCGGATCGGCGCGGCCCCGCCGTCCGTGTGCGAAATCGCGACGGCGACTGGGACGAGGCCATCGCGACCCTGCCGTCGTTCGAAAGCATGCTGTCAGTGATGTCGGATCCGCAGCGCGCCCCCGAACTGTTGGCACTGCGCGAGGAAGTGCGCGGCTGGCGCTTCTACGACCACTTCCGCGCCGACGCCGACGCGCCCGCGCGGCACTCCCAGATCGGCACACGCACGCCGGTGCTCGCTCACGACGGACGCGATCTCGCCGCGGCGGTGCAAACCATCCTCGAAATCGGTGATGGCAGGGCCCTCGCAGCGGCCGTGGACGATGCATTCCCTGGCGCCACGGTGCGGATCGAACACGGCGGCGGACGTTTCACGCTGCTGTTCTCACAGCACGGCTTGTTGCGACCACTCGATGCGTCCGAACTCTCGGACGGCACGCTGCGCTATCTACTCTGGGTCGCCGCGCTGCTCACGCCCCGGCCGCCGTCACTCATGATCCTCAACGAGCCCGAAACCAGCCTGCATCCTGATCTGCTGCCGGCGCTGGCTCGGCTCATCGAGAAGGCTTCGAAGCGGGCGCAGGTTTGGGTGGTGTCGCACGCCTCGCGCTTGATCGCCGCGCTCAAGGAATGCGGTGGCTGCAATGCCATCGTGCTCACGAAAGAACTGGGCGAGACCGCAATCGAAGGCCAGGGGATTCTGGACTCGCCACCGTGGAAGTGGCCCGAACGGTGATGCCAGCCCCTGTTGGCTTCAGCCGCGAGACAGCCGACCGCCAGTCGTAGATTCGAGGCGTGTCCCCATTTGCTAGCAAATGAGGAATGTCCCCATTAATCGCATCACACGAAGCCGAGCGCGGTGTTCGAGAATTTGCCGACGTTGGGCAGGATGCCAGGGAGTTCCGACGCGTTGCACCCGAACCACCGCGCGAGGGTCGCCGCGAACTGGTCGACCGAAGTCGTCGGCAACAACCGCCCCTGCCCTACCTGATCGTCGCTCTGTATCGATACGTGCGGCGCGGTTCCATAGAACCGCCCGCCGTTCACCGCCCCGCCCATGACGAACTGGTGGCTGCCCCAGCCGTGGTCGGAGCCATCGGCGTTCGAGCTCAGCGTGCGGCCGAAGTCGGACGCGGTGAACGTGGTGACCTTGTCCGCCACGCCGAGCTCGACGGTCGCGGCGTAGAACGCGCTCAGCGCGGCATTCACGCGCGTCATCAGCGCCGGGTGGTCCTGCATGAGCAGGTTGTGATTGTCGAATCCGCCGAGCGACACGAAGAACACCTGGCGGCGCAGGTTGAGGGCGCCGCGCGCGCCGATCATGCGCGCCACGATCTTGAGCTGGCTGGCCAGCGGATTGCCGGCCGGGAACGCAGTGGCGGGGTTCACACCCGCCAGCGCGCCATTCACCACGCCCTCGAGCGCAATGGAACGCCGCGTGACCACCGCGTATTCGTTCTCGAGCACGTGTGAACTGGTCCTGCCGATCAACGCATTCACGGCGTCGCGAAAACCGGGGTTGCCGTTGTTCAGCGCATTGATGCGGATCGCGCCACCCGGGCTCACCTGGTACTGCAGCGCATCGCGACCGGCGACGAACACGGCATTGCCCGACGCTGACATGCACGTCAGCAGCGAATTCGTCGCATTGCTGGACAGCGCGATGTCGCCGAGCTTGCCGCCCCATCCCACCGTCGAGCCTTCGGTGCCATTCGACTGCCACACCGACTGCTGGTCGTTGTGCGAAAACAGCTTGGGTGGCAGCGGATTCGCGACGCGATTGGTGGACTGATACTGCGCGAGCGACGTCGGCTGGATGAGCGGCCCCACATTGAGCTGCACCGCCAGGTGTCCCGCATCCCAGAGACTCTTGAGGCCTCCGAGCTGCGGATTCAGCGCGTACTGCAGGTCGTCCGTGAGCACCTGGCCGTTGTTGGGCGTGAGCGCCGTGGCGGCGAGATCCGCCCGTGCCAGCGCGATGCCGGCCTGGTTCTCGCCCGCGGCGCCGGCCCGGATCTGGTGATAGAGCGCGTAGTTAGTGGGGTCGTAGGGCACGACGGTATTCGCGTAGTCGTTCCCGCCGTAGAGGAACACGCAGACCAGCGCCTTGTAGTCGGTGCTGTCGAAAGCCGCGGCTTCGCTGATCGCGGCCAGGTTGATGGCCAGCGGCGTCGCCACGCCGAGGGCGCCGAGTTGCAGGCCACGCTGCAACACCAGCCGACGCGTCCATCGATCATTTCCCGGCGAGCGCTTCATTTCTGCACCAAATATTCGGGGCTGATCATGAACAGGAACGCGCCGGTGGCCAGCATGTCGAGCTTGTTGTCATTGCTGCTCGCAGCCGTGACGCCGAAGGCGCTGAGCACGGCGGATATCACGCCGAGCGATGTCGTTGACACCTGGTTGGCCGCGAGCCTCAGGTTGTACCAGGCGACCACGGCCGGCACGTCATGCGCCAGGCTCAGCAGTTCCGAGTAGGCAGGCTTGATGTCGTTGTAGCCGCCGCGCGTCACCCACTGCATGAAGTTGATGTACCCCGCGGTGGTGGTTTCATTGAGCAGCTGGAACTCGGGCGCCTGCTTGCCAGCGGTGGCGATGGCGGTGTTCGGCGGCACGTAGCCAGGCCGGAAGAAATTGAACACCGACGGCGACCTCAACGGGCTCTGACCCAGGAATTGGTCGCTGCCCGAAAGGTCGTACATCTCGTACGCGCCGCTCGTGGAGCTCACGCCCACGGTGCGCCACCACTGCACGAGCCGCACCACGGGCTCGCGGAGCTTGCCGGACAGCGTGTCGCTCGCGCCCGGTGCCGCCCGCGCCTCCTCATCCATGAGTATCGCGGTCCACACAGCCTTGAGATCGCCGCGCGTACCGGAGCCATTGTTGGCGAAGACGGCGGCCACGCGGCCGACATACGCGGCCGACGGATTGCTCGTGACCAGTCGCTGGATCATCTGACGTGCGAAGAACGGCCCGGTATTCGCATGGTCGAACAGCCGGTCGAGCGCGATCCGC
The DNA here is from genome assembly GCA_035525785.1 of Steroidobacteraceae bacterium. GTDB lineage: Bacteria > Pseudomonadota > Gammaproteobacteria > Steroidobacterales > Steroidobacteraceae > CADEED01. Next base: position 27,449 of record DATLDQ010000003.1, on the reverse strand, counting down.
AGGGCATCGGGCCCTGCCGTGTTCGCCGGGATGGTCGTCCCCAGGAAAGTCGCCGCGGCGTTCGAGTGATTGTTGGCGCGGTACATCATCTGGTTGGTGGCGAATCGCGTGTTCGGCACGTCGTAGTCATGCCAGGCCACGTCCGTGAAGCTGCCGCCGTTCGATAGATAGTCCCAGTCGTAACCCGTGAACACGCGGGCGAGGTTGGTGATGTCGCTCTGGCCGTAGGTCTCGATCGGGTTGTCGTTCGCGTCGCGCTTCAGAGTGCCGTCGGCATTGAGCTCGTGCAGGCCGATGGTGAAGAGCTGCATCACCTCGCGCGCGTAGTTCTCGTCGGGCTGCCGGCCGTTGGCGTCTTCCTTGAGATTGCCCTTGGTGTTCAGGAAGAAACCCATCGCGGCATTCAGCGTGATCTTCTCGAGCAGCGTGCGGAAGTTGCCGAACGCATTCGCGCAGAGCACGTCCCAGTACGCGGCGATGACGTAAGGTGGATAGAACCCGTCGATCGGGCTCAGACTCACCACGAAGAATTCGGAGAGCGCGAGCGCCATGCGCTTGCGCATCTGGTCCGGGCCGGCGAGCAGCTGGTTCCAGATCATGAAATCGCCGAACTGCGGCCAGAAGTAGCGCTGTTCCGAAGTGATGGAGTTGTGTCCGCGGGAATCCAGCCAGGCCACGCCGGTCTCGCCCAGCGCCATGGTGTAGTTGGCATTGAGCCAGGCCAGATAGCCGTCGTTGCGCAACGCGGCGATGTCGGCGGTGTGCACCGAGAACTGCGCCTGTTGCAGGAAGCGCGAAGCCTCGGCATCCGTGGCGGCTTTGGCCACGGGCGGCGCGGGGGGCGGGTTGTTGGCGGGCGGTGATGGGGTCGGTGCCGGAGAGCCGCTGCCCCCGCCTCCGCCGCAGGCTGCGACAGCCGCGCCGGTCAGCAGCGCGAGGGCAACGGACGCATCGGCTCCGCCAATGTCGCGGGCAACATGCTCGGCAGGCGCTCCGGACGCCGTCTCGCTGTCGAGATCCTCGGAATTCATGCACCCCCCCGGTGACCGCAAGCTAACTCATGGTGTCGAGTGAGGAAAGTGGGGTGCGACCGTTCACGGGTAGGGAAATTCACGCTCGCGCGGCCTACGATGCGGCATGCCTCGCAAGCGCGGCCGCCCGCCCCACGCCGATCTGCTCACGCCCAGCGAGTGGCGAACGGTGCATTTCGTCCAGCACGGCATGAGCAACGCGGCGATCGCGGAACGGCGGGGTATCAGCCCGAACGCCGTGAAATTCCACGTGAGCAATGCGCTGGCGAAGCTGCAATTGCGCAATAGGCGCGAGCTGCGAGCCTGGTTTCGGGCGCCGGCCGGCAGCGCTCTGGCGGCGGCGGAGATCGAGGAGAAGAACTTGAGTATTTCGCACATCGGCCAGATCGCCCGGTCCGTCAGCGACACCGCGGCCTCGGAGAAGTGGTACCGCGAGGTGCTCGGCCTCAGGCACCTGTACACCTTCGGCACGCTGGCCTTTTTCGAGGTCGGCGGCACGCGGCTCATGCTTTCACAGGAGGGCGGCGCCGCGAAGGAATCCATCCTTTACTTGAAGGTGGCGGACATCGCCGCGGCACACCAGGAGCTGCAGTCTCGCGGCGTGAAGTTCACTCACGCGCCACACATGATCCACCGGCATGCCGACGGCACCGAGGAATGGATGGCGTTCTTCGAGGACCCGGACGGGCGGCCGCTGGCCGTGATGTCGCAGGCCATTTGCCATATTGTTAGCCTGTGACGTAATCGTCTCGGGCCATTCCCTACGCCTGCGAACCGCGACACGGTTTTACTTCATCCGGCAGGCGCAACCTATGCCCGCTTCGCGACAGCTAACGCAGGGAGTTTCCATGAATGCATCTAGTGAACGCATGTCGGTGTTCGGCCCGACGCTGCGCTTCAAGGGCGAGTTGAAAGCCCAGGAAGACATCAAGATCGAGGGCCGTATCGAAGGCTCCATCCACCACCAGCAGAAAGTGGTCGTGGGTGCCAAGGGCGAAGTCGTCGCCACCGTCAATGCCCAGAGCATCGACGTCGACGGCAAGGTCCAGGGCGACATCGTCGCCAAGAAGAGCATCAAGGTCAGCCAATCGGCGGTGGTCCGCGGCAATCTGCGCGCGCCCAGCGTCAGTATCAACGAGGGAGCAAATTTCAATGGCGGAGTCACGATGGAGTCGAATGCTGGGTCGCTCGGATCCTCCACCTCCTCCTCCAAGCCGGCCTGAGGCGGAGAAGACCATGAGCAAGAACGTCGAAATGAAGGCACCGCCGGCTCCCGCCCCCGCGCCCGCCAATGGCACCGTCTGCGTGCTCGGCCCGACCCTGCACTTCAAGGGCGAGCTGTACGGTGAAGAGGACCTGGAATTCCAGGGCCAGCTCGAAGGCTCGATCGAACACACCCGTTCGCTGAGCATCGGCAAGGAAGGCGGCGTCACCGGCAACATCAAGGCCAAGTTCGTGATCGTGGAAGGCCGTGTCGACGGCGACATCCACGCCAGCGAATCGGTCTCGGTGCGTCCGAGCGCCAAGGTCAAGGGCAACATCTACGCGCCGCGCGTGGGCATTGCCGATGGAGCCCAGTTCTCGGGCAGCATCGACATGAGCCACAAAGGCGCCGCCGCTGCCAAGAGCAGCGTCGACAAGCCGCTCAGCGAACCTGCCGCGGAGCGTCTGCTGACGAAGGTGGGCTGACCTCAGCCCCGCCTTCGGTAGTTGGCCGAAGCAAGCCGATGATCTTCGCGGACAGCGCGCGCAGGGACTCCTGCGCGCCTGCCGCGGACTTGTTGGCCAGCAGCACCACCGTCACGTTCGCGTCCGGGTAGAGATCGCAGAGACTCGCGAACCCGTACGTCGAGCCGGTGTAGATGAGTCGCCGGCCCTGCGGCGATTCCCCCAAAACCCAGAAGAACCCCAGCGACACGCGCCCGTCGGGCCGTGACCACGTGGGCTGATGCGCGAGCTTCACCGAGGCATCGCGCTCGACCATCTGCCACGAACAGAATTTCAGCAGGTCATCCGCGCTGTAGCGCAGCGAGTTGGAGGCGAACTGCATCCTGGCGCCGAACGGCGGCAGCGGCTCGTTCGCGGCGGTATAGCCGTGCGCCAGTAGTTTGGCCGGCGGCTGCGTGCCGCTGGCCATGCGCAACGGTTTCTCGATCTCTCTGGCCAGTACGGCCTCGAAGGGTTCTCCGTAGATCTTCCCCAGCACCACGCCGAGCAACATGGCGCCCACGTTGGATGGCGAAGGTTCCGTCCCCGGCGGCAGCCTCGGCATCACGCGGTGCAGCTGCGTCAGGAATTCCGCGAGCGTGTACCGCTGGATGACGCCGATGCGCGTTGCCGCCAGCGGCTCGTCGGGCACACCGCGAACCTGCGTGAGATCCGGGATGTTGTCGTAGAGCTGCGAAGTGCTGTTGACCAGGTGCACCAGGCGGATGTGCTCGCCGTCGTTCACCAGGTTCGGATACTCGTCATCGAGGTACTTGGTGGCCTGGTCCTGCAAAGTCGCGCGGCCTTCGACGATGGCGCGCGCCAGCAACTGGCCGGCGAAGGTCCTGGAGATGCCGCCGATCTCGTAGACGGTGTCCTTGGTGGGCGGCTTGTTGCCGTCGAGCTGCGACACGCCGAAGTTGAAGAAGCGCCGCTGATTGTTCTCGAAGATGCCGATGGTGAGGCCGACGCCGTCGCTCTCGCTGAGCCAGGCTCGGCCGGCTTCGCGGATCGCCGCGTCGGCGGGCCCGACGAGCTCGGCACCCATTGCGGCTGCGGGGACGAACCAGATTGCGAGCCAGGCGATCAGCGGCCGTATGTGCACGACGGGAGTGTTCCTCACTCGGCACGAGGGGCGCAACCCTTTCGGGTTCGCGCCCCTGACTGACTAGCGATTCAGGACGTAGTCCGCCGCCAGCACGAGCAGCAGGTAGTCCGTCGTGCCCCGCCCCAGCACGTACTCCGTCTGCTGCCAGAAGAACGGCCAGTGCTTGAGCTCCGGGAAATCCGGCCGTATCAGCGCGGTCCCCGAAGCGCTGCCGCCGGGGATGTACGACCAGTCGGCGCGGTTGAATCCATAGGCCGTGGTCAACGAAGTCGCGCCGACTCCCGACACGAACGAAGCGGTGTTGGAACCCGGATGCACGCCGAGGATGAAGCTCAGCGCCTGCAGCGCATACGTGCGCGGGAAGAGATCGGGGAAGCTCAGGTGGAGCATCCACTGGTCCCAGCCGAACTGCTGGATGTTCCAGCCCGCACCCCAGATGTCGGGCTTGTAAGGCACGGCGTACGGGGTTTCCTTCGCGAGCTCGTCCACCTTCTTGCGATAGCCCGCGACGGCGTCGCGGATCGCCTTGCTGTACGCGGCGTCTTTGACCAGCGGCAGCGTGCGACCGACCATCCAGCCGAGGCGGTCGATGCGGGCGGCGATGGCATCGCGCTGCGACAGCAGGAGTTGTTTGTACTTCGCATCGCGCGTCGTGATGAACAGCTCGGTGGCCGCGCCGACTCGCGCGAGCTCGTCCGGTGGCTTCACGGCGTCGTAGATCGCGATGGCCGCCTTGAGCGAACGCGCGGCGAGATCGTCGTTGTAGCCCTTGAGCGCGCGCGACGCGGCGGCGAGCGCCGCGGCGGTCTGCAGCTCGCGGCGCGGATTGTTCTCGGTGAACACCCAGCGATCGTCCGGGGACCCCGGCTGCCCCACGGGCGGTGCGCTCGACTCAGGCGTCTTCCCCGCGTCGAACACCACGTTGTCGGTCATCTCCGCGCCATCGCCGAGAAACACGTACTGGCGCAGCGTCGGCTCGATGATGCCGCGATACAGCCGGCCCATCGATTCGTACGCGGGTACCACCGACAGCACGCCGTGCTCCACCTGTTGCAGAACGTCAGGCTTGCCATCGGGCTGGTGGATCTCCGTGATCAGGGTTTTCTGATCGATGGACGTGTTGTCGTAATCGACGTCGAACAGCTCCCAGGCGAGAGCGAGGCCGTAGATGGTGTCGGCCTGCGATTCCACGCGCATGTCCCAGTCACCCGCGTCGTGCCATCCGCCGCGGTCGAGATGCGGCACGTGTTCGCCAGGCTGGTAGCGGGTCAACGTCTCGGGCCCCTGCAGATACCCGTCGAAGTGGTTGTGATTCACGGGCGCCATGCGCGCGTCGTCGAGATGGCAGGCGCCATGCCAGAGCCGGTACTTCTCCAGTACGCGCATGTGACACATCTGGGCTGGCAGGAAGTACTCGATCGTCGGCTGCCACACCTCGCGCGTGAACACGTTCGCATTGATGCGGAAAGGCTGCGAAACCAGGTTGCCGTAGCGAACCTGGTAGATGCCCGGCTCCTTCACACCGGTGAAGTCGAGCCGCGCGTACTGGTAGCGCAAAAAGCGGCCCCACTCGTCGGGCTTGCGGTCGAGCACCCTGGCCACCTGCCCCGCCTGGCCGATGCGTTCGAGCACCACGTTCGGCCGCGCGGTATCGCGCGGGTCGAGCTCGATGACGGCCTGCTTTGGTTGCGCGGGGTGATAACCCACCTGCGACACCTGGATCACCGGCGTGCGCATCCAGCCCTGCTTCGCATGCGGCGTCACGCGCCATTCGATTGCCTTCGTGGTGGCGTTCGCTGGCGCGAGCGCGCGCACGACGAACCAGCCGTTGTTGTGATTGCCGCGGCCGTCGAGCAGTTGCAACTCGCCGCCCTCGAGCGACTCGATGGTCAGGTGATAGAGCTCGGTCTCCGGCGCGACTTCGAGCTTCTTGCCGCGCGCCAGCCACGGAGTCTCACCGGGTCCGCTCGGCTGCCGCTGGAATACGCCATCGCTCGTGCCGAGCTGGTACGACTTGCCGAACATCAACCCGGGAAACAGCTCGAGGTTGAACCCGACCTGCCCCACGAACTCCTTCGGGATGGGCGCTGCGAAATCCACGCTCACGATGATGGATTCGCCCTCCGGCCGCGCGCGCACCGTGTAATCCATCTTGAGGTCCGGGTACACGATCGGGTTGAAGCCCTTGCGATCGCGGTCCGCATCCGGATACGACAGCGCCACGCGGATCTCCTGCGTGGCCGCATCGGTCTCGCGCTTGCCCGGCTTCGGTATGGGCGCCCATTGCCCCGGCGACGGCTCGAGCCGCACGTCGCCATTCGACGCGATGCGCTCGTCGTGCATGATGATGCTGAGACCACCCTGGTGGCCTTCGGGGTAGTAGTCCTGCCCGTACATCACGTTGATGCCCGGGCGCTCGAAGTATTCTTGGGCGTTCAGCTTGAAAGCGTCGGCCGCCGACGCCGCCACGCTCACCGCCGCCATCGGCCCGATCAACAACAACGCAAGTCCGCGCATCATTCCCCTCCAACTCCCGCCCTTTTCGAGCGGACGGATGGTAGGGAATGTCTCGCGCGTCAATCAATCGGCGCGCGCTGCGCGGCTTCGCCCGCGTCTCGTGCATGACGCGCGCGCCGCTTTTTTCCGTGCTCGCGCTACGCCGCGACTTCCGCGCTGCCGGCGTCTTTCTCCGGCGCACCGCCGAACACCGCGCGGCCTTTGCCCGCCTGCTTGGCGGCGTACATCGCCACGTCCGCACGCCTCAGCAACGCCGCCGCCGGTTCCCTCGCCAACCCGGTGAGCGAAATGCCGATGCTCGCGCCGATGCGCGCGAACTGGCCGTCACCGACCGCGATCGGCTTGCTCAAACCGGCGATGATGTTCTGCGCGATCTCTTCCGCCTTGTAAGGGCCTTCGATGCCGGGCAGCAGCACCACGAACTCGTCGCCGCCCGTGCGTCCGACGATATCCGCGCGGCGCACGTTGTGGCTCAGCACGTTCGCCACCTCGCGCAGTACCAGGTCGCCGGCGGCATGTCCGAAGGTGTCGTTCACGGCCTTGAAGTGATCGAGATCCACGAGCAGCAGCGCGAGCTGCCGCGACTCGGCGATCGCGGACGTGAGCACGTTGTTGAGCGCATTGTCGAGGCCACGGCGGTTCAAGAGGCCGGTGACCGAATCGCGGACGGCGAGCTCGTGGGCCGCGGACTCGGCGCGCTTGCGTTCGGTGATGTCGTTGAGCAAGCCTTGCAGCAGGCTCGGGCCCAGCGGATTCACCGACAGCTCCACCCAGATCCTGCCGCGCCCGCGCGCCTCGATCTCGAAGTCGGCATCACGCGGCTGCCCGGACTCGAAGCTCTCGGCGATGAGTCCGGCGACCAGCGGGCCATGCGGCGCGAGCAACGCGGCGAGCGACGCGCCCGTGGTCGCCACTTCCGGGCCGAGGATGCGCGAGAAGGAAGGGTTGCACGACTGCACGGTGCCGTTCTCGTCGAGCACCAGGATGCCGGTGTCCGCCTTTTCGAACACCAGGCGCATGCGCCGCTCGCTGAGCTCTTGTGCCTTGCGCAGGTCGCGTTCGGTAGACAGGGCGTCGGACAGCCGCGTGATCAGCGTGTTCACGTCCATGACCAGCTGTCCGATCTCGTCGGTGCGCCGGTAGGACGGCACGGTGAGCCGCATGCCCGACCGTATCTCGAGGCGGTGCAGCTCGTCGGAGATGCCCTTGATGGGACGCGTCACCAGGAGATAGACGAGGAAGGCCACGCCGGCGGCGACGATCGCGACTTGCAGCCCGAGCATCCATGTGGTGTAGCGCGAGTACGCGATGGCCTGTGCCTCGATCTCGGCGTGCGAGACGAACATGGTGATCTCGCCGACCGCGGACTTCGCGTCGAACGGCGAGTAGATGGTCGTACTGATCGCGTCGACGGCGCCACGCGCGGCCTTGGTGAGCGGTGCCCGGCTGCCGACGCCGTACAGCACCTTGTCGCCCGACGTGATGCGCACGCCGGAAAGGATGCGGTTCTTCATGAGCCCGCTGGCGATCTCCTTGGCGAGCGTCGCATCGTTGAGGAAGCAGGCGACGCTCACGGTGCTTTCCACCGTGGCGCTGAGCTCGTGCACGCGCGCAAGCAGGCGTTCCTGCTCCGCGGACCGCATGCGCCAGGACGCCATGACGGAGAACAGCGCGCCCATGACGAGCGCGAGCACGAGGATGCCGAGGCTGGTGCGCGCGACGACGCTGCGCGGCAGCAGCTGCGCCATCAACCGCCGGATGTCACGGTTCGAGCTCAAAGACCACCTTCACGCCGGCGGTGACCGCCGAGCGGTCGACATAGGCGATGGCATTCGGACTGCTCTGCACGAGCTCGAGCGCGGTATTCGCGTCGGGCACCTGGAAGGGCGGCGAGGTCTGCCCCGAGAACACGAGGCGCGCCCAGTAAGAGCTCATCTCCGAAGGACTCTTCTTCACCAGCAGCTGGTAGAAGCGCGCGCGCTCCGGGCGGGCTTCGGCCACGTCGATGGGCAGCGCCATCTTGCCCGACGGCAGCTTGCGATAGCGGCCCAGGAAGATGTCGATGATCTCGTCCTTCGTGAGCTTGTCGACGCCGCTGTGCGGGTTCACGACGACCACGATGGAGGCGGTTGCGGGCTCCGCCGCGTGAACCGCGGCAGTCAGCATCGTGAACAGGACTGCGAGGGCGATGCGTTTCATGATGCACTCAGAACACGAAGTCCACGGCCGCCGTGATCACGGTCATGTCGAACGGCGTGCCGGCATCGGGACGATAGTCGAACAGCAGCGACGAGTCCCGCACGTGCGTGCGATCGACCTGGAATTTGAAGTCGATGTGCGGGTTCAGGTCGTAGCGCAAGCCCAGCGAACCGGTGTGCTGCGTGGAGCGCGTCGCCTGCTGGATCTGCACGACGGCGCCATTCAACGGCGCGAGTTGCGGTATCGGCGGCAGGCCCGCGTCGTGGATCTCGCTACGGTCATTCGAGCTCGCGAACGAGGCGAACGGCGTCCACTTGCCGAGTCGATAGCCGCACAGCGCGTAGAGCTTGTCGAAGTCGGGGCCCGCGATGGAATCGGAGTCGACCGCGCCATACATCACCTGCGCGAGCATCGGCCCGTCGTCGTAGGCCACGCCGACCTGCACACCATCCGAACGGTAGCTGCGATGGTCCAGGTCTTCGGCCACGGCGGCCGCGCTCGGGAAGCCGGTGGCGCGCAACGCGCCCGCCAGCAGCGGGATATCGGCGCCGGCGTCGTAGTTGAACTGCACCAGCGCGACGCGCGCGGTCCAGCCGCGAAAAATGTAATCGAACGTACCGCCGTAGACCTGCCCGATGGTGTCGCTGGTGCTGCGATCCGCGAAGGCCAGCTCTCCGGAACCATCGCCGCCGAATACGCGCGCCTTGACCAGGCCGCGGCCGATGCGGCGCGTCCAGGCGACGTCGAGACCGTCGATGTCGTCGTTGGTGATCTGCCCGTAGAACTCCGGCGACGGCCGCACCGGCAGGTACGAATAGCCCACCTGGCGCGACTCGGCCAGTAGATAGATGTCGTAGCCGATGCGGCCCGCGCGCAGCACCAGCGAGTCGCCTGGCGAGAAACGCAGGTACGCTTGCGAGAAGCGGGGCCTCCAGCTGTCGTCCGCGCGTTGGCGCGTGACGCCCTGCACGACGACGTCGAGCTTCGAGCTCAGGCGCGCGTCGACCTGCAACCCCAGGAGTGAGTCTGTGGCGAAATCCACTTCGCCAGACCTGGCGCCGCTGCCCTGGCCAGTGTTGCGGCGATACTCGATGCCGTCGGTGTCATGCGTGGTCGCGCCCACGCTGCCGAAGCCGCGAAACGTGAAGCGATCCGCGCCCATGTCCTGGGCCTGCGCCCGCGGAATTGCGCTGAAAAGGATCGCGAGCGTGGAAATGACGGCCGCACACGTCCCCTGCCGGAGGCTCGGTCGCATCAGCGACGGCCTCTCTCGAAATATTGTCGTCATGCGCCATTTATCGGCGACTGGATTCGATCCATGAGTGACCGCTATCACAACGCCGCGATTGATTGCGGCGGCGCGCCGTGGATCTGGCGAAAGCCCTAGGGCGAGGCGGACGAAGAAATTACAAGCGGTGCCGGGTGAGGGTTTTCGTGGCGCGAAAGGATCGCGTGGCTTCAACGGGGGGACGTCTGCCGACCTCGAGAACCCTCACCCGGCACCGCTTCGAGGGCGCGCAAGATATAGGTGACACGATGTCTGCGTCAGCCGCGCGATGATTGAATCTCTCTATGGCCGAGATCGGCCGGCACCTGCACAGCGCCGGGCTCGTTGAGTCCGAATAAGTGAAGAGCATCGGCAGCAGGATCGCTGATCGAGTTTCGAAGCGCAGTGCGCGGAGTGGGCGCCGCAGGGTCATTGCAGCGGCGGGATTTCGCCTTTCGCGCGCGCCTGCCGGCCATACACGACCTCGAACAGCGGGGAAGCCATCAATGTGGTGACGATGGCCATGAGCACGAGAATCGAAAACAACGCGGGCCCGATGATGCCGGCCTGCAGACCGATATTGACGATGATGAGCTCTGTGAGGCCGCGCGCGTTCATCAACGCACCGATGCCCATCGCGCGGCGATTGGGTTGCCCCGTCGCGAGCGCCGCAACCCAGCACGCGACGAACTTCGCGAAGATCGACGCGGCGAGGATGGCAGCTGCGATCCACAGGAGCTCTGCGCTGTTCACCATGCTGAGCCGCGTGTTCAATCCCGAATACGTGAAGAACACGGGCAGCAGGAACACGAGCGTGAAAGGCTCGAGCAATTCGCGCAGCCGCTTCGCGAACACCCCGCGCGGCATGGCGGTGCCGATGAGGAATGCGCCGAACACGGCGTGCAGCCCGATGAACTCCGACAGCCAGGCCGAAAGCGTGCACAGGAGCAATGCGGTGGCGAGCACGGTCGGGCTGAGCGGCTGGCCAGCGTCGTGCTCGCGTTCGGCCATGTGGCCCAGCGGCTTCACGAGGCGCGGTGCGACGAGCACGAGGAAGCCGACGAACACGAGGCCGCCCGCGAAGATCCTCACTGGAAAGCCGTGGCTCGCGCCGACGCTCGCGAGCACCAATGCGACCACGCACCAGGCCACGGCGTCGCCGATCGCGGCGGCCGAGAGCGACTGCGTGGCGATCAGCGTGCCGGCCAGGTTGCGGTCATTGATGATGCGCGCGAGCACCGGGAATGCGGTGATCGCGATAGCCGCGCCGAGGAACATCGTCGCATCCCTGACCGAAACGCCGGCGACGAACAAACCCGGCACGTCGAGCAGCAGCGGTGTCGCGAAGATCGCGACCATGAACGGCACGGCGATGCCGGAAACCGAGATCGCCAGGGCTCCCGAGGCGTTGGCGCGGAATTCTTCGCGCCGGAAGTCCATGCCCACCAGGAACATGTAGAGCGCGATGCCGATCTGCGCGACGACCTGCAGCACCGGCTTCGACTCGGGCGGAAACAGGTACGCCTGCGCCGCGGGCAACAGCGCACCCAGCAGACTGGGCCCGAGCACCACGCCCGCGATCATCTCGCCGATCACCTGCGGCTGGCGCAGAAAGCGCCTCACCAGCCAGCCGAACGCACGGCAGGCCGCGAGGATCACGAACATCTGGAGGAAAAAGATCATGGAGTCAGGTGGGGAAGGCGGGGATGTTTTCCCCACCCGTCACCAGGGTCATCCCCACGCCGATTCACTGGCGCCGCAATACTGCTTCACGAAATCCGCATGCGTCGGCAACGCGTTCACCACCTGCGCCACCTGCGCGCGGTGCTTCGACATGAACTCCTTGAGCTCCTTGTCGTTGACGCGCGCGTAATGGTGGTAGCTCTCGGGCTGGATGCGCTGGCCGAGCATCACCGAGATCCACGAATCGACGGTCATGAGCTCGCCGTCGTACTTGTAGATGTAGCCGCCCTGCCGGAATAGCTCGACGCGGTCGCGCAGCGTGTCAGGCACCTCCATGTTCTTGCAGTGCCGCCAGAACGCGGTGTCCTCGCGCTCGGTGTAGTGATAGTGCATGCACACGAAGTCGCGGATGCGCTCGAGCTCGTAGCGCGTGAGCTCGTTGTAGCGGTCGATCATCGGCTGCTTCATGCCGGTGAACGGGAAGAAATGCGCCAGGCGCACGGCCGCGGTCATGATGGTGTGGATGCTGGTGGACTCCAGCGGCTCGACGAACCCGGCCGCGAGGCCGAACGCCACGACGTTGCGGTTCCAGGCCTTGCGGCGGCGTCCGGCCTTGATGCGCACGAACCAGGGGTCTTTGACCGGAGTACCGCCCGAGTCCGCGATCAGTTTGGCGCGGGCTTCGTCGTCCGACATGTAGCGGCTGCAGTACACCACGCCGTTGCCGGTACGATGCTGCACCGGGATGTTCCAGCGCCAGCCCGCTTCGTGCGCGTAACAGGCGGTCACGGGTTGCGCCGGCGCGTCCACGCGTGTCTGCAAAGCCACGGCGGAATCGCAGGGCAGCCAGTGTGCCCAGTCTTCGAAACCCGTGTGCAGCGCCCCTTCGATGAGAAGTCCGCGGAAGCCGGTGCAGTCGATGAAGAAGTCGCCACCGATCACCCTGCCGTCGTGCAGCTCGAGCGACTCGACGTACTCGGTCCGCGCGTTGGTGCGCACCTGCTTGATCTTGCCTTCGATGCGCTTCACGCCCTTGGCTTCCGCGAGCTTGCGCAGGTAACGCGCGTACAGCGCGGCGTCGAAGTGATAGGCGTAGTTGATGCGCGGGTTCTCGCGCAGCGCGAAGCGGCCCTTCATCGCCGCCAGCCATTCGTAGCAGTACTCGCCGATGTTCACCTTCGAGCCCTGCGCGACGCTGTGCAGCCAGAAGTTGTGGAACTCGGCCATCCACGTGGCCTGGCCATGGCGGCCAAAGGGATGGATGTACTGGTCGCCGATGCGCGCCCAGTTCTCGAACCAGATGCCCACCTTGAACGTGGCGGCGCACTGGGTCATGAAATCCTTTTCGTCGATGCCTAACAACTGGTGGAAAGCGACGATGGGTGGCACCGTGGACTCGCCCACGCCGATCGTGCCGATCTCCTCCGATTCGACCAGCGTGATGTCGAGCAACTTGCCGAAATGCGTCGACAGCGTGATCGCCGCCATCCACCCCGCCGTCCCGCCGCCGGCAATGACGACCTTGTTGACCGACCCTTCCATATTTGCAAGGCGTGCGGCTTCCGCGTTTTCCATCGTGAACCCCCTTCGAGGGGGCGAAGATATCAGAGCGGCACCATCAGATCAGTATCGCGGCCAGCCGTCACGCATCCTTGGCATGGGAACCTCCTTGCGAGTTTGCAGACCAAATCCGCGCTGGCGCGTCATAAATGCCGAATCAGCGCTGCGTCGCTGTCAATAAAACCATGGCCAAGCGTAGTTAGCGCTCATGCGCGTGCTAGTTTCGGTGGCAGGGAGGAAGGTGTCATGAAGCGATACATATATATGGTGTGCGCGGCGCTTCTCGCCGGGCAGGCGCTCGCGGCCACCCCGGCGGAAAACGAGGAGCGCATCCGCCGGGTCCAGCAGATCCTGCCGCCGGTGCTGGTGAAGGGCGAGGCGCCCACGACCACGCCGCTGGCCGATCGCATGGCCGAGCTCCACGTTCCCGGAGTCAGCGTCGCCGTGATCCATGAAGGCCGTATCGAATGGGCGCGGGGCTTCGGCGTCGTGAGCATCGGCGGCCCGACCGTCACGCCGGACACGCTGTTCCAGGCCGCGTCCATCAGCAAGCCCGTGTTCGCGCTGGCGGTCATGCGCCAGGTGGAGGCCGGCAAGTTGAATCTCGACGCCAACGTCAACGATTACCTGAAGTCCTGGAAGCTCCCGGACAACGAATTCACGAGCGAGCAGAAAGTGACGCTGCGCCGTGTGCTGTCGCATACCGCCGGGCTCACGGTGCACGGTTTCCCGGGTTACGAAGCTGGCGCCAAGGTTCCCACCAACAAACAGATCCTCGACGGCGCGACTCCGGCCAACAATCCCGCGATCCGCGTCGATGTCATCCCGGGCTCTCTGTATCGCTACTCGGGTGGCGGATACACGCTGGCGCAGCTGCTCGTGCACGACGTGACCGGGCAGGAGATTCCCAAGCTCATGCGCGACACCGTTCTCGCGCCGCTGGGCATGTCTCGCAGCACCTACGAGCAGCCCCTGCCCGCATCACGCGCGGGGGAAGTGGCGCAGCCCTATCGCGGCGATGGCACGCCGGTGACGGGCGGCCCGCATGTGTATCCGGAACTGGCGGCGGCGGGTCTGTGGACCACGCCTTCGGATCTCGCTCGGTACGCGCTGGGCGTCCGTGAGGCGCTCGCCGGCAAGTCGAAGGTGATCACGGCCGCCACCGCTCGCCTGATGCTCACCAAGCAGTTAGGCGACCACGCTCTCGGGCCCGTGGTGGGCGGCAGCACCGCGCGCAAGTACTACACGCACAATGGCGGCAACGATGGCTATCGCTGCGTGCTGGTCATGTATGAAGACGGCGAAGGCGCCGTGATCATGAGCAACGGCGACAATGGCGGCGGACTCATGTACGAGGTCTTGCGCACGCTCGCGCGCGAGTACGGCTGGCCGGATTTCGGCCCGGGCGAACGTACGCTCGCGGACGTCAAGCCCGAGGCGCTGGACCGCCTGATCGGTGTGTACCAGCTCAACGATCAGAACATGTACCTGGTTCGCCGCGAAGAAGGCCGGCTGGTCGGCAATGTCCTTGGTAACCAGCCGGTGGCGCTGTTTCCGTCGTCGGACAACGAACTGTTCGCACGCGATGCGAACGTGGTGGCGAGCTTCACCGCGGACGCCAGCGGTGCCGTCACCATGGTCAAGCACAGCATCAATGGATTCGAACGCACCGGTACGCGCGTGGACGCTGTCCGCGCGAAGCAGGTGCTGGCATCCGCGGAACGCCAGGCGCGGCGGATCAAGGAGCAGAAGCCGGATCCGCGGGGCGATGCCGCGCTCCGCCAGCTGGTCGCGAGCGTCGCCAGCGGCAAACCGGACTACGCCATGATGAGTCCGCAGCTCGCCGATCTCACGCGTCAGCAGCTCAAGGGGCTGAAAGAGATCTTCACCAACCTGGGCGAGATCAAGACGCTGACGTTCAAGCGCGTGACCGAAAGCGGCGCCGATGAATACCTGGCTGAGTTCGCCAAGGGCAAGCTGCGCTTCGACATCGGCTTGAACGACGAGGGCATCGTGAACAGCGCGTACTTCGAGCCGAGGTAGCGGTGCCGCGATTCGCCTACCTGACACCGTCCAGGAACTGCTCGTGCGTCGGCAGGTGCTGCACCATGCCGGCGATCGCCGCCTTGGCATTGCGCAAGGTCTGCTCGATGGTGGCGTAATCGAGGTTGTCGACGCGCGGGCTCGGGCTCGCGGGCCGGATGCCCATGCCCTCGAACACCGACTGCCAGCTCGACGCGCGAAACAGCTCGTCCACGCCTTCGCGCATCGCGCCGTGCGCCTTGAAGAGCTCGATGCGCTCGCGCAGTGAGTCAGGTTGCGGGATGTTCTTGCACCATTGCCAGAACGGCGTGTCGTCGCGGGCGGTGGCGGCATAGTGCAGCACGATGAAATCGCGCACCTCCTCGAAGTCCGCGATCATGCGCCTGTTGTACTCGCGCACCAGCGCCTGTTCGCAATCCCTGTCCGGGAAATAGCGCAGGAAGAAATCCATGCCGCGCGCAATGAGGTGGATGCTGGTCGCCTCGAGCGGCTCGATGAACCCGGACGCGAGGCCCAGCGACAGCACATTGAGCTTCCAGAACTCGCGCCGATGGCCGGTGGAGTACGGGATGATGCGTGGCTCGTCGATCGCGGGCGCGTCGATCACGCGCAACAGTGTCGCGCGCGCCGCCGCATCCGTGGCGAACTGGCTCGAATAGACGTAGCCGTTGCCCACGCGGTGCTGCAGCGGGATGCGCCAGCTCCAGCCCGCCGCCTGCGCGGTGGCGCGCGTGTACGGCGTCAACGCACCTTTGTTCGTGGTCTTGCAGACCACGGCGCGATCGCAAGGTAGATAGTGCGACCAGTCGATGCTCTCGACGCCCAGCGTCTTGCCGATGAGCAGGGCCTTGAAGCCGGTGCAGTCGATGAAGAAGTCGGCGTCGACGCGGCGGCCGTTCTCGAGCGTCACGCTCTCGACGAAGCCGTTCGCGCGGCGGTCGACCTGCACCACCTTGCCCTCGGTACGCTTGAGACCGCGCTCCTCGGAGTATCTGCGCAGGTATTTCGCCACCAGCAGCGCGTCCACGTGCAGCGCGTAGTTGGCGCCGCCGATGGGCGTGTTGCGCGCCTTCGCGGGATGGAAGAAGCGGCCCTGCTCGGCCATGACGTTGCACGGCGAGAAGTCCTGCAGGTTCGACGTGTCGCCCTGCGAGCGCGCTTTCAGCCAGCACTGGTAGAAATCGTGGTTGCCGATGGGTTTGCCGATGACGCCGAACGGGTGGAAGTACGAGTCGCTGCGCTCGTGCCAGCCGTCGAACTTGATGCCGAGCTTGTACGTACCATCGACGGCGTGCAGGAACTCGGTCTCGTCGATGCCGAGACGCTGGATGAGCCCCACGAAGGGCGGCACGGTCGACTCGCCGACGCCGATGGTGCCGAGCTCATCCGACTCGATGAGCTCGATCTCGACGAGCTCGCGGTTCAGGTGCTGGCACAGCATCGAGGCGGCCAGCCACCCGGAGGTGCCACCGCCGACGATCACGAACTTCTGGATGTGCCGCATCACCAGTTCCGGTTTTCCACCATCACACCAGGGGCTTCCTGGGACTTGGCCGTATTGTAGTTCCAGTAGGCGGAACTGCTCGCCTGTATGGCCTTGCGCAGCAGGTCGATCGCCTTATGTCTCGGAAAACTGACGCGCCACGCCAGCGCCAGTGAGCGCTTGGGCGCAGGCTCGATAAACGGACGGGTGACCAGCAGGTTCGGCGCGTACAACGGCGCCTCGGCCGCGGTCTGCGGCAGGATGGTGATGCCGAGATGCGAAGCCACCATGTGGCGCAGCGTCTCGAGCGTGGCGCCGTGCGTGAAGGTGCGCACTCCGGCGCCGGATTCCTTCTGCGGGTCGAGATGCGGGAACGCCGCGAGGATCTGCTCGCGCAGGCTGTCCCCCTCGCCTAACAACAGCAGCTCGTCGGGACGCAGGTCCTTCGGGTCGATGCGCACGCGGCTCGCGAGGCGATGGTCCGGCGGCAGCAGCAGCACGAAGGGCTCGTCGAACAGCGGTTGCACCACCACGTCGGACTCGGTGAACGGCGCGGTGACCAGGATGGCATCGAGGTCGCCGTTGCGCAGCTTGCCGGCGAGCTCGCCGATATTGCCCTCTTCCACGTACAGCGAGAGCTTGTCGCTGGTCTCCTGCAGCAGCGGGATGAACTGCGGCAGTAGATAGGGTCCGATGGTCGGCAGCGTGCCGAGCGAGATCGGTCCCTCGAGCTGCTCCTTGTCGGCCTCGGCCACGTCCTTGATGGCCGCGGCCTGCTCCAGCACCTTGGCCGCCATCGAGACGATCTTCCCGCCCAGCGGCGTCGGCAGGATGCGCGTCTTGCCGCGCTCGAACAGCACCCCCAGCTCCTCCTCGAGCTTCTTCACGGCGATCGACAAGGTCGGCTGGCTCACGTGGCAGCGTTCGGCGGCCCGGCCGAAATGCTGCTCCTGGGCCAGCGCGACGATGTAGCGGAGCTCGGTCAGGGTCATGGCGCGATGATGGCGCCAACCGGGGGCGCGCGTCTAATTCGGCTGGTGCGCGACCGATTCCCGGTACTGGTCGATGCCGCCGTCCGGCTTGTACGACACCAGCACGCGCACCACCTCCACCTGCCCGCCCACGTTCCGGTACGTGGTCAGCCCGGCCACGTTGGCGCCCGCGTAGATGTACTCGCGCACCGGCTTGCGATAGCGCGGGCTGTTCGGGTCGTTGTCCAGTTCCCGGATCACGCGGCCGTCGGGACCTTTCACGTAGTCGATGAGCGCGTCATCCGGCGTGACCATGAGCGCGAGAAGGCGTGGATCGGCGGGCACGGGGCGCCCTTTCGAATCCGTGGGGCCGATGTCGGCGGGCGTGGCACCCGCACGCGCGGGACCTGCAGCCCTGTCCTCGGCAACTGGCTGCGCGCCGGACTGCGCGACGCCATGCGCGCCGGACTGCGTGGGCTCCGGCGCATCCGAACGAGCGGCGAAGTACCAGACGCCACCGAACACGGCGGCGGCCGCAACCACGCTGACGACGACGCCCTTGCTCATTGCCCGGTGAATACCACGTCGTCGATGCGCGCGGAATCGTTGGACGTGCCACCGTAATAGTCGCGTTCGAAGCGCCACTCGATGTCGTGCACGCCCAGCACGAGCGGGAAGGTGTACTGGCTCCAGGTGTTACCCGTGTAGGCATTGAGCACCTGCGCGCCGTCGATCGAAACGATGAGACGGTTGCAGCATGAGCCCGCATCCCAGCGGGCCCAGAAGCTCAGCTGGCCGGCGGCGAAGAAGCCGCGGAAGCGCGTCGCGCTGAACTGCGAGTTGGCGATCGCACCCGACTTGTAGCTGTTGCTTCCCGAACGGGCCAGCGCGCCGTCCAGGGCCCAGGGCACGGTGCCCGACGGCATCGCCCAACCATTGAGGTTCGGCGTGCCTTCGAAGGTCTGCGTGTAGCTGGTCAACGGGTCCGGCAGCTCGGAGACGTCGTTCGGATCACCGCCATACAGCACCTCGACGAGATCCGAGTAGCCGTCATCGTCCGAATCCGTGTCGCGCGGATTCGAATGATGCGTGTTGATCTCGGCGGCGTCGCTCAAGCCATCGCCGTCCGTGTCCGCGCGCGTCGGATTGGTCAAGTAGGTGATCGCTTCGGCGAAATCGCCGAGCCCGTCTCCGTCGGTATCGGCCACCTGCGGATCGGTGTGGTTGGCGTACTCGGCGACATTGTTGAGGCCATCCGTGTCCGGGTCCAGCGCCGCGTCGCCCACGTTGCTGTCGCTCAGGCCGTAACGCTGCTCCCACCAACGCGGGATGGTGTCAGCATCGTTGTCGTAGAACGGCAGCCGGATGAACGACACGGTGCCGTTCAGCAGGTGCACCAGGTAGGCCTCGGTGGCACCGAACAGCACGCGGATCGGCGTGCCGGTGTACTGGTACGACTGCAGCACGGCGCGCGTCGTGGCGTCGCGGATCTCCACCTTGTCGGTGGTGTCCACGTCCACGAGCACGTTGCCGGTCCAGTGCGCATCGGAGATCGACTTGCCCAGCGAGGCCGCCCACGTGAGGCCGTTGCGGTCGTAGAGATCGCCGCTGCCGAGCAGCACGTACTGGCCATCGGTAGACACGCGGATCGGCGGCGCGATGCTGTACGTGCCGTGGTACGGCGTCTCGCCCGTCGCGGGAATCAACCCGGTGGTCTGGTTGATCTCGTCGAAGTGCAGGTCGTTCGGGCTGATGCCATCGCGCATGTAGTACAGGCGTGAGGTCACCGGATCGAACGTCGCCTCGCGCGAGTAGCCGTAGTAGTAGCCGCCCTGCGCGGTGATCCCGCCGGCCGAGTTGTAGATCGCGCCGCTGCCGTAGCCACCCTGGCTCTGCACGGCGAGGAAGTTGCCGGCGCTGTTGAGTCCGAAGATCGCCGCCGCCGCGGTGGCGAATGGCACTTCCACGGGCGAGCCCGCGTTCACGTCGATGTACTGGATGGCGCCATTCTCGTAACCGAGGTACAGCCGGTGCTGCGCCACCGAGTACGCCATGCGCGTCGGCGAGATGGTGGAGAAGCCCTGGTTGATGCCGACCACGTACGGATTGAGGTACGCGGCGGTGGCCATGGACCAGCGATAGACGCGCCGGTTCGCGCTGCTCAGCAGGTAGACGACATCCCCGTTGTTGACCACCTGGTCCGGCGTGTAGTTAGGGATGGTGGCGCCGTTGTTGCACACGCCGCCCGAGCCATGCGAGGCCAGCCAGCAGGCGGCGTCGTTCGGGAAGGCGTCGAGCACGAGACCCGTGGTGCTGTCCGCCTGGCCGCGCCCGGCGTTCCAGGCGTCGGGGTAGCCGTCGCGGTCCGTGTCCACCGAGGCCGCGGCATCGAGCGGGAAGGCATCGGCGGTGTTCGACACGCCGTCGCCGTCGCTGTCGTCGTTGGGTACGTAGCTGCGGAACTGCACGGTGCCACCGACGTTCACCAGCAGGGTCATCGCGGCATCGCTGCCGACGACGCGCAACGGCAGGCCCGTGAACGTGAGCTGCTCGATGGTGGTCAGGCTCGCAGCGCTCCGGCGGCGCAGCACGGTCTGGTTGCTCGACGTGCTGAGCGTCACCAGCGTGCCGTTGGCCAGCCAGCGGCCGTCGGCCACCGAGCCGCCCAGCGAACCGCTCCACGTAAGGCTCGGGTGCTGGTAGACGTCACCGGTTCCCACCATCACGTACTGGCCGCTGGTGGATACGCGGATCACGCCGCCGAACGAGTGGTCGCCGTGATACGGCGTCTCGCCGAGCCCGGTGATTTGTCCGGAGGTCTGGTCGATCACCTCGTAGTGCAGATCACCGGGGCTCGAGTTGGCGCGGAAGAAATACACGCGCGAGTTCACCGGGTCCCATGCGTACTCGGGCGAGTAGTAGTTCCACTCTTCCTGGTCGGTGATCACACCCGCCTGGTTGATGATGTAGTGCGTCTCCCAGGCGCCGCTGTCGTCCTGCGCCAGCAGGAAATTGCCCACGGCCGCGAGGCCGTGCACCGGCAGCGCCACGCTGGTGAACGCGGTCTCGGCGGGCGTGGCCGCGCCCACGTTGATGTAGCGGATGTTGCCGTTCTCGTAGCCGAGATACAGGCGGTTGTGCGCCGCCGAGAACGTCATCTGCGTGGGCGCCAGCGTGGTCAGACCCTGGTTCACGCCGACGACATACGGATTGAGATAGGCACTGCCACTGATCGACCAGCGGTACACGCGGCGATTGGCCGAGCTCAGCAGGTAGATGACGTCGCCGTTCTGGGCCACCTGGTCCGGCAGGTAGGCGGGGATGGTGGCGCCGTAGTTGCACACGCCGCCGCTGCCGTGCGCCGGCAGCCAGCAGGCCGCGTCGTTGGGGAACGAGTCGAGCGTGAGCCCGGTGGTGCTGTCCGCCTGGCTGCGCCCGGCATTCCACGCGTTGGGATAGCCGTCGCCGTCGCTGTCGACGGATGCCGCGACGTCGAGCGGGAAGGCATCGGCCGTGTTCGTCACGCCGTCACCGTCGCTGTCGTCATTGGGCACGTAGCCGCGGAATTGCGCGGTGCCGCCGCTCGAGACCACGACGACCATGGCGGCGTCCGAACCGACCACGCGCAGCGCCTGGCCGGAGTACGTAAGCTGCTCGAGCACGGCGAGGTTGGCGCTCGCCAACCGCCGCAACGTGGTCTGGGTGCCGTTGGTGGTGACCATGACCAGCTGGCCGTTCGCCATCCAGCGCGCGTCGACGAGCTGCGCGCCCACCGAGCCGATCCAGTTGAGGTCGGCGGGCCGGTAGATGTCGCCGCTACCGAGCAGGATGCGCTGCCCGTCCGCGGACACGCGGATCGGCGGGGTTATCGAGTACGAGCCGTGGTACGGCGTCTCGTTGGTGCCCGTCACCTGCCCGGTGGACTGGCTGATCTCGTCGTAGTGCAGGTCGTTGGGGCTGATGCCATCGCGCGTGTAGTAGAGCCGCGAGGTCACGGGGTCCCAGGCGGTCTCGCGCGAATAGCCGTAGTAGTAGCCGCCGGAGCCGGTGACGGCGCCGGTCGTGTTGTAGATGTTGCCGCCGTTCGACTGCGCGATCACGTAGTTGCCGGCGGTGCCCAGCGAAGCGATCGCGCTCGCCGCCGTGGTGAATGGCAGCTCGACGGCCGTGGCCGCGTTCACGTCGATGTACTGGATGGCGCCGCTCGGGTAGCCGAAATACAGCCGGTGATGCGCCTCGGAGAACGTCATGGTCGTGGGCGCCACCGTGCTGAAGCCCTGGTTGATGCCGACCACGTAGGGATTCAGGTACGCGTTGCCGCTGATCGACCAGCGATACACGCGCCGGTTGGCGGCGCTCAGTAGATAGATGACGTCGCCGCTCTGCGCCACCTGGTCGGGAACGTAGTTGGGGATGGTGGCGCCGAAGTTGCAGACGCCGCCCATGCCATGCGAAGACAGCCAGCAGGCGGCGTCATTCGGGAAGGCGTCGAGCACGAGGCCGGTGGTGCTGTCCGCCTGGCTGCGGCCGGCGTTCCACGCGTTGGGATGACCATCGCCGTCCGAGTCCACCGAGGCCGCGCGATCGAGTGGAAACGCATCGGCAGTGTTCGTCACGCCGTCGCCGTCACTGTCGTCATTGGGCACGTAGGCCTGGAAAGTGACGGTTCCATTGTTGCTGAGGACCAGCACCATCGCGGCATCGGTGCCCAACACGCGCAGCGCCTGTCCGGTGAAGGTCCGCTGTTCGAGCAAGCCGAGGTTCGAAGCGCCGCGCCGGCGCAAGGTGGTCTGGTTGCCGGAGACGGCGAGCGTGACCAACGAGCCATTGGCGAGCCAGCGCGCGTCGGCAATGGCGCCGCCGACCGAGCCGGACCACGCGAGGTCGGTGCGCGAATAGATGTCGCCGCTGCCGAGCAACACGAACGCCCCGTCATTCGACGGGCGGATGACGCCGCCAAAGACATAGTCGCCGTGGTATGGCGTCTCGCCCGCACCGGTGATCTGGCCGATCGCCTGGTCGATCACTTCGTAGTGCACGTCACTGGGGCTCGAATTGCCACGATAGAAGTACACGCGCGAGCTCACCGGATCCCAGGTGTATTCGGGCGAGTAGTAGTTCCACTCAGCCTGGTCGGTGATGACACCCGCCTGGTTGATGATGTAGTGCGTCTCCCAGGCGCCGCTGTCGTCCTGCGCGAGCACGTAGTTGCCCACCGAGGCCAGGCCATTCACCGACTGGGCGACGTTGGTGAACGGGGTCTCGGCCGGCGCTGCCGCGGCCACGTCGAAGTAGCGGATGGCGCCGGTCTCGTAGCCGACATACAGCCGGTTGTGCGCGGGCGAGAACGTCATCGTGGTCGGCACGATGGTGTTCAGCCCCTGGTTGATGCCCACCACGTACGGGTTCAGGTACGCATTGCCGCTGATCGACCAGCGGTACACGCGTTGGTTGGCCCGGCTCAACAGGTAGATGACGTCGCCATTCTGCTCGATGCGATCCGGCGTGTAGTTAGGGATGGTCGCGCCGTAGTTGCACACGCCGCCGCTGCCGTGCGAGGACAGCCAGCATGCGGCGTCGCTGGGGAAGGCGTCGAGCGCAAGGCCGGTGGTGCTGTCGGCGGCGCCGCGGCCCGCATTCCAGGCATCCGGATAGCCGTCACGATCGGAGTCCACGGAGGCGGCGCGATCCAGTGGGAAGGCGTCCACCGTATTCTCGACGCCGTCGTCGTCGCTGTCGTCGTCCGGCGCATAAGCGCGGAACTGCACCGTGCCATTGTTGAGCAGCACCACCACCATGGCCGTATCCGAACCGACCACGCGCAGCGCGTCGCCGGTGTAAGCCAGTTGCTCCACGATGCCGAGATTGGCCCCGCTGCGCCGGCGCAGCGTGGTCTGGTTGTTGGTTGCGGTCACCGTGACAAGCGAGCCATTGGCCAGCCAGCGCGCGTCGGTGAACTGCGCGCCCAGCGAGCCGGTCCAGTGCAGGTCGGTGTGGCGATACAGGTCGCCGCTCGCGAGCAGGATGAACTGCCCGTTGTTCGACACGCGGATCGGCGTCTGGATGTTGTAGTCGCCGTGATACGGCGTCTCCGCGGTGGCGGTGACCTTGCCGTTCGCCTGGTCGATGGCGTCGTAGTGCAGGTCGTTGGGGCTGATGCCTTCGCGCGTGTAGTAGAGGCGCGAGTTGACGGCATCCCACTCGGCGTCGCGCGAATACCCGTAGTAGTAGCCGCCCTGGTCGGTGATGACGCCGGCGGCGCTGTACAGGTAGCCGCTGCCGTAACCCCCCAGGGTCTGCACCGCGAGATAGTTGCCCGCGCTGGCCATGCCGTAGATACCGGCTGCGGCATTCGCGAACTGCACTTCGGCCGGGCCCGTGCCCACGGCAATGTAGCGGATCGCGCCGGATGCATAGCCGAGATACAGGCGCTGCTGCGCGCCCACGAACGCCATGACGGTCGGCGCCGCGGTGCTGAAGCCCTGGCTCATGCCCACCACGTACGGATTCAGGTACGCATTGCCGCTGATCGACCAGCGGTACACGCGGCGATTGGCCGAGCTTAGTAGATAGACGACATCGCCGCTCTGCGCCACCTGGTCCGGTGTGTAGTTTGGGATGGTGGCGCCGTAGTTGCACGCGCCGCCGCTGCCATGCGCCGGCAGCCAGCAGGCCGAGTCGGCCGGGAAGGCGTCGACCGTGAGGCCGGTGGTGCTGTCCGCCTGGGTGCGGCCGGTATTCCAGGAGTCCGGGTAGCCGTCCTGGTCGGTGTCCACCGAGGCGGCGATGTCCAGCGGGAAGGCGTCCTGCGTATTGGTCACGCCGTCGTCGTCGCTGTCGTCGTCGGGCGTGTAGCTGAAGATGCGCAAGTTGCCGGCGTCGTTCACCAGCACCGCCATGGCGGTGTCCGTACCGACGACGCGCAGGGCCTCGCCGGTGAAGGTGCGCAGCTCGAGCGTCGACAGATTGGTCGCTGACAGCCGGCGCAGCACGGTCTGGTTGCCGCTCGTGGCAAGCGTCACCAGCGACCCGTTGGCGCACCAGCGGGCGTCGGCGATCTGCCCGGCCACCGAGCCCGACCAGTCGAGGTTCTGCTGCGAATAGATATCGCCGCTGCCGAGCAGCACGTACTGGCCACCGGCCGAGACGCGGATCGGCGGCAGGATGTTGTAGTCGCCGTGATAGGGCGTCTCGCCCGTGGAGCTCACGTCGCCCGTGGCCTGGTCGATGACGTCGTAATGCAGGTCGTTGGGGCTGAGGCCATCGCGCGTGTAATAGAGGCGCGAGTTCGTGGCATCCCAGGCGGTCTCACGCGAATAGCCGTAGTAATAGCCGCCCTGGTCGACGACCGCGCCGCTCGCATTGAGCACGTAGCCGCCGTTGTACCCGCTGGTCTGCGCGACCAGGAATTTGCCGGCCGCGCCGAGACTGCTGACTGCGGCGCCGACCGACGCGAAGGCCGTTTCCGCCTGGTTGTTGCCCGTGAGGGCGATCTGCCGGATCGCCCCCGTGTCGTAGGCGAGGAAGAGCTTCTCGTGGACCGGCGAATACACCATGTGCGCAGGCACTTGCGCGCCCGCCGCGAGCGGCAACGGGTCGAGATATCTTTGCTGGGGAATGGACCAGCGGAACACCAGGCGGTTGGCATTGCTCAGCAGGTAGATGGTGTCCTGGCCATCGTGCGCCACGCTGTCGGGTAGATAGACCGGCAGCTCGGACGTGGCCTCGAACGCGGCCGTGACGCCGCCCACGGTGAGCTGCGCGCGCGTGATGCGCGAGTAGTCCGTGGCAGCCCGCACCCGGACCACGATGGCCTGGCCGCTGGTGATGGTGCCCGCGGCGCTGGTGAACGCGCCGCCAGCGATCGAATACTCGCCGTTGGCGATGCTGACCGGCGTCGCGGTGTTGATGCCGGTGATGGTGATGCTGCCGGAGTTGATCCAGGCATCGCGCACCGCATTGGTGCCGTATGCAAACGTGAACGCCGCCGGCGTGGTGTCCGCGGCCACGGTCGTCGCATTGAAGGTGGCGGTGACGCCGCCCACGGTGAGGACGATGCTGCCGCCCGTCGAGAACTGGCTGGGCGCCGTGCCCCTGACGCGCACCTTCTGGTTATTGTTGATGGTGCCCGCGGCGCCGGTGAAATTGCCGCCATCGATGGAGTACTCACCACCGGTGATGGAGATCGCCGCGCCCGAGTTGATGCCGCTGATCGTGATCTCATCGGAGGTGACCACGGCCGCGGGCATCATCCCGGACTGCGCCGTGAACGTGAATGCGTTCGGGGTGGTGTCTACCGGCGCGGTACCGCCGCCCGATGAGGAGCCGCTGCCGCCACCACCACCGCCACCGCAGGCGCCGAGCAGCAGGGACAGGCCCACGGCGGCGACGCCTGCCAGGGCACGAGACATATTGCGGTAGTTCAAACCAGCTCCCGGATTCTTCTGATTGGTTGTTCTGACGGGAAGTCCAGATGATAGCCATTGCCCGTGCCTGTTAGATAGGACGAGCGACTCCCGGTGACCACAGAGAGCTTTCTGTCGCGAGACGGCCGGGAATGCCAGCGGCCGATGCGAATCTACGGCAGCGGGCGAATGCCCTCGCTGTGGACCACCCAGGAGCCATCCTTCGGGAAGCCCGGATTCGGCTGCCCCTCCCCTTCGCCGGCGACCATGAGCGCCACGGCCAGCAGCAGCGAGCCATTGGAAGGGAAATAAGTCTCGGCCGCGCGCCGGTAACCGGGACCATCGACGCCGATGCCCGCGGCATGCGGTGCGTCGTCCGCCACGACGTGCACGCGCGGCGTCATGCCCGAGACGCCGAACTGGAAGTTCTTCTGGTCCGTGAGCAGGAAGTCGACGGCGAGATCCGGGCGGCCGAGCCGGGTGGCCGTCATGGCGAGCATTGGCCAGTCCCAGCCCCAGGTCTGGCGCAGGTCCCAGTCTGCGAGCACGGCGTCGAGCGTGCGGCCCATGGCGGCGCGGTCGACGTCCTTGCCGGGTAGATAGCCGTAGGCGGCGACGAACGAGGGATGATCGCGGTTGGGGCAGTCCGGCGCGGCCCTGCCCTTGCAGGCCGGCGAGGCCGCGCGCGTCCACAGGTCTGGCTGCGACTCGGCGGCGAGATACAGGCCGTCCTTCTGCGGTAGTTTGGACAGGTGGGCAAGGACGCGATCCCAGTCCCGGTTACGCTTCATGCCGAGCCGCTCGCGCCACGCCTGCGCGGTCTCGAGCCCGAAGCGCCAGTACTCGAGCTCGAACGTCGGATTGAAAGTGTCGGCCGGCGCGAAGTTCTCCTGCGCCGGGATCATCGGCGGGCCAAGGACATAGCGCTGCGCCTTGGCGTCGTAGAATGCCCAGCTCGCCAGCAAGTCCGCGGTCGCGAACACCACGGGCGAATACTTGCGCAACGTCGCCGTCCCGGGCCACGCCCGGTACAGCAGCTCCGCCATATATATGGAGTGCGGCTGCTGCCACATGATGAAGGGGTTGACGGTGCTCGGGCTCTCGCGGCCTTCGGGCCCGACCATCTTCGGCCACCACGCGCCGCGCACGCCGTTGGCGCGCGCCCGTTTCTTCGCGTCGTCGAGGTGAGCGAGATACCAGCCCATGCTCCGCTCGAGTAGTTCGGGTCGCCCCCACGCGGCGAAGTGCGCGGAGTGCCACGCGTGCATCTCGAGATGCGACTTGCCGTTCCAACTGTTGGAGAAGAGGCCCTCCTCCTGCGGCGGCATGTAACCGGCGCCGTTGAGCGCGCTGAGATACTGCGAGAGTACGATGCGGCGCTCGAGCTCGTTCGCGCGCGCGTCGCGGCTGCCGGTGAAGTCCACGACGCCGCCGTTCTTCCAGTACGACTCCCACCACGCGGCCGCGGCCTCGCG